>JBKJKE010000166.1:0-3108 GCA_046597605.1 Limisphaerales bacterium | reverse complement strand
CCCGACTTTCGGTCGGTTTTTGGCTCACGCCACTGTCGGTCTGTGCGCGGCTCATGCCGTGCTCGACAAAACCTCCCTCCTCGCTCACGCGAACGTGTTCCATCGCCGGAGGGGCCGCAGCCCCGTTCGATTCGCGAAGACCTGTTCACCCCGGAGAAATGGTAAACTCGTTTTCCTAAAACTATTTCCCCAATTCGATTCCCCCACCCCCATCAGAAGTAATTAAATTTAATTCGCGATTTTGTCTCTCCGAAATCGCGAACCACTCCCCATTAACTGAGGGTTGTTGTTGACCATTAACGTTAGTCCGATTAGACAACTGTTGTGCACGGTAGAGTGCTGTTCCTTGAAAGTTTCCGTCCGCTGGGATTAGAGAAAGCCATAAGCCGAGAGAATAAGAATACTGAAATTTTGACACGGCATAAACGAGGCAGGTTGGAGGTCTAGTTCGCATTGAAATGGAGTAAAGCTCCGCTGTTATAAACCGAATTCAACGCTCACCTAAGCCATTATTCGCCAAGAAGAGAGAACTAAGAAACAAAACGGCACCACAGGCAGATCAGTGAAATCGACGGGACAAAGAACGGCTGCCGCCACTAGAAAGGTGGTGAATTATGGAGTCCATAATCATCATAACAGCCTGTGTTTGTGCCGTGCTGGATAAGTTGACCAAAGTCATCGTAGCCAGTCGGCGCAAGTAATTAGAAAAATCAAAGCCGACAATGAGAAATCATTGTCGGCTCCTCTTTCGGTTGAAGGTGGTCATTTTCCTTCGCAACAGTCCTCATAGTTTTCTGCGCTCCCGCAAGGACACATGTCTTTTTTTTCGATCAATAAGCTGAACATGGATATTTGCAGCCCACTCATCCGTTCAAAAATCTCGTCATGTGTAGCTTCGTCAGTATCAGATAGGCGCGGATTGCATCGGTCGGTCGAGCTTGAGAGCAATCGAATGCGTTCTTCTGCGCATTTCAGAAATTCATGGACGATCGGATGGTCTTTGATGGCAAGCCGAACATTGTCTCTTCGATTATAGGCCGCTTCATCAAAAACAGCAGAAGGATCGGGAAGGAAAAGAATTTCAGACTCTCCGTCCTGCTTTGGAGTGATGTCGAGTAGGCCTCCATTCGGGGCTATCCATAAACTATGGAACTCGGCCTCAATGAATAAGCCAGGAAATTCCCACAGACACCATCCATGCAGGATGTTGCCGCCTTCGCGTTCCATCTTTTTACGAACGTTGAAAAAACATTCATTCAGTTGCGCCTTACGATCGGGGCTGACTGGCACTCGGATTGGGACAGTGTTAGGAACGATCTTTGAACAGAGAGCATCGACAAAACGATGGTTCTTCTTCGGGACGATCAGCATGCCAAAATAGTTAGCCAAGTGGCGACTGCCGCCAAGCTTACATTTCCTCTTCTCGACAAATCAAAATGGCTCAAGAGATCAGACAGGAATCAACTTGGGTGGGAGCACTCGTCCAAGCTGTGTGTGCGCACTCCAAATCGTTTATTCAGCGTGCGTGCAGAGAGGACTATTCAACTGAATAACCGTATTTGTCTCCTGGACTTGAATTGCAGCATCCAATGAAGCAAATGGATAAATCATGTCTTGGGGTTCGTCGCCGAGTGCGCCGAGATACGAAAGTGTGACTTTCGTTATGGCAAGCTTTTGAATCTGCTCAACTTCGATTTGAGATTGAGGTGCCAACATAGTGCTGCCCTGTTTGATCTGCTTCAGAAATTCCCCTGCCGTCGGCATGGTGCACGAGCGATCCTGTTGCAGATTACGCCAGTTTATTTGAAGCTCCGCAATTTTTCCATGGTTTCCAAAAACCGAGCGAACCCCGCCTGACGTTCCAAGGCCGGTAAATGAAATTCCATCAACCTGGCGGATCAAAATAACGCCGCGAGAATCGACGATACGACTTAATTCCGTTCCAGTCTTTTTGTCGATCCCCCCTCGTTCCCCTCTTGTTCGAAGGACCTTCAACTCCTTGCTATTGGGCTTCGTTGCAAACTGATCGGCAGGTATGCCGAGTTTCGATAAGATTTTTAAGGTGAGATCAAGTGACTGTTCTTCGCTTGGCACTTTCTCGACGGGCTCCCGACCAAGCGCTTTGGCTGTGGAGTCATAATATTGGATGAATCCGAGGGTCGGAGCAATGTCGAGATAGCGTGTTTCGTCCTTGTCCTCGAAATGAAGGAGATGCTTGTCTTTGACTGGATAATCGAGCGGGACTCTCTTTCTATCCACGGCTTTGAACTGACAAATACCAAGCAGATTAGAGATTTGCGATTCAGAGAATTTGGCAGGGACAACTTTGTAAATCCAAACCTTGGTTGGAAGATGATTAGTTGGCGCAAGCCATGTAATTTCGTAGTCTTTTAGAACAAAGGGCCTGCCCTTTACGCCTTGACCCTCTGAACTAGAGGCACACAAGGCGAAGGCTAGAATGACGAGTAAAAGGATTCTCACGGAACATCAAGGACGAGTTCTTCTCGATAGCTAATTGAATCGGCATTCGGATCAGGGTCGGTATAGCTTTTGAGCCGATCACTGAAACAGAATTCCCATCCCGAGACACGGAAGTAAATATCGTTTGTGATGACGCCAGAAACTATGTTTTTGTAGCCATCTTTCCCCATGTTCATCCAGGCATCAGATACGGTTTGATTTTTGACCATGTTCTTGGCCCATCGTCCCCCGAGTTCTTCGGTCATACCTGCATAAGTGCCACAGCCCGCAACAAGGTGATTTCCATCGCCGTGTGGCAATACGTTTTTCTGCAACATGCTTTGCCAGTTGGCACCCCGAAGACTATTACATGCCAAAATGCCCATCCACCTGCATTGACCGTCGAATTTCATTTGAGACAGCCGGATCCAAGGATTCGCTGCATCATTCGTGTTTCCACTACTGAAATACGTTTGGAGCGAGGTATTGCAACCGGGGCTACTGTCAACCGTGGAACCATAGTTTCCGTGCTGTCAGCGGGCACTCAAAACCAGCCAGGGATGGGCGGATGAAAACCAGCCACTTTGAGAGAGGGATTGCGCAAGGTGCGGCGATAGCCGCACTGATGCGCGATGAACCAACTCATTG
>JBKJKE010000039.1:0-30791 GCA_046597605.1 Limisphaerales bacterium | reverse complement strand
TTTTTCGACCATCACGCCTCACTTTGCTCTGTTCCGTCAACTTTCCCAGACCTCATCTGGTCTCAAACACCTAAAAGTCATTCTTTATCTCTATTGGTGAGAAATGCGGGTTAGGGTCTGCAAACGCGTTTACTTCCGGAAAATCACTATATCCAGGCTTCCACCAAGCCTGTCCAAAATGGAGAAACTGCTCCTTCGAACTCTGGATTGAAAGCCAAGCGACATGAGGCTGGAGACACCGAAGCGCTGGAAATCATTCCGGCGATTCAGGGCGGGAAACGGAAGCGGTTAAATTCATTATCACTCGGTTACCTAGCAGTGCCCCTCGGCTCAAAGATCTGTCTACGTCTGGCCCACTCAACTTTGGCCCTCATCCTTGGTCTTTTTCCCTTGCGTGACCACTCCGAACTGTCACGGTCTCAGCAATGCCCAGCGAAGATTATTCAAAAACCACGAAGTTTCGACGCAGGGTCGGGCAAATGTTAATGGCTTACGCTGCATACATCCTCTTACTCGGTCCGTTTCTGGCACTGGATGGCCACGGCGTTATTAACTCCATCCCCGAGAGAGCGCGGGATGCGGCTTACCTGCCTGCAATTCCCTTCTATGTGACACCCGGATTGAGAACCGTTTACGGTTCGTATCTGAATCTCTGGTACACAGATCCGATTGACGCAGACCTGCCGACTGGGTGGGAGTCCGAAATTGGATTTCCCTAAACAAAAAGGGAACAGGTTTTAACCTGTTCCCCTGCGCAAGATTCAATTGGACGGATCGGTTACAGCCAGGCCGGGACTTTTTCTTTGTCCCAGATTTCTACAACAGGCTGACGTTCACGAACAACGGCAGATTTGCTGCCGTTGACCAAAATTTCCGCAGCCATTCCGCGGGAATTGTAATTTGAGGCCATCACGAATCCATAAGCACCCGCGCTGAGCAGCGCCAGGTAGTCCCCTTCCCCGACTTTGGGGAGCGGACGATCTTTGGCGAAGTAATCGCCAGATTCGCAGATCGGGCCGACAACATCGGATGAAATAGTTGCGCCTTTCTTTTCCGTAAGCGGCACAATCTCGTGATAGGAATCGTAAAAAGCCGGACGAATCAAATCGTTCATCGCGGCGTCGACGATCACGAAGTTTTTCTTGCCGGTTTGTTTCACGTATTCCACGCGGGTCACGAGAATGCCGGCGTTGCCGACAATGAAACGACCTGGTTCGATCAGAATCTTGAGTCCCAGATTCTTCAAGTGCGGAACCAGTCGGTCTGCGTAAAGCGTAGGGGTGAGAATGTCTTTGTTCTCTGTTTGTTTCCACCATTCGGTCGAACCGCTGGCAAGGGCTCCTTTGTAGATGATGCCGAGCCCGCCACCGATACTGAAGAATTCGAATTTGTACTTGGCTGCGAGCTTCTCCACCATCGGGAGAATCTTTTTCACCGCGGCTTCAAAAGGTTTCACATCCGTGAGCTGCGAGCCGATGTGCATCTGGATACCGCGCAAACGCAGGTTCTTCAGTTTGCTGGCACGAGCATAAATGGCTTCCACGTGTTCGAACTGGATGCCGAACTTGTTCTCGTAAGTGCCAGTGGTGATCTTGGCGTGAGTACCGGCGTCGATATTCGGATTCACACGCACAGCGACTGGAGCAACCTTCTTGAGACGCGCGGCCACTTTGTTGATGCGGATGAGTTCAGGCTCACTTTCCACGTTGAAGGAATAAATGCCTTTGCGAAGCGCGAATTCGATTTCCTGTTCTGTCTTACCGACACCCGCGAACACGCACTTTTTGGCGTCGCCACCCGCAGCGATGACACGGCGCAATTCGCCTTCGCTGACGACGTCGAAGCCGCCGCCGCAATTAGCGAGGGTGCGCATGACGGCGAGGTTCGAATTCGCCTTCATGGCGTAACAGATCATGTGATCGAGCGGCGCGAGTGCCTGGTCGAGCTTGGTGAAATGATCTTCCAATGTTTTCTGGGAATAGATGTAGAGAGGGGATCCGTGTTTCTTGACGAGCGACTCCACAGAGACGCCTTCGCAGAAGAGCTTGCCACGGATGTATCGAAAATGATGCATGGCGGGTTTTACAGTCCGAACCCCTAACTGCCAAGCGGAAAAGCGGCCCAAGTCAGGTGGTCCGACCATTTTTCCATTCTGTTTTGGAGCCTAGCCGTACGGCTTGACCACTTTTCCGTTCTGTTTTGAGGCCGAGCCACACGGCTGCACCACTTTTCCGTTCTGTTTTGGAGCCGAACCACACGGCTGCACCACTTTTCCGTTCTGTTTTGGAGCCGAGCCACACGGCTGCACCACTTTTCCGTTCTGTTTTGAGGCCGAGCCACACGACTGCACCACTTTTCCGTTCTGTTTTGGAGCCGAGCCGTACGGCTTGACCTCTTTTCCGTTCTGTTTTGGGGCCTAGCCGTACGGCTTGGCCATTTTCCCCTTCTCTTTGCCGAGTGACGCCACGGTCGCTATAACGATACAATGCGCTTCTGTTTATCTCTTTGAGATCGCTTTAAAAGGGGGATTCCAAGGGGTTTTGATTGTCTTTTGCGGTTTTAGCACCTTTGATAGCGGAGGTTAGCTGCAGCAGCACGGTCAGACATTCGATATGGATTATAAAATAATAGGCGGAGACGGCCGTGAGTACGGTCCCGTCACGCTCGATGAACTTAAAAGCTGGATCCGGGAAGGTCGTATCAGCCGCGATTCGCTGATCGCCCGTAGCGATGTGGGGGTCTGGCTTTCGGCCGAGAAGTTTTCGGAGCTCCAACTGGAATTGGGAGATGTCTATGCCAAGAACCCCTCGATGCAACGGAGCACGTTTGAGTCGGTCGGTTTTTGGCCGAGGGTTGGAGCCTTTCTACTGGATAATGTTGCCATGTGGGTAGTGTTCTTCGTTGTTTGGGAAGCGCTGGGCGTCGGTAATGGGGTCACCCCTCCGATCCCGAATTTCGACCCGAACAGCCCAAAACTCATTGAGGAACTGATCGCATATTCTGAAACAGTGCTTCCGTATATGGCTAAGCAATGGGCGGTGTATTTCCCGATGCACTTTCTTTATCATGTGCTGTTGAATGGTCTTATAGGAGCAACCCTCGGCAAAATGATTATCGGAGCAAAGATCGTGAATTTGGATGGATCAAATATCGGTATTGGACGAGCGATTCTCCGTTATTTCGGCGCCCGTTTGAGCGATTTCATCTGCTATATCGGATATTTATTTGTGGCTTTCCGCGATGACAAACGTGGTTTGCATGACCTGATTGCCAAGACTCGAGTGATCTACAAACGATGACCTGGACCCCTAATAAAAGAATGGGCGCCATTGCCCTGGCGATTTTAGCACTGGATCAAATCACCAAACAATTGGTGATTCGCCACATCGAGTGGAATGGCCCGGGAATTGTCGTCGCCGATGGCTTTTTCCGTCTTGTCCACTGGGGCAACACGGGAGCGGCCTGGAGCATGTTCACGGGGCAGAATGCGTTACTGGCCATCATATCGCTCGTGGCCATGCTCGCGTTGTTTCTTTTCCGACATCATTTTGATAGCAAGACAGCTCTCGGGCAGATTTCCCTGGGGCTGATTTTTGGAGGGATTGCCGGCAATCTGGCAGATCGATTGTTTGTCGGTCATGTCGTCGATTTTCTCCGATTCTATATTTACACCCGCAGTGGGGAGGAAACCGGTTTTCCGGCTTTCAACATCGCTGATAGCGGGATCTGTGTTGGAGTGGCATTGCTATTCATCCTCTCCTGGCGCGCAGAACGTCATAACCAAAATCAGTCGAGCCCCGCCTCAAAGTAATCCCGTGTCAGCAGAAAATAAGATCATCCTGGTAGAGCAGTCGTTTCGTTCCAAACGTCTTGACGTCTTTCTCAAAGAACATTTGCCCGAACTTTCCCGTGGAAACATTCAGCGGTTGATCGACGAAGGTCACATCACCGTGGATGGCAAAAAAACCAAACCGACGCACCAGCCGAAGACCGGCGAAAAAGTCGAAGTCCACATCCCGGAAGCAAAGCCGGCGGAAGCGCAAGCGGAAGACATTCCGCTTAGCGTCATTTTTGAAGACGATGATCTTATCGTTTTGAACAAGCCGGCAGGAATCGTGGTTCATCCCGCTGCGGGCAACGAAGAACACACGCTGGTGAATGCCCTGCTCCATCATTGCGCCGGGAAGCTGAGTGGAATCGGAGGAGTCGCTCGCCCTGGAATTGTCCATCGACTCGATAAAGATACGAGTGGTTGCATGGTGGTTGCCAAGAACGATGTGACCCACCTTGCGTTGTCCGAGCAGTTCTCCGGAAGAACGCTCAATAAGGTTTACCATGCGATGGTCTGCGGATTGATCCTGAAGAATTCAGGTGACATCAGGGGAGCCATTGCCCGTCATGAAGTAAATCGTAAAAAGATGACGGTCGATGAGAAACGCGGACGCGAGGCGCATACCAGCTTTCAAGTCCTGGAGAGGCTCAAAGGAGCAACACTCGTCGAGACGACGATTCACACCGGGCGCACCCATCAGATTCGTGTCCACTTCAAGCACCTCGGTTTTCCTGTCGTAGGCGACATGATCTACGGAGAGCGCCAAAATAAGAAATTTGCAACAGAAAGCGGCTACCAGGCGACTCGACAGATGTTGCACGCTTATCAGCTGACGTTCGTCCATCCGACCACCGGCCAGCCGCAAACATGCACTGCTCCGTGGCCAGATGATTTTAAAGCGGCTTTTGATAAGCTCCGGAAATAAAGCCGCGGAACACAGCCATCTCTTCCTCACCCGCAATGGTGTGAGCTTTGCGAAACTCCCGCCAATCGATTTGCAGGCCGGCGTTCTGTAAATCGGTCACGGCTGCTTTGACTTGATCAAATTTGACGAGGGGATCGTTGAATCCATGGGTGACCAGAAACTTTTGCTGTTTCGCCACCGGAGACTGTTGTGCAAGCAATTCTGCGGATTGGTGCGGCCAACCGCTCACCCCAATGAGCCCCGCGAACAAACGGGGATAGCGCATTCCTACCTCGTAGGTCATCAAGCACCCCTGCGAGAAGCCGAAGACAATAGTGTCCTCAGGGGCAAACCCCTTTTTCTCAACATCCTCAAGCAATTCGAATAGAAGCTCGCGACTACGTTTGATTCCTACATCTGAATCGGTGTAGAGATCGAACCAGGCAAATCCTGAATAGTAGGCGTCCGGCGCGTTGACCAAAAGGTAGTTCAGGAAAGGCAGATTCAAATCCGCGGGGAACCAGCGATAGCCATCCATGCTGTCGCCCAGTCCATGTAGAAGAATCATCAAACGACGACTCTGCGTTTCCTGGGCGGGAATCAATTCGGTCTCAAGCATTGAAAAGTAATCGCTTAATTTGATCAGGACGCAAAGGAATTGTCCGGGCGTCCGTCTATTTCGGCGAACGTGTCACCAAATTAGGGCTTCTTCTCACGGTCAATTGAGGATGCTTGGGCTGCTTACGGGCGGACTTCCTTGTATTCTCCCCCAGTGCGAGTTTCACAAACTCTACCTGGCTACGATGAACGGGAGCGTTGCGTTTTGAGGGAATGCGGGAATAAAGCCCATTCGCGTTCATCAGCCTGGTTTTGTCATTGTCTCGCAATTGCAAGCCGAGGATTTCGTTGCAGATACGATCACGAATATTCCCATCCTCGATCGGAAAAACCACTTCGATGCGTCGGAAGAAATTCCGCGGCATCCAGTCTGAACTTCCGACGAGAACTTCGGGCTGGCAGGCATTTTCAAAATAGAATACCCGGCTGTGTTCGAGGAACCGATCCACAATGCTGCGAACCGTGATGTTGTCGCTGATGCCTTTCATCCCCGGTCGCAAACAACAAACGCCCCGCACGATCAGCTCGATCTTCACGCCCGCTTCCGATGCCCGGTAGAGAGCCTCAATGGTTTCGCGGTCCACCAGGGCATTCATTTTCGCGATAATCCTCGCAGGCAATCCAGATCGAGCGTTCTCTGCTTCCCGGTTGATCAGCTTGATAATTCGAGGATGAAGATCAAATGGTGCGACGAGCAGTTTTTGCATACCGCGGAACTGGCAAACGCCCGTGAGGAGGTTGAACAAATTAGTCGCGTCTTCACCGAATTCCGGACGGCAGCTTAGAAGGCCAAGATCGGTGTAAACCTTTGCGGTCGTTGGATTGTAGTTGCCGGTGCTGAGATGAACATAGCGCCGGATAGCGTCGCTGTCCTTTCGAACCACGAGGGTCATCTTGCAATGAATTTTATAACCCACCAAACCGTAGAGCACATGGACTCCCGCCTCCTCTAGCTTCTGGGCCCACCGAATATTATTCGCTTCATCAAATCGTGCTTTCAACTCGACGACTGCTGTGACCTGCTTTCCATTTCTAACCGCCTCCATCAGTGCTCCAACAATCTTCGGATCCCCTCCCGTACGATAGAGGGTCTGTTTGATTGCCAGAACGTTCGGATCGGCCGCCGCCTCCTCCAGAAAATCCACCACGCTGCTGAAGCTCTCGTAAGGATGGTGAAGCAGGATGTCGCCTTTCCGAATGGCAGCGAATATGTCTCCTTCATCCCGGAGCGTGGCGGCGACCGGCGCTATAAAGGGTGCTTCCCGCAGATCGGGCGAATGATCCCCTTCATAGATCGTCATTAACCGGTTCGGGTTGATTGGACCATCGATCACGTAAAGGTCGTCTTCTTCCAATTCAAGATGCCCGAGGAGCTGCGCTCGAATTTCTGGAGGACAATCTTTTTCAATCTCAAGCCGGACAGCATCGCCCTTTCGACGGTTGTGCAACTCCGCCTCGACCGCCTTCAACAAGTTCGCGGCATCTTCCTCGTCGATGTAGAGCTCACTATTGCGAGTCACGCGAAACAGCCAGTGACCTAAAATTCGAGTGCCCGGAAAAAGGTCTGCCAGGTAATTACCAATCAATCCTCCCAACAGAAGATAATCCAACCTGGAATCACTGCGGGGCAACTTGACTAATCGAGGCAGAACACGAGGAACCTGGACAATCGCAAGCTTTTGTTCGAGTGCTCCCCCCTCCTCAATTTCCACTTGAACCATCACGTTCAATGACTTGTTAAGCAGTTGAGGAAATGGATGCGCAGGATCAAGTCCCAATGGTGTAAGGACCGGTCTTACCTGGGTCCGGTAAAAATTTTCGACCCACACTAAATCAGATTTACTGAGCGTCGCGAAATCGACGAAGGAGATATTGTTTTCCGCTAAAGCCGGCAAAAGCTCGTTCCTCCAACAGGTGTATTGACGGTCCACCATCTGCCGCACACGCCTCTGGACCGCGCGCAGCGTTTCGGTTGCAGTTAAACCATCGATACTTTTTTCGACGACCGGACTTTCTATCTGCTGCTTCAGACCCGCCACTCGAACTTCGAAAAACTCATCGAGATTCGAACTGGCGATGCAGAAAAATTTTAAACGCTCCAACAATGGAGTGGTGTTATCCAATGCTTCATCCATGACGCGCTGGTTGAACTCCAACCAACTCAATTCACGATTCGCAAAATGCTCCGGACCGAATGTTTTTTCTGCATCTCCCATAAAGAATTCAATTTAACCAACCACCACCGGCGACTGACATTTCCAACCAACCCCGCGTGTCCCCCAACAATCTACTATCAAAGTCGGCGTTCCTGAAGTGAGGCAACTTAGCCTAATAAAAAAGGAGCAACTCTTTCGAGTTGCTCCTTGTGAATCTTATATAGCCTTAAACAGCTTCCTGCTGCTCTGCTTCGACCGGTTCTTCCACTGGGAGAGGCTCAACCAGGGGCTTCAGATCTACCTTACGGTGATAATCGAAGCCAGTTCCTGCAGGAATGATGTGACCCATGATCACGTTTTCCTTGAACCCGCGCAGTGTGTCGGTTTTGCCCATCGTAGCTGCGTCGGTAAGAACACGAGTCGTGTCCTGGAACGATGCGGCACTCAGGAAGCTTTCGGTTTCGAGAGATGCCTTGGTAATACCAAGCAGGACCGGTGTCGCTTCAGCTGGTTTACCACCCATCTTCTCAACCCGGGTATTTTCGAATTCGAAGCTACCCTTGTCGATCTGTTCACCCCACAGGAACTGGGTATCACCCGGCTCCGTGATGCGGACCTTGCGCAACATCTGGCGAACGATGATTTCGATGTGCTTGTCGTTAATGGTCACACCCTGCAACCGGTAAACTTCCTGCACTTCGTTAACCAAATGTTCCTGCAATTCCTGAGGCCCGCAGACTTCCAGAATTTCGTGCGGATCCATCGGCCCTTCAGTCAGCTGTTGGCCTTTTTTCACGAAATCGCCCTTGAAGACGATGACGTGCTTACCGATCGGGATCAGATGTTCCTCTTCCAGGTTGGTTTGAGGATCTTTGATCAGAACCGTGCGCTTACCACGGACCGTAGGCCCGAAATCGACGAGACCATCGATTTTGGAGATCTCGGAGGCATCTTTCGGACGACGCGCCTCGAACAATTCCGCGACACGTGGCAAACCACCGGTGATGTCTTTGGTCTTGGACGTTTTGCGAGGAGTCTTCGCCATCAACGTACCGGCGACGATACGGCTGTTTTCTTCGACAACGATATGCGCCGCGGAAGGAATTGCGTAGCTGGCCACCTGTTCGTTCTTTTCATCAAAAATAAGGATCTGTGGATGCAAATCTTCTTTGTGATCGATGATAACCATCGCGTCCTGGCCGGTGGCTTCGTCAGTTTCCTGCTTCATCGTTACCCCTTCGATGATGTCGTGGAACTTAATGCGTCCTGCCTTTTCAGACAAAATTGGGACGTTGTATGGATCCCATTGGACGAAGGTTTCACCCTTCTTCACTTTGGTATGATCTTTCACCGAGATAACAGCACCGATGACGATGTTGTGTGATTCGAGTTCGCGACCTGAATCGTCGAGCACCGAGATGGAACCGTTCTTGTTAAGAACGATGTTGTTACCGTCTTCCAACTGCACGATACGAAGATCGTTATAACGCAGCGTTCCCTCGAACTTCGACTTGATCTGCGGTTGTTTGAAGACTGCAGCTGCAGTTCCACCGATGTGGAACGTACGCATCGTGAGCTGAGTTCCAGGTTCACCGATTGATTGTGCGGCCACAATCCCAACTGCTTCGCCAAGCTTCACTCGAGCGCCAGTGGCAAGGTTCCGTCCATAGCAGTTCATGCAAATACCGATCTTGCTTTCGCAAGTCAGCACAGAGCGAATCTTAACCTTTTCCACGCCAGCACTGTCGATTGCCTTGGCTTTGATTTCGTCGATTTCGGCATTGGCTTTGGCCAACACGTTTCTCGAATCATGTGCGTCCAAAACCTCTTCAGCCGAAATACGGCCAACGAGACGTTCACTGAGCTTAACAACTTCGTCTTCGCCTTCGTAGATGGCTCCAACCCAAATACCATTGGTGGTTCCGCAATCGTCTTCTTGAACAATAACGTCTTGAGCAACATCGACCAGTTTACGGGTCATGTAACCGGAGTCAGCAGTCTTCAGAGCCGTATCAGCGAGACCTTTACGGGCACCGTGAGTGGAGATGAAGTATTCCAACACAGTCAAACCTTCACGGAAGTTAGACAAAATCGGTTTTTCGATAATGTCGCCGCTCGGTTTCGCCATCAGACCGCGGAGACCAGCGAGCTGACGAACCTGTTGCTTGTTACCGCGAGCGCCGGAGTCGACCATCAGCGAGATAGGATTGTATTCCTTCTTACCCTGGTTGAATTCGAACGTCCGGAGCATAACGCCAGCGATCTGATCGGTAGCATGGGTCCAAATATCGATGATCTTGTTGTAACGTTCGCCCGGAGTAATAATACCCTTGCGATACTGCTTCTCGACTTCACCAATCTGCCTCTGTGCTTCGGCAATTTCCTGACCCTTTTCTTTCGGGATGATCATGTCATCAATACCGATTGAACAACCCGACTTAGTCGCTTCCTTGAAGCCGAGCTCTTTCAAGCGATCGAGTGCGATAACTGTCTTTTCATGACCGCAATGCTTGTAGCAGTTCCAAATGAGGTCACCGAGTTGGGATTTTCCAGCAACTTTGTTGTAGAAACCCATCTCTGTTGGCCAAATCTCACTGAAGATCACGCGTCCAACCGTCGTTTCGATTGCGTTGCTGGTGGAATCACCATAAACGGTCGTTTTGCCGCGGTCCGGGTTGGCCATCCGAATGCGATTATGAATCTTCACCTCGCCGTCGTCGTTAGCGAAGATGACTTCGCTCTTTGAACCGAACAGCTTGAGACGTTGACCTTCCTTCTTCATATGTGACCGCGGCTCCGCAGTCAGATAATAGCAACCCAGCGTAATGTCCTGGGTTGGGGTCATGATCGGCTTGCCGCTGGAGGGCGAGAAGATGTTATTCGGAGCCATCATCAGCATGCGACATTCCATCTGCGCTTCAACAGAAAGAGGAACATGCACAGCCATTTGATCGCCGTCGAAATCCGCGTTGTAAGCAGTACACACCAGCGGATGAATACGAATCGCTTCGCCTTCGATCAACACAGGTTCAAATGCTTGGATTGAGAGACGATGCAGCGTTGGAGCGCGATTTAGCATCACCGGGTGACCTTTAGTCACCTCTTCAAGGATGTCCCATACTTCCGGTGACTGCCGCTCAATCATCTTCTTGGCAGAACGAACCGTGTGAACATAACCGAGCTCTTTCAAGCGGCGGATGATGAAAGGTTCGAAAAGAACCAAAGCCATCTTCTTCGGCAAACCGCACTGATGCAGCTTCAATTCCGGTCCGATGACGATCACGGAACGGCCAGAGTAATCTACGCGCTTACCGAGCAAGTTTTGACGGAAACGGCCGCTCTTACCTTTGAGCATGTCGCTCAAAGACTTCAGCGCACGATTTCCAGCACCTGTAACAGCACGGCCGTGACGACCGTTGTCGAACAAGGCGTCCACTGCTTCCTGCAACATGCGTTTTTCGTTCCGGATGATGACTTCGGGAGTCTTCAACTGGAGCAAGTTCTTTAAACGATTGTTGCGGTTGATAACGCGGCGATAAAGATCGTTCAGGTCTGACGTTGCAAATCGGCCACCTTCCAGCGGCACGAGAGGACGCAGATCGGGAGGAATCACCGGGAGAACCGTGAGAATCATCCATTCAGGACGCACTTTCGAGGTCGTGAATGCCGAAAGCAACTTGGTCCGCTTTGCGATTTTCTTACGGATCTGTTTACTCTTGGTTTCGCCCATCGCCTGCTGCAAGTGTTCAACCTGCTTGGCCAGATCCACGTTGGCGAGTGCTTCACGAACTGCTTCCGCGCCCATCTTGGCGATGAAGGCATCTGCACCGTATGTCTCGCGAGCTTCACGGTATTCGTGTTCGCTCAGCAACTGATGCACTTTGAGCGGGGTAGAACGCGGGTCAATCACCATGTAATCTTCGTAATAGATGACACGCTCAAGATTACGAGCGGTTACGTCCAATACGAGACCAAGGCGGGACGGCATACATTTGAAGAACCAAATGTGGGAGACCGGAACAGCGAGTTCGATATGTCCCATGCGTTCACGACGCACGCGGGCGAGCGTTACCTCCACACCGCAACGATCGCAAACTACTCCGCGATGCTTGATGCGTTTATATTTTCCGCAGGAACATTCCCAATCTTTAACCGGACCAAAAATGCGTTCGCAGAACAAACCACCTTTTTCAGGTTTGAACGTGCGGTAATTGATTGTTTCAGGATTCTTTACTTCTCCCTTCGACCAGGCACGGACATTTTCCGGCGACGCCACGTTGATAGTGACGTATTCCACCTGGTTTACTTTTTCCAGCCCCAGTAATTCGCGAGCAGTTTCTCTTGAGTTCATATTTTCCAAGGGTGGTGGGCGCAACCGAAGCTACGCCCACCCAAATGTTTCTGATTATTAAGCGATATTGGCCAAAGACGGAGTTTCCGAAGGCTGTTCGATCGGATTGGAATAACCAACCTTCACGTCCATACCAAGGGACTGCATTTCTTTGACGAGGACGTTAAACGATTCCGGCACGCCGGCTTCGAGACAGTTGTCACCTTTGACAATGCTTTCGTAGATCCGGGTGCGGCCTTGCACGTCATCCGATTTAACCGTGAGCAATTCCTGCAGAGTGTAAGCGGCGCCATAGGCTTCCATTGCCCACACTTCCATTTCGCCGAAACGTTGCCCACCGTATTGCGCTTTACCACCGAGTGGCTGCTGAGTGACGAGGGAGTAAGGCCCGACTGCTCGAGCATGAATCTTGTCTGCCACCAAATGGCCCAGCTTCATCATGTAAATGTAGCCGACAACGATTTCCTGATCGAACTGTTCGCCTGTGCGTCCATCGATCAGATTCACTTTTGCATGCTCCGGCAAACCCGCCTGTTTGAGGTAATTACGGATATCTTTCTCCTTAATACCGTCGAACACTGGAGTCGCGAATTTCAAACCAAGGATCTTCGCTGCCCAGCCCAAGTGAGTTTCCAATACTTGACCCACGTTCATTCGAGAAGGCACCCCAAGCGGATTCAACACGATATCCACAGCAGTTCCGTCTGCCAGAAATGGCATATCTTCTTCAGGAACAATCTTGGCCACGACACCTTTGTTTCCGTGACGACCGGCCATCTTGTCACCGACCGACAGTTTTCGTTTCGAAGCAATGTAAACTTTGACCTGCTTGATCACGCCGCTATCGACTTCATCACCGGCTTCAACGCGTTCCAACTCTTCGTCATACTGCATCTGCAAGTCGTCGAATTTCTTCTTAAACTGGCCGATGATCTCGTTGATCTTATTACGGATCGGCGAAGGATCGATTTCGATACGGTCATAAACCGTTGCCAACTTGCGCAACAGCGTTTTGGTGATCTTGCGGTTGGCCGGAATGATGATTTCACCGGTTTCGCTGTTCACCACGTCCAAAGGAATCTTCTCACCAAGCAAGATGTTGGAAAGAGCCTCCGTCAACTGCTCGCGCAGCTCATCCATCTTCGTCTTGTACTCTTCTTGAACAGCTTTGGCGTGACGCTTGCCTTCCGAGGACGCAGTGGTCTTCGTTTCACGTTCCATTTCGCGTTCCTTCTTGGAAGAAACTTTGACATCCATCACGATGCCGTAGGTACCAGACGGAACCTTCAGCGACGTGTCTTTTACGTCAGCAGCTTTTTCACCGAAGATGGCGCGAAGCAAACGTTCTTCCGGAGCCAATTCTGTCTCGCTCTTAGGCGTGATCTTACCCACCAGGATGTCTCCCGGCTTCACTTCAGCACCAATGCGAATGACACCATCAGTTCCAAGATTCTTGAGAGCTTCTTCTCCAAGATTCGGAATATCGCGAGTAATCTCTTCAGGTCCAAGCTTGGTATCGCGCGCCCCGACTTCGAACTCATCAATGTGGATGGACGTGTAAACGTCATCCTTGGACATGCGTTCGCTGATCAGGATCGCGTCTTCGAAGTTGTAACCGTTCCATGGCATGAACGCGCAAAGCACATTCCGCCCGAGCGCTAATTCACCACCCTGGGTGCAAGGACCGTCGGCAAGGACTTGACCCTTCTTAATGTTCTCACCCTTATGCACCAGAATCTTCTGGTTGATGCAAGTCGCTGCGTTGGAACGCATGAACTTACGCACTGGATAAACGTAAACGCCATTGGCCGGGTCGTTTTTGATCCGCTTCTTGCTTTCCGGAAGCTTACCATCTTCCGTGATAATAATCTGATTACCGTTTACCGCAGCTACTTTGCCGGATTCCTCCGCAACCAATACAGCGCGGGAATCACGGGCGACACGGTCTTCGATTCCAGTCGCCACCAACGGAGCTTCAGTAATCAACAACGGCACAGCCTGGCGTTGCATGTTCGAACCCATCAGGGCGCGGTTCGCATCATCGTGTTCGAGGAACGGAATCAACGATGCTGCAACAGAGACGAGCTGCTTCGGAGAAACGTCCATGTAGTCGACCTTGGCTGGCTCGACGTCGATGAAGTCACCTTTGCAACGGCAAGGAACCTTGTCAGTCAGGAAGTTACCCTTATCGTCGATAGGCGCGTTGGCCTGGGCAACAATGAAAGCTTCTTCACGATCCGCGGTGAGATAGTCCATGTGACTGGTCACACGACCTTTATCCACACGGCGATACGGTGTTTCCAAAAAGCCGAAATCGTTTACGCGAGCAAAAGTTGCCAGCGAGGCGATCAAACCGATGTTAGGACCTTCAGGAGTTTCAATCGGACAAATACGGCCATAATGCGACGGATGAACGTCGCGAACTTCGAAACCAGCACGATCACGCGAGAGACCGCCAGGCCCGAGAGCCGATAAACGGCGTTTGTGGGTTAGTTCAGCCAATGGATTAATCTGATCCATGAATTGGCTGAGTTGGCTGCGTCCGAAGAAATCCCGGATAACAGCTGACAAAGCTTTTGGATTGATGAGCTTTTGTGGCGTCATCGTTTCCATGCTTTGATCAAACAACGTCATACGTTCCTTGACCAAACGCTCTGTGCGAGCCAGACCGACACGGCATTGGTTCGCCAGCAACTCACCAACTGTACGGATGCGGCGGCTACCCAAATGGTCGATATCATCGAGGGTTCCTTCGCCCTTTTTGAGCTTCAACAGATACTTCGTTGCTTCAACCAGGTCATCCTTGGTCAAAACACGTGCGTCACTGTCTTTGAGGCCGAGCTTCTGGTTGATCTTATAACGACCAACACGACCGAGATCGTAACGCTTCGGATCGAAAAAGAGGCGTTTGATCAAAGCGCGAGCGTTCGCCGCGGTTGGCGGATCGCCAGGGCGTAAGCGACGATAAATGTCTTTAAGAGCTTCCTCTTCATTCTTCGTCGGGTCTTTCTTCATGCACTTGATGACAATGCCTTCATCAACGCTGGTATCAACCACTCGAATCTTGGTCACACCCAGTTCGGCAATCTGCTTAACAACAGCTTTAGAGAGCGGCTCAAACGCACGGGCAACGACAATTCCCTTGTCGGCATCGACAGCGTCTTCCACCAGCACTTTGTTCTGAATATCTTCGATTTTCTCGGCCTCTTTGACGCTGAGATCTTCGATGTCGTAAAACAGCTGCAGAATTTCTGCATCAGAACCGGCGTTCGCCGAATCCTTGCTCTTGTCTTTATCGGACTTGTCGATATTCGACAGGGCGCGGAAGAGAGTTGTTGTAAGGAACTTACGGCGGCGTTTTTTGCGATCGAGATAGACGTAAAGCATGTCACTCGTATCGAATTGTGCTTCATACCAGGATCCACGATCCGGGATGATTCGGAATGAATGCAAGGTCTTGCCATTCGGATGCTGGGTCGATTCAAAGGCGATACCTGGAGAACGGTGCAATTGACTGACGATCACGCGTTCAGCACCATTGATTACGAACGTTCCCTGCGGGGTCATGAGCGGAAGTTCGCCCATGAATACCTTCTCTTCCTTGGTCCCTTTTTCTTCCTTCAGCAAAAACGTAACATGCAGAGGAGCGCCGAAGGTAATGCCCTCGCGCAAACATTCCAACCAGTCGTTTTTCGGCTCACCAATCTCGTAGCTATGGAAATCCAGCTGATTCTTACCATCATAACTATCGATAGGAAAAACCTCAGTAAACACTGCTTGCAAACCAGTGTTTTTCCGCTTGGAGGGCGGAACTTCCAGCTGCAAAAATTCCTTGTATGAATTTACCTGCAGTTCGATCAAATTGGGCGGGACAATTACTTCTTTAATTTTCCCGAAGTTGATTCTTTCAGTTGCTTTCGATGGCATGTTGGACCTTGACTTTGGGGCCAGCGCATCACGCGCCAGCCCAGTTTAACTACAAACGACACAAGGCAAGCACCCTGCCTTCAGCAGAGAACTCGCCGTTTTCAAAAAATTAGATTAACTGTTGGACTGCAAAAATTTTTCGCCTATTTCCTCACAATCGTAAATCCCTAAGGGCCACCCCGTTTGGCTTGTTTCCAATTAGAGGCGACTCCGAAGAGTCGCCCCATACAAAAGCGCAAATTACTTGACTTCGACTTTAGCGCCAGCTTCTTCGAGCTTCTTCTTGGCAGCGTCGGAATCGGCTTTGTTAGCACCTTCCAACAGCGGCTTCGGAGCACCTTCGACGAGAGCTTTTGCTTCAGCGAGACCCAAACCGGCTTTGACTTCGCGGACCACTTTGATGACAGCGATCTTCTTCTCAGCAGGAACTGACACGAGGATAACGTCAAAGGTATCCTTGGCAGCAGCAGCCGGAGCAGCTCCGCCTGCAGGACCTGCGGCAGCGGCTGCTACAGGAGCAGCAGCACTGACACCCCAGGTGGTTTCGAGTTGTTTAACGAGATCTGCGGTTTCAAGAACCGTCAGTTTGCTTAATTGATCTACGATTGCAGCGATATCGGCCATATGTTCTTTCTAGTTTCGTCGTCCTCCGCGGCTGCGGAAGGTTTAAGCTTTCACGCCAGCAAGCCGACGATTTACTTTGTTTTGTTCAGTTAATCCCTCTCCATCGGCAAAATGGAGAGGAAATTTATGTTAAATTGACTAAAGCGCAAATGCGGTTACGCACTTGGTACGTTTTCTTTGTCCACACGAGCCTGCAGAACCCGGGCGAGCATACCGGCAGGGGTGTTGAGGAGCACAGCGAGCTTGGTTGCCGGAGCCAGGAGAGTTCCAAGCAATTTGCTGCGGAGCACCTCGATTGATGGCAAATCAGCCAACGCATTGACATCAGCAGCTTCCAAACGTGAATTGTTCAAAAAACCGAATTTGATTTTGGGCTTATCAAACTCGGAGCTAAAGGTTTTAACGATCTTTGCAGCCGAAGAGATGTCTCTCTGGCCCGTTACAACCGCCAACTGACCGCTCAAAGTTCCAATTTCAGATACACCAGCCTCCTGGGCAGCAATCTTGAAGATGGAATTCTTGACTACGTGAATCTCGGCACCGGCATTGTTCAACCGTTTACGAAGTTCAGTTACGGGACCGACCTTCAATCCAGTATAATCAACAACGATGAAAAACGGAGAGCCATTCAGACGGCCCAGATACTCACTACTGATAAATTTCTTTTCTTCGCGCATGGTAAAAATCCTTTTCTATTAAGCTGCTGCCGAGAACTCACGGATATCCAGACGAACACCAGGGCTCATCGTGGTTGAAAGTGTGCAAGTCTGGATAAAAGTGCCCTTCGCTGCAGCTGGCTTCGCTTTCAAAACAGCCTCAATCACAGCACGAGCATTGTCGGTGATGTGCTCAGCGGAGAAGTTTGCCTTCCCAACCGGAACATGCACGTTACCTGCTTTGTCGATCTTGAATTCAACTCGACCGGCTTTCACTTCCCTGACAGCCTTGGCGGTATCGTCCGTCACGGTGCCAGTCTTCGGATTCGGCATCAAACCGCGAGGCCCGAGAACCTTACCAAGCTTACGCACTTCGATCATGGCTTCCGGAGTGGCGATGGCGACGTCGAAATCAGTCCACCCTTCGGTTGCCTTCTTAATCATGTCATCAAAACCGACGAACTCGGCGCCTGCTGCTTTGGCGGCATCTGCTGAAGGACCCGGCTTTGCAAAAACTAAAACGCGGACAGTTTTACCACTACCGTGCGGCAGCGGAACTGTTCCACGAACCATTTGATCGGATTGCTTTGGATCAACTCCAAGGCGAAATGCGATATCGACGTTTTCTACAAATTTCGCCTTGGGAAACTTGCCGAGAACTTCGACTGCGTTTTTAAGAGGGTAGGCTTTGCTGGCATCAACCAATGCAAGTGCCTTACGATAACGTTTACTTCCTTGTGTGGCCATTTTTTTGGTGCGGTGCAAACGAGCTACGCTCTCCCGCGGTATACTAATTAACCGATTACTTCGATTCCCATGCTGCGGGCGGTGCCAGCAACCATACGGAATCCAGATTCTTCGCTAACGGCATTCAGGTCTTTCATCTTGAGCTTGACGATTTCAAGGACCTGCTTGCGAGTTACCTTGCCGACTTTATCTTTGTTCGGAACTTTCGAACCGGACGCGATGTTAGCAGCTTTCTTCAAGAGAACAGCGGCTGGCGGGGACTTGGTGATGAAAGTGAATGATTTATCCTGATAAACAGTGATAACCACCGGGGTAACCATTCCGGCCTGCTCTTTGGTCGCTGCATTGAATTCTTTGCAGAACGCCATGATGTTAACACCATGTTGACCGAGCGCCGGACCTACGGGAGGTGCAGGGTTAGCTTGTCCAGCCGGGATTTGTAATTTGATCTGTCCTGTGACTTTCTTTGCCATAAAAACTAAAATTCTAAATTAAGCTTTTTCTACCTGCCAATACTCCAGTTCGACTGGCGTATTACGTCCGAAAATGTTTACCGTTACGTTCAGTTTACCCTTGTCCGGATCAACCTTCTCGATCACTCCACTGAAATTTAGGAAAGGGCCGTCATTGATTTTGACCGTCTCCCCCACTTCAAAATGAACTTTCGGTTTTTCAGTATCTTCAGACTCAGAGATCTGTTCTTTAATGACCTGAATTTCTTCCTCCGAAACAGACACCGGACGATCTCCACCAATGAAACCGATTTTTCCCGGGGTGTCCTGAATAAAATACCAGGGACGATCCAGCACACGCTTGTTGTCATCCAGAAGGATCATGTTGATATAAACATATCCCGGATGCAGCTTTCGGGTGGTCACCGTTTTTTTACCGCCGCGAACATCAACTACCTTTTCGACCGGCACAAGGACTTCCTTGATAAACTCGGTCATTTCTTCTGTCTTGGAGCGTTTCTCAATGCTCTCCTTAACCTTGTTCTCTTGACCCGATAAAGTATGAATAACGAACCATTGTGGTTGCATGAAAAAGAAATCCTGGGATTAAGAAACAAGAGCCCCGACGAGTAACGTGACTAGATAGTCGACACCCATCGTGAAAAAACCTAACGCTAAAATTGCAACAAAAACCACTTGAGTCGATTGCCACAACTCAGCCCGGCTCGGCCAAGTGCATTTGCGCAACTCTTCCTTGGTTTCATCGAAATAAGCAGAAAGCTTCAGAAAAGCTCCCTGCCTCCACATCACGGCGAAGATGCCAACCGCGATGCCAAGACCAATTAAAATATATAATTTTGAGTTCACGCTAAAATTTCTACATTATTGGCGGAGAGGGAGGGATTCGAACCCCCGGTACGCTTTCGCGCACAGCGGTTTTCAAGACCGCCGCAATAGACCACTCTGCCACCTCTCCGGCAAAACCAACCAACTCTCACTAAAGTGGCACGGCGGGAGGGAATCGAACCCCCAACCAACGGTTTTGGAGACCGCTACTCTGCCAATTGAGCTACCGCCGTATGCCGTCGAGCTCTTCCTCGCTACCTCAAGACCAAAAATGGAGCGGGAGAATAATCTCCCACTCCGTGATTGTGCAAACTAAATATCAACCTGCGGTTACGTCACTGACGCGACCGGCACCGATGGTACGGCCACCTTCGCGAATTGCGAAGCGTTGACCTTTTTCCATAGCGATCGGTGCGATCAACTCGATCGTTACACCAATGTTGTCACCAGGCATCACCATTTCGACACCTTCAGGAAGCGCCACTGTTCCAGTGACGTCCGATGTGCGGAAATAGAATTGCGGGCGGTAATTGGTGAAGAACGGAGTATGACGACCACCTTCTTCTTTCGAGAGAACGTACACTTCCGCTTTGAACTTCATGTGCGGAGTGATGGAACCCGGCTTGGCCAAAACCATTCCGCGTTCGACGTCTTCCTTCTTCGTGCCGCGGAGCAATACACCGACGTTGTCGCCAGCACTCGCTTTGTCGAGCAACTTACGGAACATTTCGATGTCAGTAGCAGTGGTCTTGCGAGTGTCTTTCAAGCCGATGATTTCGACTTCAGTCATCTTCAGCAATTCGCCACGTTCCACACGGCCAGTGACAACAGTTCCGCGACCTTCAATGTTGAACACGTCTTCGATGCACATCAGGAATGGCTTGTCGATTTCGCGAACGGGGTCAGGGATGAAAGTGTCGATTGCGTCCATCAACGCCTGGATCGCAGCTTCACCTTCCGGCTTCGCTTCGATAGCAGCCGTGGCGGAACCACGAACGACCGGGGTGGTGTCACCAGGAAACTGATACTTGTTCAACAAGTCGCGGATTTCCATTTCAACGAGTTCAAGGAGCTCTACGTCGTCAACGAGGTCAACCTTGTTCAAGAAAACAACAACTGCAGGGACGCCGACCTGACGAGCGAGCAGGATGTGCTCACGTGTCTGAGGCATTGGTCCGTCAGCTGCACTGACCACCAGGATTGCGCCGTCCATCTGGGCAGCACCGGTGATCATGTTCTTCACATAGTCAGCATGGCCTGGGCAGTCAACGTGCGCGTAGTGGCGCTTGGTTGTTTCGTACTCAACGTGCGAAACGGCGATAGTTACCGTCTTTGTAGCGTCACGAACTGTGCCGCCCTTGGTGATTTCCGCGTAGCTGATCGGCTTGGCCAAACCCTTACGGCTTTGCACTTCTACGATAGCAGCAGTCAAAGTGGACTTACCATGGTCAACGTGACCAATGGTGCCGACGTTAACGTGCGGTTTTGTTCTTTGAAAATTTTCTTTTGCCATTTGCTGTCTCCTGCTTTGTTTTTGTTTGCGTTAATTTAACTAACTGTCCTGCCAAATCTGGAGCCCATTATCGGGATCGAACCGATGACCTCGTCCTTACCAAGGACGTGCTCTGCCAACTGAGCTAAATGGGCAGAGATCCAAGCTACTCACAGATCTCTTAAAAGTCTTTGCCCCGTGGAAAACGAAAAAAACTCCTTTAACCCGACCCTTTTGTCAAAAAAGAGTTAAGGCTAATGAAGGCCTATCGAATTCTCACTGGCCAATTGACCGGCGCGAAAAGTAGGCAAGCACCACTGATGTGTCAATGGGGTTTTTCGAAAATGTTAGCTATTTCTGTGCCCGATCGCTGGATAGAACCAATTCGTACCGTTTATTCCGCTTTCACTCCCGCTCCGGCCCTGATTCCCCCGAAATTTTAATCATCATGCAGGCCGAATACGAATGAAAAAGAGCCGCCCGGTTGCCCGGGCGGCTTTGATTCATCCTAGGAGATTCAGATCAGGCGGTCACGATGATCGTCACCTTCGCGCTGCGAACGCTCTCTCCCCCGCTGTTTACTGCCGAGACCATGATCTCCACCTGCGAGCCAACGGGGAGATTTTCGATGGCGAAGTCCAGGTCAGACGCATTGCCCGCCGTGACAAAGTCTTCGTCCACGCCGATGACCTTCTTCCAAACCCGATAATACTGAGCACGCGCTGCGGCACTCCATTTCACCAGGGCGTCATTCCCGATCAATACCGCCGATAGCTTGCCCGGCACCTCTGGAGTCGCCTTCAGGCCAGGCTTGTTGAAACCGAACGACACCCAGCGTGCATCCAACGGCTCCAGTGTTACGTGGAGTTCGGTCAGAAGAACGCGCAGCGCACCTTCCAGCGCCTTGGCCTTTTCATCCCGCGCCATCATTGCCTGATTCACCGCATCCTTTTGTTGAATGTAGGCGTTGTTGGCTGCCAACAAGGCATCGTACTGAGTCCCAGCCAACACTGCAGTGACACCGAGGGGCGCGTTCTCGAGGGCCGGTGTGGCCGTGAAGTTGCCCTTGGCCGATTGGAGCACAGGCAGCATCTCATCCGCACTCTCCGGAATGGCGATTGATCCTACCAGGCCCATGGCATCCCAGACCTGGGAATACTTATTGCCGAAGGTGGGCTTCACCACATCTCGCGCTACCGTCATGAAGGCACGCGCCACGACCAACACCGCATCCAACGCCGTCTTCCGAGTTCTCAACAGCACCTTGGCCTGTTTGTGAGCATTGTCCGCCGCCAGCAACTCTGCGAGCTTGAGCGCCAACCCATTCGCCACCGTGTAAGGCAGGCCGAGTTCCGCGACATAAAGGGCCATGCCAGCGATCGCTTTCCCCGTCTGTGTCACCAGGAATGACACCGTCCTGTGTATTCTGTTAATCATATGTTTTCTCCGATCTACTTTCGTTTACTGCGCGGAGCAAAAGGCCTCAATTCCACCGACACACGTCTGCAGAATCCTGGTTTTCTTCCACTCCGTTTTGCTCGATATCTTTTTGTTGTTTATCGAACTTTTATGCCTCGTTTTCGAAGCGGGTATTTTTTCACATAAACGACCGGCGTCGCATAAGGCCAAAATTTGTCCACAAATTCGGGCCGCCCTCCGGAGGCCCGTCTTTATTGGGTTTTATGCGAAAAATTATTTTCAAATTTCTTGTTTAGCATCCGGAGGCAAAATTCAGAAATCGGGTGGATGAGGAAATAAAAACGTCGTAAGCACCTGATGATACGATAGATACAACCACCAGCATCCGGCGCAATTTCGTCACGCGAAAAAACACCCCCTCTGGAAACGGCTCCAAAACGGGAGCGATTAGACCCGAATTCCACCCTCAGACACGGAGAATAGGCCCTGTGGCATTGGCTTTTATGCATTTTGCAAAATCAGTGGAAAAATCGTGTTTTTGGGCTCGTAGAAGGTGCGGGAGGGGAAATCCGGGACAATATCGGCCAAGCGGGATCGCGTCCCTTCGAGCCGCAGAAGCAGAAGTTGCGACTGTTTACCCAGCGCGTTGGGCCACTGCCATTTAGTTAAGGTAGAAAACCTGCCCGAAAGCACCGCATTTCCAAGGGCAATCATCTCCTCCATCGCCTGGGATGGAGGAGAGAGCCCGCGTCGCGGGCAGCGACCCTATAGTTCAAACTCCGAGAGAGGAGGCAACTATTCGATAATCAACACGGCTTGGTTTTCGAGAAGAGCGCCTCCCCTTCTCAATCTTCCCCTCCATTTCATGGCGGGGAAGAGGTTCATCGCTTCTTTTATCACACGTTTTTGCGATTTCTCTTAACTAAATGGTAGTGGCCCGTTGGGCTGGGTAGGAAACCAGACGACAATTGCGGCCTGAAAGGTCGCGATAAGACACGCGGCCCGCCAAAACCATCCGTCCAACCATTTTTCCACTCTGTTTTAGACGCAGGGCTGCCAGCCCGACCATTTTTCCATTCTGTTTTGGACGCTGGGCTACCGGCCCAACCATTTTTCCATTCTGTTTTAGACGCTGGGCTGCCGGCCCGACCATTTTTCCACTCTGTTTTGGACGCTGGGCTGCCTGCCCGACTGTTTTTTCGCTCTGTTTTGGAGCATAGCCGCCCGCTTTGACCGTTTTTCCGCCCCGGCCCGCGACGATTTCATCAAAGAAAGGCCAAGTTTAACCGCTCCGTGGATACGAGTAGAATTGATCGCCACTCAGCGATGGCGAAATCTGGAGCGCATTCAAATCGGTAGCAAACTTCTAGAAATCAATTTGGAACATCAAGCGCCTGTCTTTGTCTCCCCCGATTGCAGATACGAATAAATTCCTCTCTGAATTGGGGCACCAAGAACGTATTGCGCGCAAACTTCTCGTCTACAGCAATTCAGCCGTTTCCGGAGCAAATCGACCATTGCCGTGAATCGTCATGGACGAGCCGTCGTCCGGGCATATCGCCTCAGAATCGCATGAGCCCGAACCGCGACGCCTCTTTCCCACATATCTCCCGTGGCGATCCATTGCTGGTAATGAACGACTTCGTGAGCCAGTGAGTTGATGTATGAAGCCAGGACATCGTCTCGATCACGTTCCGATCTCATCATCTTGTAATCTCCGGTGGCGATCCGAATATAGGGTTCCTCCTCGCGGGAATATGGACCGAAAAAGGATGCCGAACACTTCCCCGTCTGTGAATTCACGTAAGGTCGAGCCAGGAGGTAAACTGGAACCCGCACAGGAAATTCGTAGTTGAGCCGCAACCAGGCCGCAAACCGGATCAACGCCCTGCGCACGACTGGATGCCCGCGCGAACCACGAATCCTCAAGCCGTCTCTACGTTGCTTTTTAGGACGAGGCATCACTCTTTCAGGATCGTGCGGTTTTGGAAATTCCGCATCGCGCTTTGCTTTCGGTTCCGCCACCTGGAAATAAACCCAGCCGTAAAAATGCCCGCACCTATCCCAAGGAGCGCCAGCAGGAAGAAGAGGGACACGCACCCCCAAAAATAACGTGGGTGAGTTTCAGGTCGTAACACAACCTGGATTGGTCCCCCCCGGGAGGAACCGACCCGTATGCAGCCTTCCGAAATCGCTTGAACACCGGCATAGACCCAGCCCGATCCCCAAGCGAATAGGAACATGGTCGAAAACCACTTTTGCTTCGAGTTAGTCACGATGCTCGATCAGGGAACCCAACCGAGCAACGCGGCGGACTGCTTAACCCAACTCGCCATCTGAGTCTCGTCGAATTGGTCGTCTTCATGGATGTCGATCCAGCGCGCGTTCTTGCTCTTCGGGGTGCCACCGGGCAAGATCGGTTTCAGTGAGGCACCGTTGAAGAACGTTACCTTGACGTAACGGGTGAAGACGTGGAACGACAGGAACCAGCCCTGACCTTCGATGCCGTAGAAGGGCGAGTTCCACTTCACGGCCTTGTGAGCCTTGGGTGCATTCCGCACAATCAACGCGTCGAGTCGCTTTCCGAGGTCGCTCTTCCAACCAGGCATCGCTGCGATATACGCCTGCACTGGAGCGTCGCCGTCCGCTTTTGAGATTTGCGGGTTGCCGCCCGCGAGAAGGACGGCACCCTTCGTGCCTGTCTTCGCCAGGGACTTAGGTCTTGGCTTCGAGACTGAATCTTTTTGAGTTTTCATTTCTTTTACGGTGTTCGAAACAAGTCGTGGGAAAACATCCTCTTGCCTGCACTTAATCGCTCAACCCTTTTCCCTTCAGAATTTGCGGCATACATTTTTCCACTCGCGACTCCCGGGTTGTGGATTGTTTGGCTGCCGAAATATGCAGGATGTAGGCTCTTTGCCGCCCTGGGGTTAAGGCAGCAAACGCCGTTTTGAAGGCAGGCATTTCATCCAGTTTGTTCTGAAGCTCTTCCGGGACAGGTTCTGGACTCTTTTTGAAATCCACTTCCAGCCCGGCTTTTTCTGCTTCAATCGCTTGAGATACAAAACGTTTCAGAGTGGGTTCCATCTCAACGATTTCCCCGACACTGGTGAACGATATTCGGCGGGCCGCCTGCGTATTCTCCCCCGGTTTTTGCAAGAGACCGTTCGGATCCTTTAACAAGGCACCTTTACAAAACAACAGGGCGCAGTGTTCTTTAAATTCCTGCAATATGACTACGTTGCTTTCCCCAAAGGTGTAGCAAGGCTTACCCCACTTCAATTCTTCGGTCAGCCCACAGGAGAGAATAATCTTCCTCAACCTCTTTACTTCTTCAGGCCACTTTTTCGATTTTTTTAAATATTCGTCGACCTTGGAATTCATACTGTTGATCTACTGATACTCCAAAACAAAGTGAGCTTCCATCGGGAATGGTTTGCAACCTTTACGCAAAACATATTGCGCACAAAACAAAACTTTACACCCCCTCTGCTCTATCTTCGTCAAAAGATAAAACCTGATCGGTCAGGTCTGTGGGGCGTTTTAGAGTAATTGTGTCCTGACTGGAAAGCCGCCCCCGCTTCTGTTTCACTCAGCCGCTTGTCACGAGGCTACAGGTCCCGTTCGGGTGGTCGCCAGGGGAATGAGAATTCCTTTTGGTGGCTCGTGCTCGTTTTGTGCGCGGTGGGCATCTGGCTCTGGTGGTCCGACCATCATTCAACGGAAGCGCCAAAAGCACCACTCACCTTCAAACCGCCGCTGACGAATACCATTGCGAGCCCCCTCCCTACAGAGACGAATCCACCCGCGCAACTTGCGCGGAAACCGATCGTTCCACTCGCTGCCCCTTCCTTACCTACCCTGACGAATACGTCGCCTCCGTCTCCCACACGATTGCCATCTGGCGAATACCCCCGTTCACCTCGTGATATTCTGGAAGGGCAAATAGCATTGGCCCGTTTCGGTATTTCACCGGGCTCCATTGATGGCGCGATCGGCTCCCAGACGCGCGCCGCACTGGCTGCTTTCCAGGGCAAGTCCGGGATTCCGGCCACGGGAGAGCTTGATCTGGCCACCCGCACCCGGCTCGCGCTTCTGGGCGAGCCCCTCACAGGGTATATCGTCACCAGCAACGATTTATCGCGTCTGCAACCGATCTCCAAAACGTGGCTGGAAAAATCACAACAGACGGCGCTCGATTATGAAAACATTCTCGAACTTCTTGCCGAGCGTGGTCATGCTTCACCTAACCTGATCCGTCGACTCAACCCCAGTGTGAACTGGTCGAATGTGGTGGCTGGAACCGAAGTTTCGATGCCAAAGGCCGATTATCCAAAGGCCTCAATGAAAGCGGCGTTCATCATCATCAGCCTTGCGCAAAAACATCTGGAAGTTTTCGACATCGAAACCAATCTGGTCGCGCATTTTCCGTGCAGCATCGCGGCACGTGTCGAAAAACGGCCCGTCGGCGAGCTGCATGTGGCAACGGTGGCGCACGCCCCGGATTATACTTTCAACCCGGAAGTTTTTCCTGAATCGGAAGAAGGGCGACGTTTGGGGAGGAAACTCATCCTGCCTCCAGGCCCAAACAATCCCGTCGGCAGTGCGTGGGTCGGCCTGGATAAATCAGGCTACGGGATGCATGGCACTCCGAGTCCCGAACAAGTGGGTCGGACGGAATCGCACGGCTGCTTCCGGTTGGCGAACTGGAACGCCGATTATCTCGCGAAGGTGGTTTGGATCGGTCTGCCCGTCCGCGTGGTGCCCTGATAGAATGGCTAACGGTTACCTTCACTTTTCAAGAATTTCACTACTGCTTCCGTTCGCGAGCAGACATGTAATTTCTCGTAGATATGCTCGATATGTTTTCGGACGGTGCCACCGCTGATCGACAACGCATCGGCGATTTCCTTGTATTGATACCCTTTGACCAGGTAATCCAGGATTTCAGATTCCCGACTGGTTAGATTGGTTGTCGGAGCCGGAGCTTTTCTTCTGTTGTTGGAAGAATTTCACGACCTTGAGCGCGATGCTACTGGACATCGGAGCTCCCCCACCATTGACCTCGGTGATCGCTTCGAGGATTTCCCCGGGCGACGCCGTTTTCATCAGGTAACCACTGGCGCCAGCTTTCAAGGATTCGAAAATTTGGCCAGTATCGCCGCAAATTGTCAGCATGATGACGTGCAACGCCGGACGCATTTGTTTCAACCGGGCGACGCATTCGATGCCGGACATTTTTGGCAGATTAATGTCCATCAGCAGCACGTCGGGCCAGTCGAGGGGAATTTCTTTGAGCGCAATTTCAGCGTTAAAAAAGGTGCCAATACATCGGTATGCCCCGGATCCGTTAAGAAGGATACTCAGACTTTCTCGCAAGGGCGTGTCGTCTTCGACAATGCAGACTTTAATTGGTAGTGCCATTTTGGATAGGTATCGCGCAATGAATCGTTGTTCCCCGACCCACCTCCGATTGTAACTCGCAGCAACCGCGAATGCTTTCGATTCGTTTTTTCATGTTCTGCAAACCGTTACCGCGGGAGTCATTCGCAGATTGAAAACCTTTACCGTTATCAGCAATCGAAATAACGAATTGTGAATCACGGAGGGAGAGCGCAATGCGCACCTCGGAAGCGTCTGCGTGTTTGACGACGTTGTTCAGCGCTTCCTTAACAACCAGGGCAACGTTGTGCCGGACCTCGGCGGAAACCGGCAAGTCCGTTGGAAGATCGGGCCGTTCCAGGCGGCATCGAATGGAACTGGCTTTGAGAAAGGACTGCGCGAATTCACAGATATAGTCGGCCAATTCCTGGAGAGAGTCGTTACTCGGATTCACTGCCCACACAATGGAATGAAGAGTATGAATCAACTCCCCGGCCGCGCTGCCAATCCTGCGGCTTTGAGAAGCCACAATCGTCGGATGGTCTTTGTTCTTCTCGGTCAAATCGCCAAGCACCCGAATCTCCGTGAGGCGCGCCCCCAATTCATCGTGCATGTCGCGCGCGATTCGGGTGCGTTCTTTTTCGACGACGTGCTGTTGTTCGAGGCGTTCGAGTTTGCGCTGCATCTTTTGGCGCGTCAAAAAGCGGGCGGTTCCGCCCACAAAGGCAACGGTGGCGATTCCGCAGAAACCCAAAAACCACCATGTCTGCCAGAAGTACGGAAGCAAACTTATCTTCACACTTGAGCCAATTGGATTCCAGACGCCGTTGTTGTTACATCCCATGACATGGAAGGAATACGAACCCGGGCGCAGGTTGTTGTAATAGGCAATTCGTCGAGTTCCGGCTTGTATCCAGTCTGCGTCGAATCCTTCGAGCCTATATTTGAACCGATTCTTTTCCGGCGCGGTGAAGCTGAGGGCGGTGTAATGAAATTCCAGTTCTCCGCGCCCGGGCGGAATCAGCAGGTGAGCAGGTGAGAAAGCGGGCAGGTGGGTATTCTCACTTTCTCGTCTTCTCACTTTCCCACTTTCCGCTCCGACTTGCTGAATACTCCTTTTATCCGCAACCACTTCCTCAATCACCACAGGAGGAGGCAAACTTTCACGGACAGACGCGGGATCGACTACTACGACACCGCGTGTGGTTGGAAACCAAATTCGCCCGTCCCTCGCCTTCCAACCCGCCGGTTGGGCAACACCATTGCACTGCGCGCTGGCCATGCCGTCTTCTTTTCCGTAGGAGGCACATCGAACGCTTGGAATTTTTCCCAGGTCAAAATCAGCAAGATCTTGTTTCAGCACCCGAAAGAGGCCGGAGAAACAACTCATCCAAAGGTAGCCGCGGTCATCTTCCAGGATTTCCGAGATGCTATCGCTGAACAGTCCATGGTGGGTGGTGAAATGGGAAACTTGAGACGCGGAGGGTGCCTCTTTGTTACTGTTTTTAATTCGATTCAACCCTCCGCCGCGCGTGCCAACCCACAAGTTTTGTTCCCGGTCTTCGTAGAGGGCAAGAATGGCGTGGGACGAAAGGCCGTTGTCGGTGTTGTAAATTGTGAAGCCCTCGTCGTTCCACATCGCCAGCCCGCCTTCGGTGCCGATCCAGATACGCTGCCGGCTATCTTCCAGGATCGCCCGGACTTTCCCGACAGGTAAACCGTCCTCCGCCGTGAAGCGACGTGCCCGTCCGTTTTGATAGCAGTACAAACTGCCACTGGCACCCGCCCACAAACGACCCTGGGAATCATCGAGGAGGACGCGGACGGCGCGATCGAGCAATGGCAGTGCGGGCGCATAATTGACGAAAATCTCGTTGCCGTCTGAATCCTTCCGGTATCGAAACAACCCGCCATCGTATTCACAGCCAATCCAAATCGATCCGTCCCGCCGCTGGCTGAGGGCCAGAGGGAAATCATGATTCAATCCGCTGTTTCGATGATGAAACGAAACAATCTGGCCATCGACGCCGATTCGATTCAATCCACCTCCCCAGGTACTGATCCAGATGTTGGTTTCTCGATCTTCAAAGACGGACATCGCATTGCCGTGCAGGAGGCCGTTGTCCTTCGTGTAGTTTTGAAAGATCCTGGGACGCAATTGCACTAGTCCTTCCCTGGTGCCGAGCCAAAGGTTCTCTTCGCGATCCCGCATCAGACACAAAATGGAATCGAAGGACGCGCCATTCTCACCCGACTGCGGGAGGATGGAATTGCCTTCGCGCCGGCATAAACCGCCCATGGTGCCGATCCAAAAATTTCCTCGATCATCTTCGCAGAGCGCGTTGATGAAACCCTCCGGAATCCGACTCGCCTCGATGAGCCTCGTTACCTCGTTATCTTTATAACGGAGTAATCCATGTCCGGCAGTGCCAATCCACATTTGGTTATTGGCGTCGGACATCAACGCGCTGATCCACATTTTCTGAATGGGATCCATGTTTAGAAGCCTTCTCGATTCACGGTCATATCTTTGCAAACCCGTCGTGGTGCCAACCCATAGCTCCCCTTGAGCATCTTCACAGAGACTCACGACGATGCGGGGCGACGGGTCGGCGTCCGCTTTCAACACCGACGCCTCACCCCTTTGGTAACGAATCAATCCGCCGGTGGTGCCAAACCAAAGGGAACCGTCAGGCGTGCGACGAATGACTTTCACGGCGACGCTAACCAGCGACGGAATTGGCTGAGAAAATTCTCCATTCTGCCAGCAAAAGAGCCCGCCATCGTCCGTACCGATCCAAAGTTCACCGTTCGTTCCTTCACACAACGCGCGGATCACACGTCCGTTCAGTCCCGGAGTTATTTCGGGGAGGTAATTTTCAAATTGAATGCCGTTGAAGCGCGCCAGGCCATCGGATGTTCCGATCCACAAGTAACCGTCCGCGGTTTGGACAATGGCGGCTACGGAATTGTTGGGTAAACCTTCGTCTGTCTGCCAGATACGGGAAGAGAACATTGGACCATCGCCCGCAAAGGCGGGGAAAGTTAAGAAAAGAGCCAATGCGAAAAAAGAAGGTCCCCAGTATTGAAAGAGAATCTTCACGGGCTTGCGTCAGGAAGTATTGAGGGAGGGGGGCGACATAAGCAAGATTTGGTCATGCTTGTCGCGGGCTAAAGCCCAAACGACCTATCAATTCATCGTGCATACCATGCCGTTGGCGCTCAATAGGCGTCGTCCCTTAAAACGCCGCTCCGCCTGTGTAAATACTCCCCAGTCCATCCAAACCACCTTAAATAAGCCACTTACAACGACGGAAAACCCGTGCGGAACCTCAAATCCCGATCCGCGGAGGGGTCCCGCGCGCGCGGAGGGGCGTCGCGGGAA
>JBKJKE010000107.1:0-66967 GCA_046597605.1 Limisphaerales bacterium | reverse complement strand
TTTTCTGATCGAACTCCTCTCCCCTAGCCCTCTCCCCGCTATGGCGGAGAGAGGGAGTTTTGTCGCCGGTATTCAGTAATTTAAGGGCAAATAGGTGCTTAACTAAACGGCAGTGACCCGCCCCCCCCCGGGCGTGATTTAAAACGGGTGAGATGGTGCAGTAAATGGAACGTTAGTAACCCCTCCGGTTGTCCTCGGGCTACTACCGGCAATGGTAGGACAACACGAATGGATCGACCCCACATTCCCGAGAATGGTATGGCGAACGCGATTGGTTTGACCCCACATTCCCGAGAATGGTATGGCGAACGCGATTGGTTTGACCCCACATTCTCGGGAATGGTATGGCAAACGCGATTGGTTCGACCCCACATTCTCGGGAATGGTATGGCAAACGCGATTGGTTCGACCCCACATTCTCGGGAATGGTATAGCGAACGCGATTGGTTCGACCCCACATTCTCGGGAATGGTATAGCGAACGCGATTGGTTCGACCCCACATTCTGCACGCTGGGAAGGGTTCCCGGCCCATCATTTGCAGGGGTTTTCACGATAAAGGTCTTTTTTGCCCAGTTTGTGGATCGGAAGCTGCGAAATCTCGCCCCTCGGCGATCGACGGTGCAAACCGTTAAGCACTGGCGCGATGAGCACGCCTAAGGGCCTGAACGCGTCGTAGTTCTTCAGCCAGGGCGGCAGCAGTCATCGGATGATCTTTGGGCAACCAGCAGTTGCGTTTCAGTTCAAATTCCATGTCATGCTGAATGCACCGGTCTGAAATCCGCCACTCTTTACCACCCTGCTCTATCGTGAGGGTTCCGTAATATGATTTGAGAAGTGTTGCCTCGGTTCCTGACTGCAATTCTTTGGGAAGGAAGTAGGACGACTCAGGTTCCTGAAGGATAACTTTCTGCCCGATCTTCAAGCGCTTCTCTCGGCATTGCACTGGACAATCGAAAAGGACAGGGGCAGTCGGATCAACAAAAAGTTATTCGCAGGCACACCACTCCTCCACGGTGTCTGGCGGATCCCCTTCTCGCCCTCGCCGAGGAACCGTTTGGTTCTCCGCAGCCATCTATTAAAAAATCCTACCAATGAATTTGAATTCTGATCCGGTTGCCAAACGGCGAGGGGTGCAGGACAGTCAAGCGAAAGGAAAAAAGACCATGAAATTCATGATGCTGATGATCCCCGCCATTTACCAAGGCAACAAGAAGCTGGACCCGAACTTCGCGCCCGATCCGGAGATGATCGAGAAAATGACCAAATACAATGAAGAGCTCGGCAAGGCGTTCAAGATCACCGATCTGAATGGCTTGCACCCGTTGACCAAGGGCGCGCGCGTGAGTTTCACAAAAGGAAAAACCACAGTGACTGATGGCCTGGCCATTGAGGCCAGGGAAGTGCTCGGCGGTTATTGGATGCTCGAAGCACCTTCGAAAGAAGATGTGGTTAAATGGGCGCAAAAGTGTCCCGCCCAGGAAGGCGACATTATTGAGGTCCGGGAAATTTTCGAGTTCGTGTAGTCTTGATGTAACTGACATGGCCATGTCACGGCGGCCGATTTCCTGATCGTTGGTCGCCTTTCAGTTCATCCTCAGGGTCTGCCCTGTCTTGCGCTACAGCCCGGTCGTGGCGGAGATTAAGGTATGAAGCAAACAAAACTCCTCTTATTGGCGGGTGGAATCGCGATGGTTGGGTTTGGATGTTATACGCATCACGACGATCATCGGGACCATCGTTTGCACGAACCAGCCGGGGCCATTGTCGTGCGAGAAGATCAGAGACCCTACACTCACTACGAGGACCATGGCGTAGGTCGGCAATACCATCGTCATTACTATCGCGATCGGCACTGATAGTTTCCTCAACCCTTTGCGGGACACGGCACAGACCTGAAGGGAATTTTTCGAAGACTAGCGATTCTCATAATGAATTTCCGGAAAGTCCTGACTCTTGCCATTCAGTTCAGGTCAAGGAGGTGGAGCGGAAGCTCCTAACCAAAAACGGTGGGGCACAATCTGCCAGCCAGCCTGCGGGCAGTAACCCTCTAGTTCTAGCTGTTTGCCCTGATATTTGCCCTCTCCGGTCGATTTGTGAGCACTGAGAATCGGCTTGAATCATGAAGAAATCGGCCGAAAAGGCAGAATTCAGGGCAAACCGGCAGGTTGTGCCCCACCATCTTTTGACTGGGAGCTTCCGCTCCATCCCCATACGGGTCGTGCGGCATTCTCACCTTTTCGGAAATTCATTATGAGAATCACTATAGTTTCTCAGCCGCCCGGGTGACCGGGCGGTTTTGCGTTGCTTAACTTCCCATAGCGTCGGTCTGTCGCAGGGGCACAGTTGGGCGCGAGAATAATGATGCTGCAATGCCGGATTCAGGCGTCACTCCGTGACGCGGGACGAGGTCGGGAATAAACCTTGGAATAAATTCCACCGCTAGAGGGCGGTCGTCGCTCCGCGACTAACGAGGGGGATGACAAGTCCCCGCAAACATCGGCTTTGTTACGAACTCTCGTTGGAATTTGGGCACCGGCTATTTAGCCAGGGATTGGACGAGCTGTTCCAGTTCACTTAATCGTTTTTCCAACGAGGCGTTTTGAGATTTCAGGCTTCGAATCTCGGCATCTCGGCTACGCGCGGATTGATTCAATTCTTGAATAGCGGCCGCGGAATAAATGGTCAACGGGTAGGTGTCCACCTGGAGTATCTCTTCGCCATTGGGCAATTTCTCACCACTGTTCTGAACGGCATCGGGAAAAACATTCTGGAATTCCTGGGCGATGACGTTCAGGTAGGAATGATCGTCAATGGACGGGTGAGCCGCACGGTATTCATCTGTATAATGAAAACTGACGAGGCGAACTTTATCCAAAGTGGCCAAGGCATTTTCAACCGTCTGGACTCCTGTTTTGATGCGAAGATCCGAGTTGGCCAACCAGGCGGTCGCGGTCGTCTTGGAAGCATTGCCTTCGACTTCGAGTTTGTTGGCAACGGCGACGCGACCGATGCCGACATTTCCGGTTCCACCGTTGTTGGTGAAAACAATGCTTCGACCGCTCAACTCCAACCGATCATCCGCGATGTTCTCGCCAATGGTGACGTAATTTCCGTCGCCAAAGGTAATCAGTTTTGCGTCGGCGCTCGAAGAGGTGACTCCAACCTGAATTTGGCCGCCAAGGCCATTAGCTCCTGAACCATCGGCAAATGTCTTCAGGCCGGAGAATATTTGCGCATTCGTCAGCAGCGCGACGCTCGCACTCAACCGTGCGTTCTGCAACGTGCCGGAGGTGATATCGGTCGCGGAATGAGTATGCGCGCCCGGAGTGACGCCGGTGAGCCCCGAACCACTCCCCGAAAACGCGGTTGCGGTCACAGTGCCATTGACGTCGAGCGCCGTGGAAGGGTTGTTTTTATTGATGCCGACGCCGCCAGCAGCGCGGATGAGAAACTGATTCACGCCGCTGGAATTGAAGGCAGTGCCTATAGAATCAGCCCAAACAAACGATCCTTGATGCAAAGCGTTGGCGTTGAAGCCGGCGGCAAAACCGTAAGAGGAAGAAACGTTATTGGAACGTCCGCCGGGGATGGTAGAAAAACTTGCGGCAGAACCAAGGATATTGCCAGTTCCCCCGCCAATGGCAGCATGAAGTCCAGAATTGGTATTGCTTTGGCCACCGCCTACGAAGGAGCCAAATCCCAGCGCGGAGTTCTGGCTGCCACCGGAAATTGTGCTGTAAGTATTACCGGCGGTATTGATCGCGCCGCCGCCCACCGTAGACTCAGTGCCGAGAGCCTTGTTAAACCTTCCGCCAGCGATCGTCGCCCCCGATTGTCCAATATAGTTTCTTTCACCCCCACCGACGGTGGAGGCGGTGCCAGCGTTGGTGTTGAGGACGCCGCCCCCAATGGTGGTGTAGAATTGGGAATTAACATTCAGATATCCGCCGGAGATAACCCCGAAGGCTGACTGTGAATCATTCGTGTTGAGGTAACCGCCGCCCACGGTCGAGGCATCACCCCAGACGGCATTCTGAGCACCGCCCGCCACCGTGCTGTGAATGTTGGTCGCCAAATTGGCGAGGCCGCCGCCGATCGTGGCCCGGACGCCGGACGCATTATTATACTGGCCGCCTGCGATCGTTGCCCCGTGGCCGCTGACCAAATTACCCTGCCCCCCGCCCACGGATCCGTAGGGGCCGCTATTCGTGTTTTGATAGCCGCCGGCGAGCGTTGCGGCATAGCCTGAAACGAAGTTGTAGAATCCAGCGCCAATGGTGGAATAAGAATTGGTGGCGCGATTTTGAATACCGCCACCAATAAAGGAATCGTTGGCAGTACTAAAAATGGTATTTCCATTGCCGCCGCCGATGGTTGAGCCTGGGCCGGCATTGGTATTCAGAAGTCCGCCGCTAACAGTGCTATGGGCATTCGTCGCGAAATTGGCTTCGCCACCGGAAACGGTGGTAGCGTATCCACCTGCCGTATTGCCCCCACCCCCTGCCGCCACTGAATTTCCGCCACCCGCCGTATTGCCGCCGCCACCACCCACAAAACCATTATCGCCGCGCGTGGTATTGAGAATGCCACCCGCGATGGTTGAATTATTAGCGAGGGCGGAGTTGAAGTAACCGCCTCCCACGGTCGCGCTATCTCCTCCGCTACCGTTGATGTTTCCCTGGGCAAGATTGCCGATGCCGCCGCCTACCGTGGCGAAGTTTCCCCCGGCGCGATTGGGGGCCAGGCCGATTCCCGGATAATCCAACGATCCACCGCCTGCAATGGTGGCTCCAAAAAATCCATTTGAAACCAGGTTGGCGACCGAACCGCCAATGACATTGGGCGTATTCGTGGTCGGCATTAGTCGAAAGCCAGTCACCCCATTCACTCTTAATTCCAAAGGCTGTCCGTTTGCACCGGAGAAATTGTTGGCCGACACGGTTCCGGAAAACGTGGGATTGCCATTCAGTAACGCGACATTGGGGGAAAGATGCACATCAGACAAAATTCCGCTGAGATTGCTGGCGGGCAATGGAACGCTGAGGCTGACGGCGGCGGCAGCATTGGCGGAATGAAGCGCATAGGGAGTGGGGGTGATCTTTTGTCGAGGCGTCAACCCTGTGAAGGAGCCCGCACTGCCGTTGGTGCGCACACTGACATCCAGCCAGTAATTGGAGCCGGTAAACACGCCGCCAAAATCAATGCTGGTGGTGAAAAGCCCGCCTGACACCGCGACGTTGGAATTAGTCCTGATGGGGGCGACGGGAAATCCAAACTGTTGGGTGTCAAAAAGAATGAATTGGAATTCAAAATTGCCGTTGGCAGCAGTGCCATTGTCATGGAGGCGGCCTTGATAGGTAAAGGCCGTGTCCTGGGCGCAAGCCAGGTGAATGGCAAAGAAGAATGACAATAGGCCAACGACGAGTTTTGTTTTCATGAACTTGAGTAAATCCTCCCGATGAATGGTTTCCGACGATCGGGACTAGAACAAAAAGCAGTTGAAACAACAAGAGGGAATGTGGACACACCGGGCAGGCGGGTGCGATTTTTTCCGGGTGAGACAGGCCAGTCGGTGGGGTTTTGCGTAACCGCTGTGCGGTTCGTCGACCAATTTGTTCTATTTTGTCAAAACCCTGATTTCTGCCTTCACAATTAGTCGTGAATTGGTGCGTGCGCGTTGGTGTTAGCACTCTCTGGCTGGATCGGACCTGTTTTTCTTCCGTTTTGAAATAAAACACGCACGCACCGGTCTTCAAGAGGATTGAGCAAGGCAGAAATCAGGGTTTTGACACAGCAAAACCCCACCCGTGTTAGATGCAATGCCAGCTCTACGCGCTTACTCGGCCTTACGCCCCACTCTATTTTGTGTAGCCGCGCTTCTACTATCTCACCCGGAAAAAATCACACCCGGGGTTCACGGCAGACGATTTTGCAGGATCGTTCTCCGTCGCCTACATTGCGGAAGGCCCGCAAATTATTCAAATCTAAGCGGGACCAGCAGGCCACTATCGCTGGAAACAATGGAACCACCGTAGAGCACGACCCCCTCGAGATCTTCCAAACTCCGCACCGCTGACCTCAGGAGGTTGAATTTCGGATCAGCTGAAACCGAGGCCCATTCAAGGCCTGAGAAGCACTTCGTCAAAAGGTATTCTACCGTTGTGGAGTCCATCTTCCAACATAGCACATTCGACTCGCGGAGGATGCTTGAGTCATATAGAAAAACAGAGCGGCACTGGACGACGGAGCACGCCCTGGCCCTCCTCCGCCGTTTCATTCACCGCTACGTATTTGTAGACTATGTCCATCAGCTGATTAGCCAACTCGTTTACAGCATGAGGGCCAATCTTGTGTCTCCTTGCGCGAGATCGACCATGAACGAGATTAACGAGAAGAGAAATCTGGACTCTTAGTCTTGTCATTACCAACACTGGTCGGATCTGAATGTTACACGTAGGTTGATAGTGGTCACCGGGAGGGCTACCGCTATCGCAATTGCTAAAATTGTGGGGCAGGTTGAGAGAACCAGAGGATTCTGATAGTTCCGATGGGGCGTTGCATCCGGATCTTTAGCCAGGCCAAGCTTGTGGTCCTTCAATACGGTTTAGGGAGCATCGGACGCCCTGCAGTTCACAAACTCTCTTTCATGAAAACCAGGGGCAAACGATGGATTAACAACGATTTTTGGAATCGTTCGAGGCTTTTTCAGTTTTTTATATCGACTGTCCTGGTAGGGATCGCCTTTGCGATGAGAACCATCCTCGCTCCAGAGCTCGGAATCGCCATCCCATACGCATTTTTTGTCACGGCTTCCATTTTGTCTGCCTGTTTCGGGGGATGGAAACCGGGGGTTTACAGCATGGTGCTCGGGTTTCTGATTGCGGATTGGTTCTTCATTCCGCCCACCGGAAGCTTCGGAGGACACGGCAAAATTCAAATCATCGCACTGGTTTCGAATTTCCTGCCGAACTCTGTGGCCATTGTTGGTTTCGAATTGCTCCATCGGACTCGCATCGCTCTGGCCTTATCGGAAGCTCACTTGAATACGGCCAAGACTGAGATTGAAGCGGTAAACACTCATTTGGAATCGGCAGTGAAGCATCGCACTTTGGAGCTCCAAAGCTCCCTCCATTTCATGGAGCGGTTTTGCTACTCCATTGCTCATGATCTGCGGGCACCGCTGCGCGCGATTCGCGGTATGGCCGCAGCCCTGGAGGAAGATTGTCACGAAAAGCTTGGATCCACTGAACTCGAATACACGAAGCGCATGTCGGAGGCGGCTGCTAAAATGGACCAGCTTATCACGGACCTGTTGGACTATGGGCGTCTCAGCCACCAGGAACTCATCGTCCGGGACATCGTTATCGGCGACGTTGTCCATGCAGTCCTGTCGGGGCTGGGAGACGAATTGAACCAAATCAAAGCTGAAGTCCAATGGGAGAATCTCGAACGATCTGTGAAAGCCGACCGCAATCTGTTGGAAGACGTGATCCGAAGGCTCGTGTCGAATTCGATAAAGTTTCGGAAATTGGACACGCCGCTGCGCCTCTCCATCTCAAGCGAGGAGACATCCACCGGAATCAGGGTGGCCATTCGAGACAACGGCCTCGGCATAGCAGGTGATCATCTCAAAAAGATTTTTGGAATGTTTGAGACTCTCCTGCCCCCCACCGGGGTGGCGACAGGAGCCGGCCTGACACTCGCCTCGAAAGCGGTTGAACGAATGCGGGGCAGCGTCGGAGTAACATCAAAACCCGGCGAAGGCAGCACGTTCTGGTTTGAGTTGCCTGCCGCCTTCCCAGAGCCCCACCTTCGATCTTCAATAGAAATTGATTCAGGAAGGTCTAACGCGCGGCGCGTTAACCGATGGAAAAACCCGAAACCGGTTCCGTAACATGAAGCCAATTCGGCATGGTGGAATCCGGCTCTTCCTGCTTCAAAACAGAAAGCCCGCTTCAACGGATGAAGCGGGCTCCTTTTCCTGGGTGATGAAAAACAAATTAACACCCAGTATCCAAAAGTAAAACACGCGCGGCTCCTTCCTATTGGGACTTTGCCCTAAATCACGCAACGGACTGCTCGAAGGCTTCCCTGGAATGCAAAAAGCCATCCGTGAGAGTGAGCCCCAGCGTCAACAGGGCGTAAACAAGCCTGGCATAGCTTAACGGTCTGAGGAGATAGGCACTACGACCACGGGTACACGACTCAAGCAGATCTTTTTCGTGGATGGAATTGATCAGGAAAACGACTGGAATATTGGCGGTTCTGCGAGATGCACGGATGGCCCGCAAAAGCTGAAGACCATCCATTTCGGGAAGCCTGAGACCCAGCAGGATGAGTTCTGGCAAGGGCGTTTCGGGTCCCGAATTAAAAAGCAGATCATAGGCTTCCCTGCCATTCCCAATGACTTCCTGGCTGGTTTGAAACCCTCCAAATACCTTCAAGCAGCGATCAATGTCCTGTGATTCGCCTTCCACGATGAGGATTCTTTTGAGTGTGTTCACATTTGGTTCGCTGCCTACTTCATTAAAGCCTGATCGTAAGAGGTTTCCATGAGGACAACTCCCGAAAAGATGGTTAGTGCGACAGTGCCCAGCGCCGTTCGGTTGAAATGCGGGATACCCCACCGAGTAAGCGCTACCACAGACAGACCTTCGGGCCCTAGCCAACGTTTAGGCCAGGTAAATGAATCAGAACATGTTAAAGGTTAAGTCACTTAGTTGACTGGCAACGCCGTTTCATTTCTTCTGCGGATTAAGAAAGATGAATTGTTGCAGTTCGAGGGACCATTGTCTCCACGGCAGGACGGAAGATGTCGTTAGGGAACGTGTTCTTCGCGGAGATATTTCGGGAGTATCTGTAAGGTCCTTCCGATCTCCTCGAAGAAGGTCTGGATCACGTGATAACGACGGCACTGCGATAAAACCGTCAGGTAACGCAATAGAACTGTTCTTTGGTGAGAAGCTGAACGTCAGGGGAGACCGAAAGACCCATTCTCCAGCCATCCATCCACTGGAGTTCAGAGATGGTTTTTGCCAGGTGCGTCAGATCTCCTTCTTTTTCAAAATAGCCACTCATCCCGAGATCAAAGGCTCGCTGGAGGATTCTTGGCCCGACGCGGTATCCCATCCCGATAACAGGAAAATCATCCATGAAACCGAGAGGCCCGAGCCACTCCAATACATTGACGGCTGTGAGGGATTGGGAAAGGTTCAGGATAAGAAGGCTTGGGATAGGAAAGTTCTCCCGATTCGCATAAATGCCGGCACCGCTGAAATAGGAGCGGAGTTCAGAACCGTGTCGCACTACCCGGATGGGATGGGCAAGTTCCAGCTGGCCAAAGGTGTCCTCCAGAAAAAGAGCATCTCTAATATTGGGTTCGTAGATCAGGATGAAACGTGAATCAGGCATAAGCTCTTTTTCCTGAATCTAAAAAAACACACTTCGGCCGGAAACAAATGCAGGATCGCCCTAGTCTGTGATTCAGGTTGGCCCCACTAAGCAAAAAGTGGCCGCCTAACATTGTCAGCGATCCGCCGAGGGGTGATGTACGGGAGAATCACCGATAGGCAATGGGATGTTCTTAAGGAAAGCTTTACCCTTCGCGAGTGGCCGTGCGCAGTTCCAGCCAGAAGCAACTCCCGGAGCCGTCCGTGTGGGGTTCGAATCCCATATCTCTGAACTCTCCGTATTTCTCGGTCGAGATCTTCACAGAAGGAACTGTGCCGACAGAACGAACTTCACGGCGTTATCAAGAATATTGGAAAAGCCATTGGGTTAACGCTGCCGAGAAACTCAATTCAGTTCTTCGTGCATGCGTTAGGGATGCAATGGGTAAGCTCTCTTCCCTGCGGCCGACAGGGAGAGAGTGGAAACGAATTGACTCCCTCTATCCCAGAATATTCCGCAACTCCTTTGCGATCCTGATGAAACACTGCGCCGGGGCGCCTTGAGGATCTTTGATGGTGATCGGACGACCTTCGTCGCCACCGATTCGGATCTCAGTATAGATGGGTACTTCCCCCATGAAATGAACGTTTTTGCGGGCAGCTTCATAGCGTCCGCCGCCGTGCCCAAAGATTTCCACACGTTCACCATTAGGAGTCGTGTAGTAACTCATGTTTTCCACAATCCCGAGGATCGGCACGTTGACCTTTTCAAACATGGAAACACCTTTGCGAACAACACCGAGCGACGCTTCCTGGGGAGTGGTGACAATAACGCCGCCATCCAAGGGAACGGTTTGGCACAAAGTCAACTGGGCGTCGCCGGTGCCTGGCGGGAGATCCACCAGCAAGTAATCGAGTTCCCCCCAATCCACTACGAAGAGAAATTGTTGAATCGTTTTAACGATCATCGGCCCGCGCCAGATAACTGGTTGATCACCTTCGAGGAGAAAGCCCATGCTCATCAGTTTCACCCCATGGCTTTGGGGCGGAATGAGTCGTTCGTCCTCGGTCACCTGCGGCTTCTCATGAACACCCATCATCAATGGAATACTGGGACCGTAAATATCGCAATCGAGCAAACCGACCTTCGCACCCGATTGCTTGAGGGCGCAGGCGAGATTCACCGAGACAGTTGACTTACCGACCCCACCTTTACCAGAAGCGACCGCTACGATCCTTTTGATGTTCGGGATTTTGGATTGGCCAGCGGAAGCCGCCTGCTGCTGAGCGGTGGGCAGGAGGACGTCGACACGGGCAGTGCGAATTCCGGGAAGATGTTGCAACGCGATTTCGCACTCGCGTTTGAGTTGTTCAGCGATGTCTTTGTTTGGAGTGGAAATCTGTAAGGAAACGACTGTTTCACCCTCGTGCAGGGCGATGTTCTTGATCAAACCAAACGACACAATGTCCCTGGAATACCCCGGATATTTAACCGTCTTGAGCGCATCGGTGATGCCGTCTTTCGTCAACATGCCTCGAATCTGCCATACCGTCGCAGGGAGCATAGGAAAATTTTGGGAATGAAAGCGAATGCTCTTGGTTTAAGACACGATGCCACTCTCTGCCGACCCGCACCTGACGGTAATGTGGGGTCGAACAGGTCATGTTTGCCATACCATTACCGGTAATGGGGGGCCGAACAGGGTCTGGTATGCCGCGCCATGTTGCAGCCGATTCGCCGCTTGTATGCCCTTTCCCGGGGTGTAGTCTTATTTCAGAAATGCCCGGGAAAAAGTTCAATCCCTTTGATCTTTCCGCCAAGCAGGGCTCGAATAAATCCGCGCCTGGTGCTTCGCTGCAGATTCATATTCGTCCCGAGCTGAACAAGCCGCTCAACCGGCTGATCGCTCGTTGTGAAATGTTTCTGGAGAGAGCCCGTACCCAGGATGAAGGCGACACCGTCCTGGAACTGCAGAAGATACTCTCCACCGCGAGGTATCTACACTCTCTCGTGAACACGTCTGAAGAGATGCGTAAGGCGACGGTGGAGATGGAACTCGGCAGCACTACTTCCGAACCTGCCAACGTGGAAGGTAACCAGGTTTTTCCGCAGGATGGTATCGGCGATTGCGGTTCGTTGCTGGTGATTGATGGCGATGTGACATTGTTGCGCACCCTTAAATTCATCCTGGAGGAACAGGGGCATACCGTCACAACGGCCAAAAGCGGAGAAGAAGCCCTTACAGTGCTGCATACCATGGAATTCGATTTGGTATTGAGCGCCCTGGATCTCTCAGAAATCGACGCCCTGCAATTGTTGCGATTCATGAAGGCCGACATGGTCTGGCGGGAAATCCCGGTGATCATCCTTTCAGGCTTGAACGAGCCAAGCACCGCGGCCCGATGTGTTCATGCGGGAGCTGAAGATTATCTCTCGAAACCGGTGGATCCCGTATTGTTGCAGGCGCGTGTCACTACCTGCCTCGAAAAGAAACGGCTCCGGCAGCTGGAGCGAGGCTACCTAAGCCAACTTCAGGCGGAACAGGAAAAATCAGAACGCCTACTCCTGAATATTTTACCGGGTCCGATCGCCGAAAGATTAAAAGCCGGAGAGAGCACGATCGCAGATCATTTTCCGGCGGTGACCGTCCTCTTCGCCGATATTGAAGGTTTCACCAAGATGGCAGCGCAAGTTTCACCGGTTGAACTGGTGAAATCGCTGAACGAGATTTTCTCCGCCTTCGATCGACTTGCCGAAAAGCATCGCCTGGAGAAAATCAAAACGATTGGGGACGCCTATATGGTGGTGGGCGGCTTGCCCACTCCGCGAGAAGATCATGCAGAAGCAATGGCCGCAATGGCGCTCGATATGCAAAGCGAGGTCGGCCACTACAACGCAGCACATGGATCCCGGTTGAAGATCCGAATAGGGATGCACAGCGGCCCAGTGGTGGCGGGAGTGATCGGCCAGAAGAAATTCAATTACGACCTTTGGGGCGACACCGTGAACACGGCCAGTCGCATGGAAGTGTTTGGCCAGGCTGGTCAAATCCAAACCACGGAAACCACCTACCAGTTGTTGAAAGATAATTTCACCTTCTCCAAACGGGGAAAAATCGATGTGAAAGGCAAAGGCGAAATGGTCGCTTACCTCCTCACCGGCAAACGTTCCTAATGTCCTCTGCTCCAACGAAAACAATCACACCACTTCGCCTTCGAGTAACAGCTACTGCTGAGACTCTCCTTCGTCATGGCCACCCGTGGCTTTACGATAACAGTGTCCGCGAACAAAATCGTCCGGGCACTACGGGAGAACTGGCAGTGATTTATGATCGCGCAGACAAGTTTCTCGCGATTGGATTGTTTGACGCAACATCTCCCATTCGCGTCCGAATATTACATGCAGGCAAACCGGTGAAAATTGATGCTGCGTGGTGGCGGGGCCGGCTCCAGGAGACACTCACGAAACGCGCCGATCTTTTCGATGCGAACACTAATGGCTTTCGTTGCATTAACGGTGAGAGCGATGGCTGGCCTGCCCTGGTCCTCGATCGCTATGATAAAACGTTGGTTCTAAAAATTTACTCCGCAATTTGGTTTGGTCGCATCCAGGAGATCATTGATTTGATTGGAACCGGCGTGGAGAACGAACGAATCGTTCTGAGATTAAGCCGAAATATTCGGACTACGGCAGAGAAATACGGACTGGAGGAAGGCCAGATCGTGCGAGGGGAAAAACTCGAGGGGCCTGTTATCTTTCAAGAGAACGAAATTCGCTTCGAAGCGGATGTGTTGCGAGGTCAAAAGACGGGATTTTTCCTGGATCAAAGAGAAAACCGGAAAATTGTCGAGAGCCTGGCAAGCGGCAAATCGGTTTTGAATGCATTCAGTTTCTCTGGTGGCTTCTCTCTTTATGCAGCGCGTGGGGGTGCTACCTCCGTGACCGATCTGGATATCAGCGCCCATGCCCTGGAGAGTGCAGAACGTAATTTTGCCCTTAACGCCGGGGTGGCAGCTATCGGTCGCTGTCGACATGAGAACATCCAGACGGATGTCTTCGAGTGGTTGCAGAAAAACATGGAGCGCCAGTTCGACCTTATCATTCTCGACCCACCTTCCCTGGCCAAGCGCGAATCCGAACGGCAGGAAGCGATCAACGCCTACGAGAAACTCGCAGGAGGCGGCATCTCTCACCTGAAGAAAAATGGAACCCTGGTGGCAGCTTCATGTTCCGCGCATGTTTCAGCCGAGGAATTTTACCAGGCAGTACGGATAGCCGCGCGAAAATCGGGGAGAACGTTTAAGGAATTGTTCACGAAGAATCACGCGCCCGACCATGCGGCCTCCTTCAAAGAAGCGGAATATCTCAAGTGCATTTACCTCACATTTGCTTGAGCTGGCGGATGTCCGAATGATGCCGGGCGAGCAACATGACGATTCGGACTCCCAGTATCAAAGCGATGCCCAAGAGAAAGACACCGGAAACCTGTGCCATTCGCACCAAAGTCTGCTTTGAAAACTCTCGATGCTTCAGCGAAACCGCGTAGCTGAGCACGATGAACCAGAGTCCCGCCCCCACACAGACCCCACTGATGAAGGTGCCACGGCTCGTCCAATTATCGTCCACCCATTCGTGAGAAGTAAATGCTCCGGCCAGGGCAACCCAGAGGACCAACACAGCGGGATTTCCGAGCACCCGTAAAAAACCGATTACGAGGGCATTGCTGGGATGCAGTTTTTCCTCCATCGCATCCGCCCCTTTGGTGTGGGTAATCACTGATTGGGTGCGGAGGTATTTGAGCCCCAGCCAGGTCATGAGAACAAAGCTGGCCAGCTCCATGATCGCCTTGATCAACTGATCTTTGAAGAAAGTGGCAAACCCTGCGAAACCCAACGCACAGTAGATCGTTTCCATCGCGACGGCACCGAGACCGATCATCAAAGCCCACTTGAAACCGCGACGCGCGCCTTCGTTGATGATAGTGACGTTGATGGGACCGACAGGCATCGAAACCAAAAATCCGCTGACTAAACCAACAGTCCAGGCGAGAAGAATGGAGGATGCGCTCATTCCAGGCTACAGGACCTCTTCTTCTTCATCTTCATCCTCGATTTCGTGGCGCACCTTCCAGGGAAGACGCGGCCGGATGAAGCCGTAAATCAGATAACTGGTGAAGAGCAAAGGAAGCACGAAGTAGAGAATCTTTTCCTGCAACACCAGGATGCTACCAATAAAAAGTGCGCCGATCAGAGTTTTGGTAAACGTACGCGTCGCTCGGAGATTCAAGTTCTTGAAGCTCGGATACTTCACGCTGCTGATCATCATCGCTGAAAGCAGCAGCAGGACGAACGGAAGAACATACTTTAGATTGCCCGTGGCGAACTCTTTTTCAGAAATCCAGATCATCAGCAAGGTCAAGGATGCGACCAGCGCTGCGGCCGCGGGAATTGGAAATCCAAGGAAGTCTTTACTGCCCCCGCCACCCATGGCCGCCAGACAATTGAAACGAGCGAGGCGGAACGCCCCGCAAAGCAGATAGATGGAGGCGATAAACCAACCAACCTGCGGCATGTCCGTGAACACATCTCTCAGAACGATGCGATGCACGAGGAAGGCAGGCGCTGCCCCGAAAGAAATCAAATCTGCGAGGGAATCGAACTCTCTGCCGAATGGACTTTCGACGCCACCCATCCGCGCCACGCGGCCATCGAAAAGATCGAAAATACAGGCGAGCAGAATGAAGCCCAGCGCAACTTTGATCGGCCCAAAACTCCCTGGGATGTCTGCTTCCACGATTTTCGTAAGAGCGACAAATCCGCAGAAGAGATTGCCAGCCGTAAAAAGGTTGGGGAGGAAATAGATTTTCAGCTTCTCCGGATTGGGTTCAGCCGGATTTGGTTTCGGTTCAAGCATGCTATTCCTTACTGGCAATAATGGTTTCGCCACCCACCACCTTATCACCTATTTGCGAACGTATCTTATAGTGGAGTGGTAAATAGACATCTACCCGGGAGCCAAATTGAATCAAACTGATTCGTTCACCGGGAGCCACGGTATCGCCCACTGTCACCCAGGGGATGATGCGGCGCGCAATCAAACCAGCAATCAGGCGAATCCCCACCTTCTCATTTGGTTTGCCTGCCGGCTCAAAGGTGATCATGACGTTCTCGTTGTGCGTGGCCGACTCAGTCTTCAACGCATTGAGAAACAAACCAGAGGTATGCTTCAGGTACGTAACTTTGCCAGCGACCGGTGCCTGCTGCACATGGACGTTGAAAACATTCAAGAAGATCGAAATGCGTTTGCACCGTTCGCCCGCAAACTCGGAGACAGCAATTTCATCAATCACATCGACAGTGCCGTGCCCGGGAGAAACGATGGCTTTGGAATCGTTCGGGACGTTGGCACTGGGATCACGAAAAAAGTAGAGGGTGAAGGCGACAAAGAGAAACCAGATGACCAGCAGTGGAACTGCCAGTGCCCAGATCATCCCTCCAAGAAACTTACCCAATAAGCCTGCGCCAAGGACCGCAAACAACAAAATCAACGATGCAACGATCAGCTTGATCGCGGCGCTACGTGCTTTTCCAGCATGCTTCATGCGTTTACTTAAAGTGCAAAGCAGGAACTTTGCAACAGCTTAGGCAAAAGACTGATCATCGCCCGAAACCATTCTTTAGCGAGTTACACGCGGAGAGGGGCGGGTTTTCCAAACGTAACGGAACATCATGGCGCGCAAAGCAGCGGTCAGAGGAATGGCGAGAACGCCTCCTAAAATACCACCCATCAGGCTCGTGCCCAACATAACCGAGATGATGATGGTGAGCGGATGCAGTCCGACGCGGTCACCAATGATCTTGGGCGAAATCACAAATCCTTCCAGCAGGTTGACGAGGCCGAAGGTGATCAGCACCAATATTGGATGCAACCAATCGCCGAACTGCACAGCAGCGAGAGCCAGCGCTGGGACAAGGCTGATCATCACACCGAGATAGGGAACGATTCCGAGAATCCCCGCCAAGACACCCAGTAGAACTGCATAATTCAGGCCCATCGCCAAAAAACTAAGCGTCAGCAATGTGCCCGTGCAGAGAGCTACCAGAACCTGGCCCCGAAAAAAGACGATCATGCAGTCGTTTATCGATGTGACGATGAAGACCAACTCTTCTTTGGCTTTCGATTCCCTCACGGGAAGATAGTTCTTCCAGTTGCGCTGAATCCCCATTTTCTCGTTCAGGAAGTAGAAGGCGTAAACCGGCACCAGAACGAGTCCAATCAGCCAACCGATCCACGATCCAACCCGTTTTAACTGGGCCAGGAGCCACCCGCCAATCTCTGGGAGTATTTGAGCGCTCCACCCGATCACTCTCCCAGTGATGGAAGATTCGACAGTGGGAGGCTCTGCTACCGGGGATGTCTCTCCGGGAGCATTAGTGCTCTTAAGAGCCGGGGCCGCGGCATTTGTAACAATCACCATGCTGGCAGTGGGAAGATTCGCCTTCCAGGTTTGCTCGAGCTTTTGGCCGATGCTCGATTCGCTAAACCTCTCCTGCAATTTCTGGGAATAGGCCGGCACGCGCTCAATCAAAGCGCCTGTTTCGAAAATAAGCCTTGGGACCACGGTTGCGAGCATGGCGGAGAACGCCATGACTGCAGCAAAGAAGACCAGGAGGATCGCTCGCGTTCTTGGGATTCGTTTCCGTTCCAGGTAATCCACCAGAGGATCCAGCAGATAGGCGACAACAACCGCCAGAGCTAAAGGCAGCAGAACCGGAGTGAGCTTCTCCAGAACCCAACCGAAGCCCCAACACAGCAATCCGATCAGACCCAGCAATATTGCCACCGCCAAAGCCGTCAATGAAAACCACAGGACCCGCGCCTGTTTATCGGTTGGTGGTGGCATGTTCATCAGCGCAAACAAACCCTAATTGCCTGGGAGCAGCAATGCTGGAGTGATTAGAAATTTGCAGGGAGTTTGTAATCCGCCCGCTCCAGTCGGCCCAAACAGGAGGAAAGTTGAATAGTTCTCGCCATGGTAAAGTCGGAGTAGCACACAATGTTTCGCTACCGCCAGATCTTATTTCTTCTTGCAGCCCTTCTCGTGCCGATCATCCCCCTGGTTGCCAATGACGCAGAAGGGGTGCTTGAAGTCCGTGCGACCAAAGATGAAATTTTAATCAAGGTTCGTTCTTCCTCCGCTTCGATGCGCATTGTCGAACTCCAACCGCTGGATTCCACCCGAGATGCAGCTGCGCAAAAGGCTTCGGTCGCGCAAGTGAAGAAAACCAAGGGGAAAACGATATCCATTTCGCGTTTCGATGGGGCGCGCGACAGGCTTTATTCTGCCTTCGTTGCGATCAGTGATGGCAAACCGGTTGGCAACAAACGTTTCGTGGAAGAATGGAAAGGGGTTTCGAAGTTCAGCGAGGCCTACCCGAAATCAACCGGCAAGAAAGGACTTCAGGTGCAAATGGTCGACGATGCCCTGGCACTCGGGGTGAAGCACGCGGCCCTCAATCTTAATTTTGGCAATATCATCAGCCTGCGCCCTGCGACGAACGATCTTCCGTGGAACATGGATGGTCGAATTTTTTATTTTCGTCGAGGTGCCCTGGAACATATGGACCACAGAATTAAAACGCTTTCTGATGCCGGCTTAACGGTCACGCTCATCCTCCTTTATTACAAAGATGCCGATCCCGAGCTGAACAAGATAATGCTGCATCCGAAATACGATCAGGCCGCGCCGCAAAATCTCACTGCTTTTAATACTGCGACCGAGGAAGGGTTGGCTTGGTACAAGGCGTGTATTGAATTCATCGCCCATCGCTATTCGCAGCCAGATGAACAATTCGGCCGCGTAGTAAACTTCATCGTTGGCAACGAAGTGAATTCCCATTGGCACTGGGCAAACATGGGCCGTGTCACAATGGAAGATTTTGCTCGGGATTATCTAAGAAGCGTTCGGATCACTCACACCGCTGTCCGAAAATTTTCTGCGACGGCACGCGTCTTTATCTCGCTGGAACATCATTGGGGGATGCGCTATCCGGGTGGCGACGACCTGCAGACTTTTGCCTCAAAACCGTTCCTGCATTACTTCACAAAGCTCTCCAGAACCTATGGTGACTTTGATTGGCACGTGGCCTTTCATCCCTACCCGGAAAATCTTTTTGAACCCCGGACCTGGTCCGATAAATCCGCCACCATGGAATTCGAGACCCCCAGGATCACTTTCAAGAATATCGAACTCCTGCCAAAATATCTGAAGAAAGGGGAACTGCTTTACCGGGGCAAACCACGTCGCATCATTCTCTCCGAACAAGGGTTCCACTCAAGCGAAAGCGCGGAAGGAGAACTGTGGCAAGCGGCAGCTTATTGCTATGCCTACTATAAAATCGATCGGATCGAGGGGATCGATTCTTTCATACTTCATCGCCACGTCGACCATGCAATTGAAGGTGGACTAAACCTGGGCCTGTGGCGCAGAAACAAAGAAGGCTCCTCCGCGGCAGATCCTGTTTCGAAGAAGCCGATCTATGATGTTTTCAGGGATGCAGATACGGCCCAGTGGGAAAAGACATTTCAGTTTGCTTTGCCAGTGATCGGAATCAAGAGCTGGAAGGAAATCGATCCGGCAGCGACCAAGTACCCGGCTTCAAACTAATTTTCTTTATTTGCGGCGGACAGACTCCATCTTTTCGACCGATTGATGAATGTTCCTTTTCTTAATCTCGTAGCCCAATACGAGTCGCTGAAACATGAACTCCTGCCTGCCGTTGAGAAGGTCCTTGCCGGTGGCCACTATATTCTCGGCCCGAATGTGGCCGCTTTTGAACAGGAATGCGCCAGCTATGTCGGTGCAAAATTCGGAGTGGGTGTTAATTCCGGTTCCGATGCACTGACCCTGGCTCTGCGGGCACTCGACATTGGCCCCGGGGACGAAGTCATCACCACGCCTTTCACCTACATTGCTCCCGCGGAATCGATCCATCAGGTGGGTGCGAGGATTGTCTTTGCCGATGTAGATCGGCGCACTTTCATCATCGATCCTGCTGACGTCCGCAGAAAGATTACTACGCGCACGAAAGCAATCATCCCGGTTCATTTATTTGGGCAGGCAGCGCCAATGACAGAACTCATGGCAATAGCACGGGAGCACAACTTGCACATCGTGGAAGATTGCGCCCAGGCAATTGGCGCTTCTCATAACGGGAAACCTGTCGGCAGCATCGGAACAATTGGTTGCTTTAGTTTTTATCCCACGAAAAATCTCGGTGCCGATGGCGACGGTGGAATGGTGGTCACAAACGACGAAGCGCTGGCCAAAAAGCTGAAGATGCTGCGGGTCCATGGAATCGAACGTCGCTATTTCCACGATCTGCATGGCTACAATTCCCGGCTCGACGAAATTCAGGCTGCCATCCTCCGGGTTAAATTGCCGCACCTGGACAAGTGGAATAATCGGCGCGCGGAAATTGCAGCACGCTACACCGAGGGATTAAAGGGCCTCCCCCTGGAACTTCCCGTAACTGGTCCGGGCAACAAACATATCTACCATGTGTTCGCGCTCCTCACCGTAGCACGAGACGCCCTCCAGAAGCACCTGGCCGATAACGGTGTGCCCACCCTGATTTATTACCCCTTAGCCATGCATTTGCAGAAGCTCTACAGCAATCTCGGTTTCAAAGAGGGCGATTTTCCGGTGGCAGAAGGCACTTCGAAGCGAATCCTCCCGTTGCCGATGTATCCTGAATTGACCAATGAACAGGTCGATTATGTTGTTCAGACCATCCGGACGTTTCCCTTTTGATCATTCTTTGGCCTGAGCAAATTTTCAGGCAATCCACCTCTCGAAACTCCAGACGCACCAGTTAGGTTGGCCGGTGGATTCGAGTTTCCCGATCTTAATCGCTGAAGACGATCCAAACGATGCGTTGTTGCTGCAACGAGCGGTGAAAAAGGCGGGCGTTCTGAATCCCGTCCACATCGTCCACGATGGCGAGCAGGCCATCGCCTACCTCGCCGGAGAAGGGCCTTATTCTGATCGAAACAAACATCCGTTCCCAAGCTTCCTTTGGCTCGATATCAAGATGCCTAAAAAAAACGGATTCGACGTCCTTGGCTGGCTTCAGTCACACCCGAAATGTTCGATCATCCCTTGCATCATGTGGAGTAGTTCACGGGAAGAACGCGACGTCCGCGTGGCTTATCGCCTCGGAGTAAACTGCTTCTTTCGTAAGCCGAATTCACACGAAGAAATGGAACAAGTGGTGAAGCTCATCTTCCAGTTTTGGGGCGCAGCTGAACGTCCAGAGATTCCCAACTGCTGAGTCAACAGGCTTGGAAGTTACTTGTTCTTCAATCCGAGAACATCCTGCATGTCATACAATCCGGCGGGTTGCTGGACCGCCCATTGGGCTGCACGCAGTGCGCCACTGGCAAATGTTTCCCGACTGGAAGCTTTGTGAGTCAGTTCGAGACGTTCACCAACGGTCGCATAGATAACAGTATGATCTCCCACCACGTCGCCCCCGCGGACCGAGTGCATCCCGATTTCTGCCCGCGTCCGTTCTCCCGTTATTCCCTCTCGCCCATGGCGAATCACTTCTGCGAGTTGTTGGTCGCGCACCTCCGCGAGAATCTCGGCAAGACTGGCCGCGGTCCCGCTCGGCGCATCCTTCTTCAGGCGATGATGCATCTCGACGATCTCCAGGTCGAAGTCGGGCCCCAGAATTTCCGTCGCTTTCCGCGTGAGCCAAAATAGCGTGTTTACGCCGGTGGAGTAATTCGAACTCCAGACCATGGGGATATTGGCACTGCACTTTTGAATTTCACATCTTTCATGCACGGAGTGCCCCGTTGTACCGACGACTAACGCTTTTCCTGCCTTGGCACACACTTCCGCAAATCTGAAAGTCACTGTATGGGAGCTGAAGTCGATCACGGCGTCGCAGGTACCGATGACACTTTCCAGGTCATCCTTGGAACCTACTTGCGCCACCACTTTAATGTCGGGAAGGCGGGCCGCACAATTGAGCAGTGCCTGCCCCATGCGCCCACGAGGACCTGTAATAATTACTTTTGTCATAGGTAAAAGTCCTTGGAGGCGACTCCCCTCACAATGAAACAATGTAACCGTTCAACCATGTAACCAGATTATTTAAGTATCCCGCACTTCTGCAAGGTAGTCCTCAGTATCTCACGATTCTTTGACGTCATTGCGATCATAGGCAAGCGGAGACCGTCTTCGATAATGCCCATCATGGTGAGAGCCGCTTTGACCGGCGCTGGATTTGTCTCGATGAACAAATCTTTGAAAAGGGGATAAAACTGATCGTGAATCTTGAGCGCCGCCTTTACGTCACCTTTGGCGTAACTGTTGACCATCTTCGCAACTTCCCTTGGAATAACGTTGGAGGCGACACTGATAACACCGTGAGCACCGACGGACATGAACGGCAGCGTCAACGCATCGTCACCGCTGAGAATGATGAACTTTTCTCCCAGTGCGGCGCGTAATTGGCTCACGCGATCGGCATTGCCGCCTGCTTCTTTGATTCCAACGATGTTCTTACATTCTTTGGCAAGGCGGGCCGTGGTCTCGATCGCAATCTCGATTCCACACCGACCCGGGATGCTATAAAGAATAATCGGTAGTTTGGTGCCACGAGCAATGGCGCGGAAATGTTGAAATAACCCTTCCTGGCTTGGCTTGTTATAATATGGAGCAACTTGTAAAGAGCCATCTGCCCCGGCCTGTTCAGCTCGTTTCGTCAGCCAAATGGCTTCATCTGTCGAATTGCCACCTGTTCCGGCCAGTACTTTCACCTTCTTAGCCGCGAATTTCACCGAGAGTTCGATGATTTTGACGTGCTCCTCGAAATTGACTGTCGGCGATTCGCCGGTGGTGCCGACGGGAACGATCCCGTTCACGCCGCCTTTTACCTGGAGGCGAATTAGTCTTTCCAACGCCTTCTCATCCAGTTGACCGTCACGAAACGGAGTAACAATTGCTGTATACGTACCCTTAAACATGAGGGCGTAAAATACGGTCGCCAATTCGTTTGAACAGCCTGTTTTTCGAAAATGTGGAGGCAAATCCCGCTTTTCCAATCAAGGAACCGTGGAGAGCAGGAATTTAGATTCTTTCGAGGCAACTCTCCCCTTATCACGCGTATTGCGCTATCGATTCACTCTGAAGTGACCCCGCAATACGGGTATTGTGGTATCGATTCATTCTGAAGTGACTCCATAATACGCGTATTGCGGTATCGATTCATTCTGAAGTGACCCCATAATACGGGTATTGTGGTATCGATTCATTCTGAAGTGACCCCATAATACGCGTATTGCGGTATCGATTCACTCTGAAGTGGCCCCACAATATGCGTATTGCGGTATCGATTCATTTCAAATCGCCGCCCGCATTCTGAAGTGACTGCAACTTCGGCACCCTGGACGTCCAAGTGAAATGGAGGCGTCGAGTCAAAAGCACCTACTTCAACCTCGGCAGTTTCCAACCATAGCGTAAGCGCTGATATTCGGCTTCGGGAAGCTGAACCAGCACCGGATTTTGGTCCGGATCCAACCAACTCACCAGTTTCTCCATATTCTTGCTCTCCATTGCAGTGCAACCTGAGGTTCCGGTTTGATCATTCTTCCAAATATGAATGAAGATGCAGGAACCATCGCCTTGTTTCCGAGGATTCGTGTTGTGGTCAACCACCACTCCTAAATGGTATTCTTTGGCATACTCGGCCATTTTCTCTGAACTCGTCCAATCCGGCTGTGCATGCTGAGTTCGCACCACAATCCTGTTATAATTGGTCGATTTTGTGTCATCGACGCACTCAATCATCGAACTCAGGTGGAGGTAAGGCAGTTTCAGGCCTGATTTTTTGATGTCCCCAACGGGTTCAGTGCCAAAAGCGGAGCTCAAGGTGAAGACCCCTGCGGGACTTTTGCCGTCTCCTTCTTTCTTGATGGGACCCTCTCCAGTCGAAAGATGCACCCCTTTTCCCCAGCCCAGCCCCTTGCGACCGACCACAACCGGCCAGGAATCAATCGTTTTCCAATCCGTTTGCGACCGCTCGAGCAGCCACATTGTTCCGGTAACCGTTCCCCAGTCAGGTGATGTAACCATTATGACCTGACTGGAACGGGCCACGGGGGAATCCTCGGCCTGTGAGGAAGTCGGAGCCCCGAAAAAGTTTAGGAGCAGAGCGAACAGCAGCAGAAAACGCATGAGCGCGAGCCTAGCATTCCCTTTCCGATCGGTAAATAAGTATGCCTCTTTGCAACGAGGGTCATCCTAGCCACCAGCTGCGCGTGAATTTCACGCGCATAGCGGCATTTCCCCGCAAAGTTGCTGGCTCCAGCCACCAAAAACATCTGATTTAGGCGGGCAGTTCAGATGGCATTCCCCTTGCTAAAGTTCACTCAGGAAAGCGAGTTGACACACTGGAAAACCGCCAGATACAGTGCCGGCTCATTTCGAAAAACCGAAAACAAACGTAGTATGAAAAGACATCAATCAACAAAAGGGGCGTTTACGCTCATCGAACTATTGGTCGTTATCGCGATCATCGCCATCCTGGCAGGTATGCTCCTCCCAGCACTTGCGAAAGCCAAAGCCCGTGCTCAACGCATTCAGTGCGTCAGCAACTTGAAGCAAGTCGGTCTTGGCTTCCGCTTGTTCGCAAACGACGGCGATCCATACCCGAAGTATGCTGGCCCTACCGAAGCCTGGAGGAATTTCCAGGACGTCGGTAAAGAAATCGGCAGCCCCAAGGTTCTACTCTGCCCGAGCGATTCCGGCCCAGGTCGCAGCAAAGCCGCTTTGGATTTCGAAATGCCAGCGACTCTGACCACCAATAACTTTGCAAAAGATCCGACCGGCGCTACTGCTGTCAATGGTAACAATACGTTGAGCTTTTTCTACGGTTTGGATGCCGTGGAGACCAATCCGAACATGATCCTTTCTGGCGATCGTAACCTCGGCCCGAATGCTGCAAACAACGATGTCTATGTTGGTATCCCCGTTGGCGGTGGATCCACCACTGGCGTTGGTACGAACAACACAGCGATCGCGTGGAACCTCGGCGGACACAACAACGCGGGTAACCTCGCAATGGCAGACGGCAGCGCTCAACAGGTGACCACTCAGAAATTCAGAGATGCACTCAAAGTGAGCGGCGATGCAAACAACCGTTTGCTTTTCCCGCACACCCAGACAACCGGCACTCCGTAATTCCTAAGAGAATTTAATCACAACGACGCTCTTGCAAAAGGGCGTCGTTTTTTTTGTTTTCCCGCCTGTTTGCCCTTGCGTCCTTAAAGCGATAGAGTGGACATCGAACTATGCTGTGGCAGGAAATTATCGTCCTTTCGATCGTGGGGATTACCGCGCTGACGTTTCTCTTGAGCAATCTGCGCAACAGAAAGAAGCTTAGTTTCCAACGGGCGACCCACTGCGGCTGCTCTAACACAGACAACAAAGGTAAAGGTTCGATCGTCATTGAAGGTAAAAGAGGCGAAACACCCCGGGTCTCCCTCCGGATGAAGTAGTCCCTTGCGCGAACAGGTGGGTTGAAATACTCTGGCTTAGAGGCATGTGCAAAGTTAACTCCTCACTTCATTTCACCAAACGGGTGCAGACGCACGGCAAGGATGCCGAGCCGCATTGGGTTCCCAACACAGATGTCTACGTCACCGAAGAAGGTTTGGTCATTAAGGTCGAACTGGCAGGAATTCGCCGGGAAGATTTGGAATTGATGGTGGAAGGAAAGCGTCTTCGCATTAGTGGGCAACGCCCAGATGGCTGTCGAGCTCCCCACTGCAAGTTTCTCGTCATGGAAATCAACTATGGGGCTTTCGAGACTGTTTTAGAGCTTCCGGAAGGTTACGACTTGAACACTGCCAAAGCCGCTTATCAAAATGGTTTTCTCCGCATTGACGTGCCAGTTTCGGCCCGGTCCTCGGGTAAAGTTACAAAGGTAGAAATTACTGGTTGATTTCGAACTGTTTCACGGGCTAAGCCGTCCAAAGGAGGAGGAAACCGATGACATCGCCCGACACTGAACTGATAAACATCCTTCGGAGCTCTGAATTGCCCGAAGCTTCCAGCGGCGTGAAAGTCTCCGGCCGGTCCATTCCTGATATTCTCCCGATCCTTGGATTGTCGGACATCGTCATTTTCCCCGGGATGGTTCTTCCGTTACTTGTCGACAACCCCGAAAGCATTCGGCTGATCGATGACGTCGTCTCTGGCAATCGTTTTCTAGGGCTCATCCTACAGTACAAGGCGGAAGTGGAAAATCCAACTCCAGAGGACTTACACTCGAAAGGTTGTGTCGCTCGAGTCCTGAAGATGCTGAAGTTCCCGGATGGCACCGTCCGCGTGCTCGTGGAAGGCCTCCGCCGGTTCAGCGTGAAGAAGTACACGCAGGTCGCTCCTTATCTTCTGGGTCAAATTGAAGTTTCCCGAGAGGTGCTGGAGGAATCAGTCGAGATGACGGCGCTCAGTCGGAATGCTGAGAAGCTGTTTCAGGACATCATCAAGGTTTCTCCCACCTTATCCGATCAGGTTAAAGTTGCCGCCATCAACACCGACGATCCCGCACGTTTCAGCGATCTCATTGCCGCAAACCTGAATCTGACTTTAGAGGAACGGCAATCGTTGCTCGAGATGAGCGATGTGAAGGATCGTTTCACCTGGCTTTTACCGGCGCTCAACCGCGAATTGGAAGTGCTGACGCTTGGCACCAAGATCCAAAACGAAGTGGTCACCGCGATGTCGAAGAATCAGCGCGACTTCTTCCTTCGCGAACAGATGCGAGCGATTCAACGGGAACTAGGCGAAGGCGATCCCGCTGCCACGGAGGCAGGCGAACTGCGCGAGCAGATCGATCTCCAGCAATTGCCGGAAGATGTAAAAAAGGTGGCGCTGAAAGAACTTGAGCGCCTGCAGCAGATGCCCACCGTGGCTGCCGAATACACAATCACCCGCAACTACCTTGATTGGCTGATCAATCTGCCGTGGAACAAATTCACCGAGGACAAACTGGATCTGCGTGCCGCCAGCCGGATCCTTGACGAGCAACACTACGGACTGCAAAAGGTAAAAGATCGTCTTCTGGAATTCCTCGCTGTCATCAAGCTGAAGCAACAGCTAAAGGGTCCGATTCTTTGCCTTGTTGGTCCCCCTGGTGTAGGGAAGACCTCCCTCGGCAAAAGTGTCGCGGACGCGCTGGGACGCAAGTTCGCGCGCATCGCCCTCGGCGGTATGCATGATGAGGCGGAAATACGCGGGCACCGTCGCACCTACGTTGGCTCCATGCCGGGGCGCATCATCCAGACATTGCGACGCGTAGACAGTCGCAACCCCGTGCTTCTTTTAGACGAGATCGACAAGATCGGCGCCGACTTCCGCGGGGATCCGGCTGCCGCACTGTTGGAAGTGCTCGATCCTTCTCAGAACAACACTTTCACCGATCATTACCTCGATGCACCGTTCGATCTTTCGCGAGTTCTTTTCCTGACCACAGCCAACTGGCTCGATCCCATTCACCCGGCTTTGCGCGATCGCCTGGAGATCATAGAATTGCCGAGTTACACGGAATCCGAAAAACTACAGATTGCTCGCAGGCATCTGGTGCCGCGCCAACTGGAAGAGCATGGTTTAAAGAGAAAGTTGGTAAAGTTTCCCGATCCCACCTTGCGCAAGTTGATTCGCGAATACACCCATGAAGCAGGCGTTCGCCAATTGGAACGTGAGATAGCTTCCCTGTCGCGCAAAGCAGCACGCAAAATCGCTTCACAAAATCAATCCGCCGGAGCGCGTATCGATATCTCCCCCGATCAGTTGAAAGGTTTTCTAGGTCAACCCAAGTTCCTCCATGAAACGGCAGAAAAGCTGGACGAGCCGGGCATTGCTATTGGACTCGCCTGGACTCCGGTCGGGGGCGAAATCCTCTTCATCGAAGCCACGCGGATGATGGGCAAAGGTCGACTGCTCTTGACCGGTTCACTGGGTGATGTCATGAAAGAAAGCGCCCAGGCGGCCCTGAGCTTTCTCCGAAGCCAGGCCAAGAAATTGGGGATTGATCCCCGGGATTTCGATCGATACGACATTCATATTCATGTGCCTGCAGGAGCGACTCCGAAAGATGGCCCTAGCGCCGGGGTAACTATTGTCACCGCCCTCGCTTCTCTTCTGACGAAAAGACTGATCTATTCGCATTTAGCGATGACGGGTGAGATCAGTTTACGGGGACGTGTTCTCAGGGTTGGCGGGATCAAAGAAAAGGTCCTGGCCGCATCGCGCTCCGGGATAAAAGAGGTTATCTTGCCGGACCAAAATAAGAACGACTGGGAGGAAGTTCCCAGCGAAGTGCGTAAAAAAATGAAGGTGCATTTCGTAAATCACATTACTGAGCTCCTTGCCGTCGCATTACGTAAACCATGAGAAGATCACTTTTGTTTTTAACAACCCTGTTTGCGGCAACCCTCTGCTGCATCGGACAGGTGCTGTCGAAAGAAGCGATGGAAAAGGAAGGGCAAAGGATCGCTTCAGAATTGCGAAATTCCATTCCCACTGAGGGAAGCAGCATTCACGGAGTTTTGGAAATTCGCTCAAAAAAACCTAAAGTCTCTGAAAATATTCCCATCATTTGCAGCGTTGTAGTAGGAGATGATCATTGGGATTCAATTTATGAAACAGGCCAGACAGAATCCCGTGGATCCGAAAAACTGATCGTGCGCCGCTTTGAGAAGCGGCCGAATCAGTATTGGTATGCGAAAGCGCCGGCCCCTAAAGCTGCGTTGCCAGAGCCCGCCGAGATTAAGCCTGAATTAGCAGAGATCCCGCTTGCCGGTTCTGACTTTTCCCTGGCCGACTTGGGCTTGGACTTTCTCCATTGGCCTTTGCAGCGCCGCCCCAAGGGAGAAATGCGGTTGAACAATTGGTGCCATGTCCTGGAGAGCGTTTCCCCGAAACGAGCAGGAATCAGCCGCGTCGTTTCCTGGATCGATCAGGACAGTGCCGACAAGGGAATCGCCGGTATTTTAATTGCCGAAGCCTACTCGCCCAAAGGCGAAATGGTTAAGCTGTTTTCCCTCGGAGGCAGCAGCTTCAAAAAAGTAAACGGTCGCTGGCAACTGGAGAAGATGGATATTGAGAATACCCAAACCAAATCGAAAACGACGCTTCGTTTCGATCTCAATAGCATCAGCGACCAATCACTCAGCAAAGCTCCCTGACCCTACTTCTTTGTTCCACTCGACTTCGTCAGCATGTAAGAGATCAGGTCGTTCAAGTCTTGCGCTGGAAGGCTCTCGTCGAAGTTATCCGGCATCAATGAATTCGCGGAATCCTGTCGCTCGCTGATTTGATCCTTCGGCACCGTGATTTCTTTTCCGGTTGCATCAGCAAACACCAGCACTTGCCCTTCTTCTCTGCGGAACAACCCCGTGATCACCTGGTCGTCTTTGAGCGTGACATTGCTGTAGCGAAAGGCGTGATCCACGTTGCGATTAGGATCCAGAATATCTTCCAGGAGCCGATCCGCCCCACGATTGCCGACTCCATCCAGTTGCGGCCCCACCACCGCACCTTGTCCGTCGATCTGATGGCAAATGGCGCAATTTTTAGTGAAAATTTCTGCTCCATTTTTTGCAGAGGAAGCGTTGAAGGCGAAGGCCGCTCGACGTTTATCGATGAGCTTCTGTTTCTCCGCGCTCGTAGGTGAAAGGTTTTTCGTGAGCTTTGCAATCCTGTCGGCAACGTTCGGAAGCTTTGTTCCTTTGAGCCGATCGTTTACGGCCGCTTCCTGCAAGACACGCGGAGAGACTTTTCCTTCTTCGATCGATTTGAGCAAAGCCTCCGCTCCTTCTGATGTGCTGGCGAGCGATAGACCCACTTGCGTTTGTAATCCGCGGGAGGCACTGCTCATGGCTCGCACAAAGTACTCCCGCTCTTCTGCAGAATTACCCTGGGCCAAAACTTGCGCCGCTTTCTCGCGCAGCCGCGGCGGCTCTTCGACGTTCAATAGAATCGCTCCCACCGTCGGAGCGTGTGCATTCCGGTTCAAGGTCAACAGCGCCTTGGCGGCAGCACCTCGAAGGTCCGCGCCTGCCTCCTTGTTACCGAGAAGCTCCGCAAGCCGCGACTCGAGTTGCTTCAGCCCGAGTTGGTCGGCCATCTCCGCCGCTGCCATCTGCCGTTTTTCGGCCTGGTTCGGTGTGTATTTCGGAAAAGCTGCAACGTTTGGTTCAAAATTCCCCGCTGCGATCCACGCGTAGGAGCCGCCAGTGTCGGCGTCCACCACTTCGATGAAACCCTTTCGCCCGGCATCTTTGCTCAGATCCCACTCCACCTGCTGAGCACTATCTTTGCGTGGAGCAGGTACCTCCGCCAGGATCGCGTTTGACTCCGCATCGCGCAGCCGAACCAGATTGTTCTTCGCTGCTGGTTGGTCTGGAGGTCCATCGTGACCGGCAATCGAAAATCTCAACCGCGCCGGGATCACAAAATGTTTGGAGGTTAAAATTCCGGTGAATTTCTCTCCGCCAGCCGAAAGGCTCGTCATGAAGCGTCCTTTGTTTTTACCGCCAGGCATGTTGGGATCCTGAAATTGCCACGGATTGGTGGTATCATTTTCTGCGATCGGAACATTGCGCCACTCCATCGTGGTGGTGTCGACAGATACGAGCAGCTTCTCCGCGAGAGCCGCACCCCATTCACTAGCAGCGGGAGGAAGTTTCGCGCCACGTTGCGCCGTTCCTTCCTGAACAGATTTAAAAAGGTCTAATTGAAAATCCAGGTCGTCTGCAAACTTGGCTCGGGTCACTCGCGCCAATTCCGTAATCTCCTCATCGGGGGCATGGCGCGCAATGTGCCGCAATTGTTCGCTCAACTTTGCCCGATCCTCCGTGACTCGTTGGATGTGTTTCAGGAGAAACTGACCTGCCTCGGGGCTCTTGATACCGAGTGCCACATCCGCGATCGCGCGCGAATCCGCTTCCAGAAAATTTGCGGCCAACAGACGTCCAAAATTGCGCGAGTCCAGAAGTTGATTACGCAAGGCCATGCGCAGGGTGTGGAAAAGCTGTGAGTCTTTTGGATCCGCCGCAAGCCGCACAGAAAGGAGCGGTTGGATGTTTTCATAGGCGGGATGTTGACCAAGCGCATCCGCTGCTGCTCGTTGGACGTAAGCGTCCGAATCTTTTAAACCTCCCCGGGCAAGATCCGCCATCCGGGCAGTCCATTCCCTCGTTTCCGACAGGATCCGCATCACGTGCAAGCGCACCTCTTTGCTTTCGTGCTTGGCGCTGTTAAAAAGCGCTTTCTCTTCAAGCGCATTCAAGCGATGCAGCACCCAGAGCGCATGAACCTTCTGAAAAGCATTCCCTTTTTTATCAGCCACAATTTTCTTTAACGGCTTGATGGCCGGCGCACCGATGTCATCCGTCAGTCGGTTCATCGCGAGCATGCGTCGCGTGAGATTTGCATTGCCCAATTCAGCAACAAGCCCCTTCAGATCCGAAGGCATGGTCGTGGAAGCAGGCGCTTTGGCCCCCGTGTAAACTACGCGCCAGATACGACCCCGCTCCCGGTCACGTCCGGGGTGAGTCAAGGGCACCTCGTAGTGCCCGATAATCTTGTTATAAAAGTCTGCGATGTAGAGAGCACCGTCAGGTCCCACCTGCATGTCCACAGGACGAAACCATGGATCGTCGCAGCTGACCAAATCTGGTTCCTCTTTAGCCGTGCGCGTTGAACCCTGCTCGACATAGGAATCGCGATTCACCCGGCTGGTCATCACGTTTCCAATAAACGTATTATTGTGATACTCGGCCGGAAAGTTCGTGGCCCCGTAGAAAACCATTCCAGCTATTGCGGTGGAGCCATGGGAATGCGCGCAAATGCCAGGAGCAAATCCAAGCCCATCGTGCGGTTTTCCGAAGCTCGGATAAAATGCACCGCGCAACAACATGTAAACCGGCGAGCTATGGCAATCGGATGACCAGAGATCACCGAGGTGATCAAAGCTCAGCCCGAAAGGGTTCACCTGCCCATGGGAAAATTGTTGAATCGACGAACCATCCATTTTCACCCGGTAAGCATTACCGGAGTTCATGGTGATCTTGCTGCCGTCGGGCGCGGTTAAAGTGGTGTCATTGTTGAACCCATGATCGGCATAGAGCCATCCATCGTAACCACGACGAAAGGCACCAGTCATTCCGTGGGTGTCTTTTTCCCATCCGAATTTACCCAGGAACAATTCCTTCTTGTCGGCATGTCCATCTCCATCCGTGTCCTGAAGGTGATAGATATTCGGGATGCTGTATACCAGGACGCCATCTTTATAGGGATAAAGTCCAATCGGAATGTTCAACCCTTCCGCAAAGTTCATGATCTTTTGCGCATGACCATTCGACGCAAAATTTCCCAACACCATCACCTTGTCGCGCGCCGGTTTATCGAGTGGCGCCGGGAAAGGATATTCGCGGGATTGAGTCAGCCAGAGACGTCCCTTCGTATCGAAGGCGATGTTCATCGGTTTACCGATCTCCGGTTCACTGGCCACCAACTGGATCTCAAATCCCGGCGGCAGATGAAACTTCTTTAATTGTTCCTGCGCTGGCAGTGGATCGGAAGACCGCACCATCTCGGCGAAGGGGTCGGCAGCCACCGCCGCATAACAACCGACAAAAACGAGCGCCGCAGGAAAAACGCGAGAGAGGAATGTTCTGGCCCGGCGAACAGTTAATTTCATAAACGTGAGAGGTCACTGTTTAGACGATGACACCGGCGACCGCAAGAATTACGAAGTTGAAAACTTTGGGAGAAGACATCAACCACGGATGAACACGGATGAACACGGATAAGGAATATGTTTCAGAAGATTCTAACACCAACTATGGCACCGGTCGCTGAACGCGATCTGGGGCAATAAAGCATTTCCAATCCGTGTTCATCCGTGTCTATCCGTGGTTACATTCTTCCGGCTTCTTAGCGGACTATTTGCTTCTACCAGCGAAGCCGCTAATGTGGGTTTCACCAGTATGGCCCGAGAGAGTTTTGCGAATAAACAACAGCGCACGTTAGAGATCGTTTCTCTCCTGAAACGCACCTACCCGGATGCTCATTGCGAACTGAACTACACCACGCCGCTGGAGCTTTTGGTTGCCACCATTCTCTCCGCCCAATGCACCGATAAACAGGTCAACATTGTTACCAAAGATCTTTTTGCGAAGTATAGGTCGGCAAAAGACTATGCCAACGCGCCAGTTGAAGACCTGCAACAGGACGTCCGGCGCATCGGCTTCTTTCGAAATAAAGCGAAGAACATCAAAGCGTGCTGCCAATCCATTCTCGAAAAGCACCGCGGCGAGGTCCCAAGCACGATGGAGCAATTGACGGAGCTTGCGGGCGTTGGGCGAAAGACCGCAAACGTCGTGCTCGGAAATGTCTTCAACGTAAACATCGGCGTGGTCGTAGATACCCATGTGGGTCGACTTTCCGAACGGCTCGACTTCACCCGGGAGAAAACTCCGGAGAAGATCGAGCAGGACCTGATGAAGCTCATCCCGCAGCACGACTGGTGTTTATTCAGTCACCTGCTGATATGGCATGGTCGGCGTCGCTGCTATGCACGAAATCCCGACTGCGTGAACTGTGAGGTCAAAGCGCTCTGTCCCACCGGCAGAAAGCGTCTTTCGGCGATGATTTCCAAGGAAGCGATCCGGGTGGGAAATATGACGAGGAAGCTGAAGAGCACAGTAAAACCTAAATAGTCATGAGTGCCTTTTATACTCGGATGGATTGCTCGCGCATGTCCTCTGCCTGGCGACACTGAAATGAAGAAAGTTGCAATTGCCATTAGCATTCTGACTCTATGCCTCGGCTACAACCGTTTGTACTTTTTCCGCCGTGCGGGGACAGTTTACTTTCCCGAAGCGCAAGATTGGTGGAGCGACTATTTCATTGTTCCGCTGCTTTCCATAGAATTGTGCCTAAGAAACGTCTACGTCCTTTGCGGATTGATAGTTCTAGCACTTATTTTAGCAGTTTTGTCTGTTCGATTAGTCGTGGAAAAGTGAACAAGCCAGGGACAAAATCGGCGATTTCTTAAAATTCTGAACACTGAACCCTCCAACTGGTTTGTCCTGGACTCCCCCGCAGGTGATCCCGCCTGGAACATGGCGCTCGATGATGCACTCATGGAAAACGCGGCGACAACCGGCCAACCGGTGTTGCGTTTTTACTCGTGGACGGAACCCGCCGCCACTTTCGGCTACTCCCAACCGTATGCTGAAGTGGAAAAGGTCACTCTCCTACGGCCGCTCATCCGCCGTCCAACGGGAGGAGGGCTCGTGCCCCACGATGCGGATTGGACCTATAGTCTGGCGTTTCCCCCGGACCATTGGTGGTACGAGTTGAAAGCAGTCGATAGTTATCGCCTGGTTCACGAATGGCTCCGGGATGCGTTTGCCATCATTAACGTTTCCAGCGAAGTGGCCCCCTGCTGCCGTAAAGAGATCCCCGGGCAATGTTTTCTTGGATGGGAACAGTATGATCTCCTCCGAAATGGACGAAAAATCGCCGGCGCAGCGCAACGGAGGAGCAAATCCGGACTTTTGATCCAGGGATCCGTGCAACCACCGATTGCCTTGAATCGAGTTGGGGAATGGCAAAACGCGATGCGAATGGTAGCGAAGGACAAATGGTCCGTCGATTTCACCGAAATGGACCCGGCCCTCCCTCCCGATCTCAGAACCCGAGCCGTTTTGTTGCGCGCTGACAAGTTTTCCACGGAAATCTTCAATCGGAGAAGGTAAGACGCAAAATCGGACTGAGGGATCGTCGGCCCGTTCGATTGCCGTCAAAACGCGTAGCGGCAGCCTTCGACCTTTGCCTATGACTAGCCAAATTGCCCGTATTGTGGGGTCGATTCGAAACAAATCGATGCCATAAGACGCGTATTGTGGGGTGGCTTCAGAATGAATCGATACCGTAATACCCGTATTGCGGGGTCACTTCAGAATGATTCGATACCACAATACCCGTATTGTGGGGTCACTTCAGAGTGATTCGATACCGTAATACCCGTATTGTGGAGTCGCTTCGGAATGAATTGATAGCGTACTTCGGAGGATTACACGCTGATTTGCTAGGGATTTTACGTTAACGGGCGTAGTATGTGAATGAGAACAGGGCCGTTTCAAAAATGGAGTTAAGGTCTTTCGCGCCCACGCTTTTGACAACCCAAACAGACAAGCCAGAAAGGTTTTTCAGCAACGCCTATCTGTTCGCCCCATTTTAAGTTTTTGTTTAACCCGCCGCTCTGGTAAAAGGTGGGGTGCAGAAAGTTGTTTTTTGGGCGCTGCTCTGCCTGAGCGCGCTTTCGGCCCGAGGTGCCCTCCTCCTGAGCGAATCTTTTACCTATCCCGACGGCCCCATCGTGGGTGCCACGAATTCTCCCTGGACCAACCTGTCCGGTGTTACGACCGCAGACGTGGTTTCCGGACGGCTACAGGTTAACTCGACCCGGACCGAAGATATTCAAGCGACGCCACTCAATTCTCCTTACTCCAACAACAGCGGTCTGACCCTTTACGCCCGCTTTAGCGCGACGTTCACCGCTTTTCCAAGTGCAACGGGCACTTACTTCGCTCATTTCATCAGCAGCGGCACCCATCGATGCCGTATTTGGACGAGCCTCGCCAATGCGCCAAGTGGATTCTTCCGCCTTGGCGTTGGCAATAGTAGCAACGCTGACAATCAGAGCGGCCAAGTGCCTGCGAACCTTGTTCTGAACACTACTTATAATGTTGTTGTTCGCTACGTCCTGGCCACAGGCGTTAGCACTATCTGGATTAATCCCTCGGACGAGTCGGACGCGGGGACTACCGCGATCGACAGCATGACCCCCGCAAGCAGCACCACCACGTTCGCCTTTCGTCAGAGCACCGGAGAAGGAACTGTTTTGATCGACAACTTGACCATCGGAACCACCTTTCAGGATGGGCAACCCCCGCGGCCGGAAACATTTCCAGCTTTTACGGCAGAACCCGCGGACCAGACCGTCACGGAAGGTGGCTCCGTCACCTTTTCTGCCTCGGTCGTGGGTGCCGCTCCTTTGACCTACCAGTGGCTCTACAATAACAACCCGATTCCCAACGCGACCACGACGCTACTCTCCCTTACCAACCTGACGACTAACCGCTCCGGAGGATATTCCCTGTTTGTCACTAACAGTTTTGGCGGCGCGACGAGTCGCTCCGCGCTGCTGACGGTTAAGAGGTCTATCCCGTTTCAACCTGCCGCGCTGACCTTGCTGGACTACAATGTGAAAGGAAACGGGGCCACCGATTGGAGCACGAATGCCTTGCAGGTTCAGGCGATCGGCCGCCAGGTCATGTATCTCAATCCCGACATCATTACTTTTCAGGAAATTCCCAACAACCTTACCGCCCAGATGACCAATTTCGTAAAAGCGTTTCTACCGGGCTACTTTCTCGCAACCAACTCGGGAACGGACACTTTCATCCGGGCGGTCATTCTGAGTCGATATCCTATTACCCGTTCGAAGAGTTGGCTTGATGGCGTTGATCTGGACGCGTTCGGTTATACCAATGGCAATTTTACGCGGGACCTTTTTGAGGCAGAGATCGCAGTTCCACATTTCAGCCAACCGTTGCATGTGTTTACAGCCCATCTAAAGGCCCAGGGAATCGGCGATGATACCGAGAAGCGGGCAGCGGAAGCAGGAGCCATTTCGAACTTTTTCGTAAATGGGTTTCTCACCACCAATGGAAATCGCCCTTACATTTTGACGGGCGATATGAACGAGTCCGATACGAGCGCCCTCTCAATCCAAACATTGCTCAGCTCACCTACAGGCTTGCGGCTGACCAATCCACTGAACCCGATTACGGGTCGCAGCAACACATGGTCAACCAGCGACGCAAACCCAGGGACTCGCTTCGACTACATCATGCCGAGCGGACTGTTGTTCTCGAACATCAACAACAGCCAGGTATTTCGCACTGATAAATTGAATCCGGTTCCGCCCAGTTTGTTCAGCAATGATTGCAAGGTAGCGTCGGATCATTTGCCGGTGCTCATGGTTTTTAACAATCCGTATGAAGGGGCCTTTAATGTAACCGCGATGGACCTTCTTGGTCAGCAACTCACGCTGTCGTGGCAATCCAGCACAGGGCGGCATTACACCGTGGAAGCCTCTTCCGATCTCGCGGCGTGGAATCCGCTGGTAAGCGGCATCATTGCGAATTCAAAGAATGTGACGGTAACGACGAACATTGTGGGGGCGCAGCAGTTCTTTAGAGTGAATCGATTGCAGTAGAGAGGTAATCGCTGCCAGCAATCACGTATTTGAATTCTGGCGAGCTATGCTGTAACCCTTTGGCCAGATGAAGCAGATCCAAGGAATCGTTTTCGACTGTGATGGCACTCTTGCAGACACCATGCCGCTGCACTGGCGTGCCTGGCAGACGATCAGTCAGAGACACAATTTACATTTTCCCCAGGACCGTTTTTACGCGATGGGCGGCGTGCCAACCCGGGACATCTTGAAGATGCTGGGCACGGAGCAAGGCCTCATCATTGATCCACTGGCGGTCGCGAAAGAAAAGGAAGAAGCGTATCTGCAGTTTATGCACGAGGTCGGCCCCATTCATTGCGTCGTGGAGATCGCACGTGAAAATCATGGTCGCCTCCCCATGGCAGTGGCTTCGGGTGGCACCAAACACATCATAGAAATGGTGCTTCGCCACCTCGGCATTCGCGAGTTATTCCAGGCAGTGGTCACCAGCGAAGATGTCGTTAATCAGAAACCAGCTCCCGATATTTTCCTGGAAGCCGCCCGAAGGATCGGAGTTCCGCCCGAGCTTTGCCGCGGCTACGAAGATACAGATCTGGGCATGCGGGCGATCCGTGATGCCGGCATGGAAGCCATCGATGTTCGTGATATGCTGACCGCGCCGTAACCCTGCCATGGGGCAGGTCAGAATCATCAACGGATCGGGCATGCTTTTGCTTCACGAATCGGCATCGAACTGGTTCAATTGACGGATGCACCGGATTTCAAGACGCACCAGCGAAGCCATCTTTGCGTTTTGCTGTTGTGTTGGGCTCATCACAACGCCCACTCCTGTTCGAGGAGCTACTTCGAAAGGGCAGATAGATTTCAACCGGGATATTCGCCCCATCCTTTCTGAGAATTGTTTCCATTGTCACGGGAGCGACCCGAAAGCGCGCAAAGCGAAGCTCCGTCTCGACACCGCCGAGGGAGCGCATCAAAGCGCAGTCGTCCCCGGCAAGCCCCAGGAAAGCGAGCTGATCACCCGCATTCTCAGCACGGACCCGGAAGAAGTCATGCCTCCGCCTGACTCGAACCGGCGCATCTCCAAGGAACAAAAGGCGCTTCTTTCCAAGTGGGTCAGTGAAGGCGCGGCGTATGACCAACATTGGGCCTTCAAACCGCCGATCCAGGCACCGTTGCCTAAAGTGAAGAAGGCGGGATGGCCCAAAAATGAAATCGATCACTTCATCCTGGCGAAGATAGAGGCGGCAAAACTGAAACCGTCCAAACCAGCCGACACCGAACGACTCCTAAGACGTGTCAGCCTCGATTTAACCGGTCTGCCGCCCACCCTGCAGCAGATGAAACATTGGCGGGAGCAAAAGGACCCATTTCTCACCGCCGTCGACGAACTCCTCGCCAGTCCACAATTTGGCGAGCGGATGGCTTCGGATTGGATGGATGTCGCTCGCTACGCCGACACTCATGGTTTCAATAATGATTCTTTGCGGAGCATGTGGCGTTGGCGCGATTGGGTGATCGACTCCTTCAACTCCAATAAACCGTATAACGAATTCATCCGGGAACAACTCGCCGGGGATCTCTTACCGAACCCGACAATGGACCAATTGATTGCCACCGGATTCAACCGGAATCACGTCATCAATTCGGAAGGTGGGATCATCGATGAAGAATATCGTATTGAATACGTAGCCGACCGGGTTCGCACTTTTTCCACCGCCTGGCTGGGCTTGAGCATGGAGTGCGCACGCTGCCACGATCACAAGTTTGATCCCATCACCCAGAAGGATTTCTTCAAGATGTTCGCCTTCTTCAACAACGTTGATGAGCACGGCGAAGCGGGACGCATGGCCAATGCAGCCCCGTTCATTTTGAGCCCCACGAAGGATCAGGTGCAACAGGCCGCAGTGCATCGCACAGCGATGGAAACAGCAGAGACAAAGATGCAGGCGCTCCTCGCAGCCCACCAGCCAACCGCCAGCACGATAACGAATACGCTCCAAAGCGTTCCGAAGACTGAGCCCTCCACAAACCTGCTCATTCAACTGGATTTCGCGGGCTGGAAAGGATCCGATGCTTCAATCTCGAACCTGGCCGGTGGCTCTTTCAAGCCTGAAGGGAATTTAACGCTGGATCACAGTCCTTCCGGGGAAGATGCGCTGGTTTTCAACGGCTCAAGCAGTTTGAAAACCTCGCTACCAAAAGGGGACGACAAGTGGATGTTTGCGGCATGGGTCCGCCGCGATCAGGCGCAGAAAGGGCCATTGCTCACGACGATGGATTTCAGCTCGCCCGCTTCTGCAGCCGGTCATGGGAATGGCGTCGACATTTTGCTAACGGAATCGGGAGCGATTGAAGTGCGTGCGGCACGACGCTGGCCTGCTTACGCAATCTATTTAATCACGCGCGAGACGCTGCCGCTCGGTGAGTGGCAGCATGTGACAGTTGTCTGCGATGGTTCAAACAAGGCGGCCGGGATGCGTGTGTTGCTTAATGGTGAGGAATGTTTTCGCACGGTGCTGCAGGATGATTTTGCGGTCACTCAGATTAACGGAAAGGCTTTGATCGGGGCCTCGATGGAGAAGGACTTCCCTCTTTTCGCGGGGGCTCTGTCTGGACTCACCCTCACCGCCAAACCATCGGAGTTCGAAAAAGTAATGGGATCGATTCGTGAGGAAATCCAACACGTTGCCCTTGGGAAACTTTCCACCAGTAAAACGTTTGCGCCCCATGTGTTGCGGCAAACAAATCCAGAGTTCGCAAAGGTTGAAGGCGAGTGGCGTCAGGCGCGTTCGGGATTGCTGCGAATCGAGCGCGACGCACCCACCACAATGATCATGCGCGAGTTGAAGACTCCCCGGCAAACCGCCGTGCTCTTCCGGGGGCAATACGATCAGCCGAGGGACATTGTGGAAGCCGGTTCGCCAGGATTCATTTTGCCCTTTCCGAAAGGCACTCCACAAAACCGCCTTGGACTGGCTACGTGGCTAACCGATCCAAGGCACCCGCTCACTTCGCGGGTCATTGTAAATCGTTTTTGGCAGAGCATTTTCGGCACTGGAATTGTTAAGTCTGCCGAGGATTTCGGCGTGCAATCCGACTGGCCAAGTCATCCTGAACTGCTCGATTGGATGGCGATTGAATTCCAGAATAATGGCTGGGACGTGAAGAAGCTGCTGCGTCTCATGGTGACCTCAGCCACGTATCGGCAGGATTCCAACTCCAGCGCAGAGCTGAATGAGTTGGATCCGGAAAATCGTTTATTGGCGCGGGCTCCAAGAATGCGTCTCAGCGCGGAAGTGCTGCGAGACCAAGCGATCCAACACAGCGGATTGCTGCATCAACAAATTGGTGGAGCCCCCGTTTTTCCATACCAACCCACGAATCTTTACCAGGGAATCGTTGTCGCGGCCCCTTATCCAGGAACGACCTATAAGGATGGATCGGGCAACGATCTTTATCGCCGCAGTCTGTACACATTCTGGAAACGAACAGTGCCGCATCCAAGCCTCGGCACATTTGATGCACCCGATCGCGAAGTCTGCGTGGCACGCCGCCTGAAGACAAACACCCCGTTACAAGCTCTGGCTTCGATGAACGATACCATTCAATTGGAAGCAGCTCGGAAGTTGGCGGAGCGGATGTTAACCGAATGTTCGCAGGCTCCTGAGAAACGAATTCAGTTCGCTTTCCAATTGGTAACGGCACGAAAGCCTGATTCTTTCGAACAGAAACAATTGGCTTTGCTGCTGAAGAACCGCCTCGCGTTTTATCGTAAAACTCCGGATGAGGCGAAAGCATTGCTTGCGGTCGGGAGTTCGAAAACGAACGAGACATTGGATGCCGCAGAACTCGCAGCGTACGCAAACGTAGCCAGTTTGCTTTTAAACCTGGACGAAACGCTCACCCGGAATTGATCATGACCAAGCACAAAGCACTTCAATCCGAAACCGGCGATGCACCGGCTCTCCTGAACCGCCGAAGCTTTCTCGCGAAATCCACCTTGGGCCTTGGCGCGTTAGGCCTCGGACAATTGCTTGGTTCAACCCTTTCATCACAAGCGGCCACCGGCAATCTTCTTCCCCATTTCAAAGCGCGGGCGAAACGAGTGATCTTTCTTTTCCAATCCGGCGGACCTTCGCAATTGGAACTACTCGATTATAAGCCCAAACTGGTCGAACACTTTGACAAAGATCTTCCGGAATCCATCCGTGGCACTCAACGCATCACCGGGATGGTGAGCGGTCAGGCGCGATTACCGGTTGCCCCGAGCAAGTTCGGTTTCAAGCAATGTGGAAAAAGCGGGGCGTGGATTGGCGATTTGTTGCCTCACACTCAGAAGATTGCCGATGACATTTGCATCATCAACTCGCTGCAAACCGACGCGATCAACCATGACCCGGCAATAACCTTCATCCAGACAGGCAGCCAGCAACCAGGACGGCCTTCGTTAGGATCGTGGATCGACTACGGCCTGGGATGTGAAACGCAAAACCTGCCCTCCTTTGTCGTTCTCCTTTCCACGCCCAGTAACGGCAGTGCTGACCAGGGGTTGCTCTCGCGTTTGTGGAGCAGCGGTTTTCTTCCCAGCCGACATCAGGGGGCCAATCTCCGCGGGGCGGGCGAACCGGTTCTTTACCTGAACAATCCAGCCGGGCTGGACCGAGCCGGTCGCCGTCAATGGATGGATACCTTGAAGAGGCTAAATGAAAGAACCCTCGCGCAGTCTCGGGATCCGGAGGTGGCAACCCGCATCGCCCAGTATGAGATGGCCTATCGGATGCAAGCTTCCGTTCCAGAATTGATGGATGTTTCGGGAGAAACGGACGCTACCTATAATCTTTACGGTGAGACCTCCAGGACTCCGGGTTCGTTTGCGGCGAATTGTTTACTCGCCCGTCGCCTTGCGGAAAGAGGTGTCCGCTTCATCCAATTGTATCATCGCGGCTGGGACCACCATGGGGCTCTTCCCGAGCGGATCGGGGTGCTCAGTAAAGACATTGATCAAGGCTCTGCTGCATTGGTCAACGATTTGAAACAACGAGGAATGCTGGAGGATACATTGGTGATCTGGGGTGGGGAATTTGGGCGCACGGTTTACAGCCAGGGCAGTCTTACCAAAGACAATTATGGCCGGGATCATCATGGCCGTTGCTTTTCCATGTGGATGGCGGGTGGAGGAATCAAACCCGGCACGGTTTTTGGAAAGACCGATGACTTCTCCTTTAATGTCGTAGAGAACCCGGTCCACGTTCATGACCTGCAGGCCACCATCCTGCACAGCCTCGGCTTAGATCACGAGCGACTTACCTATCGCTTTCAAGGACGCCAGTTCCGCCTCACCGATGTGCATGGAAACGTTGTGCGCAATATTCTATCGTAGCGAGAAAGGCCTTGGGGAAGGTCTTATCGGGTCCCTGGCCACGGTCATTGAATGCAGCGCATAGCTTGTGAGGGTGCGGATTACAAGAAAATATCGTGTTCTCTGCTGTAATTCTTCGATCTAATCTGGTAGACCTAGTATATCTCGCTCCCCGCTGCCTCCCTGAAAATTTAGCAGCCACAGCGACACTTCCAAAAACATGAAAAAAGGTCACTTACTCTCCCTTGCTACCATCGGCCTGGTGGCGGGTTGCTGTTTACAGCAACAGGCATTTGCCACCCCCTACGCCTCCGGGGTTACAAATTCAAGCGGCACGATTTCGTTCACCCTGAATGAATCAACCGATAACGTCAGTGTCCGTTTAAACAACGGAGCATCGACCAACGATCTGGGCGCTTTGGGGAAGGGTGTTCATTCGTTTCCACTTGATACGGCCACGAATTTCCAAATTGTCGTACGCAAAATCAGCGCGCCGGGGTTCTACACGACGAACGGCAGCTTCAATACGAATACACTTTTTGGCGCTACCAATTTCGTTGCGAACTTGCTGCAGATCAGCGCAGACACTAATCAAGCTTTAGCATTCAACCAGCCCCGGGGCGTGGCGATAAATCGTGATCCAAAAAGTGCCTTCTTTGGTCGCTTCTATGTTGCCAATGCCATGGCCGGGACAACAACTTCGAACGGCGTTAGCCGACCGGTGGGTGACGGTATTTATGCGCTAAACGCTGATCAAACGGATGCGATTGGCCAGGGCGACACCGCAGCAACAGCAGGATTAGAGTCAAACTTCAGCGCGGGCGGCACCAATGCAAGCCCGTGGCGGATCAGCGTTGGCCAGGACGGAAATCTTTACATCTGCGATTGGTCTGATAGCCAAGGCAACCTTTATAGAACCGATCCAAACGTTGGAACCGGGACAGGGGTGGCTATGCTTAAAGCATTAACCGGGAGCGCAGCCATCCCGCTCGGCGCGGCCAACAATCACGGCAGTATCTCCGCAGCACATGTGGAAGGTTCAATTGAAGCGGGCAATCTGCGCGTCTACACCATTGACGAAGACATGCAGGTCGATCGCACTACTACTGCACTGACGCAGATGAACAGCTTGTGGCGCTACGACGTGAATTCTACGGTCCCATTCGAGGGCGAACCCACCAAACTCTTTACCTCATCTGTGAGCGCTAAGGACGGGTATCCTGCTACGTCACAACGCGTTGACATGCGGCGCGGCGCGGATGGAAGGTTCTATGTGGTGACATACCGTTCGGGCGGCAACGAATCTGGTCTGACGGTCCTGAGCGCTACCGGCTCACGGCAATGGCATTCGCACAATATATCAACCAATCGATTCGGCGGCACCAAAGATGTCCTCGCGGCAAGCTACGCCGTGGCTGTATCCGCAAATCAAAGGTTTGTCGCTGTTACCCGCGACTCGGGTGCCACATGGATTCTTCCATTGACGAACGGCCTGCCGGACATCTCAAAGCGGGTATGGCTTAACACCTTTGCACAGCACACTACGAACGTTGTTCGAGCGGCAGACTTCGATGCAGCGGGCAACTTGCATGTCGTAAGTTCCGCAAATCCCACTGCCGCCGGCACTGGCACTGGCCATCAGTTGCTTCGCATTTACTCACCCGGAGGCAACACCACCACGATTACCGGCAATGACCTCTCCGGCACAAACGGAACTTTTCAGTTGATTGAAACTCCCACCATCATCACCCAACCGGAAGACGTCACCGCGAACGCAGGGACTAGTGCCACTTTTACCGTAATAGCAACCGGTGCTAATCCCACTTACCAATGGCGTTTCAACGGAGCAAACGTCGCCAATGCAACCGCCTCCACCTATGTGCGAGCCAACGTGCAGGCAACCGGCAATATTTCAGTAATCGTCAGCACTCCTTCTGCTTCGGTCACCAGTTCCAATGCGGTTTTGACGGTCATTCCGACTGCTCCAATCATCACCGTGGAACCCGTCAGCAGAACGACAAATGCTGGCGTCAACGTCACCTTCTCAGTGACCACCACTGGAAGTGATCCGCGTATTTATCAATGGCGCTTCAACGGAACAAACATTGCCGGAGCCACTGCCAGCGCCTACACCCGCCCCAACGTACAGGATCTGGACCAGGGGAACTATTCGGTTTATGTCGTGAACACCAACGGAAACGCTACCAGCCTGGATGCATCTTTGACCGTCACCCCATCCGCTCCGATCGTTACGGCCCTCTCCCCCATCAATCGCACCGTTCCAGCCGGCTCCAATATCACCTTCACTGTGACCGCTCCCGGCACGGATCCAAGAACCTACCAATGGTACTTCAATAGCGGGTTGGTCGAGGGTGCGACGAACAGCACCTTTGTCATCACCAACACGCAATTGGTGCATCTGGGCGATTACATGGTGATCGTTCAAAACAGCCTTGGTTCGGCCTCCACCAACACAACTCTCACAGTTACCAATACTCCGCTCCGCATTGTCACCCAACCGGCAAACCAAACGAATGGCACCGGTGGAAATGCAACCTTCTCGGTTTTGACATGGGGCGAGGACCCGCGCACCTACCAATGGCAATTCAACGGTACAGACATTCCAGACGCCACCTCGCGGGTTTATGTCAGATCAAACCTCCAATCGGTAGTAGACGCTGGAACCTATACCGTCCTCGTCACTGATACTTACGCTGCTACTGCGCTTAGCTCGAACGCCGTGCTGACCATCACCAACCGGGTGCCCACTATTGTCACCCAACCGACGAACGTCACCGTCACTGTCGGCCAAACCGCTGTCCTGAGTGTCGTGGCGCAGGGCCAGGCTCCTCTCACTTATCAATGGCGCATCGGCACAAATAATATCACGGATGCGACAGCTGCCACTTTCTCGCTTCCGAACGCGCAACTTGCCGACGCAGCCACCAACTACAACGTTGTGGTCACAAGTCCGGTGGGAAGCACCACCAGCCAAAATGCACAGATCGCGGTGACGGACACCTCTACGCCTGGAACCGGCACTGGGCTTACCGCAGATTACTATTCAAGCCAGTTACAAACATTGACCGGAACACCCTTCACCCGGATTGATCCAACAGTCGACTTCCTCTTCGGCACAGGATCTCCTGATCCGGCGGTTAGTTCCGACTGGTTCAGCGCACGTTGGACTGGACAAGTGCAACCACTCTACTCCCAGACCTACGACTTCTTTGTCCAGATGGACGACGGTGCTCGCCTGTGGGTAGATGGCAAGCTCCTGGTCAATTCATGGACGGCGGGTTCACTCCGCGAACTGAGAGGTTCGATCGCGATGACTGCGGGACAAAAATACAACATCGTTCTGGAATACTTCGAACAGACCTCCAGTGGTGAGGTTCACCTCCGCTGGTCCAGCCCCAGCCAGATCAAAGAAATTATTCGGCAATCCCAACTCTATCCAACCAGTGGGCCATCGATTGTCACGCAACCGATGGATCAGGTTGTCGTAGCTGGAACTAACGCAACATTCTCAGTGGTTGCGGTTGGCCGGGATACCTTGACCTATCAATGGTCCAAGGGGCTTAACCCAATTACGGGTGCCACCGGTTCATCATTGACCATCACCAATGTGCAGGCCGGGGACGTTGCCAGCTATTCGGTTAAAGTCACGAATGGTGGTGGAGATGCATCCAGCACCGGGGCCAGCCTCAGCATCGCAACGCCTCCGGCGATAACCACCCAACCCCAGCCCCAATCAGTGGCTGCAGGAGCGACCGCTACATTCACGGTTGCCGCCACAGGAAACCCGCTTTTCTTCCAGTGGAATTTTGCGGGTAGCCCAATTACCGGCCAGACAAACAACTCGCTCTCGATTACGAACGTCCAGATTGGCAATGTCGGGAACTATAGCGTTTTGATTACCAACATCGCTGGCTTTGTTCTCAGCGATAACGCAGCACTGAGCCTGACGGCAACAGAAGCGCCGACAATGTCAATCTCGGGAAGTGGCGGCAATAATCTATCGATCAGCTGGACCGGCGGTTTCATCCTGCAATCTGCAACGAATGTGGCAGGACCTTACCAGACCGTTTCGGGCGCGAGCAATCCCTACCCGGTAAGCACCACCCTGGAACAGCAGCGCTTCTACCGGTTAATCAGCAACGATCCATAAGCCGAAACCGTTGTTTACGTAACGAATTCAAAAAAGGGCACCGCAAGGTGCCCTTTTTTTACGCGCTGGATTGCAGGCCGACTGTAGCCCTCGATTTGGACGATCGCACTTCCCTACGGAGCACTGGCAATCATCAGATCGTCCACGCGGATAGCCATATCTTCGAGATAACCATCTCCATTTTTATGGTTCGTAAGTCCCACGAGGATGTAATGCCGGTTCCTGCCCTTGATCACGGCCGCGTCGTGCAGGTAAGTCTGCCATGAACCCCACTTGCGGATGATCTCAACATTGCGACCCGCCAGGGCTTTCACAAATTTATTGTCGGTATGAGGCACCTCGGGCGTAGCGAATATCTCGCGCATCGTTTTGGAAGCTTCGGGAGACACCAGTCTGCCCTGTTCGAGAAAAAGGAAATACCGCAGAAGTTGCCGAACGTTGGCAGCATGGGAATGGTCATCAATCGGATCGCCATAGCGTTCACTGCTGCGTCCATAATGTTTCCCCACCCAAATGCCACCACCATGCCTGGGATCGTATAACCGATAGGCATTTAATACCTGCTGGATCGGTTTCAAACCGAGCTCCTGGGAGCAAACTGCGGCCATGGCATTGTCCGAAGCTTTCGCCATTTTGCCGAGTTCATGCCGTGTTTTGACATCCAGATTAGTGGCAGCCTCGGGATGAAGCTGGAAATAGGCGAGAAGGATGCCTACCTTGGCAATACTGGCCGCGTACTCACCCCGATCCGGATTAATCATGGCAAGGCGAAGCGTGCGGATATCGAGCATTCCGACGGCTGCATCTTTGCTCGTCATCTCGTATTTACCCCGAAGCTCCTTGTCGAAGGCTTGAAGGGTCTTTTGCAATTCCACGTCGGTAGCAGCATCAAAATCCAAAACGTATTTACCGAGCGGCGATTCAGGGTCAAACCCCGCAATACTGCGCACTTTTTTCCGAAGCGCGGCAGTCGCCTCCGCGTCTGGGTCCTGCACTTCAATTTTCGGCTTTTTACCCGGTTTCTTTTTTTCCTGTGCATCCACCATTCCCATGCTCATACAGATTAACAAAGCTGATATAAATAAGCGCTGCGCCATCTTCCCTGACCGCAGACCGCAGATTAGACGAGTCAACATCGCGTTTTTGTAGTGGCATCTGCTAACCGACGCAACTGGCAAATAGCAGCATCTGCGGGTTAGGTGAAAAGCCAAACTAATGGTGTTGTTCCAATTTCAACCTTTGAGACAACTTTCGATTCCCTGCTGTCGGTCTACACCCTCGACTCTGATTCTCAATTGGTGCTGATTGGTGAAGATGATGATTCCAGCTACGATGATGACGCGGTTGTACATCTAAATACTATCGCGGGGACTACCTATTTCATTGCCGTAGACGGATTTGACGGAGCCGAAGGAGCAATCACGCTCCATGTGGGAAATCCATATTACAGCTTCGGATCCAGAACCTCCTCAATTTCACGCCCCGGCCCCGCCCTTCGCCTGAAAGGGATCAGGGATGAAATGTTTGTGCTCCAAGTCTCCACAAACATGGGGGATTGGAAGAACGTCAGCACCAATCAATTCACCAACTCAACTTTCGCGATCCCTGAACCAGACCCGGGCTCGCCTATGCTGTTTTATCGAGCGGTTCCCGTCGCAACGCGGAATCCTGCTAAATAGGATTACTCCCCTCATTCTGAATAGCCCTGCAGGCCCCTCTCGCGATCACAAGGGCGGGTCGGACGGTCCTGCAAGACCCCCATTGTGATCACAAGGGCCGGTCGGACGGTCTTGCAGGACCCCCATTGTGATCACAAGGGCCGGTCGGACGGTCTTGCAGGACCCCCATTGTGATCACAAGGGCGGGTCGGACGGTCCTGCAGGACCCCCATTGTGATCACAAGGGCGGGTCGGACGGACCTGCGGGACCCCCATTGTGATGAGGATGAGTTCGTTCTTAAAGAGCATCAAACAAAGGATTCTGCCTTGTTGTTTACTCCTGCCGCATTAGTTTCGTCCCCATGTTCAGACCTTGTATCGATTTGCACGAAGGCCAGGTGAAGCAAATTGTGGGAGGATCGCTCACTGATACCGGCACTGGGCTTCGAACTAACTTTGTTTCCGACCGCTCAGCTGCATGGTTCGCTGAATTATACAAGAACGATGGCCTTTCCGGCGGACATGTCATCATGCTCGGCTCAGGCAATGATGCTGCCGCAAAAAGCGCTTTGGCGGCTTACGCCGGGGGGTTGCAGGTGGGTGGCGGTATTAACCTGGAAAACGCCAGCAGATGGTTGGATGCGGGTGCTTCACACGTGATCGTAACCTCCTGGGTATTCCGTGACGGTCGATTGGATTGGGAACGTTTGGGGCAACTTGTCGCAAAAATCGGCAAGAATCGACTGATCCTCGACCTGAGTTGCCGCAAACGAGGCGAGGACTACCTGGTCGTGACCGATCGCTGGCAGAAGTTTACGGAGATGCAGGTTTCAAAGGAAATTTTAGACAAACTCGCCGGATCATGCGACGAGTTCCTGATTCACGCGGCGGATGTCGAGGGTTTGTGCCGGGGTATTGATCTGGATCTGGTGCGGAAGCTGGGAGAATGGACCCCGATTCCTACGACCTACGCCGGAGGGGCGAAATCATTGGAGGATTTGCAGACTGTGACAGAGCTGGGAAGGGGCCGGGTAGACCTAACCATTGGGTCCGCGCTGGATATTTTTGGAGGCAAAGGAGTGACCTACGCTGCCGCGGTTGGTTTTAACCGCCAGCAATCTGAAAAAAGGTCGAGATGAGGGGGCGGAAATTGATTTATTTTGTCAATTGACACTGAGGCCCCTCAAACCTAATCTTTGCGCCCCTGACTAAAAGGTTGGTTCCGCATCCGACCTGCGTCGAAGAAAGGAAGTGAGAGCAATTGACTGAGATTAAATTAAAGAAGGGTGAGTCCGTAGACAAAGCCCTGCGTCGTTTGAAAAAGAAGATCGATCGTGAAGGTACTTTGAAAGAAGTACGTAGCCATCGTCATTACGAAAAGCCGAGCGAACGCCGTCGCCGCAAAGAAAAAGCGGCTCGTTTCTCCGCCATGTTAACCGCTCGATACGCGGAACTGTAATTTGTTGAATTCCAATAGCCGAGTGTGGTTCTCTCTTGAACTGCACTCGGCTTTTTTTGTTAAATAAATGGGTTAACTGAGGTTGGAGAGACGTCTGGTTCGATCATGTATTCGTTCTCAAGTTGCTGGAATTCACACCGCCATACCGATGGCCGCGCTATGTTGCGGGAGATTCGGGAGCTCGGATTTGAGTATGCCGAGTTGAGCCACGGCACCAGAATCACCCTTTTGCCAGGGATCCTCGACGCGGTCGACGCTGGCGAAATCAAGATTTCGTCCCTGCACAACTTCTGTCCGCTCCCCATTGGGGTAAATCAATCGGCTCCAAATCTCTTTCAATTCTCCTCCACAGATGCGCGCGAACGAGAAAGCGCCCACAAGCATACCGTTCGAACCATCGAAGCCGCCGTTCGGGTGAAAGCGCCTCTAGTGGTGTTGCACATGGGCAGCGTGGATATGCGCGATTACACCGATCGCCTCATGGAAATGATCGAGAAAGGTGATGCCAAGTCTCCCAAATACGACAAACTTTGCCGCGAGTTGATGGAGAAACGGGAGGAGCGCAAAGAGAAGTTTCTAGATAACACCATCGCCATGCTCGAAAGACTGGTGGAACCGGCAGAAAAGTATGGAATCAAACTCGGAGTCGAGAACCGGGAATCGCTCGAGGAGCTTCCATTCGAATCTGACCTCTCTATTTTCTTCAAACGTTTCCCGAGCAAAAATGTCGTTTACTGGCATGATACCGGACACGCGCAGATCAAAGAGAACCTTGGGTTTGTAAACCATCGCATGCTGCTTGAGTCAATGAGCGAGCGGTTGGCCGGTTTTCATGTGCATGATGTACAGTTCCCGGGTCGGGACCACTGCATTCCGGGGAGTGGCACCATCGATTATGCGGCACTGAAAAAGATGGTTAAGCCAGAGCATATCAAGGTATTTGAGTTAAGCCCCGGGGCAAAGCGGGAGGATGTCCTCGCTGGAATAACCCATTTAAAAAGCATCTGGGGACCGGAATAATCGTTAAGTAAACCAACCATCAATTTCAGCGCGTAGATCCACAGCACGATGACAAAAGGGAAGAAGATATGGAACGTTACTTGGAGGGTTGTGGTTTGCGCGCTGCTGCTGGGTTGGATCTTTCATGCCATCTTCGTCAATGAAGCCAGGCTGATTGCGCCGAAACACGGGATCAACTGGACCGAACTTTCCCGTTTGGAACAATGGGGAACCGCCTGGCAGCTTGGGCCTCCCGAATTGTGGCGGACAGTTTCATCGGTTGAGCCGGGTGCCTTTGCGGTCTCCATCATTCTGGTTGGCATCACTCTTCTGATTGGGGTAATTCGCTGGAGGATGGTGTTACAAGTCCAGGGGTTGGATCTTTCGTTAGTACGCACGACCGAGATTTCGTTTGTCGCCCATTTCTTCAACTCGTTTCTTCTGGGATCCACCGGCGGCGACCTGATGAAGGCCTATTATGCGGCGCGGGAGACACATCATAAGAAAACCGAAGCTGTCACGACCGTGTTTGTGGATCGTTTGATTGGACTGTGGACGATGCTTTTCTTTGCCGCCGTGATGATGTTGCCGAACCTGGATCTCCTTGCAAAACATGATCGGTTTCGAGCCGCGGCTTTGCTCATTCTTGGAATGTTCGGTGCCTGTTCCGTAATCCTGATACTGGCGTTTTGGGGTGGAGTTTCCAGGCTTTGGGGAAGCGCCCGCGACTCACTGCGTAAAATACCCAAAGCCTCGGTCATCGAACGTTCGCTTGATGCATGTCGACAGTTTGGCCCCCACCGATCCTTTCTTTGGAAATCTTTTTTTCTTTCGATGGCGCTCAACACCATCGTGGTGCTGCAGGTGATCACGCTGGCGAGGGGACTGGATCTGGGATTGGCTCCCAAAGCGCTTTTCATGATTGTTCCCATCATCATCTGTATCTCGGCACTTCCAATTACCCCGAGTGGCCTGGGGGTTCGCGAAAATCTTTTTGTATTCATGCTCGCGGCGCCGGAAGTCTACCTGGCGAACAGCGACATTGCTCCTATGACGACCCGGTTGTCCTTATCCCTGCTCATGTTCGCCGGCAGCTTGTTTTGGAGCATTGTGGGGGGCGTGGTCTATATGTGTTTGCGGGATAGACAACACTTGCGGGAGATCGCAGAAGAGCCGACTGGCGAATAGTGATCATGGTGTAGTTATTAATCCACGATTCGAGCAAAGCGGGTGAAAGCCTTAACTTTGCCACTTGAACTTCGAAGATTGGCCCGCATCCTACTTACCCATGGATAAGTTGCTCTTGGTCGATGATGAAGTGGATGTGCAGTATTCCTTCAAACGTATCTTCCACGATTCGAACATCGAGATCACGACTGCGAGCAGTGGCGAGGAAGGGTTGAAGCTGATTCCCAAATTGAGGCCGGACCTCGTGCTGATGGACGTGCGCATGGGCGGAATTACGGGGATGGAAACGCTCCGTCGCATTCGCCAGTTCGACACCAAGCTTCCCGTCATCCTCATGACGGCCTATGGCACGACCCAAACCGCGATCGAGGCCATGAAGTTGGGTGCCTACGATTATCTCCTCAAGCCGTTTGACGTTCCGAAGATCAAAGAACTCGTCACGAAAGCGCTGAAGGCTTCGCATGACATGAAACAGGTGGTTTCGTATCAACCTCTGCTCGAATCCGAAGATTATGCGCTGGGAATCATCGGCCGAAGCGACGTGATGCAGAACGTTTTCAAGCTCATTGGCCAACTCGCCGCCAGTGACGCGACCGCATTGATCACCGGCGAAAGCGGCACCGGCAAAGAACTCGTCGCCAGGGCTATTTACCACCACAGCCAGCGCAGCAAAGAATCTTTTCTCGCGATCAATTGCGCTGCCATCCCCGAGAACCTTTTAGAGAGCGAGTTGTTTGGGCACGAGCGCGGAGCATTTACGGGGGCAGCCAATCAGCGCATCGGAAAGTTCGAGCAGTGCGACCGTGGCACCATCTTCCTGGACGAAATTGGCGACATGAGCCTGCCCACGCAGGCAAAGATTCTACGGGTGCTGCAGAATGGCACATTCGAGCGGGTTGGCGGGAATCAGGCCATCAAGGTGGATGTTCGCGTCATTGCCGCAACCAACAAACCTTTGGAACAAGCGGTGGCAAAGCGTGAGTTCAGGGAAGATCTTTTCTACCGGTTGAACGTCGTTCGGATCGCGCTGCCATCGTTACGCGAGCGCCGCAGTGATATCCGACTGCTGGTAGATTATTTTCTCAAGAAGATCCGGGATACGCATAAGCTCGGCCGCAAAGCTTTCGCCGCTTCCGCCCTGGAAGCGCTGGAAAATTATAACTGGCCGGGAAACGTGCGCGAATTGGAAAATGTCGTCCAAAGAGCCATGGTCGTGGCGAAGAGCGACGTTATCCTGCCTCAGGACCTCGCACCCGAGGTGTGGGCAAAGCCTTCCGAGAAACAGTTGGGAGAAACAAGTGTCCCTCAACCTTCCGCCGCTGATGAAGCGGTAGGAACCAGTGTTGCGGCCATTGCTGAACAGCTCTTTCGGCTCGCCCGCAGTGATTCGAAATTCAAAGTCATCCCATCAGTGGAGCGTGAACTGATTATCCAGTCTCTAAAAGAAACGAAGGGCAATCAGGTGCAGGCCGCCAAGCTACTTGGAATTACCCGGGCCACTCTACGGAAACGGTTGGAGAAGTTTAAAATCCGTCAGGAACTCACCATTCAATAGCGCGATCAAGGTACCAGGAAAATGCGGTAAAATGCGGATACTTCGCTGGCAGGTCGGGTGATGGTGGCAGTGTTCCCAGTTGCCACGATACTTTCCACATCGGTCCACGCGACCAGATCTGGACTTTGCTGTACCAGGTAGGTTCGACCCGACACCGTGGTCCAGACTAACGTCAATTGCCCGGATTCAACTTCCACGCTTTGAATCAAAGGAGCCGCCATGACGATCACAGAGAAGGTCCTGGTCGTCGTTAAAACAGGGAAACCGTTATCCTGCACGCTAATGGTTATTGAATTGGTTGTTCCCCCAGGCTGGTTGATGTTGCTCCATTGGAATAAGCCGGAACCTGGATGGATACTCGCGCCCACCGGTGGTGTTCCAGTCAATCCAAACGTTAATTGATTTAGAGGAATGTCAGAATCACTAGCGGGAATTACGAAAGATACGGATCCATTGGGTGCTACAAATTTATCTGATATCACGGACACATCCGGAGAACTGTTTACCTCGGTGACGTAGATGAAAAATGTGGCTGGCTGGCTGAGAGCGGGCGATCCATTGTCGGTAACACGGATCACAACCGTATTGGTGCTGGGACCTTGAGCCTCGCTTGGAGTCCAGGTAAACAACCCAGTGCCCGGATCAATGCTGGCGCCTGTGGGCGCAGTATCGAGAGAGTAGGTCAAAACGTTAGCGGGAAGGTCAGCATCCGATCCCACAGCCGAGAACGACAGGGTGGAAAGTTCAGCGTTCGTCTTGTTGGTTATCGACGCCAATGTTGGGACGCGATTCGCTTCGTTCACCGTTACGCTAAAAGTTCTGGTCGCACTGATTGCGGCACCACCCGTAACATTCACAATTATCTCATACACACCCGGGCCCTGACTTTCAGCCGGCGTCCACGAGAACACTCCTGTCTGGGGATGGATCGTTGCTCCGGCGGGCGCATTTGAAAGTGTGAAGAGCAGCTGGTTGGTGTAAACGACGGCGAAGTTATCGAAGTAGAAACGATAGACGCCACTGCCACCTGTGGGAACAATTGCCAGATGGGCCAAAGCACCTTTGCCACTGGTTGATTGCAAGATGCCATTACCATCCAATCCTGTGACCGGTTCCGTGGGGATTGCGAAGCTCACCCGCTGCCAAAAACCGGTACTGATGTTTCGGGTCGGCATAGGGGTATTAGGTCCAACTACTTTGTTGGTAACCCCAACGAACTCGACCGTGCCGGAAGTCCCGCCATCCGCGCCGATTGCGTTGGTTGTGCTCGTTTCGCGAAGGCCCAGCCCCAGGCGAAAAGGTCGGTCAGTAAAAACATCGAATTGCAAAGTCTGAACAAAACTTACCGTGGGATTCGGGAGGTCCGGATTAGGGACACTGCCACTGGGAGCTGTTATGAGTCGCAACCATCCATTCGAGGTGCTTTTGAAGTTACAAGCAACTGCCATCACTTTCGCCCCTGGATGGCTCCCTGGGAAGACATTGGTAACAGCGGCCAGGTTGGGAGAATTCTCCAGGTAGGTTGAGCTCGCTTGCAGAGGTTCACGAAACATCACTTTGCTATTCCCGTTGCCGACAGTGAACGCTTCGAAATCCGTGATTACCTCCGACACCGCCTCGCCTGGTGAACCAGCCTGCGCTACGAACGTTAACAGAGTACCTTCGTTGACCACCTTGTCGGAAATTGGAAACAGAATGGGATCGTCTTCAAGAATGGTACAGGAGGGCTGCAGTTGGGAAAGAACTGCGTTCTGCACATTAAAAAAACCAACGTAAAACACTTCGTTACCTTCATAATCAGGGTCTCCCACAACCATTACTTGAAGGGTTTTGTTTGTCTCCCCGGGCCCAAATTGGATGGTTCCACTGGCCTCTGAAAAATCCAATCCAGCTGTCGCTGAACCCGCGATGGTTGAATAATCCAAGGTCACAATCTCCGGACTGGGTGTCGACATTCGCAAGTCAAAGACGGCGGTGCGGAGTCCCGATTGCCCTTCAATAACGGATATGTTGGTCACTGAAATTGTAGCAACGGTGCGAAATTGCCAGACCGGACCGGCAACATCGCCGAGGCGATGTGAAACGACCTGCCAATAATAGGTGGTGAACGGCTGCAATTCGGGGAGATCCCATGAAAGATTTGTCGTCGATCCAAGCAGGTCTCCAGCGTTCGGGCTGGCATTGGTGCCAAAGTAAACGTCGTGGGTGGTGAGTGCCGGATTGGAACCACGAACATGAACATCGTCAAGAAAGACATATAATCCTTGGGCCGTCGTCTTGATAACAAATGCAATCTTCACCGTTTGTCCGCGCCATTGTGAAATGTTGAAATGCCGGGGTGTCCACGCCGTCGTGGAAGGAGAATCCGGGCCCGTGCTAAAAAGGAGCTCCAGCACGACGTCATTCGTACTTCGTAGTTCGACTCTAAACTGGTGATTCGATGTAAATGGGGTCGCAACATTCTGTATCTCATCTGCCCAGTCGATCGTGACGAACTGGTCAGCGGGAAGTGTCGCGAGACGCGAAAGAGTTTGGGTGCCTGGACCCGTCTGGTGTGCAACTACTGCAAATCTACCGGATTGATTCGTCACCATTCCAATAGGGCCTTCGTAATTGTCTTTGAAGAGAGTAAAATGACTATTGGCGTTGGTACCCAGGGTCCATCCCGAAAAGGACCCCATTTCAAACCCACCATTTGTAACCAGTTCAAGGCCTTCGCCGTAAGTCGAATCCCATTGAAGATCGACTGACGTGGCATTGTTCAATGAAAGATGCAGTGGTCTCAGGTTGATCGGGACCGGGGGCGTTTCATTATCCGCAATGGAAACAGTTCGCAGACCAACATCAAACCCGTCAGCAACGGCTTCGACCTGAACCAGTTGTTCTCCATCCAACACAAGGTCGTCGCCAATCGTAATATCGAAAGTGGCGAACGTTTGCCCCGCTGGTATCAAAAGAAATTGAGGAACAGAAACCTGGGAAGGAAACGCGGAAGTCAGCTGGATAACCAGATCCTCCGACAATTGACCTGAAAGATGAAGACTGCCAGCTCCGCCCAGAGTGCCGTTTCCTTCGGAGACCCTTCGTGGCAATTCCAGCCGCAAACTAAAGTCTTCATCATCCACGATTGTGATCGGGAGAGTCGCACCTTGCCAGCCGACAACGACAGCAGAGAGGTTCACCACGTAATTTTGCTCGATCTGCTGGTTGTCTACTACGACGGCACTGAAAATGCCGAAATTTTGTCCGGCTGGAATTGTGACCGAGGCTGGAATAAGGAGCTTGCCCGGTGCATCCGTAGCTAGAGCAACCCGGACATCATCGGTGGGCGCAAAATCTGTTGTTACGGTACATTGGATCGTTCCATCAGCTTCGTTCACCGGCCCTGGCACAGCAAGCAACAGGGTTGCTACTTCGTTGTCATGGACTTGCATGGTGGCGCGACCGTTCTGATATCCAGTGGCCACGGCCGTGATAACGACCGGGCGGCTACCATCCACGTTCAGATCGTCAATGACACTGATGTCGAAAAAGACACTCGTTTGTCCGGCCGGAAGGACAATCTGTGTAGGCAAAGTGAGTTCAGTGTTGTCACTCCAATACAGCTCAATCGTGCGATTCACCAACAAAGAAGAGGCGACGCTGACCTGTCCTGCCGAAGCGAGAGTTCCATCGCCTTCAAAGGCGCCTGCTGGAAGTGTTACCACCAGCGCGGGCGCACATTCCACAAAACTGTTAAAATCGGTTTCAATAAAGGCTTCCGGCAACCCTCCGCCACGAGCCAGGCCCACCAGGCCATTAAGGGTTCCCATTTGCAGGTAGCTCAAACGAATGCGCCCATCAAAGAAGAGTTCGATTTGAAAATTATTTGTTTTGGACGTTCCCCACTCGATAACGTTGGTGTAGGTCACAGCAACCCTATTCGTATACTGCTTCCAGGAAACACTGTTGGTTTGAGGTATAAGATCTCGAAACAATGCGGACACTCGAGGCAGGGAAAAATGGGAAGCTATAGGATCGGCGTACCTGGTATCTCCTGATCCCCAGGTGATATAGCCATTGCTTCCTACATACACTTCATCTGCGATGCTGGAGTAAACCAGCACGTCATTCGAAAGATCTATCTTCTGGAAATTATCATCTCCCAGCACGAGCGCTGACCCTCCGGCAGGGTCTGAAGTGAAATTTGTTATGAGTGACCGGCAAAGTGAATAACCGCTATTACTCTCGTCGGGGGTAAAGGTGAAGCTTTGGTAACTAAGATCGAAATCGTTCACTTCGAAAATTTCCGTGTAATGATCAGGTTGCCCGACCAGAAGAGTAAATACGCGGCTCTGCGCCAATCCACTCGTCTGGTTGGTGAAGATGACCCTGTTGGTGTAAATTCCTGCCCCCAGACTTCCCGCCACCGCCTGGTTGATAGAAACAGAAATAGACTGAGAATCGAGCGAGAGAAGCGTTCCTCCCGATGTCGAAATCGTCAGCCAATTTGAAAGGCCAAGTGTTGACCATGTGACAGAGCCCGGCCCGATATTGCTGAATATATATGTCCTGGTATTCGGCAAAAACGGACCGCCCACCATTCCGCTCGCCACCAATCCGGCATCAGGGAGGATCGATAGATCATCCGGAAGCGAAAACGATTCCACAACGCCTTGGGTGGTGCTGCTCGACGGTGAGCTGGCGAAAAACCCCATCCCCCGTTTGGCAAAAGCACTCCACAATTCCGCCTGATTGGCGCCTGCATTGTTGATCCGGTCCGCTAACAGGATCCCATCACGCGCCTGCAGGAAATTAGGATTGGGGGGGCATAACTTCATCCCATCCGTCACCAACTGCAGTATCAGATGGTTACCCGTGGAAAAACCATGCTTGACGATCAGGTTGGCCCGGGCTTCCCAAAGGGTGACACACCAGACTTCACCCTGGTTATGAAGAGCTGCTGGGTCTGCCGCAATGAAAGGATACGTGGACCTCGGGGAAGATGGATAATATCCGAATTGACCGGGATCAATGTCCTTGAAGGTCAGCGGATTCCTGGCGAGATCAGTCGAATAGGGATACCGGCGAATTCCGAAGTAGTAATTTTGCTCGAAGGAAAAGGAGGCTTTATAGGCGACGTAACTGCCAAATGGGTAGATGCCGTGGACATCGTTCGTGGGCTGGCTCAACAGGGCCAATGCAAAGAAATCGGACCACCCTTCCGCCATGCCCCTGCTTTGCATCGTTCCCGCTACCATACCCATTCCACCTCCGACCAACCGATCGCTCAACCCATGTGTATACTCATGCAAGACAATATGCGCATCCAACGCCGCATCTCGATCGGGATCCGGGCCATTGAAGGTATAGATCTGCATTCTTCCAGGCAATCCATCCGCTGGCGTCGAGAAGCTGGCATTATTCCGGGGACTCACAAAGTTCAACCGATCCTGAGCATCTGCCTGAATTGCGTCGGTTCCGTATCCACCTCGTCCAAAGTTAGTCTGCTGGAAATTTCCCACCTCCTCCGTAAACCCGAGTTCGTAGAGCTTATCATGCATCCAGTTGCACCAATAAAACAGCTGAACAGTCGCAGCATCGCCATAGGAGGTTGGCTCCTGCGCCAGATCCAGTGGAAAATTAAAAACGCGTGATGTTCCCTGGGGACGGGGCAGATCGGGCTGATCATTACCATCTCGATCCAATTGCGCTTCAACGTTGTTACCTACCGTGGTGTTGCCTCCGTCTGTGATCCAACCGAGGGGGGAAGCATTGGTATTCAGTGCTGAAAGTGTGACTAACTGACGCGAAACCAATGGCGGTTGGAGAGTGGAAGGAGCTGAAGGGCCAGGAGCCATCGGCGTTGGACTGGCCCCGGTGAATACGTTGTAGGTAGCGTTGCTCAAATACCTAGTTAACCCACGACGTATGACCACCTCTTCAGTTACCGCATCGACCAGCAAAAGGAACATCTCCCGGTGCTCGCCACCGATGAGAACGACCTGCCAGCACAAGCGCAATTCATCCTCTGAGACCGGCAACCAAACCAATCCTGCGTAAGTGTCCCCGGGAAGCGTTGCGACTTTGAATTTTTGCAGGTGTTTCTGCCCCTCTACACCGGACAGCCTTTGCTCAACTTTTTCCGCATCCACCTGGTCCCCAAGATTCTTTGCAGCAACACTGATAGCCCGCCTGACCGAAACTGGAGGGCTCGCCAAAATGTTTTGCCTGTTTTTAACCCCTCGATCAGCAGAACCCGCCGGATCGGCCACGAAGCGGCTCGAAACACTTACCAACTCATCGCTTTTGGTGATATGCGACACGAAGTAGGCATCGAAAACGGGCAGGCCATCCAACTCCTGATGCCAAACCGTGGTTTTCAAGCCATTGTGTTTGCTGACGTAATCGCGGGAAATTTTAGCTGTCTGCAATGCCTCCGCGCCATGCCCAAAGAGATCCTTGTGCTCTTGAACGAAAGCTTTTGTGATGCGGTGGCGGTCCGCCGCAGCAAATCGAGCCAATACCTCAGGTGAAATACCGCCTTTGGAAGCCTTTTCGACAAGGAACCCATTCCGGGAAGAGATGAATTGGGGCGCACCGGTAAACGCATCAAGTTCTACCGAGCTATCGAGTTGTTCTTTTAATTTCTGAACAACCTGCTTCTTCTCCGGGGCCATTTGGGAGGTCAGTGCCCGGGTATCGAAATCTGCCAACTCGTTCTCATGGCCATGCTGAAATGCATTGGCCTGCGGCAACAACAAAAAGCCGCAAAGCAAGGCCATGAGCACTTTCAGGCGCATCATTCAGTTAGACTCAACTTGGTAATATATTCATAAACAAAGCCTTGCGGCAATGTTCTTTATAGACACCATAGACACCTGGCTGGGTCAAAAATACTCAACCAGTCGCCCTTCCTTAAAACCCATGCCAACCCCCGCCAACCTCAAAAAAAGGTCATCAATTACCCCTCAGTGATAAAGACGGTGAACATACACCATATTGTTACTTAAACCTTCGAAGAATGTTCTTTTTGAAGTGAAGCCCCGGTGTGGGGCTGCCATCCGTTGCTGCCGCGGCCTGTAAATCTCACAATACCGTTCAGCTCAGGGCACCTGCGAATCGAAGCGTCACTTACCGAGGCAGAACTGACTGAAGATAGAGTCGAGCAGATCTTCGGTGGTGGTCTTCCCCACAATCTCTCCAATTGCATTCACCGCAATACGCAGATCCATGGCTGCCAGCTCAAGCGTCTCGCCGCCACGGAGCGCGTCCAGGGTTCGTTGTGTCGATAACCTTCCACGGTTCAGAGCGTCCGCATGTCTCGAATTGATCATAGCCTGGAGCATTTCGGCTTTAATCTCGCCCGACCAGACCGCTTCTTTCACGGCATCTTTCAAGCGCTCGAGACCAAGCCCGCTCTCACATGAGACATCCACAACGGTTTCTGACGGGGGCAATTGCAACTTCAACCCCAAATCCGCCTTGTTGCGAATTAAGATCCGCTTCTTGCCACTGAAATCCCGGAGATAACCTTCGTCTGTGGCGCTCAACAGCTCAGTTCCGTCAAAGACATGGAGAATCAACTCTGCTTTTTGCACGCTCGCATGACTTCGGCGGATGCCTTCAATTTCGATTTCGTCCATCGATTCGCGTAAACCTGCAGTATCCACAAAGATGACTGGAATACCCCGGATGTTGGCTGTTTCTTCGATGGTATCGCGCGTTGTTCCTGCGATCGGCGAAACAATCGCACGATCATGTCCCAGCAGCTGATTCAGGAGACTGGATTTGCCTGCATTCGGTCTTCCTATAATTGCCGCCCGAATGCCACGACGCAGGATCTGACCTTCTCCGGCATTGCGAAGAAGTTCCTGCATGAACCGTATGCTTCGGTCCAGTCGTTGCAACAGTTGGTCTTTCGTGTTGGGAGAGATGTCTTCGTCAGGGAAATCGATGTGAGCCTCGACATGCGCGAGCACAATCATCATCTCATCGCGCAATTGGTTGATCCGTTGGGAGAGCTTGCCGGCGAGTTGCTCGTTGGCTGCCGTCAGCGCAAGCTCCGTGCGGGCATGGATGACATCCGCCACCGCTTCAGCCTGGGCAAGATCGATGCGGCCATTCAGGAAAGCGCGTTTCGTAAATTCTCCGGGATCGGCGAGACGGGCTCCACTTTCCAGAACGGTGTCTAAAACCAGTTTCGCTGGCAGCAATCCGCCATGGCAGGTTATTTCAACCACATCCTCACGCGTAAACGTCCGCGGAGCCCGCATCACCCCAATAAGCACTTCATCGATCGTCTCACCGTTCCGCACAATCCTCCCATATTGAATGGTGTGCGAAGCTGCCAACGTTGGCTTCATCGAAGTCTTCCCGATAGGAGTAAAACATCGATCCGCGATTGAGAGAGCTTCAGCTCCCGAAAGACGTATAACCGCAAGCCCCCCTTCTCCAAGCGGAGTGGCGATTGCGGCAATGGTGTCGTTATGAAGCAAAGCGATTAGTAAACAGATCAGGAAACATCCAGACGCTCAGTTTTCAGTTCTAAATACTGAAAACTGCACACTGAATACTTTTCCTTTTACTCCACCAGGAACGTTCCTTCGCTGCTCTCAAGCCGCAAATGCTCTGGCAACGTTTTCGAATCCATTCGAACCACAATTGCGTGTTTGCCCTGCGGCAAATCCACCTCGATTTCGCTTTGCGTTGGGACATTGGCTCCATCCACCTTCACTCCACGAGTTTGGCCGATGGCCTTGCCGTTCGCCCAGATCTCGCAGCCGCCTCCAGCGTTCAGTTTCAGTTTAGCTTTTCCCGCGGTGGCCAATTGCAGCTTCGCGGCCGCGAACACCCCCAGCGGGCTGCGGTTCGCCAGCGGCGCGATCTGCGCCTCTAAATCTGCTTTAGAAACCTTGCCTTCCACCGTGGACAATAGAGGAGTCCAACCTGTGACAGTCATGTCGCCCTTGATTAGCTGTTCCGTGCCAAACTGCGCCCGCTCGTCCGTCATGACGAACAATTTCCAGGCACGGGCCACGTTACCTTTGGAGGCATCGAACGGTCCCGGCTTACCGAGTTGTGAAAGGAACTTACAAAGATCCGCACGATCCTGTTCGGACAATGAATCCACCAGGCCGGAAGGCATGAGAGAGGCACCGTTTCTGCGGTTCTCCACGTTATTTTTTGCAATGGAAACTTCCTTATTGGTGGCATCACGCAAAATGATTTCCTGGGCCGTCTCCCGCACCACGATTCCGCTGTATTCCATCTCATCTTTGGTGGTGATCTGAACGGAGTGATAGCCTTCTTTGATCTTGGCGTTCGGTACCAGAATCGACTCGATCAGATAATCAATCGGCGCACTCGCACCAATGGAAGTGAGATCAGGACCGACCTTCCCACCGGCGCCGCCAACGGCGTGACAGGTGATACACGCCAACTCAGAGCGACGGTAAACCTTCTCACCGCGGAAAGCATCCCCCTGCTCTACCGCTTGTGCCAATTGCTTCATCTCGTCGGGAGTCAGACTCTTGTCCCCATCGCCAAGGTTTGCGGCACGATTCAGAGCGAGCACCAGTTCCGGTTCATTGCGGCCACCTTCGCGTGCCACTTTCACACCCGCTTTGCCCACGACCTCAGGGACAGTGGCCTTCGCCAAACCTTCGGCGATTTTCTTGCCAGAACCTTTAATGCCGAGGAGCGATTGCCAGAGCTCGGTCGCTTCCTTTTCGTTGTCGGTTGCAGCGAGGACGCCCACTATCTGAGCCATAGAGCGTTCCACATTCAAAGCTGCAAGAACCAGCACGGCCTCCCGACGGATCCCGGCAGCAGACTTTTCCGCGAGCGGCAGCAAGCCCTGATAAACTTCCTCGCCCCCGATTTCGCGCAAGCTGGCGAACGCAGCCTGGCGCAGCTCCTTTCCAGTGTCTTCACCGCCAGCAATCTTCAGTAATTCCGGACCGGTCGAGGGAAGCTTCCAGGAACCCGCCAGTTTAATGGCTGCGATCTGCACCCTGGCATTGTTGTCAGAAAACATCTTTGCGACATGGTTGAGATCGCCGGCAGGCTTCAAATTGCGAAGGCGGCTCGCGTCATCCAGCGCAGTAAGAGCCCGAGCGGACGCGGCATCATCAAACTTTCCAGCGACAGCCTGGTTGAAGAGTCTTCCAAGTTCTTCTGCGCTGCCGGACTTTGAAACCAATTCAATCCATTGACCCGTGCTCGGGATATCTTTTCCCGCAAGCAACTTTTGAACAACCGTGCTGGCGAGGCCGGAGTCGATTGACCGTAAGGCAAACTGAAGCTGCTTCTCACGGCCTTCCGGATTCCACGCCCCGGATTGAATCGCCTGCAGCCAGGGCTGTGCGAGTTCATTGATGCTGAGCCAGATTCCGTAATCGAGAAAATCATCCATCGGAAGATCAAGCACGCTCAACGCAAGTTCTGCGGAACGTGCGTTCGGAATTTTTCCGAGCGCGCGAACGGCTTCGAGACGAGCCCGCGGATGCGCATCTTTCACCGCAACCGCCAGCAGATCCTGCGCTCCGGACATACGAGTGTGCCAGAAGCTCAGAACGCGCACGGCCCCGGCGCGGATGCGCCCGTCCTTCGCCGCTAAAACGCGCTTCAATAAATCAGCCTCCACCAGGTCAATCGATTGATACATCCAGAGCGCTTCAAGCAACGCTTTGTCGCTGCTCTGTTTTGCAGTCCACTTTGCGAGGTCACCTTTAATATTCTGACCGCGCTCGGTGAGGACACGACGCGACTGGGTGCGGGTCCATTCGTTTTCGGAAAGGAGGTTGTCGAACAAACGCTCGTTCCTCGCATCGACCAGATTCTCTTTCTTCACCAGGGGACGACCCTTGGCCGTGACACGCCAGATACGGCCATGTTCGTGATCGCGACGCGGGTCACGAAAATCGACTTCGCCATGTTGAATGATCGGGTTGGACCAATCAGCGATATACAATGCGCCATCAGGGCCAAACTTTACATCGATTGGACGGAAAGTGACGTTGGTGGTGCGCATCAAGTCAGGCATTTCCTTTGTCACATAACCGGATCCTTGTTCCTCGATACCAAAGCGAACGATGCGATGGGCGCGGAAATCACAGGTGATGGCGCTGTCTTGCAAGTCATCGGGAAAGTGCGGGCTGCGCACCAGATCAAGGCCACAAAACTTCGGATAAGCGCCCGGGGAAATACTGCGCAGCTCACGGCGCATTTTGGCGTAGGTAAGATATTGCGCGCCACGAATGCCAAAGCTGACACCTTGTCCGCCACAACCGTCTGTCGTGAAGCTCTGGCCAAAGCGATCAAAAGCGTGTCCCCAGGTATTGCAGAAGCCGAGCAGGAACGTTTCGAGTTCCATCGTGGGAGGCCGGAGTTGCAACACACCTCCGGAACGCAAACGCGTGACTCCGAGCGGAGTTTCGGTATCGGTGCGGATGTAAATGGATTGATTGAAGTAGAGTTGTCCGTCCATTCCCCAGCGCAAAGTATGCACCGTATGATGCGTATCCTCCGTTCCGAAACCCGATAGAATCACTTTTCGAACATCCGCTTTCCCATCGTTGTTCGTATCTTTATAATGCAGCAGTTCGGTGCTTTGTCCGACGTAAACGCCCCCATCTCCCGGTATCACTGCCGATGGAATAAATAATCCTTCGGCAAAGACCGTTGATTTTTCCGCCTTACCGTCGCCGTCGCGATCTTCAAGCATGAGGATGGTATCTGCCGCTTCCTGGCCGGGTTCGATCTGGGGATAGACCGAGGAGCTGGCCACCCATAACCGGCCTTGCGCATCAAAATTCATCTGGATCGGTTTCGCCAACTGCGGATTTTCAGCAAACAAAGTCACATCGAAACCGGGAGCAATGTCGAACTTGGGCAGTGGTTGGGCAGTAAACGGCTTAGCGGAAAGTTTGATTTCGGGAGCTGGTGGAACCTCCGAAAGCTTGTTGCGCAGCAATGCGTTAATCTTCTGGTCACCAGCCTGCAGCAATGGATTGAACTTTGGGATATCAGCAGCATTCTTTCCCTGTTCATGGGCACGGAATCCCAGAATGTAAGCCATGTTCTGGGGACGCGACTGTTGAAAATAGAGTGTGTTCTTCTTCAGGATTTCAACGCGTGCTGCTTCGGCATTTTTATTACGCTTTGCGGCGCCCGCTTTAAGTCCGAGGCCACGTTCAATCACTTCGGCTGCTTTCTGATAACCCAGGGAATTCAAGTGAATGCCGTTATCAGTAAGAGGCTTCGAGGCCTTGCTTTTGGTTTCAATCTTCAAGTCGTTGAATAACGACACGAACGGCAGTCCGCGCCTGGCAGCGATCTCTTTGATGGCGTTATCGTACAATGCGAGCTGTTGATTGTGTTTCTCTGGATTCGGCAGAAAGCCTCCGAGGTTTTCGTGCTTGATCGGGCTGACCAAAACGATGCCCACATCCTGACCTGCTTTCTTTTTGATCGTATCGAGCAGCGTTTCGAGGTCGGCTGAAAACTTCTTTAGTCCGGCCTGACCATCAAAAGAGTTAGCCATGCCGTAGCCGACAAACGCCACGGTGGGCTTCGCATTGCCGATCTGCTCGACCAACTCGAGCCATCCCTGGTTGTCCGGATCGCGACCCGCTTGAAGTTTGCTCAACCCGGCGCGGGATGTTCCCTCTGGCGTATCGCCGCTCCAACCAAGATTGCGAAAGCTGAGTTTGCTCTCAGGAAACTGGGCGGCAAGGGCGAGTTCGATGTGACCATAATACTGTTCGCGTTCCATCAATGTGTCGCCGATGAACACCACACGATCCCCATCGCGCAATTCGAAGGAGGCCTTTTCAGCAAAAGCAACATTCACGCAGGCAAGCAGCAGCGCGAAGAGAGTCCGGAATTTCATTGGGGAGAGTATTTCTAGCGAATCGCAAACAACGCAAAACAAAAGTCGGTGGGGGAAAAGAGTAATTAGTGGAATCGTTGCATCGTTGCATCGTGAATAGTGGATCGTCCTGATGAATTATGCCGGTTTCTTCGTTATCTCCAGTGGACGCGTATCCGACACGAATCCGAAGCGTTATTCCGCAGAAGAGGATGTCTCGGAAATTAGAGAAAGAAAGGAACCCTTGAGACGCCAGGGTTGTGTTTTGTCGTTGTTACTCTTTGAACCTCAGGACTCGGGCGGTTCAAGGATCTTAACCTCTTTTCGAAGCTATATACTGCATAGTTTTCCACTGTTTGCGGGTGCGCTTTGGGAGGCGAAATGAGAGCCAGAATTATCGCCGTTTCAGATCGTGCGATGAGCGTAAATCTAGATTTATCGTCATTTCAGGTCGTGCAACGGTCGTAAATCTGGCTTTTCGGGAACTTTTCCCGGGGAATAGTACGTAAATCTAGATTTCTCGGAATTTCGACTCCTGAATCGGTCGCAATTCTGGATTTATCGTCGTTGCATGTTCGGAAACGTGCGTAATTCTAGATTTACGCTCGTTACACGATCCGAAATGGACGTAATTCCGGTTTACGCCCGTTTCAGGTCCGGAAATGGACGTAAATCTAGATTTCCAAGCATTTCCACTCCTGAATCGATCGTAATTCTAGAATTACGCTCCTCGCACGATCTGAAATGAGCGTAATTCTGCGTTTCAAACCGCGGGTTTCCCGTTGTTTGTGGTGGATTGAGAATGGTTTGCTCGCCCTCAGTGGGTCACAGGCATCTTATGAAGAGCTAGGTTCTTCGCTGTTTCCGGTGGAATGCCAATTGGCATTCACTCTGGGACCTCCAACAGATTTTATCCCGAAGGGATATTTGATACTAGCCCAGCGGCTTTAGCCCTGGGAAAAACGACGCATTGATTAA
>JBKJKE010000105.1:0-25395 GCA_046597605.1 Limisphaerales bacterium | reverse complement strand
AACAAGGCGTTGAAGCCACACTGATCTGACTTTATCGAATGATTAATACCCGTCCGGCCAATCACCTTCTCGTAAATATCAAAAGCCACAATGGCGTGAGGCTTAACTCTCTCCGTTCGCTTTGATCCGAGATGCGCATCCAAACTCCTTACACGGAAGACTACGGAACATGCGCATATACGCACGTGTGGTTGCGCATCATGCACGAGGATTTGAATCCTGATGATGTCACGCAGTTGCTTGGCGTTTCACCGACCGAAACCCAACGCGCCGGCGACCCGTGGCTTGGAAAAAAACCTGGACGCGTATACAAGAAGTCTGGCTGGACCCTTTCCACGGAAGGCATTTTTACTAGCCGCGATGCTCGTCATCACCTTGACTGGATACTTGAGCGTGTCCGCGGAAAGGTGTCAGCATTTACTGTCTTTCATGCTCGCGGGTATTTGGTGGATGTTTGTTGTCGATGGGATTCAAAAAGCGGGCACGGTGGACCGACGATTTCTCCACCACAAATGCGAGACCTCGCCGACTTGGAGGTTGAGCTATGGTTTGATATTTATGTTGGTGATCTGGATATTCCGGGCAGCTAACAAAACGCTGCAAGTAACAGTCGCCCCGGCATGCTATTGACCGTCAATTTATGCGAAAGCTATGGTCATCATTCTTAATGTTCGTTACAGCGCTGTCCGGCTGCAGCCAAGGTGATTCCAGGCAGCGGGATATCGCTGTGTATGTACCTCCAGACGACCGCGTCATAGCCGCTGCCGTTCAGCAGGCACACGCCTCGGTCAGTCAATTCACGGAAGCTTTGGCGCATCCGAAACCAACGCAATCTGATTTTTCAGTTAAGGTTCCAATCAGTGACGACGACGCTATCCATTATGTTTGGTTGCAAGAGGTCACTTTTTCCAACTCCAACTTCCGAGGAGTGCTCGGTGCCGATGCAAGCACGATGAAGCAGCATCAGCCTGGACAACCAATTACGGTTGCCACTTCCAATATTTCGGATTGGATGTATGTCGAATCGAATAAGCTAGTCGGGGGCTTCACACTACAGGCTATTCGTGATCAACTCAGGGGTGAGCAACGAGCAGCATTCGAGAAGAGCATGTGGTTTAAGTTCGAATGACAAACAATGCTTAACATGCATGAGCACTATTCCCGGGGGTTGGACAGATGACATGACCATTCCGCTTCCGCCGGAGCGGACAGTTGAGGAGATTTCAGCGTTCGTAGTTCAGCAGGCGATGGCGAAAGTTTCTGGCGCAGTTTTAGCGCGGGCGACTGAGAGCAAGTTTGGACTGTCACCGGATGATACCGATTTGGTATGCGACCGCGTTTTCGGCGGCGTCGTGCGCGCCGCTACCGGCAGCCCCGCAAATCGGCCTGACCCAGTCAAAGATCCGTTCGCATTTGCCAGCTACGAGCGAGCCAAACGTCACCCGGAGATCATCGCTACGCTACTTCCCTCGTATGTTCAGCAGTCGAAGAGAGCTTGGTGGCAGTTTTGGAGGCGATAGGATGGCCTTATGCCTGCCTAACCAAGCACTGGATCGAATAATGACGGGCGCGGTCGCATCGGGGTCTCAGTCGATATTTTCTTGGCGCGCTCCTCATCATCGATCAGGTTGGCGTCAGGCCATGTTTGACGCTATTAACAGACGCTAACTACGAATGCGAGCGGCTAAACAACTTAACAAGCAGCCGCCGATCCGGCCCGATTCGCCTCCGTCGGTTTGGAGAGAACGGTTTAGTGCCGCTGCTTTGTGCCTGCTGACGTTGTTGATTTATATTCCCACCTACAAAGCGGGCTTTATCTGGGATGACGATGTTCTCGCGGGCAACGCACTGCACAGCCAGGGCTGGCAAGGTTTGCGCGACATCTGGTTCAGTCTCAAGTTCGGCGACTACGTTCCAATCACTGCCACGACGTTTTGGGTGGAATGGCAGATTCACGGCGGGATGAAAGAGATTCAACACGCCACGAACATTGTCCTCCAGGCGTTGAATGTTGTTTTGCTCTGGCGGGTGTTACTTCATTTAAAAATTCGCGGGGCATGGTTGGTGGCGGCGGTGTTTGCGGTTCATCCCGTTTGTGTGGCGTCGGTCACCTGGTTGGCGGAGCGGAAAAACACCCTCTCCATGTTTTTTTACCTGCTTGGTTTGCTCTGCTTCCTGCGGTCTGTGGCAACGGTCGAGTCCAAAGCGCCTTCGCGTCAGACGTCTCCTCGGTTTGGAGCGAACCCTGGCCGGGATTATTTTCTTTCGTTTGTGTTTTTCCTGCTGGCGTTGCTCAGTAAATCCTCTGCCGTGGTTTTGCCGGTTGTCATGCTGCTTTGTCTCTGGTGGCGCACTGGTCGGATGGATCGCAGAGAACTCCCGCGCGTTGCGCCATTTTTCGTTTTCGCCCTGATCCTGGGAGTAGTGACGCTGGTGGGGCATCACTTGTATGCACCCAAGAATACCACGGGGGACGACTGGTTGGTCCGATCTCTCACTGCGACACGAGCGGTTTGGTTCTATTTGGAGAAGGATCTTTTGCCGGTAGGACTGACGTTGCATTACCCGCGCTGGAAGATTGAACCGAGCTCCGCATTGAATTACCTGCCCGGGTTGGCGTTGTTGGGAATGTTTATTCTGTTTTGGCGATTCCGACAAAGCTGGGGGAGAGCCTGCCTGTTTGGTTTTGGCTATTACATTGTGGCCCTCGGCCCAGCCCTTGGCTTCCTCAACATGGCGTTTCTCTCGATGGGACAGGTGGCCGATCATTTCCAATATCTCGCTCTGCCCGGGATTATTGCCTTGTTGGTCGGCGGGGCGTTTCACTTTTTTCAACGCTTGCCCGAGAAGTTCATCCCGGCGACATCATCTTTCTTTTCTGTGTTGGTGCTCGCATCGTTGGCGTCGCTTTCCTGGCAACATCAGCGGCTGATGGCCAATCCTGAAGCTCTCTGGGAGGATAATATCAAAAAGAACCCCGACTCCTGGGTGGCGCAGAATAATTACGGAGGCATTCTTGCGGCCAGGGGACAATTCGAGGCGGCTATTCCTTTTTATCAAGAGGCGCTAAAGAAGCAGACCGAGTTGCCCACCGTTGAGAAAAACCTGGGTCGGGCGCTGGTGAGTGCAGGGAAGCCGGAGGAAGCAGTGGGCCACTATCTGGAATCAATTCGGTTGAAGCCCGATGACCTCAAAACCCGGAACGACCTGGGGATCGTTTATATGGAGTTGGGTAAAACCAACGAAGCGATTTCGTGTTTTGAGACAGCGGTGGAAGGCGACCCTGTCAACGCCACTTTTCTTTCGAATCTCCTGCAGCTTCTCGTCTTGAATGGCGAAAAGAAACGAGCAAACGAAGTCTCTCAAACATGGCTCCAACGTGCTCCGACCAGCAGTGTTGCGAATAAGAATATGGGGCAGTTGCTTCTGGAGAATGGCAAGCTGGAAGGGGCGGTTTTCCATTACAAAGAAGCGGTCCGCCTGAACCCTGATTTTGTCGAGGCGCGTTCTGCCCTTGATGCATTATTGGCGCAACAACAGAATCACCCAACCAACCGCCCGCCATCACGTTGAGAGTTGCAGAGGCTCCACCGTGAGATGCGGCAGGAGGAAAAGCCGTGGTGGAGGTTCTGGTGATGTTTTGCGACCTTAGATTGATGGACGCGTTTGACTGCGGGGCTCAAGTAACGCGTTTAATTTTTCCTGCGATAATCCCGAAACTTCTGCGGCCACTTCGCGCACGGTGCGGTTTGTTTGATAAGCGATCTTCGCGATTTCCGCCGCTTTGTCGTAGCCGATCACGGGGGCCAGGGAAGTACACATAGCGAGGCTGCGTTCCACATTTCCTTCGCACTTCTCGCGGTCCGCTTCGAGGCCAATGATGCAACGTCGCGCGTAGACGCGGCTGGCGTTGGCGAGCAGTTCGATCGATTGCAACAGGTTGTAGGCAAGGACCGGCAGCATGGCATTGAGCTCAAGGTGCCCGGAGGCGCCGCAGTAGGTGATGGTGGCGTCATTGCCGATGACCTGGGCTCCGACCTGGACGAGCATCTCGCTCATGACTGGATTTACTTTGCCGGGCATGATGGAAGAGCCGGGCTGGGTGGGTGGCAGCTTGAGTTCGCCAAAGCCGAGTCGTGGGCCGGAACCGAGCAGGCGAATGTCGTTGGCAATTTTGATGAGGCTCACGGCCACTGTTTTCAATGCACCGCTCAACTCGACGCAGGCGTCGCGGGCACCCTGGGCTTCGAAGTGATCTTCTGCCTCGCGCAAGGGGAGCCGGGTTTCGGACGCGAGTCGTGCGATGGTATGGCTTGCGAACGTTGGGTGAGTATTGATACCGGTGCCTACCGCAGTACCGCCAAGGGCCAGTTCCGAAACTCTTTTTTCTGCATCACGCAGACGTTGGATGCCTCGATGCACCTGGGTGGAGTAGCCGCTAAATTCCTGACCAAGAAAGATGGGAGTGGCGTCTTGCAGGTGAGTGCGTCCGATCTTGATGACCTCACGAAATTCTTCCGCTTTGAGGCGTAGCTCATTTTCGAGTTCGATCAGCGCGGGAATAAGATTTTGTTCAAGGCTCTCCAGGGCAGAAAGATGAATGGCCGTGGGAATGACATCGTTGCTGGACTGCCCAAGATTGACGTGGTCGTTGGGATGGATGGTTTTGACTGGTGCATCGGAGGCGAGTAACTGGGAGGCGCGATGAGCGATGACTTCGTTGGCATTCATGTTGGTGGATGTCCCGGAGCCGGTCTGGAAGATATCCAGCACGAATTCGGCATCCCACTTTCCTTCGGCAACTTCCTGCGCGGCGGCTTGAATTGCTTGCGATATCTCAGGAGAAAGTTTGCCGAGCTCTTCATTCGTTGCCGCCGAATGTTTTTTGATCAGCCCTAGAGCCCGGATGAATGAACGTGGAAAGCGGAGTCCACTGATGGGAAAATTTTCCACGGCCCGGGCGGTTTGAGCCCCGTAGAAGGCAGTTTGTGGAACATGCATTTCGCCCATCGAATCTCGTTCAACCCGGAAGTCCTTCATGGGAGGAAAATCGTCTGTTTAGAGCCGGTCTGCAAGGGTGGGGGGGGGAAAGTGTTCAGTGTTCAGTGTTCAGTGGGAAAGTGGGAAAGTGGGAAAGTGGGAAAGTGGGTTGCCGACCTTTAATGAACAAGAGGCAGGTTACTGATCGAGAATGTCTCGAACCATGCGTGCGAGAGCTTTCGGATGATACGGTTTTTGCAGGAAGTTAAAGTTGGCTTCAAAGCGAGCCGACTCACCCACTGTTTCGCGGGGGTAGCCACTGGAAAAGATAATCCGGGTGTCCGGTCTGCTCTGTCGCAGTCTTTGGGCAAGCTCCCATCCCGAAATGCCCTCTGGCATGACGACGTCGGTGAGGACCAGATCAATCTCATTGCCGAAGTCTTCCCAGATTTTCAGAGCATGGACACCGGAGGTCGCCTCCAGGCAACGGTAACCGAGCCGTTTGAGCATCGATGACGCCAAGCTTCGAACACCTTCCTCATCTTCAACGACCAGAATGGTCTCCTTGCCCCCGCCCGGATCTGTGGCTGGTGCGATTGGTTCTTTGGTGCTCGGTGGAGCGGATGATTGCGGGAAATAGACCTGGAACGACGTGCCTTCGTTCACCACGCTTTGCACGCGGACAAAGCCGCCATGTTGTTTCACTATTCCGTAAACAGTGGCCAGGCCCAGGCCAGTTCCTTTGCCGACATCTTTTGTCGTAAAAAAAGGTTCAAAGATGCGGGGCAATACGTCCGGGGGAATTCCACACCCCGTGTCTCCCACCTTCAAGCAGACGAAAGTGCCAAGCTGCACACTGGACTTTTCGGGATACGAGTTGTCGACCTGCTCAGCTGCGGTTTCGATAATGAGGGTGCCACCATTTGGCATCGCATCCCGCGCGTTGACTGCGAGATTTAGTAACACCTGTTCAACCATTCCGGCATCCGCGAGGAAAGGAGGTATTTTGGTGCCCAGTCCGACCTTAAGGCAAATATGTTCTCCCAGCACGCGCTGCAGGATCCTGGTCATGTTCTGCACGACGTCATTTAGGTCGAGCGGACGTGCCTGCATCACTTGTTTGCGACTGAAAGCGAGTAACTGCCGGGTCAGGCTGGCGGCACGTTCGCTGGAGGTTGCGATCTGATCTATCGAATCGCGTGCGTCCGGGCCGAGGTCGTCATTCATCAAAAGCAACGACGCGTGTCCTCCGATGACGGTCAGGATATTATTGAAATCATGTGCGATCCCGCCAGCGAGTTGTCCCACCGACTCCATCTTGTGAGATTGGCGTAACTCTTCTTCGAGGAGTTTATGGGCGGTGACATCGCGGAATAAAGCGAGCAGAAGAGTTTCACCGCTCTCGGATTCGATAAAAGAGCCGGTGGCCTCCAATTCCATCGCCGTGCCCGACCGGAATTTTATACTTCGGGTGACTTGTCGTTCTACGAAGCGCTCCTTGAAGCGGCTTTTGTACTTTTCCAAACCTTTTCCACAATCGCCGTAGACAACGGTGAAGGGCTTTCCTTCTAATTCTTCGCGACTCATACCAACCAGTAAACAGTACGCCTGGTTAACGGCGACGATGATTCCGTTTGGATCGGTCAGGCGCATTCCGTCGACTGAACTTTCCCAGACCGAATGAAAGCGGACCTGAGAAGAGCGGAGGTGGGTTTCGATCCGGATCCGCTCAAGTGCGCCACCGCAATAGTCACCGACCATCTGCAGCACGCGGAGGTCATTTAAGTCGTAGGCGTTTCGTGTGTAGCTTTGAAAGGAGAGGAGCCCGATGATTTTCTCCGCATGTAGAATAGAAACATACATGATGGAGGCTGATAGCTGAGAATTACCGAAGCGGATGCCATCTGTCTCTTGGAGTTGCTCGAAGGTACGTAGGATTAGTTCTGACCCATTTTGCAGGACCCGTCGGGCGAGCGTGGATGGGGGAAGCGTCGGGCCATTCGCGACTATTTGTTTTTCCCCATTAAGTGTATCAACGACCAGCAATGGTACCACCAGGTCCTGTTCGGGAAGGTAAAGATCGATGGTGCTTGCGTCCCAGGCAAACAATTGGGCAGCACCGCTTATGATCATCTCTGCCGCGTCTCTTGGGCTTCTTGCGGAACTGAGGTTCTTACCCAATTGCAAAAGCACGAGGTTGCGTTCTTCGATCCGCTTTCGCTCTTGATCGGCTCGCAGGCGTCGCAATGTGCCGCCGCAATGATCAGCCAGAGACTGGAGCGTCTGAAGATCATCTTCGGTATAGGCGTTGAAAGAATAGCTTTGGAATGTCAGCACCCCGACGCCCCTTTCGCCCTGTCGCAAGGGGACGAACATGAGCGAGGCGGAGCGACGCGCAGTATTGCCGAACGAAACCGTGGGAGGGCTGATAACTTCCTCGGGCGTTCGAAGAATCAGTTCTGCCCCTATCGTGAGAATTTTTCCATACAATGGGCTCGGTTGTAAATACGGAGGTGCTTTGATCTCAGTGCGTTTCCCATTGAAGGTGTCGGCTATGTATAATTGATCAACTGCATTCTCTTCTGGAAGGTAAAGACTAAGACTGCAGGCATCCCAATTGAAGAGGTCTGAAGCTGCCTGAACAATGACATCTGCAGCTTCTTTCGGAGACTCGGCCGAACTCAAGCTGCGACCCAGACGGAGGAGCACGTTGTTACGCTGGACCACTGCCTCCATCAGCCGATTTTGATTCTGCAGTGTGGATAGGGAGACAGATTCAAAGCCGGGGGTAAATGCCTGTTCCGAGCGCGCCTCAAAAGATTGCTTCGAAGCGCCCGGAACAGGGGCGTCGCTTTCGAGAGAATCGATTTTGTTTTGATTACGCAAGGGTGCAATGGGGGCTCAAGCCAGGAGATGTATTTAAATCGGTGCCGCTGTCCTAACCTGGGACATTAGAGGCTCGTTGTTTGTATGTTCGATGCTTGACTGGTTGGCATTCTCCTATTTTAGGGGAATGCTGAGAAAATACGAGCAATTGGCAAGCCAGTTCATGGATCCGACAGAAACCTTTGCATAAACAGCAAAGTTGAATTATTCATCCCGGATATTCATCTATTTTTCATGACTCGAAGTTTAGTGACTCCCATTGGCGTCGTGCTCCTATTGTGCCTGAATTGTTTTGCGGCTGAAAAGCCAAACGTCCCGGAACCTAAGTCACAAGTCTTGCGAGTAATGAGCTACAACATCCACCACTCACGGGGTGCGGATAACAGGGTAGATGTCGCGAGAATCGCCGAGGTGATCAAAGCGCAAAAGGCAGACATCGTCGGTCTGCAGGAGTTGGATCGGGGAGTGGAACGCAGCGGGCGAAAGGACATGCCCGCCGAATTGGCGAAACTCACCGGGATGCACGTCTACTTCGAGAAGAATATCATTTACCAGGGAGGAGATTATGGAAATGCGATTCTTTCCAGGTATCCGATCCTTCAGCAGACCAATTCTTTTTATAAGATGGTGAGGCCGAACGAACAGCGGGCTTTGCAGCAGGTGATCCTCGACGTGAATGGTCGCAAGGTGCTATTTCTGAATACGCACATCGATTACCGTCCGGAAGATGATGAACGTCTGCTTCATGCTGTGGAGATCAAGGACGCGCTAAAACGTTATCCGACCTTGCCAACGATTTTGACTGGAGATTTCAACGATTATCCAAACAGTCCGACCCATAACAGTATCAAAACGCTGTTTGCTGATACGTGGGAAGCAACTGGGCAGGGAGATGGTTTTACTCTTTATAGCGATGGTCCGGTCAAACGCATCGACTACATCTTCTATGTGAAGAGCGATGCCCTGAAACCTCTCAAGACCTGGGTGGTTGATACGAAGGCTTCTGACCACCTGCCGGTCGTGACTGATTTTACCTTGCGCTGAGAAGGATGGGATCAGCCGAGCAGTTCGGCAATTTTCCCAGCGATATTTCCCTCTTTAACAATCGATTCACCCACCAGGATCGCTTTGGAGCCGCAGCGGTGCAGTCGTTCCACATCAGCGCGGGAATTTATGCCGCTCTCTGCTACAAGGATTCTCTTGGTTAAAGCCTGGGGGTCAGATGCCTTCATCCGTCCAGCGAGTCGTTCTGTTGTGGCGAGATCGACATTGAAGCTTTTCAGGTCGCGGTTGTTCACCCCGATAAGCTCGGCATCAATTGCTAAAGCGCGTTCCAGTTCGTTTTCGTCATGCACCTCCACCAGGACAGAAAGCCCGGCTTTGCGTGCGATGCTGTGAAAGTGGCTTAGTTGCTTGTCAGAAAGAATTGCTACGATGAGGAGGATGGCATCCGCGCCCCACTCGATGGCCTCAAGGATTTGGCGTTCATCGATAATGAAATCTTTGCGGAGCAGGGGAATGCTCACATGCCGTCGGATTTCGCGAAGGTATTCGAGCGAACCCTGAAAGAACTTCTCATCCGTCAGCACAGACAGGCAACTCGCCCCGGCAGCTTCGTATTCTTTCGCAATCCGGACAGGATCGAAATCTTTGCAGATAATTCCCTTGGAGGGAGAGGCTTTCTTCACCTCCGCAATCAAAGCGACCGAGCCACGCTTTGGACTACGAAGCGCAGCCGTGAAATCGCGTGATTCATTTCTCTCCAACATCGCATCGTGCAGTTCGCCGGCGGCGAGTATTCGATTGGGAAGCAGGGCAACCTCCAGCTTCTTTTGCTCAACGATGGTATCGAGAATGTTCATGATCGTTACTCTGCTTCGTCCTGCACATTGGCCATTCGTTTCATCGGACCACCCGCCCGGAGCCAGGCATTGACGAATGGGTCCAGATCGCCATCCATCACACCTTGCACGTTGCTGGTTTCCGTTCCGGTGCGCAGATCTTTAACCATCTGGTAAGGTTGGAAAACATAGCTGCGAATCTGGTTGCCCCACGAGACACTTCCTTTTTCGCCGTAGAAGCGTTCCATCTCCGCTTTTTGTTCGTCCACGCGTTGCGCGTAGATGCGTGAGAGCAGGAGTTTCATAGCGGTCGCGCGGTTCTGGTGCTGAGAACGTTGTGTCTGAGAAGCGACGACCAGCCCTGTGGGTATGTGTGTAATTCGAACAGCGGTTTCAACCTTGTTCACATTCTGCCCGCCTTTTCCGCCAGAACGGAATGTATCCGTTTTGAATTCTGTGGGCGAAATCACGATGTCAGAACTGGTTTCCTCGATTTCCGCAATCACGTCCACGCTGGCAAAACTAGTATGCCGACGTTTGTTGGAATCAAATGGCGAGATACGCACTAAACGGTGAACACCTCGTTCAGCCTTGGCAAAACCGTAGGCGTTATCGCCTTTGATCAACAAGGTGGCGCTTTTGATTCCCGCAGTTTCACCAGGGAGTGCGTCAGTGACTTCTATTTCCCAACCACGCAATTCACACCACCGTTGGTACATCCGCAGAAGCATGTTCGCCCAGTCACAGGATTCGGTTCCCCCGGCCCCTGCGTTGATGCTGAGAATGGCGTTTGCTTTATCGTGCGGCCCGGTGAGGAAGACCTTGAGCTCGACCGCTTCCATCTCCTTGAAAAACTTGTCGATATCCCGCTGGAGGTCTTTCTCAATCTGATCCTGCGAAGCCTGTGGTTCGCCGTCGGCCAGTTCGATCATTACCTTGAAATCTTCGACCTGCTTTTCGGCTTTGAGCAGGGGATCGATCTTTTTGCGAAGGCTGTTCGCTTCATCGATAAACTTTTGGGCTTGTTCGCGATTGTTCCAAAAATCATCGCGGCCCATTTGGGACTCCAGTTCGCCTAGTCGTTTTTGCGCGCTGGCGACGTCAAAGAAACCTCCGCAGGTGGGCGGTTTTGTTGGCAGCGGCGTCGACTTGAGTTTTGATAACTTCGAACATTGGCGGGAATGTAGATTTCGCGCCGAATGCATGCAAGATGAAGCTGGCGCGAAATGAATAAAAAAGCCGCCGGAGTAATCCGGCGGCTTTCGTGGAATTTATTCGTTTACCAATCGGCCAGGCAACCTGAGCTCAATGAGGCGCAACGTTGGTTTTGCCCGGCGGAATACGCATGCCATAGAAGGATTGGTAGACGAAGATGAGCGCAATGAGGAAGAAAAACGACCCAATCATCGTTTTGACGCCCTGATCTTTCATCGTCACTGCGATTTCAACTGCCAGCAGGCCGAACAAGGTCGTGAACTTAATCACCGGGTTCAGTGAGACAGACGACGTATCTTTGAATGGATCGCCGACGGTATCACCGACCACAGTTGCCGCATGGAGAGGCGTTCCTTTTGCCCGCATATCCACTTCAACGATCTTCTTCGCATTGTCCCATGCACCTCCGGCATTCGCCATGAAGATCGCCTGATACAAACCGAAGAATGCGATACCGATCAGGTATCCAATGAAGAAGTAGGGGTCAAAGAATGGCAGAGCCAATGAAAGCGAAAAGATCACAATGAAGATGTTGCGCATACCTGCCTGCGCATATTGCGTGCAGATCTTCACCACTTCTTTACTGTCCTCGATCGAAGCAGCGCCGGAATCGAGCTTGATGTGCTCTTTGATGTAAACAACGGCCCTGTAAGCGCCGGTGACTACGGCCTGGCAGGATGCGCCCGTAAACCAATAAATGACAGCGCCGCCCATGAGTAAGCCCATCATTACTTCAGGTTGAACGAGGCTGAGTTTGGCAACCACGTTGCCATAGTCTGGATGTTTTTCCAGGAGCATGATGATGCCGAACACCATCGTCGTCGCACCTACAACTGCTGTTCCGATTAGAACAGGTTTCGCGGTTGCTTTGAATGTGTTGCCGGCCCCGTCTCCCTTTTCCAATTGGTATTTCGCTACTTCGAAATCCGGTTCGAAACCGAAGTCTTTTTTGATCTCCTGCTTGATGTTCGGCAATGCCTCGATCTGGCTTAGCTCGTAGACTGATTGCGCATTGTCGGTCACAGGTCCGAAGCTATCGACGGCGATGGTGACTGGACCCATTCCCAGGAACCCGAACGCCACCAGGCCGAATGCAAAGATCGGGGCAGCAAAGGCGAACTCCTGCGGCATGAATCCAATCACGGAAGCGTGCTGCGAGAACTTGTAGCTGACCAGCATCAGAACGAGGATGACCAAACCTTTCCAGAAGGCGGAAAAATTCCCTGCGACGAACCCGGAAAGAATGTTGAGAGAGGCTCCTCCGTGTTCCGAAGCGTTGACCACTTCCTTCACATGGCGGGAATTGGTGCTCGTGAAGATCTTCGTGAATTCCGGGATCACCGCGCCGGCTAACGTTCCGCAACTGATGATCGCTGAAAGCACCCACCAGAGAGCGCCTTGATTTCCCAGGAGGTAGTAACTGGCCAGGAAAGTAATACCAATCGAAACAATGGAGGTGATCCAAACCAAATGAGTCAAAGGCGCTTCGAGATCGAAATCCTTCGCCTTACCGTAGAGCGCTTTGCTGATCACTTCGTTGATCCAGTAAGAAGCCAGGGAAGTGATTACCATCAGAATGCGCATCGCGAACAACCAGATGATCAACGTCGCGCCCATCAAACTTGCTTCTCCGAGGGCCAAGGCGATAAACGTGATCAACGCCACACCCGTGACACCATAGGTTTCAAACCCATCTGCCGTCGGCCCGACTGAATCACCAGCATTGTCACCGGTGCAATCTGCGATCACACCCGGATTCTTGGGATCATCTTCAGGAAGGTTGAAAACGATCTTCATCAGATCAGCGCCGATGTCTGCGATTTTGGTGAAAATACCGCCGCAAATGCGGAGAGCGGAAGCGCCCAATGATTCGCCGATCGCGAAACCGATAAAACAAGGTCCGACCAAATCCTTGGGCAGAAACGCCAGGATGCAAATCATGAAAAACAATTCGACGCTCACGAGGAGCAATCCAACGCTCATGCCGGACTTCAAAGGAATACCGAGAGTAGCGAGGGGGTTGCCGCGAAGCGCGGAGAAGGCCGTGCGGGAGTTCGCAACCGTATTAATGCGAATACCGAACCATGCAACTCCGTAAGATCCCAGGATACCGAGAATGGACGCCAACAAGATTACCGTTGCGTGTCCAATTGAAAAATCCTGCAGGCCAATGAAATAGTAGGCCATACACGCACCAATCAATACCCAGAGCATAGCCAGGAATTTTCCCTGCTGCCAAAGATAGGTTTTGCAGGTCTCCCAAATGATCTGGGAAACCGCTTTCATGCTCGGATGCACCGCGAGACTTTTCGTCTGCGCATATTGAACAAGGCTGAAGACCGTCCCGAGCAAGCACACCACCAGTCCGAAGTAGAGAATCGCATGACCGCTGACGTTCTGGCCGAAGAGGTCGAAGGAGACCTTTCCAAGATCGGGTATTTTGATGTGAGCCTCACTCGCGTGAAGTCCGTTGGTTGAAGCGAAGAGTGCGAGCAGAACAGCCCCGCAAAAGAATATCTTTTGTTTGTTCATAGATAAGTGGGTCAACGCCGACTATTGCGATGAGAAATTTTTTTGCCAACAAATTTCTCATTACAGCCGGTCGGAAATAGAGCCATTCAACGCACCGGTGAAACACTTAACGATTCCGTTTGCCCTTGTCGTTGAAGGGGCCTTTCCCCATGTTGTAGGGCATGGCGGATCGTATCATTTCGGATGTTCTCACCAAACCTGACTCAGCGTTGGAAGTAACGCTCCGCCCCTCGATTTTCTCGGACTTTACCGGTCAGGCGAAAGTCAAAGAACGTCTCGAAATCGCCGTCCAGGCTGCGCAGCAACGCAACGAAGCGATCGATCATATCCTGCTCAGCGGCCCTCCTGGATTGGGTAAAACAACTTTGGCCAACATCATCGCCAAGGCGATGGGTGCAAACTTGAAGTGTACTTCCGGACCCACCATCGAGAAGGCTGGAGACCTCGCAGGGCTACTGACTAATTTAGAAGAGGGCGATGTCCTGTTTATCGATGAGATCCATCGTCTGCAGAAGACGATCGAAGAATATCTCTACCCCGCAATGGAAGATTTTAAGCTCGATATCATTATCGACCAGGGACCGAATGCCCGTAGCGTCCGCCTGAACCTGCCACGGTTTACTTTGATTGGTGCGACTACCCGCAGTGGACTTCTGACGTCGCCATTGTTGACCCGCTTCCCGGTCCGGGAACGCGTGGACTACTATAATGCCGAACAATTGCAGAAGATTGTCATTCGCGCGGCCCATATCCTGGGAATCCAGATAGAAGAACAGGGCGCGATGGAAATTGCGCGCCGCAGTCGTGGAACGCCACGCATCGCCAACAACCTGTTACGACGGGTGCGCGATTACGCCCAGGTGAGGAGTGATGGCCGTATTACCTGCGCCATCGCGGATGCCGCATTGGCAATGCTGGAGATTGATCAGAACGGTCTCGATGAAATGGATAAACGCATTCTCGAAGCGATTATTTGCAAGTTTGGTGGCGGACCTGTCGGGGTGAATTCTCTCGCCGTTGCGGTAGGCGAGGAAGCGGACACCCTGGAAGAGGTGTATGAACCTTACCTGATTATGGAAGGTTACATCAACCGGACCTCTCAAGGTCGTATCGCGACAGAGCGCAGTTACCAGAAGCTCAATTTGCAACCGACGACCGTGGCGCAAAAATCTTTGCTATGAAGTTCTCGCGCCTCATCAAGCCCGCGGAGGCGGTAAAGCACATTTTGAGGCGGTTGAACTGCTGTTCGTAAAAGATCAGTCTGATTTAAACTCCCTCCTCGTTACGGATCGCGATTTCTGGAAATACCAAGGGGAAGACCAATGCCTGCTGCAAGACCTGGGGCGCGGCTTCCTTGGCAGTGTGCGGAGCGGGACTTTAATCGTGCTATATAACGGTGTTGGTGTTGACGATGTAGATCCGAAAGATTTCGTCCTGCGGTTCTACGCCAATTCCAGTCTCTTCTGTAATATCGCCCCCACTGGGCATAGCTTTCAGTTGAACGACGGGGGAGACAGCATCCACCTGATTCATTCTGAAAAGCAGATTGATTTCGTTAAGTATCGTGCCAGCGATTTTCCAACCCTGGGCGCTGGAAATCCGGGCGGATTGGAGTGGGAGGCCAAAAGCAATGGATGCGTGGATGTTGGTATCCGGGTGGAAAGCACCGGAATACGTTTCATAGGCGATAAACCAGACCTGAATATTTACCACGCAACGTGGCAGGCCTTTGCGGAAACTTCCCTCGTGGATAACAATCTTGGAAAACCTAACGGTGGGCGAAATACCACGTGGATCGAGAATCTCCGCACCGCAGCTAAGAAAAAGGGCCTAACCAGTTCCGATGAACAAAAAGGTTTGGGATCGACCCCATAGAATCACACTCCTTGCGGTTTCTCCGTTCAATTTCACGCAAAATACCGCCGAACCGGGTCAAAACGCGTAAAAACCACGCATCTTAGCGACTTACAACGGCCCAAAACCCGCGCGGGACCCCGAAACGGGAACCCCGGCGGGGTCCCGCACGCGCGGAGGGCCGTCGCGGGATCCCCGACGGGGTCTCGCACGTGCGCGAGGGGTCGAAACAGGAACCGCGACGGGGTCCCGCGCGCGCGGGGGGCCGCCGCGGTTCCCGAAATGACGCCCCGCACGCGCGGAGCGTCGAATCGGGAACCCCGGCGGGGTCCCGCACGTGTGCGAGGGGTCGAAACGGAAACCGCGACGGGGTCCCGCGCGCGCGGGGCGACGTTTTGGTTCCTGAAATGACGTCCCGCACACGCGGGACCCCGCCGCGGGATCCAAAACGACCTCCCGTACGCGCGAGGCGAGGCGGCAGAAGTTGCAGTGACGTTTCTCACAGGAAAATCCAGCCCGCAAGAACCGCCACGTGCACGACCGCATGCGCACCCGCTTAAGGGGAGGTGTGGCGGGTTGGATCGCCGAATATTTCCACATGGGCACTTGGAGCCATGTTCGTTGAGGTTAAGTAATTACTTTGCGCGGTGGCGGAGGGAGCTGCCCGGAATGACCTTATTAAGGCAAACACGACCGTTCGACCTGGCATCACCGGTAATTGTCCATGGTAAAGCGATCTTGTCTAAGTAAACGCCTTAGTTCTGGTTTTTAGTGCAGGAATTGGATAAGACTGGTTTCATGGTTACGGACTCCACTCGCTGGCTTAAAACTGCCATTCCTTCCTTGCTCGTAAGTTGTGTTCTTTCGGCGCAGGCGGTCGAACCAGGCGATCTCATCATTAACGAAGTTTATTTCAACAACCGTGGCATGGCTAAAGGCCACTACCAGGCGGTCGAACTGCTCGTGGTCAAAGATCAGGCGGACCTCAACCCACTCCTTATTTCGGATCGGGATTTCTGGCAATTTGAAGCCGAAGATCAAGGTATCCTGCAGGATTTGGGGCAGGGGTTCCTCAATTCCGTGCCGAGCGGCACGTTAATCGTCATTTATAACGGCATCGGAACTGACGATACGGATGCTAAAGACTTCGTCATGCGCTTCTACACCAAATCGAGTCTTTTTTGTAATCTCGCGCCCACGACGAACGCGTTCCGGTTCAATCCAGCCAGTGACAACGTTCATCTGGTTCAAGAAAAAACTCAGATCGATTTCGTGAAGTTTCGATCGACGGACCGTGCGAGAACGGGGCCTTCCGATCCCGGGGCTTTGAATTGGGAAAAGGGCAACCAGGGCTATGTCGATGTTGGAATCACGGACGAAAATACCGGTATCAAGTTTGTGGGGGACAAGCCGGACATGAACGATTTCCTCGCAACCTGGCAAACCTACCCTGAAACGTATCTTGAGCAGAACAACCTGGGAGAACCCAATGGCGGTCGCAACACCAAGTGGATCGAAAGTCTGCGCAAGAAATCGGCGGGGATAAAAGCGCCAGAAAGTGCGGAAGAGAAAAAAGAGCAGGAACCGACGAAGCCCACACCGTAGGTTTTTAGGTCCCGGTCCAGGACAGATGGTTTTCCATAACCAGCAGGTTTGAACTCTTTTTCGAGGTCGTGGGGCGATCGTCAATCTCCAGATCCGATAAATGAAGTTGAGATTTGTGTAATCAAAAACCATGAGGTCGTTCCAAAACTAGGGGCCGAGCTTACCTCTTCGTTCGTTAATCCGCCCATTGAGCAATGAGTGCATCCAAATTCTAGTGAGGGACGTAAATGATGTTACAAAGACGAACTGTCGCTAACCGCTTTCGATTGCCGAAAGCCATGACATCAAAAACGGCTAAATAAAAATACTATGAAAAAATGTTCCACGACCCTTCGGAGATTCACACAAAAACTCCTCGTTTGTCTCACCGGCGTTACCCTTTTCTCGGGTGCCACCCTCAAGCTGTCCGCCGCCGAATTGCTCGCGGGAATCTCCGAGAGCGGAAAATTGGTTTTGTTTTCCAGTGCTGATCCGGGAGATGCAGGCGTGGTGAAAATAAGCGGTTTGCAAAGCGGGGAAACGTTGCTTGGATTGGATACCCGCCCGGCTACCGGAGAACTTTACGCCCTGGGCAGCTCCAGTCGTCTTTACACCATTAATATCGTCTCGAAGAAGGCGACTGCCGTCGGTGCGACCTCTTTCACACCGGCGTTGAGTGGTTCCTCTTTCGGTTTTGATTTTAACCCAACTGTGGATCGCATCCGCATTGTTAGCAACACCGGGCAAAACCTTCGCGCTCATCCCGTGACCGGCGCAATTGCCGTCGTGGATACTAATCTCGCCTACGCGACCAATGACATCGCCGCAGGTCAAATTCCGGCTATCTCGGGCGCGGCTTACATTAACAACGACACGAATCCTGCAACCGCAACGGTTCTATTCGATATCGATACGGCTCTTGATACGCTGGTCATTCAAAACCCGCCCAATAACGGCACATTGCAAACCGTCGGGTCACTCGGAGTGAACACCTCATCTATCGTGGGATTTGATGTCGCTGGAAGTGACGGAACTGCGTATGCGGCATTAACCCTGGAGGGCGACAAACGCGCTGGACTCTACACGATCAATCTTGTCACAGGCGCAGCAACTTTTGTGGGCGAAATCAGTGGGCCGAAGACCTTGACCTCATTGACTGCGCTCGGTTCTCTGGACTGAGTTCGAAAGTTGACTCTTCCAATAGGAAGTCGGGTACAAAAAAAGGAGCCTTTCTGATGAAAGACTCCTTTTTGTTTTTAAGTGTTTTGCTTAAGCCAGTTTAACCTTCAACTTGCGGCCTTTAAATTCCGCGCGGTTCAACTTCGAGATGACGCTGTTCGCTTCATCGGCGGCGATCTCAACAAAGAGATGTTTGTCGCGAATATCGATTGTGCCAATGATTTTGGCAGCAATACCGGTCTCGCCGATAATTGCGTTAACCACATCAGCCGGACGCAGTCCCATGTCTTCGCCGATGTTCAGGTGCAGCCGGGTCTTATCCGTTTGAACCTTGGTCGGTTTGTCTTTGCGGACGGGTGCTTTGCCTAATGCGTGCCGTTCTGCTGCAGTTACGGATTGTTTCTTGGCTTCAACCGGAGCGAGCTCGGGAGCGTCTGCTGACGGCACCGGCTTGACGATCTTTTCTGCTTTCACGGGTTCTGCAGCTTTCGGTGTGACCACCTTGGCGACCCTGGCTGGAGGCGGAATGATTACTTTCTTTGGACCCGCTTCACGTGGTGCTTTATCACGAGCCTCGGCAGCGCGGAAAGGTGCCGGTTCCGGACGACCCATCGGAGCGCGTCGATCTTCGAATCCACGACGCTCACCGCGATTGTCTCCAAAGCCGCGTTGTTCACCACGGTTATCTCCATAACCCCGTTGTTCCCCGCGACGATCTCCAAATCCTCCACGACCTTCGTCTCTTCCACGGCGATCACCACCGCCGGCGGAACGATCACGTGGTCCACCGATCGGCGGACGGTCTGGACGATCATAATCTTCGGACTTGGCCGGAGATTCGTCAGCCCCCTGGGCAAGGTGAATCAATGCCGAGGCGATGTCGGTGGAACTGAAACCTTCTTCCAGCAAACGACCGACGAGATGATCCTGTGGTTTGAATTTAGCGGCTTGCAGGGTTTCACGAATCTTCGTGATGAACACATCGGCGCGCGCTGCCTCAACTTCCGTCTCCGTAGGAATCTTGCCACGTTGGATGCGCACCTTCGTGAAGCGTTCAATGTGCTGGATTTGAAATAGTTCACGTCCCGAGATAAAGGAGATGGCTCGTCCACTGCGTCCGGCACGACCAGTGCGGCCGATACGATGGACGTAATCTTCCGGGTCGTAGGGGAGATCGTAATTGAACACAACCTGGACATCATCGACATCAATCCCGCGGGCTGCGACATCGGTGGCGACGAGAAATTCGAGGCCTGACTTACGGAATTTATTCATCACGCGATCACGCATGGCTTGAGTCATATCGCCATGGAGACGGTCCGCGGAATAGCCCTGGGCATTTAGATGGTCGACGAGTTCATCCACCATACGCTTCGTATTACAGAACACGATGCCGAGTTTGTAATCGTGGATGTCGATGAGCCGCGTGAGCAGTTCGACTTTGAAGCGGCGATCCACTTCGTAATAAACCTGTTCCACAGTCGGAACCGTCATCGCCTTTTGTTCGATACGGACCTGCTGAGGTTGACGCGCGTACTTCTGGATCAAGTCCTGAATGGGGCGCGGCATGGTGGCTGAGAAGAAAACGGTCTGACGTTCCTTCGGCAGTGCGGCGAGAATAATTTCAATGTCCTCACGGAAACCCATGTCGAGCATGACGTCCGCTTCATCGAGGATAACCATCTTCACGTTTTCCAGGCGGAGCGTTCCGCGGCGCATGTGATCCATGACGCGTCCAGGAGTGCCAATCACAATTTGGGCGCCCTGCTTAAGCCCCCAGAACTGGCGCTCGTAAGATTGTCCGCCGTAAACGGGCAGGGCGGCGATGCCGCGTTTGAACAACGCAAGCTTGTGAATTTCCTCGGAAACCTGCACCGCCAATTCGCGGGTGGGGCAGAGGATCAGGATCTGAACGTTCTTCTGCAAGGGATCGGTCTTTTCAATCGCAGGAATACCGAAAGCGGCAGTTTTGCCGGAACCAGTCATGGATTGTCCAACGACATCTTTGCCGGAAAGCAGCACGGGGATTGCCTCGGCCTGAATGGGAGAAGCTTGTTCGAATCCGAGTTTATCTATCGCCTTTAATATCTCTGGTGAAAGGCCTAATTCTGAAAACAGTTTTGGTGTCATGTAATACTATAACTTAAATCTAACGGTGGCACCCTGAACGAAGAATGGGGACAGCGCGATGCTTAAGTTACAACAAAGACACGAGAAAAGCAAAAAAACGAGCTTCGACGCGCAAGATTACTCCGCTATTATTTACATGTGACTGAAAATGAGGTCCAATTAGCTGTAGCGGAGATCGTAGGGGAAAGAGATCCCTCGGTTAAGAATCTGAAATTAGCTTCACTTTGCTCGACCGTGTTTCGTGGGAGAGAAATCGAGTTGGTGGTAGTGGGTGGATCCGCTATCGAATTTTATACGGAAGGAGCGTACACATCGGGTGATGTCGATCTTTGTATTTCACACGCCCGGCAACCTCTTACAATTCGAATGCGACAGGAATTGATGGGCTTGCTCGGTGGAAAGGGGGGACCCAGAAGTTGGCAAGTGGCCGGGGGGTTTGTGGATATTCTCGGCGCGTTCGAGGGTTTTGCCGCAACGCCAGTTCGAAAGATCCGGGGTCCCTATGGAGAGGTCGCGGTCGGACCCGCTGAGGAACTTATCGTTGAACGTATCCTGGTTGCGAAGTACCCTCAGGAATATCCACCTGCTCTGGAGTGTGCTCAGAAGTTGGTCGCCGCCGCGCTTCGGTGCGAAGTCGAACTGGATTGGAATGAAGTGAAGCGGTTGGCGAATCTAAATGAATATGGTAACTGGCAGGAAGTGCGAAAGGTGATCAGTGAACAAGCCGAAACTCTCAATGTCCGGGGTCCCTATGATCCCAATGAATGAAGTGATGAGCTGGGAAGATTGGCTCAAGGGAAGGCGGGCTCGCCGTGAAACGGGCAAACAAGTCGCCCCGGAAATCATTCGTCGCGAGGTAGGTTCGAGCGATCGACGCCTTCGCTCCCTGTTCGAAGGCGAAAGAGGACTGCCGTTTAAGAAAACGGAAGAGCTGTAAAGAGTCTGAACCGTTCTGCGAGGGACTATTACCCTTGTTCTCGCAGCACTTCGAGAGGTGGCCGTTTCAGCACGCTTCGGCTTGCCAGCATCCCTACAGCAAGTGTCAGTAAACAGTTCGTCATCACGGTCAAAAGCAAGTGAGGGAGCGGCACAGAGAACCCTACCTTGAAGACAAACGATGTGAGCAGGAAATGCGCGCCAAGCGCCAGGGCAATTCCGGTGAGGCTCGCCAGCAATCCTAAGAGGAAGAATTCTATCAATTGAATGCGGATGACCTGTCCGGAAGAGGCTCCCAGCGTGCGCAACAAGACGCTTTCCTGAAGTCGCTGGAAACGACTGTTCAACACTGCCGTGATCAGAAGGATGATTCCAGTGAAGGCGGTGAAGAGCGCCATGAAACGAATCCCAAACGCGATCTTTTCCACGATGCCTTCAACAACGCGCAGCACAACTGTGAAATCTATCGTGGAAACATTTGGATAGTTCTTCACCACCGCCCGTTGCATGGCGGCGGATTGTTGGCTGTCCTGGATACGGGTCGTGACGATGAAGAATCCAGGCGCTTCTTCGAGCACTCCCGAGGGAAACACCATGAAGAAATTGGCCTGCACTCGACGCCAATCCACCTTGCGGAGGTTGGCGACTTTGGTGCGCATCGGAATTCCTTGAACGTCGAAGATGACTTCGTCCCCAATTCCGATGTCGAGTTGTTCCGCGATGCCTTGCTCGACTGAAACGGGAATCACGGCCGCGTCGGGAGAAGCACTCTTCACCCAATCTCCAGCGATGAGCTTTTCTGAATTAACCAGATGATCCCGGTAGGTGGAACGGTATTCCCGCCGCAAGACCCAGTTACGGATTTTGCCATCTTTCAACAGTTGTTCCGCAGACCGTCCCTTGATCGATGCAATCCGCATTGTCACTACCGGTGAAACATCCAGCGCCGGAAGTTTTTGCTCTTCGAGCAGTTTTAATACGCCGTCCTTCTGATCGGTTTGAATATCGAACAGCAACGCGTTCGGCTTGTTCGATTGGTTTTGCGGCATCAACTCACGAACGATGGAATGTTGAACCAGGTGGAGGGTAAGTATCAGAAAGGTTCCGAGACCGAGCGATACCATCAGGAGTGAAGTGCGATTATTGGGACGATGCAGGCTCGCCAGACCTTGCCGCCATACAAACGGCAAATTCTTCCACCTCATCTTCCGAACGCTCCAAATGATTATCCCCGCCGTCACAAATAAGACGACCAATGCCCCCGCAAGACCACCGGCAAAGGCGACACCATGTTTCCATCGCTCCGTCTGTGTTAATGAAAAGGCGAGAACGCCGAAGGCAATCGCTGCATAGACCACCAACACCCAGGGATCAAAGCGGGGGGAATGATCGAGACCTCGGCGGAAGACCGCCAGTGGCGAAACAGTGCGCACCTGCATGAGCGGCAGCAACGCGAACAACATGCAAATGAGGAACCCGGTTCCAGCACCGCGCAGGACCGACCAAATATCCACGGTGAACTGAACCTCGATCGGAATGAAATCAGCGAACACCAGCGGCAAACTTTGCTGCAAGACCACGCCGATGATGGTGCCGGCAGTCACACCTACCAGGCCGAGAGCGGCTCCTTGTATCAGATAGATTGCAAAGGCTTGACCCGTGGTTGCGCCGAGGCAACGAAGGACCGCGACAGAATCGAGTCGTTGTCGGACATGGACCTGGATGGCGCTGGCAATGCCAATCGAACCCAGCAACAGCGCAATGAAACCTCCCAGGTTGAGGAAGCGATAAAGATTGCGCAAAGCATCGCCGAGGTCGTCCTTCTTTTCCTCTACCGTGTCGTAGCGAAGCTGTAGTTCGTCGCGTTTTTCACGCAGTTGATTCACTGTTTTTGTAAGTTGCGGTTCCGAGTCGAATCGAAGGAACCTTCTATAGCGGGCCAGGCTTGCCTGGCCCAGAAGCTTGGTCTTATCGAGACTTTCCATTCGGAGGAAAACGCGGGGAGCGAGACTGGCGAAAAATTCATTGTCACCTGGCACTTTGCGCAAGGTTCCAAGGATGGGCAGGGTCAGTTCACCCACCTTGATTGAGTCTCCCACCTTCGCATCGAACTGATGCAACAAGATCTCCTCAACCAGAGCGCCTTCATTCCCTTTGAAACGTTTCCACGCTTCCGCTGGATGAGTCTCGACTTCCCCATAATAGGGGAAGTCACCGCTCATCCCCGCAACCTGCGCAAGGCGAGTGCCATCCACTTTTGGAAAATAAACCATGGACGAAAACAGAACCTGCTCCGATTGCGGGACGGGCAGGGAAGCGAGAAACGTCTTTTGCTTTTCTGTGAAGGGATCGCGTGATTGCACGAGAAGATCGGCGCCCAGGAGTGCTTTGGTCTGGCCTTCCACGGCCTGTTCGAGGCTGCTGCCAAAAGACCCGATTGCCACCATCGCCGCGATGCCGAGAACGATCGACATCGAGAAGAGTAACAATTTCTGACGACTGCGACGGCTATCCCGCCATGCCATGCGGAAGAACCAGGGGAGGGGCGGTCCGGAAGGTGAGCGGTATGATTTAGATTCCTCAGACATCATCGTAAAGCAGGTGCTCCGTCGCTGACCACTTTTCCACCCTTCAGCCGCAGGATCCTTTGGGTGCGTTGCGCCAGTTCCACATCGTGTGTCACCAGGACAAGGGCCGTGCCGAGTTCACTGTTTAACTCGAAGATGAGTTCCACCACGGTCTTGGCGGTTTCGGTGTCAAGGTTGCCGGTCGGTTCATCCGCGAAAAGAATGTGTGGACGATTGATGAAGGCCCTTGCCAGTGCCACCCGCTGTTGCTCGCCGCCACTGAGTTGAGCGGGGTAATGATCCAGTCGATCTCCGAGGCCAACACGTCCCAGGAGTTGTTCCGCTTGTTTCTCTGAACCTCGCTCGCCGCGAAGTTCCATCGGGATCATGACGTTTTCCAGCGCGGTCAAGTTGGAAAGGAGTTGAAAATTTTGGAAAACAAAACCGACATGCTCATTGCGGAGCAGGGCGCGTTCATTCTCGTTCAGGTCGTTCAAACGTTTTCCCGCAATGGTAACGAATCCACTGGAAGGAAGATCCAGACCCGCACATAAACCAAGGAGCGTAGTTTTCCCACTGCCGGAAGGTCCCACAATCGCGCAGGTTTGATTTTTGGTGAGCGCAAAGCTGACGTTATCCAGGACCGTCAATGAGTGTCCGGCGCTCTTGTAGGTGCGCGAGAGATTCTGCACATCGAGAATCGCATCTGAAATCATTGTCGTTTCATTTCGATGATGTGGCGCAAACCGTCAAATAGATTACCGAGGTTTATTTGTTGGTTATCTATGGTAGGAATAGGTCTGTGAGCTCGCTCTCTCAATTGAAACGCACTTCAAAACGATATTTCCTGGCGATCCTTGTTAGTTGCGTCATCGCGATTTGCAGTCGTGCAGTTAAGGCGTCGGAACCGAAAACCATTGTCGTTCTCGGCGACAGCATTGCGGCTGGTTACGGAGTGGATCCCGGGCAGGCATTTCCCAGCCTCTTGCAAAAGAAGGTAGAGGCGAGTGGGTTGTCTTACAAAGTGGTGAATGCTGGTTTAAGCGGCGATACAACGGCCGGTGGTGCGCGTCGGATATCCTGGTTGTTGAAGCGTCCGATAGACGTTTTAGTGGTGGAATTGGGTGGAAACGATGGACTGCGTGGAATTCCGCCGGAGGAAACCGGTGCGAACCTCGAAAAAATCATTGATGCCGCTCGAGAAAAGAACCCCACTGTGAAAATCCTGCTCGCCGGAATGCAGATGCCTCAGAACATGGGGGCGTCTTACACGGAAAAGTTTAAAGCAGTTTTTCCTGCGGTCGCAAAGAAGAAGCAAGTGACGTTGCTTCCTTTTCTATTAGAGGGAGTGGGAGGGAAAGCCGATCTCAATCAACCCGATCGCATCCATCCCAACCCCGAGGGCCACAAGATTGTCGCGGACACGGTGTGGGCTGGGTTAGAGCCTGTTCTTAAAGCGCCAGAACAAATTCGGTCTGATGTCGGAAAGACGCCCTAAGCTTTGTAGCGGACCGCGGCTGTGCTCGTAGAGCCAGCCGCAGATCCCAACGAAAGTCCTCCTCGGTTCCTCGCTATTTCCGGTGGAATGCCAATTGGCATTCACTCTGGGACCTCCAACAGATTTTATCCCGAAGGGATATTTGATACTAGCCCAGCGGCTTTAGCCCTGGGAAAAACGACGCATTGATTAA
>JBKJKE010000005.1:0-53238 GCA_046597605.1 Limisphaerales bacterium | reverse complement strand
ATACCCTTCGCCGAAGTTGGTTCCACCTATGGATCGTTTGGCTATCGGAGGCGGTATGATCTGACTAAAACCGGCCTCGCTCCCCAAAAATTATCGTCCTACTTCGGAGTTCGGGTTAAAAAAGGCTCGCTCTCATCCTTGATCCTTATCCCCGGGGAGAAAGCTGGGGGCCTTCCGCTCCACCGTTGAACGCATCCATGAAATACTTCAAACATCTATTTAAGGTCGTCGTCGCGATGGGCGTAGTTATGGGCAGCCCGGCTCGTGCCGCTGACCATGCGGTCGCGTCAACCAAACCCGCACCCCTCACCATGGCGCAATTCGCGAAACTCCCTCGTCAGGATGTTTCGATCACCGAGGTCTCGGATTACACCTTTGGCGGTTACACCGGCGAGATGCCGAGTCCACCGCATGCGGACCTCAATCCGAAGCGCGCCTTCATTATCTCATGGAAGCGGTTTCCATTCAGATTCGTATTCGCCCACGAGGGAAGCTATTGCCCATGGTTTGAATTCCCGTCCGGGGCAGGGCATTGCTTCCAGTTTTTTGAAGGGAACGATGGATGGGCGGAGCTCTTCAACAACTATGGCCGGAAAGAAGAGAATAGCTTTGTCGAGGTGCTGGAAACCGGGCCGGAACGGGTTTGGGTGCGTTGGATCTATTTTGGGGTGAATCAGAACACGGGTGAACGGGCCTACCGTGCGACCGAAGATTTCTGGGCCTATCCAAATGGCCACATTCTACGAAAACAGCGCTTTGTCTCTCTTTTGCCAGCGCAACATCATGGTTACGCCCGGGAACCGATCGAAATGATCGGCATGTGTCCAAAAGGAAAACTTTGGTCCGACATCCTGCGCCGTGACGCTGCGACCGGGGAACATCAGGCTCTGGCCGTCCTGGATGCTTTTTCCACAAACCGTTACGACGTCTTTTGGAAGGCGGAACCAGGAAGTCTCTATAAATCGACGGCTCGTCGTAGCGGCAATCCGTGGAAGGATCTCGATGATGCACGAGGGACCGCGCTGGTGACTCCTTTGAACGAAGGGGCCGTTTTTTGTGTGTTGGGCGACGCGGGTGGGTTTGGGCATGAATTCACCCGGTTGAAGGAGCATTCCTTCAAGGACACGGGCGGCCTGGGGTGGGGTTCTCAGTCGTGGGATCATTGGCCGATCGGATGGCTAAATAGTCAGGCCAATGAAGTGAATGCCGAATCGTTATTGAAGTATCCCAACCACTTCTCACCCATGGGCATGGATCTGTTCGCACTTCGCAATGAAGAGGTCGAGAATCGCGATTACTATTCATTGATCGGAGTCGGCGGAAAAGATCTTGAACCGATCCGCAGAGTGGCCCGCCGATGGCTTCAGAGCAGGAAGGTTGAGGATAACCGAACGATTGGTCGTCTGCCGGTGACCTTCATCAGGTAGCTTCCAAACCAACGAACAATTTACCTGCCCGAAATATTCCCCTGATTCCCATACAGTCCTATTCCGTGAAACACCCGCTAACTTTCCTGAACGTTTGCGGTACAACCTTGTCAGAACTTCATGCACATCAGCGCGAGAGTAGCGGAACAGTCCGTGTCCACGTTTGACTTTGCAGTCAACCCGCCCGTAAGATTGGCGGATTAATTTTAACAGATGTCCGGAACAAACGATTATCTTTTAGACCTGCTGATTGACATGGGTTATGTCACGAGCGACACGGTTGCCGCACTTCAGGAAGAGGCCTCTTCGACGGGTGAAGGAATAGTGGATCTCCTCGTCTCGCGGGGATTTCTGCATCCCACGGCGGTTCTTCAGGCAAAGGCTTCCTACTTCAACATGGAGTTTGTCAGCCTGGCGGACTTGCGCCTCGCGGACGATGTCATCTCAGCGGTGCCCCGTCACATTGCCAAACGCTATCGGGCTGTGCCGGTCTCGAAGTACGGCTCTGCCGTTCGCATTGCGGTAACCGATCCCTCCGATCTGGATACCCTGGATGCCCTGCAACGTGCGGTCGCTGGTGAGACCGAATGGTGCATCGCCAGCGATGAAGAGATCGAAGCCGTCCTGAACAAGTATTACGGCGCGGCCGATGATTCAGTCGGCAAGATGATCCAGGATATCACGGAAGGCGAAGTCGATATCGGGTCGATGAAATCCCTCGAAGCGGATGACGGCACCACGGTGGATGCGGACGCGCCGATCATCAAGCTGGTGAATCAGATTATCATTGATGCCTTCAAAATGAGGGCGTCGGATATTCACCTTGAACCGCTGGAAAAGACTTTCCGTGTCCGCTATCGCATTGACGGTGTGCTCCATCAGATGAAGGGACCGCCGAAGAAGCTGCAGCCTTCGCTGATCAGCCGATTGAAGATTCAATCGAACATGTCGATTGCGGAACGACGCATTCCGCAGGACGGTCGTATCAAAGCGCAGGTGGGTGGAAAAGACATCGATCTTCGTGTGTCCTGTCTGCCGACGAACCATGGCGAAAGTATCGTCATGCGTATTCTGGATAAAGACGGTTTGCGCCTTGGGTTGCCGGAGTTGGGTTTCTTGACGGATGACCAGCAGACGTTTGAAAGAATGATCGGTTTGCCAGACGGCATTCTGCTTGTAACCGGTCCAACCGGTTCTGGTAAAACGACGACGCTCTATTCCTGCCTCAACTTCATCAATCGTCCTGACCGTAAAATCATCACCGTGGAAGACCCGGTCGAATATTTGTTGGCGGGTATCAACCAGGTGCAGGTCAGTGATTTGGTCGGGCTTACTTTCGCGACTGCGCTACGCGCCATGCTTCGCCAGGCGCCCAACGTGATCATGCTGGGGGAAATTCGTGATATGGAAACCGCTGGTATCGCGATCAATGCCTCCCTGACGGGTCACTTGGTTTTTTCAACACTTCACACGAACGATGCTCCGGGGGCGGTGACTCGTTTGATTGATATCGGGGTGAAGCCGTTCCTTGTGGCTTCTTCGGCACGGTGCTTCATGGCGCAACGTTTGGTGCGTAAGATCTGCAAGCATTGCGGTGAAGCGGTTCCTCCGAGCGACACGGAAATGAAGGCCCTGGGGATCGATGCGGCGGCGGCTGCAAATGCCAATTTCAAAAAGGGCAAAGGTTGCGGTTCCTGTTCGGGTGGGTATCGCGGTCGGTTTGGAATTTTCGAGGTGTTCGTCATCGAAGACGAAGCGCGCAAGTTGATTTACGAAAAGGTGCCGAACTCGGTGTTGCGAGCGCGGGCTCGCGAAATGGGAATGCGCACGTTGCGTGAAGATGGAACCAGGAAAGTTCTGTCGGGATTAACTACGGCGGACGAGGTTATCCGCGCGACAGTAGGTGAAATGGAATAAATATCTGCGTGATGAAATTGTTCATCCCCGGTCAAATTTTATAGAAGATCAATATGTCTTATTCGATGTCAGATTTGTTGCAGTTGGTGGTCGATGAAGGTGCCGCGGATTTGCATCTGCGAGTTGATATTCCCCCAGTGATTCGGTTGCATGGTGATCTTCATCGTGTGGAAGGCCCGCTTCTGAAGCCTGAGGATACCGAAGAATTGATGCGCAGTATCACTTCGGAAGATCACATTCAAAATGTGCGCGAACGTGGTGGTGCTGACTTCGGTTTCGCCTTCGGCGATCGCGCCCGCTTTCGTGTGAGTGTGTTCAAGGAAAAAGGCAACTTCGCCATGGTGCTCCGTCAGATTCCGAATCGACTGCTCACCCTGGAGCAAATTGGTCTGCCGCCCTCGACCATTCGCAACCTGATCTATAAGCCTCGTGGTCTCGTCCTGGTGACTGGACCAACTGGTTCAGGAAAATCAACCACGCTCGCCTCGATGATTAACATCATCAATGAAGAGCGCAGTGATGCCCATATCATCACGATTGAAGATCCGATCGAATATTATCATACCCACCGCAAAGGTGTGATTACGCAGCGTGAAGTCAATGTCGACGTGCCGAGTTTTGCAGAAGCCTTGCGTCGTGCGTTGCGTCAGGATCCGGATGTCATTCTGGTCGGTGAGTTACGCGATCTTGAAACGATGGAAGCTGCAATCACTGCAGCGGAAACGGGGCATTTAGTCTTTGGAACACTGCACACCACCGGGGCCGCGAAAACGATTGATCGTATTGTGAACGCGTTTCCGATGAACCAGCAGGAAACGATTCGTATTCAGCTTTCTACGGTGTTGCAGGCTGTGATCTCGCAGTTGCTCCTGGCACGGGCGGATAAGCCGGGTCGTATCGCCGTGTATGAAATCATGATCAACACGCCGGCCATCGCGGCGCTCATCCGTGATAACAAAACCTTTCGTATTAACTCGGATATTCAAACCGGGGCGAAATACGGGATGGTCACGCTCGATGGGTTCCTGCTCGAGAAATATCAACAGGGAGTCATCTCGCGGGATGACGTCATCAACAAATCCCAGGATTCACAAACGATCCTGCAAAAGTTGCAGGAACTGGAAGCGGCTCAGATGAATCAACAAGGCCAACAACGTGGGGGCAACGGTGGCGCGCCCACGGTAGCAGCGGCTCCAGCTTCTTAATAATATGTCGCAATACGTTTCACATCCGCTTCTGGAACTGATCAAAGAGCGCGTCTTGCTCGATGACCTGCAGGTTGAAGAAGTCGTGCAGGAACATCTGCGCAGCGGGAAGCCTGTTGAGCAGGTGTTACAGGATTTTGGATTGATGGATGTCGAGACCCAGCTCCAGCTCAAGGCGGAGCACATGGGGACGATGGTCGTTAATATTTCCGATTATCAATTAACTCCCGAGGTATTGGAATCCATCCCCGCCGACACCGCCCGTGTTTATCAGGCAATGCCACTGGCAGTGTATGGTTCCACGGTTCAGGTCGCCCTGGCCGATCCCTTGAACCCCGCTGCCGTGGATGAGCTTGGGTTCATCACCAAGAAAGACATTCAAGTGGTGGTGGCCGATCCGGCGCAGATCGAAAAAGCGATCAATCAATATTATCCCGATACTGGCAACAGTATGGCCGATATGTTGTCCGGTTTGGGGAGCGAGGAGATTGCTCGGGAAGTAGCCGAAGCGGCTGCAAGTGGAAACGTAGAAGAGGTCGCCAATGAAACGCCCATTGTGCGTTTCGTGAATCTGGTCCTGAACCAGGCGGTGCAGGACCGCGCCAGCGATATTCACTTCGAACCATTCGAAGACGAGTTCAAGATCCGGTATCGTGTCGACGGTGCCCTTTATGAGATGTCGCCGCCCCCGAAGAGTCTGGCTCTCCCGGTGGTATCGCGCCTCAAGGTGATGGCGAATCTGAATATTTCAGAACGCCGATTGCCGCAGGACGGACGCATCAGCGTGAAGCTGGGAACGAAACATATCGATCTGCGTATGTCGACGTTGCCCACACAGTTCGGTGAGTCGGTGGTGCTGCGTATTTTGGATCGCTCTTCCGTTAACCTGGACCTGGAAAACATCGGGTTGCCCAAACAGATTTACGACTACACTTGCGAAGCCATTCAACAACCGAATGGAATCTACGTTGTGACGGGACCAACCGGTTCCGGGAAAACCACGACTCTCTATTCCTGCCTTCGCAAAGTGAACACGATCGATTCCAAGTTGTTGACCGCGGAGGATCCAGTCGAATTTGATATTGAGGGGATCATGCAGGTCGCCGTGAACGAGGCGGTAGGCATGACTTTCGGTAAAGCGCTGAAGTCCTTTTTGCGTCAGGATCCTGATGTGATCATGCTGGGGGAAATGCGCGATTTGGAAACGTCCCAGATTGCGATTCAGGCATCGCTCACCGGCCATTTGGTGCTGAGCACACTGCACACGAACGATGCGCCTGGTGCGGTGACTCGTCTCGTCGACATGGGGGTTGAACCGTTTCTAATTTCTTCCACCCTGATGGGCGTGCTCGCCCAACGTCTTGTCCGAACCGTCTGCAAGAAATGCCGCACGCCGTTTGAACCAACCGAGAACCAGCTTTCGATGCTGAATCTGTCGCCTCATGACATCGGCGACAAGGTGTTCTATTACGGTCGTGGATGCGCCAACTGCAACGACAGCGGTTACAAGGGGCGAAAAGGAATTTTCGAATTGCTGGTGGTGAATGAGCCGATCCGGAAGTTGATCAATGACCGTGCCCCGACCGTTGTGGTTCGGCAAAAAGCAGTCGAGCTCGGTATGGTAACACTCCGCGAAGATGGGCTGCGTGGTATCTTCGACGGCGAAACGACCATTGAAGAAGTTGTAAAATACACCTAATCCCTATGCCAAAATTCTCCTACGTTGCCATGGATTCCCGTGGCAAAGAAACCAAAGGCACACTCGAAGTCGCCAACCAGAACGAGGCGATCGGGCGTATCAAGGAAATGGGCTACTTCCCGACCAAAGTGGTTGAGGAAAAAGGAAAAGTCGCTGACAACAAAAAGGGCGCTCCTGCCAAAGGTAAGTCAGGCAAAAAGAAGGGCTCCCTCAACATCACCATCCCCGGCCTGGGCGGCAAGGTTAAACCGAAAGTCCTCACGGTGTTCACCCGTCAATTGGCCACCCTCGTTGAAGCTGGCTTGCCCTTGTTGCGCGGATTGCGCGTGCTTGAAAAACAGGAGCGAAATGTCACCCTGAAGCGGATCATTGCTGAGTTGGGGCAGTCAATTGAAGGCGGTTCCACTTTCTCGGAAGGTCTTGCTCAGCATCCCAAGGTTTTCAACCGCCTCTACGTCAACATGGTGAAGGCTGGCGAAATGGGCGGTGTGCTGGAAGTCGTTTTGAAGCGTTTGTCTGAGTTCATGGAAAAGGCTCAGAAGATCAAAGGTAAAGTGGTTGCCGCTATGTTTTACCCGGCCGCTGTCGTGACGGTCGCGGTGGTGATCATGGGTATTTTGATGGTGTTCGTGGTTCCCAAATTTCGGGAAATTTTCGCCGGCATCGGTATGGAGTTGCCTGCTTTTACCAAGTTCGTGTTGAAAACGAGCGAAATCATCAAGGACCACGCGGTTTTAACGCTCATTGGGGTGGTCTCCTGTTTTATCGCCCTCAAACTCGCCATAAAAACAAAGCTCGGCCGGCGTTTATTCGACCGGTTCAAGCTGAAGGCCCCGGTCCTGGGACCTGTTATTATCAAGGTGGCGATCTCCCGTTTCAGCCGGACTTTCGGCACCCTCGTAAGCAGCGGTGTTCCGATTCTGCAATCCTTGACCATTGTTAAAGAAACGTCTGGAAACGTGATTGTGGGGGACGCGGTGGCGGCGATTCATGAAAGCGTGAAAGAAGGGGAGACCATCACCGCGCCATTGGAAGCTTCCAAAGTGTTTCCGCCTATGGTGATTAGTATGGTGGACGTCGGGGAGCAGACCGGTGCGTTGCCGGAAATGTTAATGAAGATCGCTGACAACTATGATGAAGAAGTGGATAACGCTGTGGCAGCCATGACTTCTCTGTTGGAACCAATCATGATTGTGTTCCTCGCAATTATCGTCGGAAGTATCGTTATCGCCTTGTTCATGCCGCTCATTGCGCTCATGGACTCCGGTTTCGGTGATAAATCCTCCGAATAACCAAAAATTAAGATGAATTAGAATGCCTCCGAGAAGTCTCGGAGGCTTTCTCGTGGAGGGGTCCGTGCGGCAGGGAGGATTTTCCTTGGTACAGACGTCTCCGCGCCTCGCGCAGAGCAGCCTGTACCAAAACAGGCGTCGTTGCGCGCCGCGCGGAGTAGTCTGTAACAGAACGGACGCCTCTGCGCCCCGCGCAGAGTGACCTGTACCAGAACAGACGCCGTTGCGCGCCGCGAAATGACGAAAAACTGCGGACAGGCTACTCTGCGCGAGGCGCAGCGACGTCTGTTCCGGGTCTTTCCTCGTTGCAAGCAATGGAAAAGAGCGGTTTGCGGCTTTCCCTTGCACGTTTGAAATCGCTCGGGGAATAAGGTAATTTGCTTGACGGAAGCCAAAGAAGGAGTAAATACATTGTAAACACATTGAATGGCCATTCACTTTACAAAGTATGGAATTTAACTGGAACAATCCTCCTTTCAATTTAGAGCCCTCGATTCGCCTTCAGGAAATCGAGGAATCCTTTGAAGATCCATTCTCTGTCCGTTTACTCCCCGACTCCCCCCGATTTTCTGTGCAGGCCCGTTTCTTCAACCTGGGAATGTCCCTCGATGGCGCTGGAATTTTTTCTGTTTTCAAAACCAACGGTAAGCAGGTCCGGGTCATTTTCGCTCGCAAATTTGAAGCAGAAGAACAGTTGCTCTACCAGCGGAAGCTTAACACGGCGTTAGCTCTATAAAATGAACACAATCTCTAACTGGGAAGAAGTGCCGATCTTCGATCGGGAAGAGGCCGAAGCCGCGTTTTGGGCTGACACCAAAATTGAATTGCGCCTGATGGATGAAGCTGCCGCCGCGAGCAGCGACTCGGCGGATTCAGTTACGATTACTTTAAGAATAGATCCTCGAATGCTCTCCAGGATCAAACGTTTAGCCCGCTCACGTTATCTAAACTACCAGAGCATGATCAAACAGTGGCTCAGTGAACGGATGGAACATGAGTTGCGTGAGCAACGGGTCACGCCCATGCGTAATCATCACCTGGGACAATGAGTATGATGCAAAAAACGATCAATTTAAGAAAAGCTTTCACCATGATCGAGGTGTTGGCCGTGATAGCCATCATTGGAACGTTGGCGGCCCTGGTGATTGGTGGGGCAGGCGCGGCGGGAGCAGCGCGCATGAAAGCGCGGGCAAAAGCAGAGTTGGCCACTCTGGAGTCAGTGATTGAAGCTTATCAGAATGACCAGGGATTCTACCCTCCGGGCGGTTTGAAGCCTGAATTGCCGCCACTGTATTATGAGCTGTCCGGGACGGTGCGGTTTGATGACGGCGCTTATTCCACCCTTGCTGGAGGAGTAAATGAGAAACTGACGGGTGCGGAGATCAAGGACGTTTTTGGTCGGGACGGTTTCGCCAATTCCAACCCGGAAACCGCCAAAAGATATTTTTCGAGTTTGAAACCGGGACAGCATGCGGCGGTAAAGAATACCCTCGGGGCGAACGTGCGAGTGCTGGTGATTCCGATTGAAGGTCCGAAAACTCCCGAAGTGTTGTCCAAAGAGGATAATACCCAGCGGTTAAATACCTGGCGTTACGTTTCGAATAATCCGACCAATAATCCTGCCAGTTTCGATTTGTGGGTCGATATCATTGTCCGGGGGGAAACGAATACAATTGGCAACTGGAAGGAATGATCACATGAAAACAAAAAAACTTTCTTTAGAATGGGTTGAGCAGAATTGGACGCCAGAGATTCATCGAAAAAATGCGGTATCTGTGAAAATGAAAAATCAATGTAAGAACAAGATGTCCCAACGTTTACCTCATCTCTCCAGGGGATTCACTTTGGTCGAGTTGTTGGTGGTCATCGCGATTATTGCGATTCTCGCCGGTCTTCTCATGCCTGCCATTGCCAATGCCCAAAAGAAGGCAAAGATCACCAGTTGCCGCAGTGAAATCCAGAGCATCATGGCGGCAATCAACCAGTATTATGCCGATTATAGCAGGTATCCCACTTCGAAAGATAATGCCAAGGCGGCAGCTGATAAGGGGCGAGATTTCACCTATGGCACTCGGTATCCGAGTAACAATGAAGTGAAGGGGCCGGACAATGAGGTTCTGACAGAGATCAAGAATGGAGACAGTATGCCGGACTTCAGCAACGCCGAAGTGATGGCCATTCTCTTGGATCGGGAAACATACAATCAAAAACCGTATGAATCGTTAACTTCGCTGGACACCGAGAATAAAGGTCATGCTAGAAATCCGCGTAAGAATATTTTCCTCACCGCCAAGGAAGTGGCCGCCCTGGGTAAGCCTGGAATCGGCCCGGATCTGGTCTACCGCGACCCATGGGGAAACCCATATATCATCAGCATGGATCTCAATCAGGATGCTAAAACGGTCGATGCTTTTTACAAGATTGACGGTATATCCAAAAACCCAACCAATTCTGTGGCGGGTCTGAACGGAATGGTAAAAGTCGGAACTGATTACGCGGTAAACGCGCCTTTGACGGTGTGGTCGATGGGACCGGACAAGAATTGCGATCTGAACAAACGAGCCGACGAGGATGTAAATGCAGATAACATCTTGAGTTGGGGCGGAAAATAGACGGTTTAATCCCTGGATTGCCATGCGCCTAAAATCTCAAATGAATGGAGGTCAGTTGCGAAGCCCAATGCCCAGCGGCACCGCGGCGCAGGTATCGAGGGCGTTTACCCTGGCGGAAATGTTGGTCGTCATTGCCATTATTGCCATCATCGCGACCATCGCGATACCCGCAATGAAAGGGTTGATGGAGACCAACACCATGACCACCGCCACCAGGCAACTGCTGGATGATGTGGCCTTTGCGCGGCAGAAGGCGATCAGTAGTCGGAGTAAGGTGTACATGGTATTCATTCCGCCGGAATATTGGAAGGATGTCATTGTTAGCGATTTTACCCCTGAAGGAAGACGGGAGTTGACTAACTTGGTCAACGGTCAGTTTACCTCGTACGCTTTGTTTTCGGAAAAAAGCCTGGGCGATCAACCCGGTCGTCTCTATCCAAAATATCTGACGCAGTGGCGGACGTTGCCAGATGGGGTGCTGATTGAAACCAATAAGTTTAGCACAAACCCTATTCCAGAAGTGATCGTGGATCCATACGACACCACTCGAGTATTTAGCGTCCACAGTTTTGCCCGGCGTGATGTGCAGTTTCCTCCGGCGGAGTTAACGAACGGTGTTCCCAGGACGTTCAATCTGCCTTATATCGCTTTTAGCCCGCAGGGTGGGATTTGGAGGCCTGATAACGGCACCGATGACGAGTTCATTCCCCTTGCAAAAGGGAGCGTTTTTTACCCAATGAAGAATGGCAAGCCGGACTTTGAGGTGCCGGACGTGGTGGTAAATGGATATCGAGAAGCGGATCGAACCAATTTCACCCTGGTCCGCATTGATTTTCTGACGGGCAGAGCGCGCGTGGAAAGATTGGAACTCCAATGAAGATCGTAAACCTGACTGGCTCTCGTGCGCGGAGGTTGCAAGCGTTTACGATGATCGAAATTGCCATCTCCCTGGCTGTGATCGCGTTTGCACTCGTCGCCATCATTGGCATTCTCCCCACCGGGCTAACCGCCCAGAAAGGAAATCGTGAGGAAACGATTATTAACCAGGAGGGTCCTTACTTTCTGGAGGTGATAAAAAGCGGAGGGCAGGGGTTTGATCATCTTCTCAACAATATCGATAAGATCGGGATTGTTACCAAGAACACCAATACGCTGGCGTTGAGTACTAATTTTGCCTTCTATTCGGGTTTAATTCCCGCCGGTTACAGCAGCAATATGGTCGGACTTCTCAGTTTGCGAAAAGGTACGCCTTTTAGCCCGGCGGGAGGTGATCCGGTGGAAATGGTGATAGCCACAGTGCGAGCACTCAGTGGTGCCGCGGTCGAAACAGGAGGTGCCTCCCAGGATTTCGCATTTGGCTACCAACTCACCGCGGAGGTGGTGCCGCTGCAGTGGGAAGCGGACGCTCCCTTCATCGCTGATGTGGTGGCATCCGATCTCGCCCCGGAACACAAAGACCGCTATTTGGGAACGTTGAAGAACCATCTGTTTGAACTTCGCATTACTTGCCGCTGGCCTCTCTTGCCCGGAGATAGACCGGGCCCGAACCGCAAGACTTTCAGGAGTTTGATCAGCGGTCGGATGAACACCACAGATACTGCACCTCGTCACTTTTTCGAGACGCAAAATTTCAATATACCATGAAGATACCACCAATCTCTGCGGGCTTGGTTCGTCGCCGCCGCCAAAGCGGTTTGACCCTGGTTGAAATCATGGTGGCGAGCAGTTTGTTGCTCGTGATCCTGGTGAGCCTCATGATGATGTTCAACCAGACTCAAAGGGCATTCCGGATCGGGTTGCGTCAGAATGATGTCATGGAAAGCGGTCGTGCTGCGTTAGATATGATTGCGCGGGAGGTGGAACAGATGAGTGCGGCGTATCGACCTGGTATTCCGAACGCGCAAGTAAAATTACATTCCCCCTCGCCGGCTTTTCCTCCATTTCAATTTGATTCGCCAGATGGAACTACCCAGACGGAATATCTGCAAAGCTTCTTCTTTCTGAAATATGATGGAAACTGGAATGCTCTCGGGTATCGGGTCCTTCATTCCACCGTCCACACCCAGAGCCTGGACCAGGTAGATAACATCCTCGTCGGTGCTCTCTATAACTTCCAAACGAATTTCCCGGAGATTTACACTAACGAGCATCTCGACACGTTCCATGGGGTTCCGTTGAACATGATCAATGATAAAACCATGCGGCGTATTGTCGACGGCGTGGTTCATTTCAAAATCTCTTTCTACGATCAACGTGGGATGCCGTTCACTAATAATATCGACCTGGGTTGGGCTGTTACTAACCATTTGACAGTTGCTGGCATGACGAACGTCGATCTTTCAGGTGCTGCTTTGCCCGCAGTGGTGGATCTGGAACTGGGAATTCTTGAACCTCAAGCTTTGCAACAGGTACGTCCATTAATCGCCGACGGTAATTATACGGGCGTTCGCAATTATTTATCAAACCACTGTGGGAAGATTCATATCTTCCGCCGTCAAATCCCCATTCGTACTGCTATCCGATGAAATACAATCAACAACGCGGTGTCGCGCTCGTCATAACGTTGATTATGCTGTCGGTAATCACGTTTTTGGCGGTGGCTTTCCTGGCGCTGACTCGCCGCGATAAATCCGCAGTAAATACCTCCCTCAGCCAGACCGATGCACGGTTTATGGCAGATACAGCATTAGCGCGGGCTGAGGCGGAGATGGTCAGTCGGATGATCGCACGGTCCAACCTCCTCGATTACAACCTGACGGTGACCCGAAATTACATCAATGCCGGTGGTTTCACGGAAGACAGTACCAACCTGTTAAACGTGAATTACGATTACAAAGACACTGGCGACACGAAGTTTTCCGCCGATGACCGGGTCGTTAACCTGGGCAATCTTTTCTATGATCCCCGTCCCCCGGTTTATATCAGGACCAATGGGAATACAAACCTCCCCCTGGATTTCCGTTTTTACGTGGATATTAATCAAGATGGCGCTTTCAATACGAACGGCCTGGTGCCAGTGATCGGAGAGGACGGCTTGCAGATTGGGACCGAAATGACTTTAACTGTAGGGGATCCAGAGTGGGTGGGTATTCTTGAGAAGCCGCAGTATCCGCATTCAGGAACGAACCGCTTTATCGGACGCTACGCGTTTGCCGCCATTCCTGAAGGTAAGACGCTGGATGTGAATTTCATGGGCAATTACACCAAGGGGAATTTTGATCCTGCAGGTGTCTACACGGACATTATGCCGACGAATGGGTTCTTGCGGAATGGGGGAGTCGGGTCGTGGGAAATCAATTTGGCTGCGTTTTTTCAGGATTTGAACACCAACATGTATCCAGTTCCTCTCGATCCGGCCTATGAATACATGACAAATGCACAGATCCATAAAGGGAACGCCTTTACGGATGCTCACGATGTGCTCCGCTATCGCTACCGGACCAACCATAATAGCTTATTGAGTGCAACTGCGACCCTGGGGGTGCGGGCGGCCACCCTCTTCACCAATGATTTGATTGATGCTTATGCGGATGGCCCGCTGTTACATACCAATTCTTCGCTTCGAGCTGACAATGACGATCCTTCTAAGCCATGGCCTGGCAGTAAAAACCCTCAATCTTTCCGGGATATCCAGGAATTGCTTCAAGTCACTAAAGTATCTCCAGGAATGGTGAATAGACTTCGCGGTTCAACGACGAACGTCAGCAGCTATAATCGGCAAACTTTCACTCGTTTGTTGAGTCAGCTTGGAACCTCGTCAGACACCAACAATATCTATGTGGTGGATGGGCGGACTTACCCGAAGATTCATCTGAATTACGATAATGTGAAAATTACAAATGGAGTTCGTAGCCAAACGAATTTCCTGGAATGGGAGCCTCTTAATTTTTTCACAAACACAGCTGAAGCCTTGATCCGAAAAAGCCTGATTCGCACGAACGCTGCGTTTCACTACCTTGGAGGCCGAGTTGATACCAATTTCAGCATCAACAGTATAATGGTCTATCCAACAAACGAGTATTCGCCCGCCGTGCATCGTTTGTTGCAATTGTCGGCGAACATCTATGCTGCAACGGCAAATGGATATACGGATTTTGCTAAAGGGGTGACCAATCCTCTGCCTTTTGTGTTTCGGCCGAAAATCGAAAGACGAGCCGGAACAACGAATCTATTTATTGTTGGATATGAAGAAATCACGAACTCCCTAATTGGATCATTTTTTGATGCCGCGAATGTCCTAAGTCCAACAAACAGCGCTTCTTTGCCCACAAATTATAACGTTTATGGCATCCCTTGGGTGATCAGTGCGAAGAAGGGGCTGCCAAATTTCAATGAATTTTCATTTGCCTTGGATGGTGAACTGACGCGGAAAATTGAAGTTACAAAGCCTACAATCAATGCGCTTCCTAATGCTACCAATCTTTTATACCAGTTTAGTTTGATAAACAGAGTCGGGGTAGAATTTTGGAATTCATATACCCAGGCTTTTAGAAACGCGGACATACGACTCAACAATATCTACACTGGGACTATTACGAATGTCGCGCCTTCGCCTCCACTCTCTATTAATATAAATACATTTGGGCAAAATTCGACAAATACTAATTTTGTTGTTTGGTCACCCGCGGCGACGAACGGAGCTGGCTTGTTACCGAGTTCGTTTAAGGCATTTCGTTACACAAACGCATTTTTGCCGAGTTCACAATATACGAATCATCCTGATGCTCCGTTTTTTCAAGCCTTGGGCACTAACATAGCGAAATTTGAGGTCGGTCGCGGTTTTTACGTGCCGAACTGGCACCTGAGCCTAACGAACCGGTTGGTCGCAGCTATTATCGAAACCAAGTCTGATCGAATCATTGATTTAGTTAGTTTTGACAGGCTGCAGACGGAAACCAATATTTGGGATTTGGTTCTGGCCAACTATAATTCATCGGGCCCAGGGTCCGATCAGGGGCCTACCCGTTTTTGGAACACGAATTCCTTTAAAGGAACGCTTACAAAAGGCATGGATTACCAACTTCAGGTAGCAAAAGGAGCGCCTGAGCCTACCTGGAAGGATCGAGACGAAAACGCTGTGCAGGCATTTCGGTTTTTTCTGGGGCTCACCCCGACTCCGCCTCCAAATTACACTCCCAGGCTTCGGATGGATTCTCCATTCAATCCAACTTGGAGAGGGGGGATTACGAATTCTTGGCAAGCCAACGATCCCTTGGTCCACTATATGGCTCAGGATTTGGTTGTTTCGTCTACGGAAAAGGAAAGCATCGGTGGATTGAACGGTCGCTACAGCCCATGGGGAGGGCCTCGAGTGCCTGGTTTTGGTGATCCATTAACTACCAGGCCGACTGATTATGAAATGGGTGTGAAGGATCCTATGGTCCGTTGGTCCGACGAATGGACATTTCCGACCAACAAGTTTCCTAACATCGGGGCGCTTGGACGCGTTCATCGCGGGACACCCTGGCAGACCGTATATATGAAAGCGGATCGCGGCCTGCCTACAAATATGTGGCCTCAATGGTCGGGCAATTTCGATGGCAGCATGCATCCGACGACCGATTGGCACTTGCTCGATATCTTCACGGCGGCTCCGAATGACAATGCCGCCCGGGGTTTATTGTCGGTGAATCAGACGAATCTTGCTTCATGGTCGGCGGTCTTGAGCGGCGTGACCGTTGTGAGCAACACCACGGCCCCGAACCGTTTGGCTCCCAGCACAACTCCAGGTTTCACTTCTCTAGAAATCCAGCCGTCGTCAGCTCAGTTGAGTAACATTGTCTACAGCATCAACATGGCTCGCACCAATCGCCCCGGCGGAGTGTTTCAATCGGTGGGTGAAGTCTTGTCGGCACCGGCGCTGACTTTCGGAACCACAAACGTTTCTCCTTTTCTGAATCTGAGTGATGCTCGTCATGCGCAGCATGGGTTAACTGACGCCGCAGTGGAACGCATTCCGCAACAAATTCTTTCCCTGCTGAAAGTGGGCTATCCGCGCATTTCAGTTTACTCCTACGGCCAAGCTTTGCGGCCTGCGCCCAACTCTATTCAGTTTAATCCGCCCAGTGGACGTCGCGATTTGCAGAATATCTGCACGAATTATCAGATTACCGGTGAAGTGGTCACCCGGACCGTCCTGCGAGTGGAAGGCACGGCTCAGAACCCGAAAGCGATCGTCGAAAGCTTTCAGATTCTGCAGGAAGATTAACGGCGGTAAAGAAATGTGCAGAAACGGTGAAGTGGAAGACGGTGCAGAAATAGTGCAATAATGGTGCAGAAATGGTAGAATAAAGAACTTTATGCGACTAAAACCGATTACCTGGGCGCTCATCAGCGTGTTGTTGTTTGTCGCGGGCATAGTTTTTTGGAAATTGGGTGATCGGCAAATGGTCGGCAAGCGAGGAACGGATAAGCCTGCCAGCGAAAGAATCGCCACTAACGAAGTCAGTGCAAGGTCGCCCGCAATGGTCGTTGACGAAGTTGTGGTGGTGCTTCCTCCCACGTTATTTCAATCCTCTTCATTCAAAGCGTTAAAAGCGGACGTAACGAACTCGAAAGATCCGTTGCGCTATCGTTTAAGTAACACAAAAAAGGCCTCTGGTGAATTGGCTCGGAGCGAAGGCGGATTGCTGCTCCGTAATGCTCTGATCGATACGACCGCCAGGGAGTCACTCGGCGTCCCCGAAGAACTCCTACTCGAGGGTGATCCGGGGAGCTACATCGTCCAGTCTCGCACCACGTTGAATGAAGCGTTCCGGGAGCAACTCCGTGCGGCTAATGCTGAAATTGTTTCCTACGTTCCGAACAATGCCTATCTCGTTCGGGTTTCTGGCAATGGTGCTCAAAAAATCGCGGCTTTTGCACAGACGCAGTCGGTCATTCCCTACGAACCCTATTTTAAACTGGATCATCCGGTTCTGGTTCGTGCCATCGAAGACAAGCCTTTCGAAGCTGGAGCCAAGCTGCGAGTGACCCTATTCCCCGGAGCATTGGAAGAAGCCAGTGAAGAACTGCTGAAGATGGGTGTTCGAATCCTCGGGAACGAACGTTCTCCGTTTGGTCCGGAACTAGTTGTCCAAATGCCGGTCGAATCATTGATTGCGGTGGCTCGCATGCCATCGGTGCAAAACGTGGAGTTTCTCACAGAGCGCATCAAATCCAACGACATGGCCCGGGAACGGGTGGGTGTATCTACCAACACCACCGACCTGGTGAACAGTTTTGGTCTGACTGGGACGAACATTTGGGTCAACGTCAACGACGGCGGGATTGATGGGAATCATCCTGACTTAACCAATCGTGTGTTTGTTGGGGAACGAACCTTGCCCATCGACTTTGACGGTCATGGCACGCATGTAGCGGGGATTATTGGCAGTACGGGTGCGAGTGGTCCTGTCCCTGGATCGCTGGCAGTTGGATCATTGGACGGCGCCAATTTCCGGGGAATGGCACCGAACTCCCGCATTCTTTCGTTGGATATCTTTGAGTTTTTTGATTGGGAAATACAGGAGACCGCAGCGCGGACCAATTGGTTTGTATTTGGCAGAACGAACACCCTGATTTCCAACAACAGTTGGGGCTATGTAAATTCGTATGGCTACAATTCAGCCGCCGCCAGTTTCGATGCTGCTGTGCGTGATTCCATTCCTGGAGTGACCGGTTCTCAACCTGTCTTGTTCGTTTTTGCAGCCGGTAATGATGGTGGAGGAAATCTATCCGGAACCGACGGTTTTGCCGGATCGATTAATTCACCAGCGACCGCCAAGAACGTGATCACGGTGGGCGCATTGGAACAACCGAGAGGAATCACCAATTGGATATTTCTGACGAATCAAAATTCTCAAGGTTCGAATGTTGTGAGTTCCAATCTCACCTACCTGGCCCGCACCGATTCCTCCAACGAAGTGGCGTTTTATTCTGCTCGCGGGAATGTGGGAATTGGGGTGGAAGGGGAATTCGGACGGTTGAAACCCGACGTGGTGGCTCCTGGAAGTTTCCTGGTGTCGACTCGGTCAGGTGATTGGGACACAAACTCCTACTATAACCCGACGAATATTTCGGTGCGCTTCTACACAAACTTTGTTTTGAAAGCAGGCAAAACCAATTTCTTCGCCATTTCCATTCCGGACAATGCGGTGGAGTTCTGGATCGATGCCTTGCGGACATCCCCTGAGGTCCCACCACTCCCTACGTTGCTTATTTATACCAATACGGCTCCGAGACCGTCCACCAACGCCGCATTCTTTGCCGCGACCAATTCGTTGCACGTGAATCACACAGACGATGGATTTGAACGCTCTGTGGAATGGTTTTATGATTTCGTGAATACAAATTCGGTGGACGTAACCTACAGCGTCCGGACGGTTGTATTCTCCACGAACGATTACGGCAACGAATTGCATATCCTCCAGGAGTTGAACGAAAAATTGCTTGGCCCTAACGGACCGCCGCCACGGTACCGGTATGAATCCGGAACGAGCATGGCCGCACCGGTTGTGTCAGGAATGCTTGCGCTGCTCCAGGAGTATCTCGAGACCCGTATCACTCCGGCAGTGAGCAACGCCAGTCCCGCCCTCATGAAAGCGCTGCTCATCAACAGTGCTCGCTCGGCAGGTCCAGCTTACGATTTGAACACGGAAGTGGCATTCAATGCTCAAGGATGGGGATTGCCGCGCCTCGGACGAATGCTTCCGGGTGCTCAGGATTCGGGTCCATTGTTGTTTGTTGATCAATCGCAAACCAACGCCCTGGCAACCGACGAAATTCAAACGCGCCAGTTGCTTGTGACCGAAGACGCTCAGTTTGCGCCCATACGTGTGTCACTGGTTTGGACCGATCCTCCGGGTAACCCTGCGGTGGGCATCAAGCTGGTAAACGACTTGGATTTGGTTGTGACCAACCTGGATACCGGCGACGTGTATTTTGGTAATTACTTCCCCGGTGGTGGCGATTTCTCAGGGGTAAATCTGTTCCTCGAAGACACCAACCTTCCTCCCGTGGTTTTGAATGGCGATCGGGACATCGTGAACAATGTAGAGAACATCTACCTGAACTCTCCTGTCGGCACTCGTTACGCGATCTCGGTGGTCGGCAAACGGGTGAATGTGAATGCAGTAACGACCCAACCCAATGGCATACGGCAGGATTATGCCTTGGTCGTGTCGTCTGGTGACTTGAGCATTACCAATGCCCTGAGCTTTACCAACTTCACCTCGAGTGGCGCTGTCAGCGCGAATGTAACATCCCTGACCAATCTGAATGGAGGACTGCCCGGACCTGGATACTCCTTGGCATTATTGAATGGGCAACGAGTCGGGGCCAATAACCCGTATGAGTTGCAGACTCAAACCAATGGTACGCTAAACCAGTGGCGTTTCTATGTTTTCACCAATCAGTCCGGTTACACCAACGTGGCTTTTGCAGCCTTTGGTTCCAAGGATTTGTCTGGAGTTGCTACCCGCGACTACCAAGTACCAAGTCTTCGAAATTTGGACGCGGATATCGATTTATTCGTGTCAACAAATCAAAACCTAACAAATCTGAATCAAACTACCGTCAATCAGGCGTTCAAGTCTGTGACCCGCGGTGGAAATGAACTGATCGTTCTGACTAATTCTGCTTCCGTTTCGAATCAGGTTTTTTATATTGGCGTTAAATCCGAAGATCAGCGTTCTGCGGAATTTGGTTTGTTGGCAATCGCCAGCGCGCTCCCGTTTGCGGCCCAGGATGGAAACGGGGTACGTCCGTTGTTCTTCCCCTTACCGGCGGTGATTGAAGATGGATCCCCGTTTGATCCAGGCACCGTTGAAGTGCTTGGAATCATGCCGGTGGACTTTGATATTCGATGTTTGATTGTTACCACGGCCTTTGACCACCAGTTATTTGGTGACCTGGTCGGTGTATTTTCAAGATACGGCGGCAGGAAATCCGTCTATCTCAATAATCATGGACCGATGGATGGCAAAAGCAGTGGGGTGGTCACCAACTTCTACAATGATTTGGATGAAGGAGATACGCCCGACGCCGTGCCGACAGATGGTCCGGGTAGCCTGGCCGATTTCGTTGGAGACAAGGCATTTGGCTTGTGGTCTTTGTCGGTAACCGACAATGCGCTCAGTCACACGGGCAGTGTTCTGAACGTGAGTTTCCTGGCCGAAGCGCAGCCAAAAGCACCGGATGATGGGGGGCCGGAGATTGTTTCTGCGGAGATCTGTCGAACGATTTTCGCGAACAGCCAACGATATGATTCTATTAGAGTTCCTGCCGGAGCGACCAATTTAACGATCACTGCCGAGTTTGCATCTGGACCTATTGAAGTATACGTGCGACGTGGACAGATCCCGACCACGACCGAGTACGATCATTTTGCCTCGATACCAGCTCCCGCCGGGTCGATCAGCATTGGACTGGGAGATGTGCCACGTCTGCGTCGGGGCACCTATTATATCATGTTCCGCAATCCGGGTGCGTCACCTGTGGAAGTTTGCTGGATTAAAAGGATAGGTCGCGATCTTACTGGAGTAGGGATTGATGTCGTGACATCAACAAACCAAGTCCCGATCCTTGATGATGCATTGACGAACCTCGTCATTAATGTGACGAACGAGGGATTGGTGGCTGAAGTGGAAGTAGGCGTGCGCATTGAACATCCCCGTGTGGCCGATCTTTCCATGCACCTGGTGAGCCCCGTGGGTACTCGGATTCTTCTGTTTGAAAACCGTGGGTGGAATACGACAAATGGTCTCGGAAGCGATGTTCCCATATCGAGCACTAATAGTGTTCAGGTGATGAGCAGTGGGTTTGAAGGAGTCGTGCCGGCGAATTACGCCAGTCCTGCCATCGTTGATGGCTGGACGGTAGGATCCAACAAGGTGACGGTGGTTAACAATGCCGTCGGTGCCTTCCAAGGTGCGAATTACGCCGATCTCAACGACAGCTTTATTACTCGCAATCTTCCAACCGTCCAGAGCAATCGGTACACCTTGAGCTATGCCTACCGTGGGATCTCAACAAATCTATTCAAAAATCCAGGATTTGAGTTTGGGCCGACGAATTGGACGTTTGAATCGGGAACGGGTGTCAGCGGAGCCATTGGTAACCGCAGTGCCTCAAGTGGTTCATTCTTTGCCGTCATTGGAACCAATGACATCTTTGGAAGTTCTGTTTTTCAGGCATTTCCCGTGGTCGGAGGTCGAACCTACCAGGTTGAGTTCGATATCTCCAAATACGGAACACCCGGCGAAACTGCCACCTTGAATGTATCAATTAGCACGACCGCAAATGGCGTTATTGCGGCTCAGAGCTATCCGCTGCCCGTGATAAACAATAATCCGATTACTTGGGAGACGAAAACGATCTCGTTTACGGTGCCTCCAGGGAACAGTTCAGCTACCCTCAAATTCGCCGATTTCGGCGCAGAAGCCGGGAGCGACATCGTAGTTGATCGGGTTTCCATCTTCCCGACTCCAGTGGGCCGAGTGGGACTAACTGGTGTGATAACAAACACCCACACAGGCACTTCCGTGTGGCAGACGAACAGTGTGCAATTTGTTGCGCCAGCCAGCGGAACTCTCTTGAGAGTCAGTGCAGTCGACCTCGGAATGCTGGTTGATGGCTTCAGCCTCGTAGAAGAACAGGTTTCATCACCTGTCAACTATATGGTCTTTACAGAGACAACCAATGCGACGACGGAGCTGATCAAATTTGCCCAGCCGCCATATGGGGTTGGAGGAACCAATGGGGTGATTCTATCCAACAGTTTCGAGACCGCGGGAGTGTCTAATTACTCCATCGGAAGCACGGTTGAAGGTTGGAGTGTTGCTGCCAGCAACGTCTCGGTACAAACAGAGGTTGCTTATGCCCACAGCGGAACGAACGTTCTTGCCATCAATGTGCGTCCCGGAACGACTAATGGGCCCGATGGGGCGGTGACACGAGCCTTTACGAATGCACCCCGGGAACGGTTTATTCTCAGCTTCATGCACCGCAGACCGCACTCGAGCCTTATCAATTGGTGGACAGCGGACAATACGACCAATGATGTGATCGGTGGTCAGAATGCGACCATGGTTAATGGGGCCACCTTCGCCGCGGGTTTGGTAGGCTCAGCGTTTCAGTTGAACAATGCTACGAAGAGCCACGTTAATTGCGGAACCAGAGCAGGTAACTTTGGAACGAATGACTTTACCATCGAGTTTTGGATGAATACCACGGCTACACCAAATTCTTATGTGATGTCAAAACGTGCCGGCTGTGGGCCCGGTAATTTCTGGAACATTCTGATGGGGAATAACGGGATCGGAGACGGACGCATTCAGTTTGAGATAAATGACCCCTCTCAGGGGTTGTACGACAGTTATATTGCTCCGACTGCCGTCAATAATGGAGCGTACCATCACTTGGCTATTACCCGGCAGGGACGCCTATTTTCCACGTATATCGACGGCGTGCTGTCCGCATCGAAGTTATCAGCGGGAATTTTCAATTTAACGAATACCGCCGCTTTGCGATTCGGGATGAGTGACTGCATTCCTACGGGACCAACGACAGAGTTTACTGGAAAACTAGACGAGATTGGTTTCCATAATCGCGCCATATCTACCAACGAACTTCGGTCTATCGTTCTCGCTGGTTCCGCTGGACGATTCGATTCGAGCAACCCACCGACGAACGCACCCACATCACAGTCGCTTGTGATTTCAGGAGGTAGCACCAACGTGTTCACCTCCGGGACCAATTGGGCGACATTCAAGACGTTGGTTTCGCCGCAGGGGACTAATTTCACCATCCAAATTGCAGGTCAAACGAACGGAGTATGGATTGATTCACTGCAGCTCAGTAAATTTTCGGGTCAATTCTATCATCCGGAAGAGTCTTTGAATCTCCTGGTTGGCGAAGAAGCGAAGGGAGATTGGACACTGGAAGTTTGGGATACTCGCCTGGGCGCAGCCTTGAACGCCAGGTCGATTAGTTGGCAGTTGGAATTGGGACTCACAGAGGGTGGCCCGGACCCGACCGTCATTCCTTTGATGGACGGTGTCACATCGACCAACGCGGCTGTTTCCAATAGTATCACTTATTTCGTGGTGCAGGTGCCAATCAACGCAACTGCGGCAACGAATACACTGACGAGCCTGACTGGCGGGGCGATTGAACTGCTGTTCAATCAGAATGCGTTGCCAACGAGTTCAGGACCGGGAGATTTTTCTCTGTTTGCTACCTCTGCACAGAATTCCTACGTGATTGACACCATCGGTTCTACGCCAGCGTTGCAACCGGGACGTCGCTATTACCTGGGAGTTCGAAACATTAATTCCGCTGAAAGCAATAATTTCGTTCTCAAAGTGGAATTCAATCTAACGCCTCAAACGTTGAATGTGCCGTCATTGACCAATCAGGTGCCTTACACGAACACCATTCCTGCCGGTTTCGCCATGCAATATTATGAGTTCAAAGTTTCGACGAACGCTATTTCGGCAGACTTCGAAATTTTGAATCCGACGGGGGATGTGGATCTGTTCCTGCGCAAAGGAACCCCTGTGCCGACTTACAATAGCTACGATTACACGAGCCAAAATCTTAGCGTGGCGAACGAGCTGGTCACGGTGACGCCGACATCACAACCAGTGCCGCTGACCTCGGGTTCGTGGTATATCGGCGTCCTTAATCAAAGCGGTGGTCCAGTGACTTACCAGGTGCGGGTAACGGAGACGTTGGCCGCCCAAACCAACATCATCACGCTGGTGTCTGGCGTCCCTCAGAATGGTGTCACGAGGGCCGGTGCGTTGTTAACCAACTTCTACAAACTGACGATCAACCAATCGAATCCATCGGTGTTGTTCGAATTGGTCAATCTGACTGGCAACGTGGATATGTTGATCAGGCGTGGTAACCTCCCAAGTCTCACGCTGTTCGATTACAGCAGTGCAAATACAGGAACTACGGGTGAACAGGTTGTGCTCGCTACAAATGCTCTGTTGCCAACTCTGAACGGTGATTGGTTTATCGCTGTTCCGAACAATGAAGCGTTCAATGTAAACTTTACTATTCACGCGGTGGTGACCACCAACGGTGTCTTGCCGAGTACATCGCCGATCCGGATCTTTTCGCTGAGTTCTGCCGGTGGAATGCTGTCCTTCCAGTGGAACAGCGTGAACGGCGAAACGTACGAGGTGCAGTCATCACCTGATCTTATCAATCCTATCACCTGGACCGTTGTAGGTGCTCCGGTGACAGCGACAGGACCGGTCTCGAACTTCACATCCGCGCCGATCGCGAATGCCCCGACGCTGTTTTATCGCGTGGTACAGGTGCCTTGACCGGAGGAGAACGTGGATAAATGTCGTCAATGAACAGCAAGTTTAGTAATGGTTCACGATGAATTCGACCAGTGTCCCTTTTGAAATCAGCGATCCGATCAACCAGAAGATCCTCGCAGTTTCAGAAGATAAGATTCAAGGGTTCCAACGTGATCCCCTCGGCGAGATATCACGACAATCCGGAGTTGAGTTGCCAGTCGTCATTGAACGCATTCGCGCAATGCTCGAAGGTGGAACGGTGCGCAGAGTGCGACAGACTCTGTTAGCCACTAATCTCGCGCAAGGTTCCCTGGTGGCCTGGGAAGTGCCGCAGCAGAAACTGGATTCTGCCTTCGACTACATGTTCCAGCAGGATCCCTTTTCCGGACATGTCGTCACACGTTCTACGGACGCAGTCACCGCTGGCTCCAACTACAAGCTTTGGACGACCTTAAAGGTGCCTCAAGGCTATTCCCTCCGAAAACATTGCGAATTCCTCGCAACACAAACTGGCGCTGTTCATTTTCGTTTGATGCCCGCAAAGCGGTTGTTCGCTCTCGGAGTCGGGCATATTCGTCGCCGGGGAATGGAACCGGGAGCCAAAGCGGATGCTCCGGCGGATGTCACTGAAGTGTCGATTGCGACCTTAAACGAGCTTGAATGGCGAATCTTGACTGCATTGAAGCGTGAGTTTGAGGTTGAAGAGTTGGTCTCCGACATCTGGCGCGGTCGTGCGACCGAAGCGGGCGTTCCGTTGGAAAAGTTCTGTGAAGTTGCAGAAGACCTGAATCGCCGCAAAATCATCGGACGGTTCTCCACCTTCCTGGAACATGTCAAAACCTTGAAGGACGGGGATCGGGTAACTCGATTCAATGCATTGTTTCATTGGGCCGTGCCACCGGGAAGAGAAATCGAAGCGGGCAGGGAAGTCGGGCGGCACTACATCATGACCCATGCCTACTGGCGTGAAGGTGGCCCGGAGTTTCACAACGTTAACGTCATGGGCGTGGCTCACGGCATGGAAAAACCAGTCGTGTTGGCCCACAAAGCGGCCATTGACGAGCATTTGAAGCAATGCGGAATTCCGGTGAGCTATACGAACGTGTTTTGGGGTGGTCGCAGCGAAATTAAACCTTCTGAAATTTCGCCATTTGCCTACCAGGAATGGTGCCGAGGAGTTGGGGTAGATCCTGAAAGCATGAAAGAAAGCGCAAACGCCTGATCGAACGGCTTTGCCGGAAAACGTCTGAGATTTACGCCCTCCCTGACGGCTCCGACATGCCCGGTTGCTATGTTATCTCCTAACACTCTGATTTGACCCCGTATCACGCAGAGTACGCTATCGATTCATTCTGAATTGACCCCCTAACACGCGGAGTACGCTATCAATTCATTCTGAATCGACCCCGTAACACGCGGAGTACGCTATCAATTCACTCTAAGGTGACCCCTTGGCAAGCAGGTTAGTTTGGAGCGACGAACTTTCCTGTCGCAGTTGGGGCAATGCCTTTGCGAATTGGGGCGGCCCCAATCCAGTTCCTGCCATCCATGTACCAAACAAACATCAATCCGTCCGCGGTCTGAAAGATAACATCGTTCTTTCCGTCGGCGTTAAAGTCACCAATTCCAGTTGCTCTCCAACCGGGCGCAGGCGCGAGCCCGCCTCGCAATGGACCGCTGCCTGCGAACGTAAAACCGTCGTAATACCACACGATCAGCGTACGGTTGCTTGTGTGCTGCATCAGAATATCTGTTTTACGATCACCGTTGAAATCTCCGGCAGCGAATACGCGCCAACCCAACGTTGGGGATCTGGAAAACCCTGCGGACTTTGTCACGCTGTTGCCAGTGAGGAACCAGGCGGTGAGTCGGCCGTTCACGTTATTCTGCAGCAAAATTTCGGCTTTGCCGTCATCATTGAAATCGCCAAGAGCCACACTGTGCCAAGCGCTGGAAATCACTGGAGTATTGAGGAACTGACTAGTCATGTAACTTGTTTTGTTCATGAACCACGCGGCGTGCCGGGTGCCACTCTGGAACAAAACATCGGTGAAACCGTCGCCATTCAGATCAGTCGCACCTGCCACTCTCCATCCAATGTTAGAGGGGAGAGCCTGGCGCACGGCAGCGTTCCGTAGAAAGGCGTTTCGATTCAGCATCCATGTGTAGAGCACACGATTGCTGCCGTGGAAAAGGAGATCTGTTCGTCCATCCGCATTAAAGTCGGGGCCGCTTTCGAGCAATGCGAACGTCCCCGGGAATGACTCACCCAGCAAATCAATGGCCTCGAATGTACCGGCTGTCCCCGAAGCGAAATCGAAGGTGATTTGAGTTCCATTGAAGGACAATGTAGCGGTGCCTGAAGGGTTTAAAACAAAGGTGCAATCCACCGCCTGTAGTAGTTCGAGCCCGGTGACTGCGAATAGTTGCGCGGCGGTTCCGTTGGGCGCTACCACCAGGAGCAATTGATTTGTAATGGCACTACCAGGATCGGGGTAGAACAGAATGGAGCGGTTTCCCAGCGATTGCGGGAGAAAGGCTCCCGCTTGTGAAACCGAATGCGTCCTGCCTGCGATCGTGATGGTAGCCGTGCGTGGAAGGCCGAGGTTTGTCCCCACGGAAAAAGATACGGATCCATCTCCTGAGCCGTTAGTCGTGGAAGTGAAAGTTAGCCACGATTGGGAACTTGCTGCCCCCCAGGAGCAACCGTTGCTGGCTGTAACCGAAATGAAGCCGCTACCACGCTCAAAAGTGTAGTTGGTTTGAGACGCTGCTGTTGTGAAAGCGCAGGTGAAAAAGCCGAGCTGTGCATTCGTGCTCAGGATGGAACCCGAGAGGTTGCTGACTTCGACTGCATAGGTTCCTGCTTGAGATGCTTTCAGGTTCGTAAGCGTCAGGGAAGATTGGGTGGCCCCCAACAGATTTGTTCCTTTGAATTTCCATTGATAGAACAACGGTTGCATGCCGATGGCCTGTACATCGAAAGAAACGGTTTTGCCGATGGTGCTGGTGCGGTGAATGGGTTGCTGAGTGATTTGTGGCCCGTTGTGTTGTATTGGGTGGGTGGCCAGGAGGAGTTCTTTTACATTAGAGAATCCATCCTGATCTGCATCCTCGTGTGCTCTTGGATTCAGATTCCCAAAACTGGCCGTTTCCCAGTTATCATCCAGACCATCTGCATCTGTATCAGCGATAGGTACTCCGTACAATTGGAGTTCCATGTAATAGGCAAAACTTTCTGCACCAGCCAATTCATCAGATATTTGAACAGTCCAGGTGCCTACGCTGCTTTCGTAAAAATGTTGGGTCGAGATGTATGTCCAATCAATGGGGGCATTGGTGCTGGGGTCATTATTGGCCCGCTGTAAAATGCTTCGAGTGCCTTGGGGAGAGGTCAGAGTAATGCGAATATCCGAACGGCGCAGGTTGTCCGTCCTGATCTTCAGCCCCACGTGCTCTAGCGAAAGCGGATCCGTAACGTTGAAGGTGTAAGTAGCGGGGTTGAGGCGCAGTTGAACACGGGCCTCTGGATTGTTTAAACTCTGCTCCACAAGAGCATCGCCTGCGGTTTTTCCGATGAAGGTCGAGGGGATGCTCACGAAATTGGTCATGTTCATCAGCAACAGATTGCTTGAGGAAACATTGTCAAAGACAATGGCGGATCGAGCACCCGCTTGTTCAGCCCGTTTTACTTTTTCGAAAAACGAGGCTCCACCGCGCTGAATCAATGCGACCTTTCCTCTCAAGTCCGTATTGATCGTGTTGGTAGCTTGTCCCACGTAGACCACACGCAGCTCATCAATCGGCGCATCCGGACGGAACATTTCGCCGGGAGCGAAGTCGGGATGGGCCCCTTCTTTCGGCATTCGTGCCGGTATGGAAAAAAGTTCCCCGGGCACATTTGCTCCGGTTGTCCGAACCAGAAATCCCTGGTCAGGAATGGTTTTCTGTTCTTCGCTGACAAAAGTGAGCTTCTGCCTCGCTGGCCGATTGATCCACGCTTTGGCGAGCAAGACTGCGGTTCTGGCGTCAGGTATTCCGAAGCCCAGGTTATGACTTACCTTGAGGCCAACGCCGTTGGTTCGGAGGCTTGGATCAGGCGAATCGAAATGACGAGATGAGAGCAACAGGATTTGTTGCACGTCCCGGTAAGTGAGGCTCGGGTTCGCACTGAGAATTAGTGACGCGATGCCAGCGATTTGAGGCACGGCACCCGAAGTCCCCGTGAAATTGGTATAAGCGCCATCCGGGGCAGTGGTGGTCAGGGCAGGGTATTGGCCGTCGATCGATGTTGTGTCATCGCCGTTCGATTCATTACTGAGCCCCGCGACGAGGATATTTGCACCCGGGCTGCTATAACGCGCCACCCGCCCGTTGGCCCGAGCGGCTCCGACGACAATGACGTTTGGGTCCGTGCAAAATCCGTCATCGTTTGCATTGCCTGCGAGGTCAAGATAGATGTTCCCCTCAAAACCACCAAGACGTCGATTCCCAGCACTGCGTACCATGATCACTCCTTTACCGTCGCGCCCGTTTTGGATTGCGGCGTCGATTCCGATCTTCGAAAGAAAGCCGATCGAGTAGAGACTGCGACTGGTGCTGGCCCAGCTGTGGTTCTGCACCGCAACCGAGTTCGAGCGATACTGAAACATGTTCATCAGTTGTTGGTCATCGGTGATCGCCCCATTAGGAGTGAAGATACGCCAGCTTCCAAAACGACTCTGGGGTGCTGCGCCGACAACACCCCGTGAATTATTCATTTCAGCTACCGCCAGACCTGCGACCGAAGTTCCGTGCGTGTCCGCAGCCGTTAGTGCCAGGTTGGTGGTGCCAGTAACAAAGTTAAAATGAAACCCTCCCATAGCCCTCGGCGAAAGATCAGGATGTGCAATGTCGATGGCTTGATCAGCCATTCCTATCACAACCGATTCCCCGCGTGTCACAGGCCACGCGCCCCGAATGTTCAAATCCACTCCCGGATAAAAGGCGTTTTGCAAATGCCATAGGCTCGAGAACAAAGTGTCGTTTGGAACAGCTGCTACCGGGGTCTGCAGTCCGACACTCGAGGATCGCATCACTGGAACGCAATTGAGCACCTCTGGAAGTTTGGAATATTGCTGGGCCAGTTGGGCTGCCGTTTCGGCGTCTGCTGCTGATAGAATGAACGTGAAGTCGTTGACCGTCTGAATGACTTGCAGATCTATTTTAGAAAGCACCGCTGCCGGGTCGCTGCCCGGTTTGAGTTGCAATGCAATGCGGGCGCTACTTTCAAATACTTGATCGGGGTGTTCTTCCGAACGCAGTCGGATCCAATCGCGTTTTGCATTCTTAGCTGAAACGGAGTTTGTCCAATTTTCAACGACGAAGGTTTTGGAGCGTTCATCGCGAAAATGAAACTTGAGGCTGTCTTTCGCGGCTGCCTTCCCAATAAACAAAGCACAAACGGATAGAAGGAAGAGGCGGATCATTGCAGGATTATTAACAGATTTTGGAACTCCCAAGCGAGTCAAAATCTCCCTCCAGACCTGTAGTCAAAAATGCTAATACCCTTTATTAAGCATGGCGGAAGCCACTTACTTCGGCTTTTGCAGGATACGGACGAATTGAGCCGCATTTGTCGCCGGTAGGATCCAATCGCTCTCCGGGAACTTGCCGGGGACAATCGTCATCAACATAAGGCTGTTTACGTTGGTTCCAGACCAGACTTCGTAATCGAAATGAGTGCTACTCGGCCAACCTGCCCGGTAGTAGCTGTTGTTGAACCTTGAGAGGTTAATGATCAGTGGCGCATTTGCCACCAGAGGATTTGTGCCCAGAATATATTCCCGGGCATTATTATATCCGTCGGTGTCCGGGTCGGAGGTCGGGTTACTTGACAGGGTTCCAAAGTGCGAGAATTCCCAGTCATCCGGGAGGCCATCGTAATCGGAATCCACAATGGATGTTCCCCAAACGATCAATTCAACCTCCTGAACCGCACCCTCTCCGCCCCTGAACTCATCAGTGATCGCCACCGTCCACGTTCCGGCGCAGCTCTCGTAGAAGTGATGTGTGGAAATATACGTCCAACTTCCGGGGAAGGCTTGGGAATCGCTATTCAGAGTTTGGAGAATGCTGCGAGTCCCGCCAGGGGATGCCAGCGTGACACGCAAGTCGCCACGCTGTGGGTGGTTCGATTTCACACGCACGCCAACGTGTTCGCAACTCAACGTATTCGAGACGCTAAAGCTGTAGGTTGCACTGTTCAGTGCCAAATGTGCTGCAGCCGCGTTGGTGCTCATGTAAGTGCGGAGCAAATCGCCTTCCACTTTGGGGATAAGGACAGCAGGGATCTTTACGAAATCGGTGGCCGCCATGGCAAAGAATGGATTTGTAGAGTTGTTGCACAGGATGACAAAGGGCGCACCCGCAGCTGCCGCAAAATCTATTTTAGTAGCAAATGCCGTCGCGTCGCGAACCGTGACTGCTCCCCGCCCGGTCAAATCCTGCGCGATTGGACTGCTTGCGGTGCCAACATCTACCAGCGGCAAATGGGAAGTGCTCACATCCGGTTGAGGTCCTCGCTGGGTTGGATAGGCGATGATGGAACTTAACAACGGGGGTAAATTTTCTCCAGAGATCAACACTCGCAGACCGGCATCCGGAACGGGGGTTTCATTGGTGGATAAAATGGAGATCCTGGTGAGGGCAGGGCGATTTTGCCAAGTACTGGCCAAACGAACTGCCTCTCCCGCATCTGGAATGCCGTAGCCGAGGTTATGGCTGACAGGGAGACCCGCCGAATTTGTTTTCAAGTCAGGATCCAACTGATCCCAGTGTTTCCCGGAATGAAGAAAAATTTGTTGAACGTCGCGATAAGTGAGCGTTGGATTCACTGACAAGAGCAGGGCCGCGATGCCGGAAATCTGCGGTGCTGACCCCGACGTGCCAGAGAAACCCAGGGAATTAAACCCGTAATCGCTGAGATCCTGGTAAGGAGGGAAAAAGCCGAACTGATTCTGCCCGCGTGTGCCGACCAAATCGCTCGAGAACAAGTATGGAAAATCGAAGTCACCGCTGGGCGCGGCGACGAGCACAGAAGTACCCGGTTCACTATAACTGGCGACCCTGCCATCAATACGCGCAGCCGCTACAGTGATAGCCCACGGGTTGGCTGTCTCTCCTCGATCATCGGGTGAAAAGGATTCGGTGCGACGATTTCCGGCGGCACGAACCAGGATAGAACCCAGACCGCCCCGCCCGGAAAAGATGGCATTCGAGAAGCCAATGGATTCAAGCAGCCCCATAGGCCGCAGAATTCCAACCCCACCTTTTCCCCAACTATGATTTTGGACCGAAACTACATTAGAGCGGTATTGATACAGGTCCATTAATTGCTCTTCCCCCACAAGGAGGGTGTTCGTATGTAGAATCACCCAGCCGGCCAGCTTGGAGTTATGTGCAACTCCTGCCAATCCCCGGGCATTGTTTGCTTCTGCTGCTATGATTCCTCCGACCAGGGTTCCGTGTGCCCAGGTGGAGGATCCATCAGTAGGATTGATGTTGGTCGTGGAGTTGGCGAAATTAAAGTGAGGGGCACCTGCGGTGCTACGTGAAAGTTCCGGGTGGGTAGTTTCGATTCCCGAATCAGCTACCGCCACCGTTATTCCTTCGCCTCGGCTATACGGCCACGCGCTGCGAATAGCGATGTCCGGTCCCATCTGAATTCCTTGTGGTGTTCGGTTTTCGAGATTCCATTGGCCCCAGATTCCACTGCCGTTAGTTCCGGTGACCACGAAGCGATGAAAATAGTTGTCGTTTGGAAAGGGGGCAAATGCCCCATCCAACACCGCCTCGTGACGAGTCACTGGATAGCAGGCAAGAACATGGGGCAATTTCGCGATGATCTCTGCTTCCCGGATCGCAGTAAGTGCATCCGCTGCCTGCAATATGAAAAGCGTGGGTGTAATCTGCCGTGATTTCTTCAGGGATCTGCCGCGCAATGACTTAGCCAGATTTTCCCCAAGGTCTACATGGATAACCACCCGTGCTCCCAGTTCCACTCGATTGGTAGTGCCTGAAGGGACGGCTTCGATCCAGGGCTCGCCGGACTTTGCTTTGGCTTGGTCTATCTCGAAGGTCGCACGATGTGGGTGACGAAATTCAACCTTTAGTGGCACGGCCCAAGCGCAAAAAGTGCTGGCAACCAGGATACATAGAGCCCCAAAAAACTTCATTCAAAGGCATCATAAAACAAATAACATCGCACAGAAATGATATTCTCGATTTCGGCTAGCGGCACTGAATACAGGAGCAGGTCAACTGATGTCGTCGTTTCGCATCGATTTTGGGAAAGTGATTTAGGACTGAATGCAGCGCGGTGGATTGGCTTTGGGCGATTGCATTGCTGATGTAATTTTTCGCGTTCTCAACTGCTTCGGGCAAAGCATGTCCGAGCGCGAGGTATGCTGCAATCGCAGCTGAATAGGTGCATCCGGTCCCGTGGGTGGAAACGTTTTTTACGAAAGGCGCGGCCAATAGTAGTTCGGTATCCCCGTCAAAAAAGATATCGATAGCGTCTTTCCCGCCCCGAAGGTGCCCTCCTTTTACCAAAGCCGCGCAACCGAACTCTCCGGCGATCGTTCTAGCGGCCTCCCGCAGATCTTCAATAGAGGAAAGGTTGTGCCCTACCAAAATGGCTGCTTCATCGAGATTGGGCGTGACGAGCGTAGCTTTAGGCAGGAGATCCTTTTTGAGCGCTCGGATCGCTGAATCCTTCAGGAGCCTGGCTCCACTGGTCGCGACCATCACCGGATCAACAATCAAGGGGGGCATGTTTTTCTTTCTCCACCATGTCGCCACAACTTCAATGATTGCTGCCGAGAAGAGCATCCCCGTCTTTACCGCAGCGGGTCTGAGTTCTGCAAAGACCGCGGCGATCTGTTGTTGTACCATTTCTGGTTTCGCCGCTTGAATGCCTATCACGGTTTTTGGGTTTTGTGCGGTCAGACACGTTATCGCCGTCGTGCCATGCACTCCATGCGCAGCAAAAGTCTTGAGGTCAGCTTGTATCCCGGCCCCACCCCCGCTGTCCGACCCAGCGATTGTGAATGCCACCGGCAACTTTGATGAACGAGTCATTTGTAGAACCTTCCAGCCTAGCCTTCGGGCCGCCAACAAAATCTTTCGTTTAGATGTACGCGCTCGACTTGATTTCGTTTTTTCAGGAAACATTCCGCGCATGAAACGCCGCGACTTTTTGCAGATGATTTCCACTGGGGGAGCAGTTTTCTCCTCCGCAACGATCCTGACAACTACCTCGGCGCGGGCACAACAGGAAAGCGCCGTGGCAAAGCTCGGCAAAAATGAACTCACGGCAGACGTCGTGATCGCGGGTGGCGGCCTGGGCGGGTGCGCGGCAGCACTGACCGCTTTGAGAGCTGGACTCAGAGTGATCATGACTGAAGAGACAGACTGGATCGGAGGGCAGATCACCCAACAGGGAGTGCCCATGGATGAGCATCGTTGGATCGAACAGTTCGGTGGCACTCGCTCCTACCGGGAGTTTCGTGTAGCTATCCGCGATTATTACCGGCGCAATTACCCTTTAACAGAAACGGCCCGTTCTCGTTGGAACCTGAATCCAGGGGATGGATCTGTTTCGCGCGTGGCTCATGAGCCTCGCGTTTCTCTGGCGGTTCTCCATGAACTGTTCAATCCCTATCTGAATTCCAGAAAACTGATTTTGCTTCTCGAAACAAAGGTGATCAGTGCGGACGTAAATGGCGATAAGGTGACCGCCTTGAAGGTGCGGAGTCTTCGCTCGGGCAACGAAATAGTTCTACGTGCGCCCTACTTTGTGGATGCCACAGAACTTGGAGATTTGTTGCCCCTGACCAAAACAGAATTTGTGATGGGTTCTGAATCCAAAGCGGAGACCGGTGAGTTACACGCTGCCGAAAAAGGCGATCCGCTGAATCAGCAGGCATTCACCGTTTGTTTTGCAATCGACTACGTGGCGGGCACAAACAACGTCGGAGATAAACCACGAAACTATGAATTGTGGCGTGATTACGTTCCTAAACTTACACCGCCGTGGTCCGGGAAGTTGCTTTCATTTACTTATAGCAATCCAAACACGTTGAAGCCGCGGACACTGCCGTTTATCGACACCAATACATCACTCGGCACTTCCAGTTGGTTCCGTTACCGAAGGATCACGAACAAAGAAAATTTCACGCCGGGGTTTTACAAAGGGGACATCAGTATCGTGAATTGGCCACAGAACGATTATCTCCCCGGCCCCCTTGCCGGAGTGCCTGAAGAAGAGGCTGCGAAACATGTGCAAGGGGGCAAGGAACTAAGTCATGCTCTATTCTATTGGTTGCAAACCGAAGCGCCTCGTGATGATGGAACAGGGCAGGGGTATCCTGAACTCAGCCTGCGGGGAGATATTCTCGGAACCGAGGATGGCATGGCCAAGTATCCCTACATACGAGAAGCGCGAAGGATAAAGTCAGAAGCGACGGTGAAGGAACAACATGTCGGCAGACAAGCTCGCGCAGAGTTTACGGGCAAATCCGAAAACGAAGTGGTGGCAGAGAAGTTTAAGGATTCAGTCGGTACCGGAAGCTACAACATCGATCTTCATCCTAGTACTGGCGGCGATAACTATATAGATATTCCCTCGCTGCCATTCCAAATACCGCTTGGCTGCCTGCTTCCGGTGCGGGTCAACAATTTGATCCCGGCTTGTAAAAACATTGGCACCACCCACATCACGAATGGCTGCTATCGTTTGCATCCCGTCGAATGGAATATTGGTGAATCAGTGGGTTTGCTTGTTGCCTATGCCTTGGAGAAAAAAGCGGAGCCTCGTGCAATCCGCGCCAAGGGCAACTTGCTGGCGGACTTTCAAAATCGTATCCGTGCTCAAGGGGTCGAAACAGATTGGCCAAGTGGTCAGTTTTGATTCGGAAATATCCTGAACTGAAGTGCATCCGGCCCCAGCGGCCAAAATCGTGTGTACGTTACAGGCAACAAGATATCTGGACAGTTTTCGATTTCGTCCCAGCCCTTTCTTTGTTATCCCCGAATGCATGCACCCGTCCGAAGTTCCCGCTGTTAAGCGATCTCCGCACGTGGCGGTTTGTATCGACAACTCGCGTGCGCACGGTCGACGTATCTTGAAGGGAATCGCAGATTATGTGGATGCCTATGGTCCATGGTCACTATTTCTGGACCCACAATCCGACAGTCGATATCCGGAAGGCCGATCCAAAGATTGGGAAGGAGACGGGATCCTTACTTACATAGACACGCCGAGCAGGGCTGAGCGATTAAAGAAATCGGGCATTCCGACGGTTGAGCTCTTCGCATTCAGGGAGGATGGCAAACTCCCTTCCGTGACGAATGATGATCGTGCGATTGGCATTCTTGCTGCCGAGCATCTAATCGAGCGCGAATTCAAACATTTTGCATTTGCCGGGTATTGCGCATCCCTTTGGTCAGACAAACGACGGGAAGGCTTTGCCACCAGGGTTCAGGCGGAAACTTCAGCCACATTCCATTATCTCTCTGTCATCCGACCGCAGACGCTGCCCGACTGGGAGGCTGTGCAGGAGCAGTTAACCACCTGGTTGGGCCAATTGCCGAAACCGGTTGGGCTGATGGCCTGCAGCGACAACCATGCTCAGCGGTTGCTGGATGCTTGCCAACGGTCTGGCCTCAATGTGCCGGAGGAGGTTGCAGTCATCGGCGTGGATAACAATGAAGAGGTTTGCCGTTTATCCAACCCGCCGCTTTCCAGCGTGATCGACGATGCGGAGAGAGTAGGTTATGAGGGAGCAAAACTGTTGCATCAATTGATGGCCGGTAAAATCCGGGAAAGACAAGTTCCTGCGATGCTGATTCCTCCTTCGGGAATCATCACTCGTAAGTCGACCGATGTAACTGCTTTGGAAGATCGCCTGGTCGCAGAAATAGTCCGCTACATTCGAGAAAATGCCTGCCACGGATTGAGCATCAAACAATTGCCGCAGAAATTTGGAATTTCTCGCAGCGTGCTTTACCGGCGATTCGAAGAAGCAATGGATCGAACCCCGCATGAGGAGTTGCTTCGCGCCAAAATAGCGCGAGCCAAGACACTCCTGCAGCAAACAGAAATGCCGCTGGAAACAGTTGCTGAAGTCTCGGGCTTTCAATCCGCCGCTTACCTGAGTGTGGCTTTCAAAAGCAAGACGGCGCAAACGCCCAGCGAATATCGCCGGGCGACCCAGAGAAATGGGAATTGAGTGGAAAAACTCGCCGGGAAGTTATTTGAACGCGGCGTAGACCCGGTGGACATCGTCGTGATCGTCGATGTCGTTCAAAAAGTCAGTGACTTCTTTGCGGGCAACGTCATTTAGCTCGCGGAATTCTTTTGCGACATAGCGGATTTCTGCCGCGGTGACATTCCATCCCGCCGCCTTCAATGCTTTAGAAACTGCATCCAGATCTTTGATATCGGTCAGGAAGCGTGCTCCTTTATGGCCCTCTGGAACTTCCTCTGCTTCCAAAGCTTCAAAATCCTGTGCCCCTGATTCGATGGCATCCCCTTCGGCATCCCGAGTGGCGTCCGGGTGCGTTGCTTCGACCACGCCGAGGTGATTGAAAAAGAACGCCACTGCCCCAGGCTGGCCCATGGAACCGGTTTTGAAAAGTGTTCGAATTTCCGGGGCAGTGCGGTTGCGGTTCTCGGTAAGACACTCAACAACGACGGGAACTTTGTGCGGAGCGAAACCTTCGTAGGTTACGGTTTCGTATTCTACTTTTTCGTCGCCAATGCCAGCGCCCTTCTTGATGGCGCGTTCGATAGTGTCACGAAAGACGGATGCCTTTTTGGCTTTTTCCACGGCGGCAGCCAATCGGGCGTTACAATCGGGATCAGCTCCGCCGAGTTTGGCGGCGATCATGATTTCGCGCACCAGTTTGACGACGACCTGACCTTTTTTCTGAGCATTGGCCTCGCGGCCGGCTTGTTTCCATTGAGCACCCATAGTGTTGGTATAGTTTGGGAGACAGTTAGATTCTTCTCAACCCCGAAATTTCAAATTCAAATTAGTCTTTTTCCGCCTGCCAACGTGGGACAAGCCGTTGGGGTATGCCCATATGATCCAGGACTCGTCCTACCACTGTGTCCACCACCTCCACGACCGTTTGTGGCTTTGTGTAGAAGATTGGGTTCGCCGGAAGCAAGATGGCACCGGCCAAAAGCAGCAGCTCGAAATTCTTCACATGAATGAGACTCAGGGGCATTTCGCGCGGAACCAGGATGAGTTTCCTTTTTTCCTTCAGGACGACATCTGCCGCCCGTAATAGAACATCGTCACTCAGCCCATGAGCGATTCGGCCGAGCGTACCCATGGAGCAGGGAATGACCACCATGACATCCGGTGGGTTCGAGCCGCTGGCGAAGGGCACGTTCATACTCTTCAGATTGTGCATCTGCGCCCCGGTTGGCAATTTAAGACCGTCGGGCAATTCTTCCGCCACCACCTGGTGGGCGTAATTACTGAGGATCACATGTACCTCATTCTGAACGGCATCCAGATTATCTAATAATCGCTGCGCATAAAGCGCACCGCTGGCTCCCGTAATGGCGACGACAAATTTCAATTCCAGGCCGAATATGGCGGGACGCACGAAAAGGGCAAGCGTGCTGGTAACGGGAAAAGACGAGCGTCACTCCACTCTGTTCAATAGTTACTGGCTCGAATAAGATAAATCCGCAAAACGTGCAGCCGGCCACCCCAGTTTCATCTTCTATGCAGTGCCCGAAATGCGCAGCAGTTGTCCCGATTGATCCGTGCTACGTTTCGTGGTGCGACAGTTGTAACTGGAATGTAGAACCCTCGGCTGAAAAACGTGCGGAAAACATTTTTGAGCGGTTTTACTCGGAACTTGGAATAAAAGCTGGCCGTCAACCTTTCGAGAGCATGGCCGACCGGGGAGCTCATGGCTCTGAGCGCGCCGAGGGCGGAAAGATTTTCAATTCCGGTTCGATCGCCTCAGGCTGGGCGTTGAATGCAGATCCGAAGTTTCAAAAGCTGATGAAGAATGTCCTCTTCCATTTTGGGGTGAAGTGAGGGGAAAATCATTTAGGTTTAACGGTAAAGGGATTCCGGCCTGCGTACAAGGTGCGTAAACGGTCCGGTAACGGATTCCGGCCCGCGTACAAGGTGTGTAAACGGTCCGGTAACGGATTCCGGCCCGCGTACAAGGTGTGTAAACGGCCCGGTAACGGATTCCGGTCCGCGTACAAGGTGTGTAAACGGCTCGGTAACGGATTCCGGCCCGCGTACAAGGTGTGTAAACGGCTCGGTAACGGATTCCGGTCCGCGTACAAGGTGTGTAAACGGCTCGGTAACGGATTCCGGCCTGCGTACAAGGTGTGTAAACGGTTCGGAAAGGGATTCCGGCCTGCGTACAAGGTGTGTAAACGGATGAAACTTATAGCTTGGAGACAGTTGAAACGATTCCCTTTGGCAGAGCATTCGTTGACTCAGATTCTTTGGCTCTATAATCTGCGCGGCCATGGAACAAGCTGACCAACTTCGTGAACTCTTCCGCATGCAAAAAGCGCTCAACCAACGCATTGGCGTCAACACCGACGCGATGACCGAAGAAGAGAAAACGAAGTGGATCCTCAACTACACTCGCGCGATGTCCCAGGAGATGGCTGAACTGACCGATAGCGTTCCCTGGAAATGGTGGGCCAAGTATCAGAAGTTCGATGAACAAAATGCCCGCGTCGAAGTGGTGGACTTGTTTCACTTTCTTATCAGCATGGCCCAGGTGCTTGGGATGAGTGCCGACGATGTCTTCGCTGCTTACGTGAAAAAGAACGAAGTGAACTTCAAGCGCCAGGACTCCGGTTATGTCGCAAAGGATCACGACGATTCGAAGCACATTTAACTGAGAACTTGCTCCGAGTGTGAAAGACACTCTTCCATCTGCCACTCAGCCCTGGCTCGCGCACAAAGATTGGGCGCGAGGCGAAGTCCTTTCTTCCGATCGTCGAAGCGTGCTCGGTCTTTGGCTGTTTACCTTATTTTGGAACGGGGTCTCTTGGCCCGTCATCTACGCTGTCAGCAAAAATCCCCCTCGCGATAAGACCGCCTGGCTCGTCCTGTTCTTTCCCGCCATTGGAATCGTAATGGCAGGGGTGGCGATTCGGGCGACTCTTCGTTATAAGAAATTTGGGACGTCGACATTCAAGATGCTTTCCATACCCGGTACGATTGGGGGGAGTTTGTCCGGGGTTATCCAAACCAATACCAAGATCCGGCCTGAAGACGGGTTTAATATTCACTTGAAATGTTTGAAACGCGAGACTACCGGAACAGGCAAAAATAAGCGGACGGTGGAGCGGTTGCTTTGGGAGGACTATAAAACTCTACGCGCTGAAATGCTGCAGGACGACCAGCGGCGAAGCGGGATTCCGGTATTTTTCGAAATACCTGCGGATTGCCGGGAGACCGATGCAGCGGAATCCATTGGTTGGCGACTTGAAGTCAGCGCGAAGGTTCCGGGGATTGATTATACTACCAGTTTCGAGGTTCCGGTGTTTCGATTGGCTGAGATTCCCGTCAGCAAAATCAGTGCGAATGAATTCGCGGCGAAGTTTGAGTTGGAAACCAACCTGGCAGGTGCGGTTCGAAAGGCGGGAATCCTAGTCGAAGACGGCTCTGCCGATGGTTTGCGATTTTCATTTGCACGGGGGCGAAACAGGGGCTTGAGCGTGAACGCGATCACTTATTTTGTTATATGTGCCGTGGCTAGTTATTTTCTTTGGAAAGCAAATGGTCTTGGGATCAAGTTCTTTGCTGTCATGCTGAGCTTATTGACGATCCTCGCTTTATGGAGCATTGGAGAATGTTTACTCAAGTCGGTGGAGGTTTTTGCCGGGCCCGAAGGGTTGCGCGTTCGAACCAACCGGGGCTACGCCCGTAAAGATATTTCTGTGGCGGCGAGTGACATTCAAAGTATCAAAGCCCATTCTTCGTTGCAGGTTGGGAACACGCGTTATTTTGAGATCCGTGTCCGTGCTACATCCGATTCACCCATGGGGTTTCGCACGTTAATCGCTGGCAGCGGGATCAAGGGTGTGAAAGAAGCAGAGTGGATCGTTGATCAAATGTACTCTGCATTGAATTTAGCTAAAACACATGAAGCAGCTCAAAACCTCAAAAACTAAGAAACTCATCCAACCTCCAACTCGCTGGCGTGGGGAGGTGGAACAGGTGCTGATCAGTGAGGAACAAATCGCAAAACGTGTTCGCGCGATGGCCAAGCAGATTGAAAAGGATTTCACCGGTAAAGAGACGGTCATCGTTTCCTTGTTGAACGGAACGGTCATGTTTTTGGCTGACCTGATTCGCAACATTTCTCTGCCGCTGCGACTGGATTTTATGGGAGTCTCAAGCTATGGAGGGGGAACCGAATCGAGGGAATTGGTCTTCACCAAAGAACTGCGCCTGGATGTGAAGGGGCGCGATGTTTTGCTCGTGGACGACATCCTGGATACCGGGAAGACGCTGCATAAGGTGACTGATATTCTCCAGAAGCTGAAGCCGCGTCAGATCAAGATTTGCGTACTGTTGGATAAACCAGAGAGACGTGTCGAAAAGGTGAAGGCGGATTATGTGGGATTCACCATTCCGAATTTGTTCGTTGTCGGCTACGGCCTCGATTACGCCGAGAAATATCGCAATCTTCCATTTGTTGGAGTGTTGCATCCAAAGATGTATCAGCACGGTGCACCGGAGTGATGACCATAAGCGTTCAATTTTTTTCCTATTTCCAGGAGTTGACGACAACAGCTTCGACGACCGAAGAGTTGCCGGAAGCGAGCACGGTCGCGGCGCTTCGCGAGAAGTTGTTTACACGTTTTCCGAGGCTGGCAGAGATGAATCGCTCGATGTTAATCGCGGTGGGAGTGGAGTATCAACCTTTGGAATACGTGCTGCACGATGGGGACGAGGTTTCGTTTTTTCCACCAGTGCAGGGGGGGTGACCTGATGAAACGGGAGCTTACAATATCAACGGTTCCGATTGATGAGGCTGCCCTCGTTGCGAGGCGTGTTCAATCGAGTGGAATGGGGGCGGCTCTTTATTTCTCGGGGATTGTTCGTGCACAGGAAGGTTCGGAGCGGATCATTGCCATCGAGTACGAAACGTTTCAAAAAATGGCCGAGCATCAGTTCAATCTGCTCTTTGATGAACTGGAAAAACGCTGGCCTGTTGAATCGGTGCGACTGGTGCATCGAGTCGGCGTGGTTGCGGTTGGAGAAGCTTCGCTCTGGGTTGAAATAGTATCTCCGCATCGAGGCGAAGCTTTTATCGCTTGCCAATGGTTGATCGACGAGATGAAGCAAGTTGTGCCGATCTGGAAGAAACCGATCTTCAAGCGATGAAAGTTTATATCTACAAAAACTGCGACACTTGTCGTAAAGCAGTCCAGTGGCTTAAGGCGAACGGTTTGAAGTTCGAAGAGGTGCCGATTCGTGAACAGCCACCGACGAAGACGGAACTCAACCGGATGCTGGCAGTTTACGATGGAAACATTCGAAAGCTCTTCAACACGTCGGGGCAGGATTACAAGGCACTTGGAATGAAGGACAAACTTCCTGGTTTGTCGAAGGATGCAGCTTTGAATCTTTTATCCGGTAACGGGAATCTGGTTAAACGCCCATTTCTTTTGACGGATGGAGCTGCGGTGGTTGGTTTCGACGAAGCCGAGTGGAAAAATCTGCTTAAGGTGTAATTGGTAGTGAGCTAAAGCTGTGGCAGTGTTGCTGCAATGGAACCGCCTGTAATTCCGCCCGATCCAATTCGCCCTGCGCGGATCGAGTATCCATTGTCGCCACGATTGCAGCGCATCCGGCGGTTTAGTTATCTGCTCGATCAATCCATTCGTTTGCCGGGCGGTTACAGGATTGGGATCGATCCGATTGTAGGATTGCTGCCGGGAGTGGGTGACACGGTGGCCGCTGCTTTCTCCATATACATTGTTTACGAAGCTGCTCGGATGGGTATTCCGAAACGTACTCTGTTGAAGATGAGCCGGAATGTTCTCATCGAGACAATCGTGGGCGAGTTTCCCGTGCTCGGCGATATATTCGATGCGGTGTTCAAAGCAAATATTCGGAATGCCCGCCTGGTGGAAGAGAGTTACAATCCAACGGCAAAGGAACGATCATTTAGCCAGGTCTCCGGATATGTTCTCCTGTTTTTCATTGGAATTGTATGCATCGCCTTCGGGTTGTTGGTTTTCTTCATCTGGCTGTTTGTTAAGTTGTATGGAATCCTGGCCCCTTCCTCGCTCCTCTGAACCCATGGTGCTTTTACCCCGCTTTCAGCTTTTACGCTCTTGCCGGGGCCATTGAGTTCTCTATGTTCCTGCCATGCAACATGCACCCGGTTTTCTGAAGATTGTTAACGAAACTCGTCCTCGGATTAAGGAGCTGACTATCGAACAAGCACGTGAGCGCTTGAAGACGAATCCAAAAGTCATACTCGTCGATGTGAGGGAAGATGACGAGTGGAAGGCTGGTCATGCCTCTGAAGCACTTCATTTGGGTAAAGGTGTTCTGGAACGCGATATCGAAGCCGTTCTGCCCGATTCCGAGGCGGAGATCATCATGTATTGTGGCGGTGGGTATCGATCCATCCTGACTGCCGACATGGCGCAACGGATGGGCTATAAGAATGTCAGTTCGCTGATGGGGGGCTACAAAGGCCTTGTGGCAGCGAATTGGCCGATGCAGCGGGAAGGTTAATCCTTTTTCTCCACTACTGAACGAACCTTTCGGCGGAAGTCATCCGCCTTGAAAGGCTTTTGGAGAAAACCGGCCAGGCCTTTGCCGGAAAAGCGGGTGGTTGCCTCCTGTTCGCTATAGCCGCTCACCAGCAATACTCGAGCATCCCCGCGAATCTTACGGATTTCGCGGAACGCTTCCTCACCATTCATGTTCGGCATGGTCATATCCAGGACCACCGCGGTGATGGTTTCTGCATGCTTTGCATACAGATCTACTCCCTGCCGCCCATCCACAGCGGTTAATACTTCGAACCCAAAACTCTTGAGGATTTCTTCCGTTACCATGCGCACAACCTCTTCGTCGTCCACCACCAGCACCTTGCCACTGCCGCGCCATTCAGGATTCTGGACGAAATCGGTGTTGCTGGCTTGCGCCGGAATGCTAGAGCAGGGGATAAGGAATTTGAAAGACGTTCCCTGTCCGAGCTCACTGTAAACCTTGATTGCCCCTTTGTGTCCACGGATGATGCCGAGCACCGCTGCCAGTCCGAGGCCTCTTCCAGTGAATTTCGTGGTGAAAAATGGTTCGAAGATTTTGGCTTTCGTTTCAGGGCTCATGCCACTGCCAGTGTCGCTGACTTCAACGAAGATGTAGGAACCCGGGGACAACTCCGGCGCGGAATAGAATTGGTTTAGATATGTCTGGTCGACTTGTATCGCGCCGGCGTTGACCGTGACCGTTCCGTTCGCTTCTCCGATGGCTTCCGAAGCGTTAATGACCAGATTCATGACGACCTGTCGCATCTGCGAAGGATCTGCCTCGATCGCGGGGAGGGTGCTGGCCAGATTGAAATTGAGGCTAACCCGTTTGTTTAAAGAAATTTGCAGCAGCGGGATCATATCATTGATCAGGCTGCTCATGTTGATCGTTTGGATCACGAATTTGCCGCGACCGGAATATGCGAGCATCTGTTTACAAAGATCCGCGGCTTGCATCGAGGTGTTCTCGATGTTTTGCAAATACTTTTGGATTGGTGATATTTCGGAACTCTGCATCATCGCCAGGTTGGCGTTTCCGATGATGGCAGTGAGCAGGTTGTTGAAATCGTGAGCGATCCCACCTGCCATCACACCGAGGCTCTCTAATTTCTGTGCATCCTGCAGTTTGCGATCGATCGCCTGCTGCCGCTCTGCTTCCTTGTTTCGTTCGGTCATGTCGCGGATGACGCAGACCAGTCCGCCGCCTTCAATCCTGGATAAAGAAATTTCCTGAGGAAATTTGTGTCCATCCCGTTTTCGTCCAACTGACTCACCGCGCCACAAACCCGTTCGCCACATCAACGGCATAACATACTCCTTGAGGCGGCAAAGTTCGTCGCCGTCATAAAGGAGTTCCCATGACATCCCTAGAAGATCTTCAGGTTTGTCGTAGCCATAGATCCTGGTATGCGCAGTATTAACGTAGATGTATTTGCCTTCTGAACTGAGAATGGCCATTCCATCGATCGACGCTTCCATTGATGCGGCCTGCTGGTTCAAAAGTTCCTCAGCGCGCTTGCGCTCTGTGACATCCCGGAAAATCGAGAGAAGCAACGGTTCCTGGTTGTCTTGAGAGATGAACGAACTGGTTACTTCAAGTGCGGAAATCTTGCCGGTCTTGAAGGTGACCTCCCGGTCGAACATTGTAGAAATGTGGCGGTTGGCGAAGCGGTCCTGGTATTTCTGCAACATCTCAACGCTGCGCTCTTCCGCGGCGTAACAGACCGTAAAAGGCTTGCCTTCGAGTTCCTCCGGGGGCATCTCCGCGATGGCGCAGAAGGCATCATTAACAGCGATCACATTCCCGCTATGGTCTGTCAGTCGCATTCCGTCGGCAGAACTTTTCCACACGGAAAGAAAACGGTTTTCTGCGTGTTCGCGCTCCTGGATTCCTCGGCGCATTTTCCGATTCGTCAGCTCAAGCTCGTTCGTGCGGGCAAGAGTATTCTCTGCCATCTGATCGAACGACTTGGAAAGCTCGGCCAACTCATCTGAACCTTTCAACTTTGCTCTTGCCGTAATGTCACCTTTTGCCAGTCGTTGAGTGGCGCCGAGAAGGAGGGTCACTCGTCGGGTCAATGTGCGGTGGAAGAAAAACCAGATCAGAATGAAAAATACAACGAGCACGCAACCCATCGTCCCGGCGCGTCGAGCTGTTTCAGCGAATTCAACCCCTTTCAACACGGCGAGGTCATACTCCAGGTAAAGCATTCCTGTTTTGGACGAGAGCAACTCATTGGTGCCGGGCGGCAGAAGGAATGGAAAGACGCCTACTAAACTTTTCTTATCCGGGGTTGTGACAAATTGAGCCAGCTTATTGGCGTGAGCGGTCTGAAAGGCCTGTTGGGCCGCGGGGTGCGCCACGGAAGGAAGGATTTGGTTCTTAAGCTTCTGTCGAGTGCTAAAGATCACTCGGTTGGATTCATCACAAACGGCTGTGACTCTTAGGTTTGGATTTGCGCCCGCGAGACTGATTTGCAACGAAGCACCTTCCATGTCGTCCTTGGCGAAGTGATGCTGCAACCCTCCAGCAATCTGATTTCCAAGAAAAGCGGCACGGCGATGGACATCCTTTTCGATCCGTGCAAACGAGGTGTTTACGTCGTAGATGAACGACAGGATGCCCAAAAGAATTCCACAAAGGAGCAAACTGGCAGGAATGCTGAAACGTAATGGGAACGGAAATCTCATGTCGTCGCTTTATTCAGAATGCCCGCATCCAAAAGGGTGGCAGGGTCAACCATTTTTTCCAATAACTGATATTTTCTCATCGAGGCACCCAATTTTCGAATGGTGTCCTGCAAAGCGCCTCCTGCTGAATCGAACAGATTCAGGTTTCTGGACAAACCAAGTAATTCGATGCGACCAAAAATCGCCCCAAACTGTGGCTCCGTGATGCCTCGGTGACTGGACGCATGCCGGGCTGCCTCCGCGGGGCGGGATTTACAAAACTCCACGGCACGGAACCATCCGTTCAAAAGATGAAGGAGGGAATCTGGATGACTCGCCAGCGTTTCGGCCCGGACGATCAATACGTCCATGATTTCACCAGGCATTTGTGAACTGTCAAAAAGGACGGCAGCGCCCGAGTCCCGGAGTCGAGAACAGACTGGTTCGTAAGCTATGACCGCATCAAGGTTGCCGTTTTGGAACCTTGCTTCTGTCCCAGCGGAGCTCAAGGACACGATTGTAACGTCAGTGAGCTTCAAATCGGCCTTCTCCAATACGCGACACAGAATGAACGACCCGAGCGCATTAAGTTCTACGCCGATTCTCTTTCCCCTGAGATCCGCCAGGGAAGTGACATTCGGTTTGCAGAGCAACGCATCGGCTCCATTGGAGAAATCAATCGCCATGATGATTCGAACATCTTCCTGGAATTGGGCGATGCGGAGCGCTTCGTCCAACGTGACGCACGCGGCTTCGAGGGCATGGTTCTGAAACGAGCGATGTACTTCAGGGGTTCCCGGAAATTCGACAATCTGGATTTGCTCATCAAGGTAATTGAGCTCACGCGCCAAAAAGAGTGGTTCATATCCCGGCCACATGGCTGCCCCTATTCGCAAGGCCGACTCAGGAAGTTTACCGCAGCCGACGAGGATGCCAGTCGCTAAAAAGGCTGAATTGACCAACATGTCGCGTCGGTTAAGCCGCATGAAGGCGCTCATTGTCTAGGGAAAGAGCGTTTTCTCAAGAATAAAGCGCAATGATTCTACTACATCGCCCGAGGATTCTGGTGTTTTTCCGTGTTTGATCGACTTAAAGCAGATTGCAACGTCAGAGACTTGCCTTCATTTTCCAGCTCGCTATGGTGTCAACCATGACTGCACGACAGGTTGACGTCACGAACCACAGCCGAATTTCTGAACTGGGCCAACTCGTTTTGAGCGGGGGTTCCATTCCGCGCGAAGACGCTCTCTTTCTTTTCAACCTTGAATCAGCGGGCGACATTTTCGACCTGATGTCATGGGCGAACCGTATCCGGGAGCAAAACAAAGGAAACAAAATACACCTTTGTTCCATTGTTAATGCCAAGGCGGGAAGCTGTTCCGAGAACTGCAGTTTTTGTGCACAATCCTCTTTTTACCAGACTGGTTCACCCAAGTACGGCTTCGTAGATCCAGAACCGCTTGCGGAAGCAGCCACTGAAGCCGGCATGAACGGCGTTACTGCCCTCGGTATTGTAGCGGCCTGGAAAGGACTGAACGAAGGACCAATACTCGACGAAGTCTGTGATCGTATTCGAGACCTCAAGGCAGGCGGGAAAGTGCGTCCGGACGCCTCTCTTGGTTTAATCAAGGATCAGCGCGTGGCCGATCGTTTAAAGGAAGCAGGGCTGGAGTGCTATGGGCACAATCTGGAAAGTTCGAAGAATTTCTTCGGTAATCATTGCACGACTCACACCTACGAAGATCGAATCAACACGATTGGCTACTTGAAGAAGGCCGGTATCAAGATTTGCTCTGGTGGAATCATCGGGATGGGAGAATCGCGTGAAGACCGTTGTGATCTGGCGTTCGAATTGAAAGCAATCGCTGCCAACGTGGTTCCGATCAACATACTGAATCCGATCAAAGGGACCCCTTTCGAGAACTATCCGCAATTGCCCCCGATGGAGATCCTTAAAACGATCGCCTGCTTTCGATTTATTCTGCCACGTCAGGAGATCATGATCGCTGGTGGTCGCACGATAAACCTGCGCGATATGCAGAGCATGATCTTCACCGCAGGCGCCAGTGCGCTTATGGTTGGCAACTATCTCACCACCTTAAATCAACCGGTCGAGAAAGATCTGCAAATGCTCAAGGATCTCGGGCTGGATCCTGACTGGGACCATAATTTCGAAGATCAGGAAACGCCTTGCGAGTCCGCCGGAAAAACGGCGCACGCAACTTCCGCATAGGTGTTCATCACTGAACCGTTCATTTGCTTCCCCACCTGAACGTCGTAACATGCTTTGCGCATGTGCGCACGAACGGCAATAACGTGAGGTAATGGAACGATCTGGAAAGAATCTGGGAAGCTATCGAGGTGAGTGCATTGATATCCAGAAAGTGCTGGAACAGATCAGTCGCGAATCACAAAAGGCTGGATGGTGCAGGGATCTGTTGTCTCTTCCCAATGATCAAAACCTCGCGGCCTATCATCGTCGAAATACAGAAGGCACGCGCAGACTTTATCTTTCCACCGGAGTCCATGGCGACGAACCCGCCGGACCCCTCGCCATTCTTCAGCTACTTCAGGAGAATCAGTGGCCTGCCCATATAGATGTCTGGCTCTGTCCCTGCATTAATTTGACCGGGTTCCCGTTAAACACGCGGGAGAACGCGGGTGGGATCGATCTGAACCGGGACTATCGACACCTGAAAAGCCCGGAAGTGCAGGCCCATGCGGCCTGGCTTCGGCAACAACCACACTTCGATGTCGCGGTTTGTCTCCACGAAGATTGGGAGGCTAACGGCTTTTACCTTTACGAACTAAATCCCGACGCTCGCCCATCGATGGCAGAAAAGGTAATTGAAAATGTTGCGAGTATCTGCCCAATCGAAATGGCGGAAACGGTCGATGGATGGGAGGCACAAGGAGGAATTATTCGACCGAATGTAAACCCCGAGGAGCGGGAGCAATGGCCGGAAGCAATTTTTCTTCTGACTCATAACACCCGGCAGACCTACACGTTTGAATCTCCGTCTGATTATCCGATTTCAATCCGGGTCGCTGCACAAGTCACCGCGGTGCGAGCGGTGATGGAATTCCTCGGCTCCGGGGTCTGACACGAGCCCCGCGACTATCGCGGATTTCTTGAAAGTGTTGGACGACAATCCAAAGAGTTTGTGAAATTCTCACGCTATGCGGCGTTCATTCTGTCAGTGGCTTTCAGTCCTTTTACTAATTATGGCAGGAACACTCTCCTGTCTCGCGGTACCTGATTCTTCCACTCTCTTTAACCGCACCAATCTCGTTGCCTGGTGCATCGTTCCGTTTGACGCGTCCAGGCGTAATCCTGAACAGCGCGCCGAAATGTTGCAGAAACTTGGGATTAGCCATTACGCCTACGATTACCGGGACGAACATATTCCCACATTTGATGCGGAAATGGAGGAGATCAAGAAACGCAACATTGAGCTTACTGCCTGGTGGTTCCCGGGATCGTTGGATGATACCGCCCGTAAGATTCTGGATGTGATTAAACGCCACGATCTCAAGCCGCAGCTTTGGATAACGGGGGGCGGGGGCCCTACGGCGAACGCGGAGGAACAACGTGCGCGAGTGGAGGGGGAAGCGAATCGAATTCAACCTATCGCAGACGAGGCCGCAAAGCTCGGTTGCAAGGTTGCCCTCTATAATCACGGCAGTTGGTTTGGCGAACCGGAGAACCAAATTGAAATCATCACCTGTTTAAAACAGCGGCACGGAATCACCAACGTCGGCATTGTTTACAATCAGCATCATGGACATCACCACGTGGATGGTTTTGCGAAACTGATGCAAACGATGAAACCATATCTCTTGACGCTTAACCTGAACGGGATGACCCGGGATGGAGATAAAATCGACAAGAAAATTATGCCGATCGGGCAGGGGGAACTGGACCTGCAACTCTTGAAGATCATTCGTGATAGCGGGTGGCGTGGGCCCATAGGGATTCTTAATCATACCGACGAAGATGCCGAAGCACGTTTGCTCGATAACCTGGAAGGATTGCAGTGGGTGAAGCAGCAGTTAGATGGAAAACCGGCGGGAGCAACACCGAAACCTCGATCATGGAAAGAACCGAAGAGTGCGACAAACCGCGAAGACCTTGAAACCGTCCCCTCTATCAACCCAAAATTTGGAAGTGCTCTAGCCAGCGGTATGGTAGTCGCTGGACACGACAATTACCGGAAGCTGCCGATCACGGTCGAATGTCGGGCAAGGCTAAGCTCCAAAAACGGGTTTAACATCCTGGTCGCGAGCGATCCCAAAGGCTCGGCCGAGCATTGGGAACTCTACTCATATGTTGGAACGGGCCTTTTCAGCATCTATCAACCTGGCCGCGGGGGGGAGGTTCGATCAAAAATCGATATCTGCGACGGGCAGTGGCACCGTTTGGCCGCAATCATGGAAGAGAACCGTGTTCGACTCTATGTCGACGGAAACCTGGCAGCCGACGCACCCGTCCAAACCCTCGCTGGAACGAAGTTATCCGGGGGGCTCTCGTTTGCACGCCTGGTGGAAGGAGGAATAGGGTGTGACGGATTCATAGATGAAGTGCGGATTTCGAAAGGCCCGCGCGCTATCGGCAAGGGTGGAGAAGAACCTTTGCAAAGGGATGCGGACACCCTTGCGTTCTGGAACTTCGACGAACTCCCAAAACCGGTTTCATCACGAGATCCCTGGGCGATTGAAGACGCCGCAGCCCGAGCAGCTTTGCCGGAGTTTAAAGAAATTCCTGCTGCCAGGGTTTCTGAACTGACTCCTGCTGGCACAAATAGTTCCGCCAGTCGTACGTCGTGGCATCGCTCACACGGAGATGCCACCTCCGGTCGCTTTTCGGCCTTGTCCCAAATCAATCGAACGAATGTGAAAGAGCTTAAAGTTGCATGGACCTACCACTCCAAGGACGGGCAGGGGAACATACAGTGCAATCCCATCATTGTTGAAGGGGTGATGTATGCCCCCACGGTGGGACATCATATCGTCGCAGTGAATGCTGCGACCGGAGTTGAGTTGTGGCGATTCAAGCCAGAAGCCGAAAAAGGTGGTTTGAGACTTGAAGATATCCCGGCTCGTCGTGGCCTTCTCTATTGGCCCGGCAGGAAGGCAACCACATCACGTCTCTATTTCACCGCAGGCAATTGGCTTTACGCCCTCGATCCGAAAACTGGCAAGTTAGTGTCCGGGTTTGGGCAGGATGGCCGCACCCATATTCCGACTGGAGGTACCGTAGCAGGAGCAGTGTTTGAAGGGGTGCTGGTTCTTCCCGGTTTTGAAAAGGATGTGTTTGGCTATGACGTAGTCACCGGCGAGTTACTTTGGACTTTTCATACCATTCCGCAGCCCGGTGAGTTCGGTTACGACACATGGAGTGGTGCAGCCTCGGGCGCGAATTGTTGGGGTGGAATGGCGTTGGATGAGCAGCGCGGAATTGCTTATGTTTCGACCGGATCACCGAAACCGAACTTCATCGGTGGAACTCATCGCGGGGATAATTTATTTTCGGACTGCTTAATTGCGTTGGACGCTCTTACCGGAAAACGCCTTTGGCACTTCCAGGAGATTCGTCATGATATCTGGGACCTGGATATTCCTGCTCCGCCGAATCTCGTGACGATCACGCGCGAAGGAATACGTATCGACGCTGTCGCCCAGGTTACAAAACTGGGTAACACGCTTCTGCTCGACCGTGTAACCGGGAAACCGATTTTTCCGTTTCGGTTACAGCGCGCTCCCACCTCAAAGCTGCCGGGTGAAGAAACCGCGGAATACCAGCCCGCGCCACAATTGCCCGAGCCGTTTGGTCGCCAGATGTTCACGGCAGGCGACATCACGACTCGAAACGAGGATGCGCGGGACTACATTCAAAAACGAGTCGCCAATGCCAATTACGGCCGGTTCGAGCCATTTCAAGAAGGCAAACCCACGATCATGTATGGGATCCATGGTGGTGCCGAATGGACTGGTTCTGCTTTTGATCCATCCACCGGTTTTCTTTACGTGAGCGCCAACGAGATTCCCTGGATCATCTCGGTGTTTAGGGATGACAACGAGCCTGCGGCAGATCCCAATAACCCGACTCGTGGAGAAAAGATCTATCAGCAGACCTGCGCGCCGTGTCATGGGCCAGACAGGATCGGGGTGGGCGTCGCTCCGCCACTGCGTGGATTGCGTCATCGTTTGAACGATTCCCAAGTGACCGCTTTGTTGAAAGAGGGGCGGGGGCTGATGCCGGCTGCTCCTCCGATGACCGCGGAAGAACAAACCGCTTTGCTCGATTTTCTCTTTTTGCGAGATCGGCCGATCCCCCAAAACACAAACCGCCCAGCCAAACCGTCCTTTACAAACAATGGATACCCAAGGTTGCTCGATCAGGAAGGATATCCGGGCAATAAACCGCCCTGGGGCACTTTGAATTGTTTGGATCTGAATACGGGCAAAATGCGCTGGAAAGTTCCGCTAGGAGAATATCCTGAACTCACGGCGGAAGGTATCGCCAGGACCGGGACAGAAAACTTCGGTGGCGCAATGGTCACGGCCGGCGGAATCGTCTTCTGCGCTGGAACAAAGGATGGAAAGATCCGCGCCTTTGACGCTGCAACTGGCGAGGAGCTTTGGGAACACGCTTTGCCGTGGGGTGGATATGCCCCTCCAGCGACTTACGCGGTCGACGGACGTCAGTATGTTGTCATCGCAGCCAGTGGCGGCGGAAAACTGGGTGGCCCAACGGGTGACGCGTATGTTGCTTTTGTTCTGCCGGAAGTTGGCCGGAGGTAAGAAGTGTTTGCTAAGCGGGAGTGAACTCTGCGAGAGCAATTCAACCACGGATCGTCACCGTCAGGATCGATTTCCCAGCAGCCAAATCTCCGTTCGGCGACTGAAATCCTGGGCTCCAATAACCAGCCACAATCCCCACGGTAGCGGTGGGTGGTTACTGAGATTTCGTTGCGTTTGCCGTGGGATTGATAGGTGGTTGCCGGTAACCAGCTATGCATCCCGTGGAGAGAGATGCACTTCCCCCAGGAATTCGGCCTACCCAGATAACAATTTCCAGCTCCAAAAACTCTTCGCTTTCGCCAAAAAAATCTCCACAGGTGTTCGCAGAAACTAAACGTGGCCAAATTTGTAAAATACCGTCTATCAACGAGTTGCAGCGTCCGGAATACATTTTTTCACCCCTCGCAAGGATTTAGCGGGTAGGCAGATAATTATTTGAGTACTTTTTAACTCCTCGCGAGTAGTGAGAGAATTATTTGAGTACTCGCAAGGACT
>JBKJKE010000049.1:0-36762 GCA_046597605.1 Limisphaerales bacterium | reverse complement strand
GTTCCAGAAAAACCAAGCAGCTATCAATAAGGCAATGGCTGGTTAACCTAATTTTTTAAGGATACATCATGACTACTGGTTTATATGGTGTTGGTAACGTAAACATCGGTGCAACCGCTGGTTCCGTTTTCCGACCAAACGTATGGAGCAAAGAAGTACTTACGTTTGTTAAGTCAAACTTAGTTCTTTTGCCCCTCATTAAGCACTATGACGCTGAAGTAAAGAGTTCAGGCCAGACTTTGGAAATTCCAAACGTCTCAGCTATCACAGCTAACCTGAAATCTCAGAACACCGTTGTTACGCTTAACTACAATACAGAAACTAAAACAACTATTACTTTAAACAAGCACTACGAAAGTTCATTCATCGTAGAAGACCTAGTTAAAGTACAGTCTAACTACGAAACTCGTAGCGACTACACCCAGGCTGCTGCTTACGCCATCAGTGAGAAGATTGACACCAACATCGCTGCTGATATGACTACTGCATGGAAAGCTGCTTCACAAGCTTACGGTGCCTATGGTACAGCTCTTAACGATAACTTAATCCTTACCGTTAACCGATACCTTAGCGAAAACAAAGCTCCTCGTACTGATCGTTCAATCGTTGTTCATCCTAAGGGTGAAGCCGAAATGCTTGCAATTGACAAGTACGTTCGTTACGATTCACTCGGTTCTGGAGAAGCTATCAAGAATGGTAAGATTGGTACACTTTACGGTGCAGAAGTCTTTATGAGCCAGAACTTGATCACTCTAACGACTACCACTAACGAGTACAACCACCTATTCTTCCACAAGGAAGCATGGGCAATTGCTCTACAGATGGAACCTCGTACTCAAGCACAATACAAGCAAGAGTACTTGGGCTGGTTAGTGACTGTTGACGTACTTTACGGTACCGCAGCACTTCGCAGCAACTTCGGCTTCGTTCTGAAGTCTTAGCTAAAATGGCCCCAGGAATAATACCCTGGGGCCACCAGAAATGAGGTAATATGCCACAACTAATTACACCTGGTCCTACAGGTGATACCCCAAAGGTCATTGAGGATAAGGTCCGAGCACTACCAGCCAATCAAGGTATAAACGAAGCTGATATGTGGGACAGAATTGACATTGAAATTGCATCAGCCGTATCAGCTAGTAAACTCCGAACAGTTGAAACCTATATCGCAGGTGCTGGAACGGGTAATAAAAGAGGTAGAAGATAATACCTTAACGATTGCAGCCCTCATGGGCTGTTTTTGCTAGGGCATTAAAAAACTACTGATGACGATACGGGGTTGCAACCTTTGACAGCTTGTGTCATATCGTTCTTTCAGTAGTTTGGTCAGCTTTCCTATCACGCCTTTATGGTAGCTGGCTGACTCTCTATATATTAGCATAGTATGTGATAATTGTCAATACTTAAATGCCCCTCGGCGTGACCGCAGAAGCGGTTGAGGGGCATTAACAGTGTAGCCTTTTTTGTTACAGTTTGCTATAATAAACGTTATACACGGGCAGTGGCGGAGTATAACTCATGACCAGCCCAGTCTCTCAGTACGACAAAGTAGCAAAAGAGTTTAATGTAGTAGGGGATAAGTGCGTACCAACTGAGGTTAAACTACGCTTTGCTCGTGAACAGGCCACAGAGCAAGCCTCCATTTGTAACCGCCTCATCTTTGATATTGTTACTACCAATATTTACCTAGATGCAGCTAAAGACGACACTACTATGGCTGCTTACGCCCAGAAGTTAGCAGGTTACCAAAACGATTTACGCCAAATGAGTGCCTCCCTAGGTATCTCCTTATCATTTGTTGATGATTACGAAGACCTTTTAAATACAGAAGACTAACAATGGACAAGTTAGCTGTAGTTGTCCCATCCCGGGGTCTAATGTTCAGCCAAACCCTTGAAGAACTCCTACGAGAGCTAGAGGGCTATAACCATGAGATCTTTTGGGCACACGGCAAGGGATTACCTAAATGTTTTAACGACCCTACGGAACGTGCATTAGCCGACCCTGATGTGTATGCCGTTCTCTTTGTTGAAGATGACATGATAATTCCTAAGGGGATAATCGGGCAGATGTTCTTTGAGAACTATCCTGTTGTGGCTCTCGACTACCCGTTCCAGCAACAAGGCGATTCTACAGTCCTACATGACCCGAAAGGCTTTGCCTACTGGACTGGCACAGGCTTCTTGCTTGTAGCACGAGGGGTGTTAGAACAGATGGAGTTGCCGATATGGCGCACTGACACTACCTTTGACCCATTTATTGATAAAGATACAATTCACTTCTGGCCCCGTAAACTCGATAAGATCTACTACGGATTACATGACCTAAGGTTTGGCTTATTGCTCTACTCCGCAGGTATACCCGTTCTCCCACTAGAGCGTACAGCCGGACAACGTAAACTGGTCAAACTAGGTGCTAAGGATACCAATAATGGTGCTCATGAAATCATGGAGCTAACAAAAGTTGGTAGGGACTTAGTGAGTGGCATGATAACTCCTGAGAACAGTGAGATGTTTCGAGGTGCATTAAACCGAATCCGTAACGTGAAGATCTGGGAAGATACTCCACCGTTTATAGCTTACGACAAGGACAATCAGCCATACCTTACGGACGGTAGAAAGTATGAGATTGTTCGATGAGAATTGCTGTCGTACTGCCATCTCGCGGGCTTATCTTTAGCCAAACCGCCGAAGAGATCCTCGCAAACCTTAAAGGTTTACCGCATGTGTTCTACTTTTCTCATGGCAAACCTCTGCCAGATTGCTTTGAAGAACCAGTTGGGCGAGCTTTAGAGAACAAAGAAGTTACTCACCTGTGGCTAGTTGAGGACGACATGGTGCTACCTCCTGGCGTATTACAGCAACTTATAGACATGGATGTAGCCGTTGCCACCTGTGATTATCCAACTAATAAGAACGGTAGGGGTGCAGTGTTCACCATTAAGAAGCAGGTGATCTTCTGTGGTACTGGTTGTTTGCTAGTGAAGCGAGAGGTGTTCGATGAACTCCGAAAGCCTTACTTCCGTGCAGATATAGCATGGACGATTAAGAATATGGGCGATCACATCAAAATGGCTGGTTCCAAGCGCAAGGACAAGACCGCTTACGGCCTACATGACGTTAACTTCTGCATGAGTTTATACGATCTTAAAATACCGATTCATAACTTAGGTGTGCCCTTAGCTCAGCGAAAGTTGGTTGCTCTCGGTAAAGCCGGGTCAAACGATGGTGCCCACAATATCGAGATATGGAAGAAGATTGTCAAAGACGAACTGCTCAAGGATATCAAGCAGTGGCCTATTCAAGAGACTGGTGATCTTGTCGCTGTGGTTATTGATGGCAAAGAGATTATGACCAATAAGGCCCACGCGACGAAGTTACTACGCAAGAAGCTTGCTACTAAGCCTCCACACCGTTACATAAGCGTAGATTACAGCGAGGTACTATGAAGTTACTTATTGTTCTTGTCACCTATAATCGGCTGGAATACTCACAGCGAACCCTCCGCAACCTCTTAAAGACCATAGATCTACCGTTTTACCTCGTAGTAGCGGATAACGCCTCAACTGACGGGACGGTAGAGTGGCTCAAGGGGCATGAGAAACGAACAAAAGTGGATAAAGTGATTCTTAACCCTGATAACTACTACCCTGGGAAAGCCACAAATATAGGTTGGGCTGAAGGACTAAAAGATTACCCCGAAGCAACTCACTTTATGCGCCTCGATAATGACATGCACTTAGAGAAGGGGTGGGATACTACAGCCCAAAGCTATTTCAAGGCAATACCTGAACTAGGACAGCTTGGGCTTGACCACGAAGCTATCGAACATCCGCAAGCCGGTTTACGAGTGCTAGACATTAATGGGAAGAAACTTAACCCTTGGCCTGGTTGTGTGGGTGGCCCGAATATCATACGTCGCAAAATATGGGACTTAGGGATTAAGTACCCAGAGCTAATGTGGAACGATGGCCGCCAGTCACCTATGCAAGAGGATTCAGCGTTTAGCAAGGCGATACAAACACACGGTTACCTAACGGGGCACATGACAGAGAACCTGGCACGAACGTTCGCAAACGATACAAACTGGAGCGACTTTCCAGAGTACTACAAACAAACCATGACTGATCGTGGCTACTTCGATAACTTGGAGAAAATATGACAGGCGTGGTTCTAGCTGGCGGCAATGGTACTCGGCTGCGGCCAATGACTGAGATTGTGAATAAGCACTTGCTGCCTGTTTATGATCGACCCATGATTGAGTACCCGATTGAGACACTCAAACAAATGGGGTGTGATTCCATAGTTTTAGTTTCTGGCGGAGAGAATATCGGGGGGTTCGCAGACTATCTCGGTGATGGTAGTCGTCTTGGTGTGCAGATAACCTACAAGGTACAAAAAGAAGCTGATGGCATAGCCGGAGCTTTGAAGTGTGCCGAGGGACTAATTACAGGTACTTTCCCCGTCATATTAGGCGATAACTTCTTTGAACTACCGCCTCGAATGTTTACCAGCCCTACGCTCTACTTATCTCTAGTCCCTGACGCAAATAGGTTTGGTGTGTATCTCCAAGGCAAGATTGTCGAGAAACCCGCTATTACCGGCGAGGGTAAGGCTGTTGTTGGTCTTTACATATATGACGAGTCTGTATTTACCAAGATAGACACTATAACCCCATCTGATAGAGGTGAGTTAGAGATTACAGATATCAACAATATGTACCTTGCAGACGGAGCTAGAACCGTAACTTACGAGGGTAAATGGTCTGATATGGGGACGGTTGATTCATTAATGGATACGGCTAATTTTGTGCTTAATACGAATAAAACTAAGGAGAGGGGAATATGAAAGTTTTAATAACAGGTTCTAGGGGGTTTGTTGCCCAATATCTTACTAAGGAATTGGAGAAACAAGGTCATACGGTCTACGGATTTGACTTAAAAGAAGGTGGGGATTTAAGGGACTATGATGCTGTGAGGCGGTCAATCGATACGGTCCGTCCTGATCGTATTTTCCATCTCGGAGCACTAACCTACATACCAGAGTCATTCATTAACCCAGTGCGTGCATTCGAGATCAACACTCTTGGCTCACTAAACATCCTTGAAGCCGTACGGAGTATCGGCCTGAAAGCCCGGATCCATATGGCTGGTACTAGTGAGGAATACGGTGACAATAAAGATGCTTCTGAGCCGATTACTGAGTTGTCACTACCCAACCCACTTTCGCCATATGCTATTGCAAAACTAGCAATGAACCAACTGGGTCAGTTATATGCCCGATCATACGGCATGGACATAGTAGTAACCCGGGCTTTCAATCACTCCGGGCCAGGACGAGGCGAGGAGTTCGCAGAATCATCCTTTGCCAAACAGGTTGTTGAGATTGAACTTGGCAGACGGGATATCCTCTACCACGGCAACTTAGAATCAGTTCGTAACTACACTGATGTCCGAGATATCGTTAGAGGCTATATCAAGGCTATTGAGCTTCCATCTGGTGTTTATAACATATGCTCTGACGACAATCTCACCATGCAAGAGGTGATGGATATCCTAAAGTCACATTCCACAACCGCTGTTGAGACAAAAGTTAACCCAGCCCTATACCGACCTGCTGATTTTAGTTTTAAAAAGCCGAGTTGTAAAAAGTTCAGTGACATGACGGGCTGGAAGCCTGAAATCGGTGCTAAGCAAATGCTAGAAGATTTATTAAGTGACTGGAGAGAGAGACTGCAATGAGAACAATTACAAAGTGTCGTGCCTGTGATTCAGAGAAGTTAGTAAATTTCCTCGATCTTGGAGTTCAGTATGTGTCTGACTTCCGAGAAGACAACAGTAAGCCGAACAAATACCCCATTGAAGCGGTATTCTGTGAAGGCTGTTACTTAGTCCAGTTGCGCCACACTACACCAAGCCAGGACATGTACCACGAAAACTATGGCTTTAAGTCTGGTATCAGCGACTCGATTAAGAACGACCTCAAAGATATTGTTCAAAACGCCCAAGCGTTCAAACACTCACCGAAGTCTTGGTTAGATATTGCCAGTAACGATGGGACCTTGCTATCTTTTGTACCACAGGTAGCTTACCGGGTCGGGGTTGATCCGATTAAGAAATACTGCGATGAAGCTCAGCAACATGCCGACTTAATCGTTAACGACTTCTTCCCATCACCTAAACTACCTGAGCAGACTTTTGATGTGATTACGTCGATATCTTGTTTCTATGACATGGACGATCCAAATAACTTCGTTAAAGGGGTTAGGGATGTCTTGAATAAAGATGGTATCTGGGTAATTCAGCAGAACTACTTACTCCCTACACTCCAACTGAACGCTGTGGATAACTTCTGCCATGAACACCTTGAGTACTACACACTACTGTCACTCGAAAAACTACTAGAGAAGCATGGCCTAGAAGTCGTAGACCTCAGTACATCAATGGTAAACGGTGGGAGTATCCGCACTATAGTTGCATACAAAGGCTCTTATCCGGTTCAAGATAGCGTAGAAAAGCAACGTGCAGTAGAAGCTGATAATAAGTTAAATACTCTAGCCCCTTACCAACGCTTTGCTGAAGACGTAATGCAGAACCTCGAAGAACTCAAGGCATTAGTAGACGAAATCAACCTTAAGGGTGAGAGAGTATTCATCCTAGCCGCTTCGACTCGTGGTGCTACCATCTGGCAGAGTGCGGATATTAGTGTTGACGATGTACCGTACGCAGTTGAACGAAACCCCGAGAAAGTCGGTAAGTATTTCTCAGCTACTGGGATACCGATTATATCTGAAGAACTCGCCCGTTTTGAGAACCCTGAATACATGATAATTGGTCCTTGGTTTTTTTCTGGAGAAATCATTGCCCGCGAAGCAGACTACCTAAGGAACGGTGGCAAGCTTATCGTACCATTACCTAAACTGGAGATTATCGATGCTGGACATTTACCTGCCGACGTACAAAAGACCACATAAACTACAAACGATCGCAACTAACATCGAGAAAACTACCAAGCACCCGTTTACGTTGTATTTCGGTCTTGAGAAGGATGACAAAGCGGGCATTAAAGCAGCCAAGGCTACAGGTCATAAGGTTATCATCAATAAGTATGAGCCTAGTTATTCCAACGCTGTGCAGTCAATGTACGAAGCATCGAAGGGCAAATACTGGTTTTACTCAAATGACGACTTCATTCATCTTGATAACTGGGATGAAAGGCCTATTGAGCAACTCGAGAACGACCCCGAATTAATGGTCGTTGGTTGTCATGACGGCAACCCCGATACACGTTTCTATACCATCTCGATGGTGCGCCGAGAATACATCGAGAAGATGTCTGGCGTAGTTGATATGCCGAACAGATGTTTCTACCCGTACGGTCATAACTTTATCGATACTGAGTTTAGTGAAACTGCTATTAGTAGGGGAGTATGGGGATCTTGTGGCGCTCCTTGTGTCGAACACCATAACCCAGGTCTAGCCCATATATTCGGTGAAATCGAGCATGATGAAACCTACGAGAAGAACAACAGTACCTCCAACGCTGACAGTGTGACCTACCACGACAGATTACATCTTTGGAACTAAGCTCTGCATAGATAGGTAGCCAACCTGCAAAGTGCTATAATAGGCGTAACACGGGCAGGGTGCGAGTACCGCCTTGACTGACTATCTCCGAACGGTTCAGGATAAACGCTCAGACACACATGAGCAAGGTCAAAAGAATGCTGATAAGAGCGCCTATTTGGGCGCTATTTCAGATTCTGGAGATAAGATAGTCCACGCCGTCAATCAGCAAGGCTCTCGCACTCGAACCAACGTCCAGAAAGTTAAGTTAACAGATACTGATTTAGCTAAGACTAAAGATATTGCTACTGTTGTCGCTGCGTTAAAGCAGTTAGGTGATGACACTAGGCCTGAGAATATCGACTGGAACCCATTATTATCTGCCTTACAAAGTCTAGGTGACAAGCTCGACACGCTACCAAAAGCCTTCCCCGATGCACCTGAGCCAGTTGAAGACGTAAAAGTAACTAATCTTAAAGAATTGTCACCTGATTTAAAGGCTATTGTAGCCGCAGTCAAAGCCTTAAAATTAGACCCAACATTTGACCCTAAGATTGAAGTTCTACCAGCTCCAGTAAAGGTTACTGAGCAAAAGGTGGATATTGCCCCTATTATAAAAGCCGTTTCAAGCCTAACCCCACTCCTCAAGGCACTTAATAAAGAAACAGTTGAGACGGACCTAACCCCACTCCAAAACTCAATTGAAAAAACTACTAAAGCGATCAACAGTCTTAGTTTCCCGGTCCCTAACTATGTCCTACCATTCAGAACATCTGACTCTAAAGCCACTCAAGCACTTCTGAACGATGATGGCAGTGTTTCGACCTCTAGCCCGTCGTATGCGCTTCGTCTCGACGATACAACTACCACAAATGTCACTTATGTAGGTAAGGCCGCTATCGGCTCTGCTGTCGCGTCTGCTGTCTGGCAAGTCCAGAAAATAGACGAGACATCGGGCATGGTTATCACTTGGGCTGACGGTAACGCTAGTTTCGACAATGTGTGGAATAACAGGGCCTCATTAACGTATTCATAGGAGATTTATATGTGGAAAGTAACAACAATAAATGTTGGTGAAGTAGATGCAAACGGCGCTATATCAATCCTTGTAGCTATTGCCGATGACAACGGCAAGGTTCGGGTACCAGAGCGACTATTCACTGGGGATGTGGACAAGATAAAAGATTCTATTAAAGAGTTTGTGGACAATGTTCGTTCTGCTGACGATGTAATAAAAAAAGACCCGCTTTTTACCGTTGGTCAGAGCTTTGAGGTCTAACAAGTGGCTTTTCGGCTATTCTACCAAACCCAAGCGTTAAACACTGCTGGTGCATTGACCTGTGATAACACGCCGACTATTCACGCCACGACTAACACGACAGTCAATGCTAACACTAACGGTGCTGGTTTTACGGCACCCGATCTAGTAAGTACCACTCAGGGTATTTCTATATATGTTGTGGCCAAAGGTACAGGTGGAACGGTGACCTTCAACTTACAGGAAGCTACCGTAACCAAAGCGACTACTGGCGCTATTAATATCACATCACTAGAAATAGGCTGGAACTACATACCGCTAACAGTCCCTTATACCTACGCATCACTAACCGCTACAACCTATCGTTACTCGTTTGTCGTAGCTGGTATCACAGGTACAACAACCATCGCTTCGGCTACTTCAAGCTTCTCTTACATGGCCTGGAGTGACAGAAATGCCGGTTCGCTTACGGCAGCTACCGATGATTGGTATATTATTCGACCACTAGGCACAGGTGCTATTACCTGTACGGTAACTGGGACTACAACAACCAACGGTTCTGGTCTAACCCCTGTTACGATCGCAACTACCAGAGAAGTCAACTTGGCGCTATACGTTGGGAAGAGCTGTACGCTCAAGTGGGACACCACTGCTTCAGCAACCTTAACAACTAGAGGTGCAGCGAAGTTTGAAATTGGTGCTGCTGAAGAGCGGGGCACAGTCGCTACACCTTATCCGGCTGGTAGAGATGCTATTTGGTTGTTCGATCAAAATGCCGTTTCTATGACATCTGGTTATATGTTTATGAACGGTGCATCTTGCACCCGACAAGGTATACCTAAATCTTCTACAAGCCTGTGGAAAACTACCTTATCCTCTGGTCTTGGCACAGCCGCCTCCCCAGCGATTATGTCTACTGCTGTAGATTGGGAACCAGGCGATGAAGTGTGGGTAGCTCCAACTTCTAACAACGCCGCCAACTATAACGAAGGTGAATACCGTTTTATCATTACCAAGAACTCATCAACCTCATATGTATGGTCGGCTACCTCTGGTGGTGCTGAAGCGGCACTTGCTAACGCACATAGTTCAAGCGCTATGGTATTCAACTTACAGCGTAACGTCCTCACTAAGACACTGACCTCTACCACCCTAGCTATGTATGGATACTTCCAGTCCACAACTATTGACGAAGTGAATATTGACTGGGCAAGAGATGAAACAATGGGTGCGTTCTTTAACTCAAGGGATGGGGTGCGTCTAACTAATGCAGCAACTCATGTAGCCAGCATTGATTATTCTGTCGCCTACAACACCCGATTTGATGGTTACTTATGGACACTTAGCACTGTAGCCCAGACCCACACCGGCTTGATAAGCGCTAAACAAGCATCTGGTATCGGTTCTGGTAACGTATCTGGCCTTGCTATAGGAGCTTCAAACCGTACATTTGTAGATTGCGTGGCTATAAACTCAGTAGGTATTGGTATGGCTGTAACGGGTTCTTCTAATACATTTACCCGACCAATTGCAATCGCTTGTAATAACGCATTAGCAACAACTACAGCAGGAGGCATATATAACGCTGGTGGTAACAACACTTTTACGAATGGTGAGTTTCACGCTAATGGCTACGCTGGAGTTGTACTCGGTGGTGATTCATTGGGTGTCTATACTTCATGCCTGTTTGGGTCAAAGGGAACCAACACTAACGATGTAGCAGTAGTCTCTACTACTAGCAACCTATCGTACTTCAATACGTGTACTACTTCTTCCGCTACCCAGGTGGCCAACTATCTGAACGCTGTACCAAGCACCCGCATAAGTTTTCAGGCATTTAACTCACTAAACACGAATCATATTACCTACTACGCATACGGAACGGTACGTTCTACTGGTGCAGGGTTAACAGATACCAACGTAAGAACAGCAGGGACACTAAACGCTAGAATAGCAGCCGAGAACTTAGCGACAGGCGCATCCTTCACTTACCTCGTCCCAGCTGTAGTTGGACGAGCTGTACAGGCTCTAATGTTTATTCAGGCTAATGCAGCTTTCACAGGCGACGCTAGTGCCGTTGGTACAGTCCAGTTGTATCTACCTGGCTCGTCAACGCCCGATGCAACCGCCACTGTCTCAAAGGCTGATAACAACTTCAATGTCGTTGCCCTAGCTGCTAACTACCTTGGTGCAAACGATGCCTTTGCTAAGATTGTTATAAACAGTAAGACTACTACTTCAGCGGCTTACTTATACGTTGCTGACATCTCTAACGGTACAAATACAATTACTGCATTAAAACCGTGGGTTGACGGTCTACCATCTCCAGTTATGTTTGAACAACTCGGTGACGCTGCTGGAGTATGGCAAGTTCTTACGAGTACACTTACCACTTCCGGCACCACTGGTAAACTCCTTACAAAGTTACTGACTGTCTCCAAGTTCCTGGGGCTAAAATGATCAGTAAACGTGCTATAATAAACCTAACACGGGCAGGGTCGGAGTAAGCCACCTTGTCTTATATCACAGGTGATATTGTCACCAAAGTACAGCAGCGAGTACGGGATACGGGCTATTCTTCTACCGAGATAAAGAACTACCTGAACGATACTCAAAACGATGTTTTCAACGAATATCGTCTTCCTTTCATGCAAACTACTCAGACGTATACGCTCACTACGAACGTATCTGATATTACAAATGGGAGTGGGCTACCGGCTGATTACGCTCAAGCAGTTGACCTATTACTTACTTCAGCAGGGCGTGAACAGGTACTACCCTATGTAGATATTAGAGAGATCGACGCGTTATACCCTGATGCTGACGACACTACAGTTCACCCAGCGAGCGCACCGACATGCTGGTACTACTATGCTAATACAATCCGTGTCTACCCAGCACCCAATGCCGCATATACCCTGACACTTCGATACTACAAAAAACCGACCCTACTAAGTGCTGATGCTGATATCCCTAGCATTCCTAGTCAGTTTGAGGAATTGTTAGTTGTCGGTGCGGCCTATCGAGTTCTACAAGTTAAGGATAACTACGACCAGGCAGGTATTTTAGAGAATAAATACACTGAGCAACTAGATAAGCTAGTGATGAGATATAGCCAACCGCAAGTCGGATCACCAACTAGAATGAGGATAAACCGCAATGCCGTGGGCAACTCGAACTTCTAAGCGCATACCGAGTATTGGTAGTCGTACTAGCTCGTACGAGATCAACGACTACTCAAGGGGTATGAACTCATATACCGGGAACGATAAGTTTCCACTTAAAGATGGCGAAGCTAATATGTTTCGCTTATCTCAGAACGCCCGCATCCCAACACTCGGTGAGTACGAAACCCGCAAGGGCTTTGATTTGCACTCAGTTCCCGCAGGACAAACCAAGGATGATAATGAAGAAAGCGTCGTAGGTGCAGCCGATCAAACTTTTAATAATGTGACTCGGATAGCACAGAAGTTTACGACAACTGTTGCTGGAGCGTTCACCCGAGCAGACGTGCGGCTCAAAAACTCCGCATCTGCTACAGGTAACATTATTGTTGAGTTGTGGAGTAACAGCGGTGGTGCGCCGAGTGCAATGCTTGCCGAAAGTTCGATTGTTGCTAGTGACGTTACTAGCTCTTATACATACTTACCAGTATACTTTGCAGCAGCACCAACCCTCACAGTAGCTACTAGTTACTGGATTGTAGTTTACTCAGCAGCAACTGGTACCGGGTCATACTTTTGGAGTTCTACTACTACCAACACCGACGCTCTTGGCTCGATTAACTCAGGTAGCACCTGGTCGGCTAAGACATACGCTGTTAACTTCAAGCAGTACTACTCAACTACCGGAGGTAGCAAGGGGCTACATAGAACCTACAAGAGTGATGGTACTAAAGTCACTCTATTAGCCCACGGGACATCTCTCTATACCGTAGACAATGTTACGGGTGCACTTACTGCTATTAAAACTGGGCTTAGTGCCAGTGCGACGACGTATAGATTCGTTACGGTAAATGATATTGTCTACTACGTTAACGGCTTTAATGGTTTACGCAAGTGGAACTTTACGACTGAATCGCAAGTAAACGCTACCAACTACACACATATTGCAATTCATAAGGGTCTGCTTTTCTTGGTCCGTAAAGACGATCCTACGAAAGTAGAGTTCTCTAACTTCGGTGTCTACGAAACATTTACATCTACCGACTTCGTATATGTGCCTGCGCCAAAGACAGGCGATCCGATTACTGCAACAAACCCACTTAACGGCTACTTGATTATCTCAACTCAGAACAGCAAATATATATTGTCCGGTGATGATAACGCGACGTTCTCACTTAATGCTGCCCCCGATCAAAAGGGAACATACAGTCAAGAGACTACCTATGTTGATAAAAACTATATGTACTTCCTATCCGATGATGGGGTCTACCGATCTAACGGTTCCGAGGCTCAGTTAATAAGCGAAAACGTGTACCAGGAAATTCACGATCTTCTTGATAAAGATGAGTGTACGCTATGTGTGAATAAAGGACGCGTTTACCTCTGGTACAAGGCCGCTGGTTCAAGCTACGAGAACGAGTGTTTTGTATGGAATATAAGCCTTAGTAGCCAGACTGATACTGTTGAGAGCAAAGATACTGCTGCCTATGTCTCACGAGCAGTAAGCGCTCCTGGTGACGATAACGAGATGATGGTTGCTAGTTCTGTTGTTGGGCAAGTATTCTGGCAGGAAAGAGATTCAAACGACCATAACAATCTTGGCGGGGCTATCGACTTCAAGCTCCGTAGTCACTATATGACTTTCGGCGTACCTGCATCACTTAAAGAAGTTAGATACTGGGAACCACGCTTTGGGGCACAAGCCGCAAACTACTCAGTCAGTTGCCAGTACGCTACAGACCTTAGGGATAACTTCCAGACCCAAAGTCTACTAGCGGTCCAAGGTGCTGGTTATACCTGGGGTAATGCTGCAACTATATGGGGAAGCTTCACCTGGGGTACAACTGCCGAAGTGCAAGCATACCTATACATTCCAGGTGAGTACCGTCGAGTAGCAATTCAGTACTCCCATAACGCAGCGCGAGAACCGCATAAATTCTTGGGTCACTCTATAAACGTACAGACAAGGAGAATGAGGTAATGACAAACGTACCACTTTCAGGTGATGTAAGTAGTAATCAGGTCACAACCACTGTGAATGGTGTAATCCGTGACCTAGAGGCAATGCAAACAACTCAAGTATTCAAAGACGATACTGGTCAAAAACGTGTATTACTCGGTAAGGGTGCCAACGACTTCTACGGCTTAAAAGTTTCGGCTGCGGGAGTGGATGTACATACAGCGACAAACTCCCAGCTAGTTTTTAATAGTAACCAAAATGTTCCAAAAATCGTTGCTTCAGGAACCACGACTCTAACTGCCATTGCAGGTACTTCAGTAGCAACCGCAGTAGATTTATCTAGTCTGAGCCTCCCTAGCCCACCACTGGCTATCGTTTGGTTAACCGAACCCTGGGCACCAAGTACATATTTCCCTGTGCCTTTCCTCCAGCTAGACCAGGCACTACCAAATAACACTGTTCAGGGGCTTTCTTGGATTAACTATGTAGGGGCCACAAAAGAGATCAGATTCCAGGCTACCGTAGGATCTACAGCTACTGCTCACGTTGGTGTATGGACGTTTAAATATTACATTCTGCAAGAAACAGCTAACTAGTTGCCATTCGTAATTGATGCTATAATACAGGTAACACGGGCAGGGTTCGAGATAATGAATGCAACCTCGCAGCCTAGCTCAAATCTTATCCGAACTAGATAGTACATATAACCCTCAAGTAGACTCTTTGCGCCAACGCCAAGCGGCTATTCCTGGCGCAGTAGCATCAGATGAGCAAGGACTTCAAGCCAAGCAAGAAACAGCTTTTGGCGACATTGTTAATGGTGCCCGTCGGCGTGGTATGGGGTTCTCGGGTATCCCACTTGCTGAACAAGCTAAGTACACTGCCACCGACTACTTACCAGCCGTAGCTAAGTTGCGACAATCTGGTCGAGAACAGGCTATGTCTCTTGAGGATGCTATCCTAGGTGTCCACGAACGTAAAAACACTCAGGGCCAGGGAATTTATCAATACGAACAGTCCTTAGCTGAGCAAAAACGACAATTTGACGAAACTAAGCGAATGCAGGAAGCCTCACAAGCAGCCGCTCAACGTGCAGCAGCAGCTCAGGCTAGCCCAACCTTCGGCGGTATGCCAGGTGGCCCTATGGGTGGTGGCAAGCAAGGCTCAGGTCTAACGTATACACAGCGAGCTGATAAAGGCTTCAACTTCGTAAATCAGTACGGTAACCCAATTAGCGCTGCTCAGTACGCGGCAATGACTGGTACACCTTTCCGTGACCTCTTACAGATTATGTCCCGAGCTGGTGATAATGGCGCTAAACAAGCTCTTGGCTTCGTAGGAAGCGACTATGGATATGATCCTAAGAAAGTCAACAACCAGAACTTAGCTAATCTGTACAACTCACTTGTCTGGGGTACTGGCGCACGTCAAGCCAGTACATATAGTGCGGCTGCCCCAGCTAAGCCAGCAACAGGCAACAGGGCACCGTTGTATATGTCTGCGCCCACTACTTTTCCAATGAAGCCTAACCCATTTGGGAGATAAATTATGGAAGATCCACTAGCACAATTAGCCGCAATCAATAACCGACCAATCAATCGAGATTGGCAATCAGCCTTTGCTCACTTTAACCAAGCCCAACAACCAGCCAAGAAAAAAGGTGGGCGCGGGGGCTTTTTAACTTCTCTTATATCTGAAGGTGGTGCACTAGGTGGTGCTGCTGCTGGAGCCACCATCGGTAGCGCTGTACCTGTACTTGGAACCGCTATTGGTGGAATCATCGGTGCTGGACTCGGTGCATTTGGTGGGCGACTTGCAGAGAACCAAGTGCGAGATAGCCGCTTTGGTGTCGGTGATGCTGCTAAAGAAGGCGCGTTATCTGCTGTACTCGCTGGTCCACTCAAACTCGGTAAATACGGTATGAGTGCAGGTAAGGGTATGATGGCTGGTCAAGGTCTTGAAAAAGCTCTAGTAGCTGGTGCTGACGATGCCGCTAAGTTCAGTGTGAAAGGCGTTCTCGGTAAGTCTTTAACTAATAAGGCAGATGACCTGGCTATAAAGAGCTTCAGGTTTACTCCAAGCCAACTAACCAATTTTACTAAACGCTACGGTGAAGATGCTTCACAAGTTATATCTCGAAATAACTTGATTGGTAAAACAGCTGATGATTTTGAAAAAGCAGTGGCAGGACATCAACAGAGCTTTGACCAGCTAGTTAATACTGCGGGCACAATTAAAAAGTCTGAAGTAGAGAAAACCCTAGCAACTGCATATGGCAAACTTCTTAAAAGCGCTCCGTCTGATACAAAGAAAATGGGTATTCATGTAAAGGGTGAGGTTGATGGTTTACTTAGCACTTTTGGTGATGAGATCAGCGCCCCAGAATTAAACGCCGTTCGCCGACAATTTGACGATCTCGTAACTTATACAAATAAAGCAGCCGACCCAGCACGTTACGGTGTGAATAAAAGAATCGCTGATAGTCTCCGTAAAACTATCCAGAAAGCTTCAGGCAGTGATGAATTAAAGAACTCGGGTATGGAGATTAGCAAGCTTCGCCAGTTAGGCGAAAACGTAGCTATGCAAGCTAATCGAGGTAGAGGTTCTAACCCATTGAGTATCACAGCGATGATGGCTGGCGCGGGTGGTGGTACTGCAATGGGCTTACCTGGGGCAGTTATAGGTTACACAGCAGCTAAAACCTTGAATAGTCCAACCGTGCTAAAAGGCGCAGCGAAAGGCTTTGAAGGACTTGGGAGTAAACTAACTGCTAAAGCAGCCAACAGCTCACCTATAAGAGACGCCATTATGGGCGCAGGTAGAGGGCAGTTCGGAGAGGGCATATTTAGTGGTGCTGAAGGATTGGAAGCTCAGTCCCAGTCAGTGAATAGCATGCAGAATAGCCCGAACAATCCAGCTAACACAGCGACGCCTATTAGTTCTAACATAATGGGTCAAGGATACAACACCCCTGATGATTTGTCAAGCATAAACTCTATTCCTGGTGCACCAAAGCAAATGTACTCTCTTGAAAACGCCATTATGGACATGCAGCGCGATCCTAAGAACCAAGACTACTACATGAAGCTCTACTCATTCGCCAATCCTGAGCCAAAGAAAGGTAAGGGTCTTAACAGCACGCAGCAACAGCAAGCTAATAACTCTATGTCTGGGCTACAAGATATTCAAAGTATCCGCGAAACACTACAGAAGAACCCTAACGCTACTAAGATGAACTCTTTGCCAGGTGGCGGCTTTACTCGAAGTCTCACAGGGACTACTGATTACGACGCCTCTCGCCGAAACGTCGCCGATATTATTGGCCGTCTCCGATCAGGTGGTGCAATTAACGCCGACGAGCAAAAGAACTTCCTGGCCCTATTACCTGGAACATTTGACAGCCCACAATCGGCAGAGGCCAAGTTAGGTCGTCTGGAATCACTATTTGCACAGTTCGCAAGCCCACAGCAAGGCTCAGATAGCCTAGAAGACGCATTAATGTCGTACCAAGGAGGTTACAACTAATGGGCTTAATTTCAGTATCACTACCATCAGACGGTTCCACAGCCGATGTGTCGGACTACAATACTCCGATAACAACTATAGTAAGCGCCATCAATGGCAACTTAGATAACGCTAACATCGTAGCGGGGGCTGCTATTGCTGGCTCCAAGTTGGCTGATGCGTCAGTTACGTCTGCCAAGATCGTCGGTATAGACAAATCGCTAATGACTACTGATTCCAACCCATACAAGTTCAATGTCTACCGAGCTGCCGCTGCAAATACAGGGAGCGGTGCTTTTGCTCTCGTAGCATGTGACACTGAAGTGTTTGACACCAACAACAATCATTCCGCTGGTGTCTACACTGTTCCGGTCACTGGCTTCTATATGTTTGCTGGTGGCATCTCTGTTAACTCAACAGGGCAAGACGTTACGGTAGCAATATTCAAAAACGGTACCGATGCTGCAAGAGGAACCCAAGTAACTATCAACGCAAATATATGCGTTACGGTTTCCATCCTTTTGAGTTGTACGGCAGGGGACACAGTTGACATGCGGGCTTATGGTTCAACAGCGCGGGCGTTGAATATTGCGTCTCCCCACCAAAACTACTTCTGCGGGTTCTTAATAAGCAGGACATAGGAGGCGAATTAATGGTATCCCACACCAACACCCCAACAGAACAGAACAAGGAGATAGTGTAGTGAACATTTCATTCAACTTAGCTAGAGACATACTGGCCTACGCTTCACTAGTTGCAGGGGCTTTCCTTGTCCTCGCTTCACGCATAAAAAGCGAGAACCTTAAAGACCTCAAAGACCGTGTAGATATTCTCGAAAACGCGCTTAACTCTGCAAAATCTGACCACATTGAAAGTCTCAAAGCTATTGCTAATCTCGAAGGGCAACTCAGTACCTATAAAGAAATCCCACTGAAACAAATTGCCAACTCCCTCACCGAACTATCTGGTAGTAACGCGAAGATTCTTACTGTTCTTGAAGGTAGCGCCCTCATAGCTGCTAAAGATCGTGATGTTTTGGTTGGCAAAGGTAGTGAACAACACGTTGAAACACAAATTGTGGACAGACAAGTAATTAAGTAAGGAGAGCAATATGCGTAGATGCGTCAACAGCCCTTATCAAATCTCTACGGAGTTTGGTGTACCTGATTCGTATGCTAAGTTTGGTCGTCATAGCGGCGTAGATTACGTAGTCCCGTTAAATAGACCTGTATATGCTCCTACTAGTGGTAGCCTAACGAACGTCGTTTCACCAACAGGCGGGAACATGGTGGTGCTTTGGGATGGGCAGTTCTACCACCGCCTGATGCACAACAACTCATTTGCTAGACAGAATGGTTCAGTACAAGAGGGCGATATCGTTGGATATGCTGGTACTACTGGCTTATCTACAGGAGTGCATGTACACCACGATATAAACACCGAAGGAACCTACCCAACTTCCTTTAACGCCTTTGTAGACCCTGCCGATTGGCTTAACGGCAAGTACGCTCCGGTACCCCCACCGAGCCTAGCTGCTAACCAACGGCTACTATCTAACCCAGATGGTGTGAACCAACGCGCAGCCCCGAGTACTTCTTCATCAATCATCAAAGAGTGGCCGTTCGATCAAGAACCTTTCACTTTCAGAGGTTTTGTAAAAGGTGAGTCAGTAAACGGTAATAACATATGGTTTGTCGGCGCTGTCTCAGGTGGTTACTTCTACTCTGGTGCTTTTCAGGGAGGTTCTAGCGCTACAGGGTTGCAAGATTTAACAGTCACACCAACTCCGACACCTTCTATGCCACCATACGAACTCAGCCCTGTATTCACTAAAGAATTAGATTGCGTAACCTCGGTTGAGAGTGTCCACACCTCTAACTACCAAACCGATAACTTTCCTACTAATCCTACGGGCGTAGTGCTGCATGACTTTGGTACAGACGGTCTACACACACTTACTGGTTCCTTAGCCCACTTTAAAAAAGCTGATACTACCGCCCCACACTTCGCTGTATCGGGGAAGCAAATCATTCAGACGGGTAAACTAGCGTGGCGTATGTTCCACGCTGGGCCTCTTGGTAACAACAAGATCGGTATTGAGGTAGACCCAGACGTAGATACTAACCCAGATACAAAAAAGAGTGTTCTTACCTTACTAAGTGAACTAGATGCTAAGAGCGAAACCCTGACTCGCTTCCTCCATAGTCAATTCATGGCTACTAGCTGTGGAGATGATATCCAAAAAGCAAACCTACTTATACCACCGAGCGCACCTACTTCACCTATCGACCCTATCCCGACACCACCTGTAGTAGTTCCGGCACCATCAACAACACTATTCGATTGGCTTTCAGACCTGTTGAAAGTAATAACAAGCTGGTTGAAAAGCTGGCACAAGTAAAGAAAGGTTCATATGAACTTAAACTTACCACCAAAAGCAAGGCTAGTACTCTATGTACTGACTGGCATAGGTTCTCTTGCGGTTGGATATATGAGTATCAAAGGTTACATCGGTGAATCCGAAGTAGCACTTTGGGCGGGGCTATCAGCCTTCGTTAACGGTCTGGCAGCATATAACGTAAATACGAAAGTGTAATATAAATGATTTTCTTACTCAACGTCATCCTCGGCCTACTAGCCGGTTTATTAGTAGATCACCTACTACGCCGTGCTGGTGCAGATCCTACTATTGCAATTGTCTGTGCAGTTATCGCTGGTATCATCGTATACCTAGCTAACCTAGCAAGCCAGGTGGTTAAATGACATGGAAAACAATCAAGGCTGGCCGGAGTTTACTCTAGGCATAGCTGATACCGCAAAAGCTATAGGCAAGCGCTTAGTCGGCTTGTGTAGTTATTTCCCACCTACCGCCCCAGACTACATGTCGAACCACTATCAACCTAAGACGGGCGCTGCTGAGCTTCTAGACCAGCACTTAGGACAAGGTGTACTACCGTTTGAACCAACAGACGGCGAAGCTATTCCAGCCCCTACTTTTGGTTGGGACTCAGAAGGTACTTACATAGAACGCAACGGCGATACACTGTAATGGAACGCAATACGAACCTACACCACGTTTTCTGGCCGAAACGTGGGTATAAGGGCAACTTTGAAAAGAACTTTCGTACTGCTAACGGGCTAGTAATACCTACTTTAATAACCAAACATGCTGACCTCCACCACGACATGCACCCACCAAAAAAGCCTAGTCGTGATCTGATGTTTGAGATACGAGGCCACCTAGAAGAAACACTCTTAATAGATCGTTTAGACGGCTTAGTAGCAACGATTGATCTAGTGAGTGAAATAGATACCAGAGAAGCCCAATACTTAGCTGGGCACCTCACAAGACAGATGGGTTATTTAGCATTACAGGAGGCAAGGGTATGAAAATCAGCTATAACGAAGTAGATTATGATGTAACGCAAGACAATGCCGCAGTCCTAACCTATCCAAACGATATGATGAACGGCATATATATTGATCTTGATGATAGCTACATGTTTATATCAAGTTTCTCTGCTGATTACGAAGCCCTTGCAGAGGATGCAGTAGCGTCTGGTGTATACGAAATTGAAGTAAATGATGACTTTGACCCAGAAGAAACACCCCACTGTTATGTTATTAACTCGCTAGCTCGCTTTACCGTACAAGCAGCTAACGACATGCTAGGAGAAAGTGGTGGAGAAGGATAGTCACGCTGGCACTTACGGGTGGGTTGGCATAGTAGCAGGTGTTGTAGCCTGGGATATATTAGCCCCTGAAACACTCTCAGGAGCCGTTGACAGGGCTTTAGAGAGTAAGAGAGGTTACTTAGCTATTGGAGCGATAACTCTTACAGCAGCGCATCTTCTCAATGTTATCCCCGATCCGATAGATCCCTTTAAGTTAATACCAAATGTAGCAAGAGGTAGAGCAGAGCACAACAATACTTGATGTATGATAAACTATCCCCGTAGAGCTTATTGCGAGAAAGCTTTACCCCTAGTAATTAGTGCTATTTTGTGCTAATATGTAGGTTGTAGAAAGACACATGACCCCGCAAGGAATTGTGTCTTTCTCTTTTTTGTGCTACTATGTATTTGAATGTTTCGACAATTATCAGCCTCATGGCCGCAAGCAATTGTGGGTAAGGGGCTGTTTTTAATTGCCATCCTTATATCTTAAATAACTACTAAACACAGTTCTCAGCCTGAATATGGTTAGGGGAGTGCTCTTAATGCACTCTCTTTTCTTTATATAAAACTGAATATAAGTTAAGTACAGAGCTAAAAGTGGAGGCAACGTCATCGCCCTGACGACCTCCGACCTGCCTTGTACTTAACGAAACCTAGTAGTTTATTTCCTCGAGGGTAAGTCGGTGCTTGGTGAAAGCAGGGATATAGAGGGCGTAGTGCCCACAGTTTTTTTGTATCTGTTTCGTTGTTCTTTAACATCGGTAGAGTGCGGTAAATACTACACTAACTGTTCGCTAGTATTGGAGGTAGAAAGGGAATATTATTAATATCCACCCTATTACTAGTTTGCTAGTCGTACGGTGGGGAGAAAGACGAGTGACACAATGCTTCTTTCAGAGGCGTTTACCTTGTACGAGTCACATGTGATGGAGTACAAAGGGTTAAAACCTAAGACCAGACAGAATTACCGTTCGGCGCTATCTTCGTTTGTGCGAACAATTGGTGACATACCTGCCGAACTTATTACCCTCGATACTTTTGTTGTGTGGAAAAGCGATATGGACAGGCGGGGTCACTCCGACGCTACTACTAAAGGCAACTTGATAAGGGCTAGAGTAGTTATGACCTTTCTCAAGCAACGTGGTGTGAAAGTCTTTGACCCACGAGATATAGACATGCCGAAACTACGCAAGAAGAAACCTGTCTGGCTGAACTACGAAGAAGTGAAGTGTATTATTGAAGCCGCTACTAATCCCCGTGATAAAGCGATGTTGTCTTTACTGTTCTCGACTGGCTGCCGCATATCTGAAATGCTTGGTTTAAATGTCGAAGATGTAGCTGATAATGATGAACCAATGGTTTGCGGTAAAGGGGATAAATACAGGGCGGTGTATATAGATGTACATGCTCGTAAGTACCTAAACGAATACCTGCTTACTCGTAAAGATAATTTTAAGCCATTATTCCTATCCGGCCAACGTGCCAGAATTACGGTTAGCAGAGTTGAGCAGATCGTACACGAATGTACCCTCAGAGCTGGTATAGACAAGCGTGTAACCCCGCATACGTTCCGACACTCAACTATTACTGACTACATGTTAAATGGCGCTCCTATGGCCGTTGTACAGAAGATAGCCGGACATTCAAGTATCCAAACGACTATCAATATATACACCCACTTACAGGACGATGATGTACGCAAAGTTGCTCGTCAAAACCACTCTATTTAATAAGTACTATAAACTGGATAATTCCACAACAATTACGTCATTGTAAAACGCTAGCGGATACCCTAGGATTAGAGTAGTCGTAAGGGGTGGAACCCCTGGGGCAACACTACAACAAACTCCTAGTTAATGTACCTTTTTCAAAAGTATCTATAAGCGAGGTGGTGGGTTGTAGCACCACCAAGCTTACGGGTACTTTTTCTTATTTGGGGGTGTGACAGAATGGTTATGTACCTGGCTGTTAACCAGTGGTCTGACCGACCAAAGCGGGTTCAAGTCCCGTCACCCCCGCCACTGTATTCCACATAGTTGGTATAACAAAGAACCCCCTTCCGTAATGGTTGGGGGTTCTTTACTGGTCTGACCGTTCAAGTAAATACTTGATACCTCTATTATACACACATTGATTATGATTGCAGCTGTTGTATTTAACATTACCTTATTGACATCAATGAGCTTATGGTGTACTATGTAGTTACTGTACTTTTACAAATCAAACGTGTTCGCCTTATCGGAAGCACTATTGATTTCCTCTTTTAACAAAATGGGGGGTCGGAGTTAACAGATAGGATTTGTACCTCGCATTCGGGGGTTCGAATCCCTCCGCCCTAGCCAATTAGTTAAATCAGTAAAGAAATAGTCCACCTATAAGGGGTGGATTTTTTAATCCCCGAACACATGTCGTGTATGCGGGGTCACACAATTTAGATTTTTATACCCCGCAACTAGCGGGGCTTTTTATTGGGGCTGAGAATCGTCGAAACATTCGCAGTTCCATAGGCTTCCCCGCCTACGCTCTAACCAACCTACAGTTTCATCACAGATGGCTACGGTGATAAGGATTGCGAAAAGAGAGGGTTTTGTAAGGTGACGTGGAGTTACCAAAAGGAGCAGTATTCGTAACAAAAGTTACATGCTGATTCACACAACAATGACTATTGCAGTTTTGGTTGTGGTGGGACAGCTTACAGCTCAAAACTTTAACAATGAGGGACACGCTAGCGCAGTTGCAGGAACGGCTCACAACGTAGCACCGCAATCAGTTGTTCCGATAGTGAAAGAAGCTACGCCAGTAGAAGTGAAAGTACCAGAGCCTCAAGTTGAGGTTCCGGTGCCAGAACCAACACCTGTTGTAGCGGAGCGACCTGTGGTAACACAGGCTACTACCAGTAAAACAGAACTAATGAGACAAGCTGGAATACCAGAAAGTGACTACTCGTACGTTGATTACATCGTTACAAAAGAGAGTAGCTGGAATCCTGAAGCTTTAAACGCTAGTTCTGGCGCATGTTCTTTAGTGCAAGCTTTGCCTTGCTCAAAGATACCTGGCGACTGGAGAAACCCAGTTAACGCACTCAAATGGCAACACAGCTATGTATTAGCTCGCTACGGCGGCTATGCAGGAGCCTACACCTTTTGGCGCGCGAATAATTGGTATTAGACAAGTGGGGCGCAGTTGCGAGGCAAGAAGCGGTAAGACGATAAAGTTCACCACACACTCCGAATGGAGAGAGCTTACCAGATCAGTTAGTTACTGGCTTACCTCACACATGCGCCCCACACCAAGGTAGATAGATACCTGAGCAACACGAATGGTTGCACACACCGTCTCTGATGGAACATGTACATCCAAAGAGTTAATGTGCGTTGCTCAGTTGTCTATCTATCTCTAACTAAATAAGGAGAAGATCATGAAGATTCAAGTGAAAAGCTTACCAAGCATCGGCAAGCGAATACCAGTAAACGGAAACATATATAACCCTATATTCAATGTAATGGTTATGGACGCATTAAACGACTTTGCAGTTATCAGTTTTGATAGCGAGTTACCAAAGCAGTTCTTACAAGAAAATATTAAACGAGTGGAGCCAGACTTCACCATTGAGGAGATCTAAATGAATAACTTAAAAACGTACTTGAACCAAACCTGGAAGTGGGCAAAACAAATCCCAATGCTAACCCTAGCTGTACTAACCGCCCTATGGACACTGCTATACAGCTTTTCTCTAGTCGGTATCGGCATCTACACCCTAGTAAAGATTGTACCGAAAGAACACGGCTACAGCGTTAACGCATTAACTCTCGCAAGTGCGGTAGCAGCAGCCAGCGGCCTGATCGTATTCGTAAAGTTCTGTGTTCACCAGAGCACACCACCAGTTAAGAAAGGCAAGTAAATGAATAGAAAAGTAGCAACCGTCGATTTAAAGGGCAAGGACTACGCAACAGTCCCTGCCCGACTAAAGATGTTCCGTGAAGATTGTCCAAATGGGTTGATTGAAACGTCCCCAGATATAAAAGATGACGGTACGATTATCTTCACCGCGAGAGTTCTTAAAGATAAAGCAAAGATGCACGAATCAGGTGAAGCTACAGGTCATGCGTTCGGTAAGGCTACTGGCGACAAAGCTTTTGAAAAGCTGGAAACCGTAGCTATCGGACGAGCACTGGCAATACTTGGTTACTTAGCATCCGGCGAAGTAGCGAGTGCTGAGGAAATGGAAGAATTTATCGAGTACCAACAAACAAAGGTTGATACAGCGATTGGTTTACTCAAAGCATCCGAAACGATAGACGAGCTGAAAGCTAATTTCATGAGTCTCGGTTCACTCATGGCTGAAGGGGAAGTTATTAAGGCGAAAGACGCTAAGAAAGCAGAGCTTAATAATGCAAGTAATTAATGTAGTTCAGGGTGAACAGGAGTGGTTCGATTACCGCAAAGGGAAGATCAGCGGCACGATGCTGTCTGATCTCTACTCCAAACGCGGTAATCGTAAACTCGGCTTTTACGAGCTGATAGCTGAGAAGCTAGCCATAGAACCAGATGACGAGAACCGTATGGATAGAGGCTTGCGATTAGAGAACGAAGCCATCGAAGTATTTACCAAGCAAACAGGTAAGCGAGTTGAGCAAGTAGGTATATGCGTACACGACAAATATCCTGAAATTATCAACTCACCTGATGGCCTGATTAAGCACAAAGGTAAGTACACCGAAGCAGTAGAGATCAAGTGTTTAAGCCCAGCGAGACATATTCAAGCTGTAGTTGAAAACAAAGTACCTGACGAATACGAAGCCCAGAAGCTCCAGTATTTTATCGTCAATCCTGATCTTGAAAGACTGTACTTCATATTTTACGACCCACGAATTGCAAGTGTACCGTACCACACAGTCGAGGTTACTAGAGAAGAACTCGGCGACTTACCAGATAAGTACCTACAGTTTCAAATCGAACAAATTGAGGAAGTAAATACGATCATAGAGAAAATAGCGTTTTAGAAGGAGCAGAGAATGAGAAAGATAAAATTTAGAGCATGGGATTTAGCCCACAAGCTTATGTACACAATGGAGGAGCTACTAGATGAGAATCATGTAAACCCAGACGTATTGCGAGATTGCTTAGAGCAACCTGGTGACGGTTACGACGAGGACACTGTTCTTATGCAGTTTACTGGCTTACACGATAAGGACGGCGTAGAGATTTACGAAGGTGATGTGGTAAAGACAGATAACAAGCATCTGCAAGTGATTTACCAATTTGCAAGTTTTAGCCTTGGTAACGGTGAATTTCTCGAAGAGTTTGGCTATGGGCTAAAAGATCACGCCCCATCAGCTATCAAAGTAATCGGCAACATTTACGAGCACCCGGAGCTAATCAAATGAAAGTAGCTTACGGCTCAAAGATAGAAAAGATTGAAACCAGAAACGATAGGACGGCCAAGATAACACTTGGTACGGCAAGGGAACTGAGTGCAGCAGAATACGCTGCACTCTTTTCTCTATCACAAATGGAAGGGTACACGTTACATAGCAGCGATGATGATCTAACTGAAGCAGATATTCCGGACGAAAAGCCGGATAAAATGACAGGCCAGAAAACCAAAGCCCAACGATTACGAGCAGTAATTTGGCGGATTTGGGAACAAGAAGGCAGTAAGGGTAGTTCTGAAGATCATTATCACCGTGTTATGGATTCTCTAATTAACCAAATGAAAGAGAGATTGGGGTAAGGGCATGTGGCGATTCAGCAAACAGCAGATGGAAAGAATCTTAGGTACTCAAGAAACTTTGGTTGTACCGGAGAAAATAGATGTTCGTAAAGAACTAGAACGGCGTAAAACGCTCGAAGCAAAACTACTGTTTCTATTCAAGAACCAGGGAGAGATAACTACAAGAGAACTTAGAAACTTCGGCACCGGATGTAGCAGTCGGTTGTTCTCTCTACGAAGAGAAGGCCATCTCATTAAGGCTCAGTACGAAGCCCCAGGCCAGTATCGTTACGTTTATCTTGGTCAAAAAGACGAAGAAGAATGATCGAGCGCATTTGTTTGGTCTGTAACAAGAGGAAAAAGCCAGAGAGCAAGTTAAAAATATATTGTAGTTGCGATGCCAAGTAAAAAAGAGTGGCTAAAGAAACGTACTCAGTGGCTTCGGGCTAATCCCCCAAACCATCAGGGTTACTACGAGTGCTACATCTGCCAGAAGTGGGTCAATCATAGGGACATAACAATAGATCACATAATCTCCCGCTCTAGCAGACCAGATTTGGCTTTGGAAGACAGTAACTTAGCCCCTTGTTGCTACGTATGCAACAGCAATAAGGGTAGTAAAAAACTAGAAAATATATAAGGAGAAAATGGAATGCGAACACTAGTACTAAAGGCAAAAGATTTTAAAGAAGTAGATGGGTATAAAGAATACATCGGTAAAGAGGACTTAACAAACTTTGAGGGCAACCTTGAGTTTGAAGCTAACCTCGGCTGGATAAAGTTTTTGCACTTAAGAGTGTCGGGCTACATTTGGATAGAAGCCGGTGGCTCGATAAAAGCCGGTGACTCGATAGAAGCCGGTGGCTCGATAGAAGCCGGTGGCTCGATAAAAGCCGGTGGCTCGATAAAAGCCGGTGACTCGATAGAAGCCGGTGGCTCGATAAAAGCCGGTGACTCGATAGAAGCCGGTGACTCGATAGAAGCCGGTGGCTCGATAGAAGCCGGTGGCTCGATAGAAGCCGGTGACTCGATAGAAGCCGGTGGCTCGATAAAAGCCGGTGGCTGGATAGAAGCCGGTGGCTCGATAGAAGCCACCAGAGGAGGAGTCTTGGCAGGACTAAATGTTACCTGTAACGGTCTACTGAAGTTTAAATTACGACTATTTGCTGGCGTATCACCTTATAGCTGGAATGAAAACTGTAGTAAAGAAGTTAAGTGTGGCAAGCTCGAAGGAAACGTAGTCTATGGTTATGTAATTGAAACAGGCATGCCTGATGAACCTAAAAGGCCAGAAACTATAAATATCGGTAACAAAGTTTTCCAAGTAACAAGTGAATTAAAAGACGCTCTTAAAAATTTAAAGGAGGCGTAAATGTTTAGCAAGAAATGTTTAATAGAAGACTGTGAAAAACCAGTAAGAACCAGAAGCCTATGCCTAACGCACTACAACCAGTGGTACGCGGGGTACATACAAGTAGACAACATCCCTAAACCGATGACTCCTGAAGAAGCTGGAGCTATTGGTGGCAAGATAGGTCGAACAGGCGGCTTTTACCAAAACCGTGAACTTGCTCGAACAGCGGGCAGGCTTGGTGGTATGGCAAGTAAGCGTAACAGAAACAAATAATGATAAGGAACTTAAAAGATGGTGGAATTAATTTCAATATTGCGTATGAAAAACTACAAAGTGAATATAAGAAAAAGGTGGTTATTCCTTTTACTGCTCGACGTAGTGGTAATAGTGTACTTGTTCGGTATAGCAGCTTACTTTTGGCACATTTAAGGAGAAAGAAGTGATTGAACCAAAAAAACAATACAACGATACGTCTGGTGATGACCCGTTTGAAGAAGAATCAGATGGCACTAACTAAATTAACGCTCTCGTATATCCGCTACATCCCACAGCTTATATACATAAAACTCTGGAGGCTCTCATGAGGAACCACTCAGCAGTCACCGTAGCACATCCAACCTTTTGTGCTCGGTGCAAGACACTAAAGATGCTTTGTAAACACAGGATGGCGGCATAACCCATGATAGAAAAGATGACCGAACCTAATACGGCGATAGCTTACATAGACTACATCCAAGCCCGTCAATCTAAAGCCCAAGAAACCATGAGAGCACTAACAGCAGAACATATTAAACTCGTAGAACTACGGGTAGAAGCAACTAAAGGCCTAGACGATTGGTATAGAAGTACAGAGGTAGGACAAATAGTAATGAATGGAGAAGAAGATGAGTAAACTAAAGTTCGAGTGTGGGTTTTGCGGGGAACCTACCAACTTTAAGGATAATAAAATGGCCTACTGTGTGGGTTGCTATGTAAAGATACGCAACTCTGCTCACACCCATTTACCGGTCAACCCCATGCCGATTAACCCGTTGCCAACTACTACTGACCCTAACCCATTTAGGATAATTTGTTAATGACCACCCCCAGCACACAAGACGACACTGGGCTAAGAGAGAATATAGAGTTTGTACTTGAAACTCACGAGCCAGGCGAAGTTAACGTATTTAAGCCTGATGGAAGCCACCAGTTAAAACCTGCAATAACTGTAGCTTTAGATGAAATCATGCAGCTAGTCAACCAAGCTACTCAGCAGCGGTTACTCGATTTAATTGGTGAAGATGACAAGCAGATAGTAGACGACAGTGGATTTGACGGTAGGTTTTGCGCTACTTGTGATTGCACTCTAGAGGGTGACTTTGACCCAATGGAATGTCGCTGTGAAGTCCGCAACCAACTGAGGGCAGAACTTCGAGCCAAGCTAACTAAAGGGAGCAGTAATGAGTAAACACGAATATAGAACCTTGAATATTCCTTGTCCTAAAGGTCGCTGTGAAATGGTATCAACCTTAGACTTACCTGAGCTTGGGTACCACAAAAACAGAGACCATATCCACCCAGAATATATCCGTCGAGCTATCAAAGAATTGATTATAAAACATGAAGACGGTTGTCACAGAAATACTTACCACCATTGTTGCCACGAAAGGCATTGTTATGACCAGCTCTAAAGAGGATATGGAGCCATCAGAGTTTCAACAAATTAGAGAGGTGCTATTAGATTTAGTTGAGTTACTTAACCACCATAGTGGCCTAAACAACGAAGAGATAGCAAAACTTCACTTTGACAATGCCACAGAACGCCTCACTGTACTCATCGCATCCAGGGAACGATTAGCTAAAATTGCCGAGTTAAAGAACTTCGTTATGACACTGGACAAACAAGACCCATATACACCGCTAGACGGCACACCAAAAGATTACGTTCACCAGAAGCTAAACGAACGCTTAAACTCACTAACCAAATTACAGGAGGAATAGAGTATATGAATATCTACTTAGTCGAACGTACTAAAACAGTTGGCTACGACCAATACGACGCTTTTGTAGTTACAGCCAAGAGTGGAATAGAAGCAATGGAACTACTCATAGCTCAATATAAGCCACAACTTAATGCGTATTCTCCTTGGTCGAAAGATGCTAAGGCTGAGCTAATCGGCACCACCGATAAATATATTGAACCCGAAATAATACTAGGAAGCTTCAATGCTGGATAAAACAGCAGTAGAGCACCAATTAGAGAGTGAGGATACTAATGAGTGAATTAACTATTGATTCTAATGATCTATCAAACGGTCTATACCTACTTTATTGGGAAGATGGAGGGATAAGTGAAGCGTCTGTAGGCCGCACAAAAAACGGTGAAGTTTGGTATGCACCGACTAATTGGACAAGTGTTCCATGCCACGATTGGGGGCTAATAAAGCGTGTCCAGAGAGTTAGCCATTTTGAAAGTGAGGATAAGTAGGATGAACCTACAAGAAATTACAAACGAACTAACTCGTAAGAACGCCAAAGTAGAGGATAACGCCCTTGGTGCATTTATCAAAGGTTCTGTTGAATACTTGGCGTTAAGAGGAGGTAAGTTAGAAGACTACGCTCTAATCAAAGTTAATAATCCTATGCAAATGAAAGATAACAAAGTAACTGTAGCCAGCCAGTGGCGGGTAATACCAGTAACCCAACTAGAGAAGGTGCCAGAATATGAAGACTAAGCTACTTCTCTGTCTCTAAAGTCATCAGGGAAATTTAGACGTAGCTGCTTGTACTTACGATCTAAGAACAGTTTACGTTGACGATATAGTTTAGGGTCGTACATTACGAGGCCCTCCGTTTACTTTTTTGATACCGAAGTATACCAAGTACACCTTTTCCAGTCTGCTAGATAAGTTGCATTTAGCTGTAGCTATTATGCTTAGAATATGGTAAAATGCAGGTAAGATTTGAATACTCCTACTGGCCGAACAAACAACTTGAATTAGTCTTTAGAAAAGAGGCTCATAACACTAAAGCGCACCTCAACGCGCTGTTATGTGCTTAGCACCTTGTTTAGTCTTTTAGGCTATTCAAATTTAAGGGTGCTCACGCCAATCATAGGTTTTATGTACTCCCACTCATTAGACCAGCTCAAACTTGTAGTTTAAAAACAAACACATGCGTGGGCCTCTTTTTTGGACTAATTATTAGATGAAATATCACCAACCACTATTACGACCTTGTTGCATGTGCGGAGGAATAGACAATGTATTCCGCCAAACTAATAACGTGTTTATATGCGCTGACTGTAGGAGCCATAAGGAATTGAAGTACAGGCTCAAGAACATACAAGTACCAAAGCCACGCTGCAGCAAAGCATGGCTCGATAAGGCTTCAGCAAATCGTCTCAGTATTGAAAGTAAATGGTGCATTAAGAAAGAAGTGATAACTATGGAGGTAATCCAGTGAAAAACACTATACAAAAATGGCTAGGGTTTGAAGACCAATCAACCGAGTACTTATTACTACTAAAGAAACTTACCAATCATTCCAAGCAACTGAAAGAACTGACAGTTTTAGTCGAGGGGTTAAAAGATAGTACACAGAAGTTCTCTGAAATAGAGTGCAGCCAATGTAAGAAGGTTATAGTCACATACCCTTATGGTGGAGGCTACTACCGTGAGTACGATGGTGCTGTGCTCTGCTCTAATACATGCGTAGATGCACGACAGAAAGAACAAGCAAAGTGACCGATCAGAAACCCAAGCTCTGTCACATCTGTAAATCAAGGCACTTAAAGTCGGAGGATTGTTTATAATGGCTAACCCAGTAGGAAGACCCTCAACCTATAGTCAGGAAATAGCTGATGAGATGTGTGAACTTATCGCAATGGGCTACTCAGTACGTCGAGTATGTTTGCTAGACCATATGCCAGCTATATCTACTTTCTTTAAGTGGTTGCGTGAACATGAAGAATTTTCAAAACAATACGCGCGAGCAACAGAGGAGAGAGCAGAGGCAATGGCCGAAGAAATCCTTGATATTGCAGACGATAATACGAACGATACCATCATTATGACAAACAAGAATGGGCAAGAATACGAAACAACAAACAAAGAAGTAGTCCAACGGTCTAGGCTCAGAGTAGATACTCGCAAGTGGTTGATGGCTAAGATGAAGCCTAAACGGTATGGTGACAAGCTCGATGTAGTAAGCGATGGTGAGAAATTAGAAGGTTTAGTGATCATAAAAGATATAAACCCTGAAAGTTAGTGCCAGGATATGCGTCTCTATATAAAACAGCTAATCAAACTAATACCACAGAAGGTATAATGCCTACAATTAACCTATCCAAGTGGCAAACTAAGGTATGGGATGATCCTACCCGATACATCGTTATTAACTGTGGACGGCGTGCTGGTAAGTCATTCCTCGTAGCACCCCGTATGCTCCAGTTCGCTACCGAGCATCCTAAAAGTACTGTTTGGTATATTGCACCGAACTACAAACAAGCAGAGTCAATCATGTGGTCAATGCTTCGTGAAGTCATACCCTTACATGCCATAGAAAAGAAGAACGAAACTAAGCTCAGTATCCTACTCAAGAATGGTTCACAGATACTCCTCAAAGGTGCTGAAGATCCTGATAGTTTGCGTGGCAACAGAATAGACTTTTGTGTGTTCGATGAGTGCGCCTTTATAACCAAGTGGGAAGAAGTGTGGAAAGTTATACGTCCTACACTGGTGGATTCTAAGGCAAACGTATGGTTCATTTCTACTCCTAACGGCTTCAATCACTTCAAAGATATGGCAGAGCGTGACGATGCAGAGTGGAAGTATTACCACTACACAAGTTACGATAACCCGTTTATTGACCCAGCAGAGCTTGATAACGCAAAGGCAGAGATGGATGAAGATTCTTTCTCGCAAGAGTTTATGGGTGAGTTCCGTAAGATGGCTGGTCTTATCTACCGTTCGTTCAAACGTGAAACACATATGGTTGATCTGCCGCCGCTAGATAACTACTCGATATTCAGATCATTAGACTTTGGCTTCGGCCACAACGCAGCTCTAGGCTACTTCGCAGTTAGCCCGGACCAAACAGCTATCTATATGTTTGATGGTTTATACAAGAATGAACTAGATACTGAGCAGCTAGCATCTAACGTCAAACTCAAAGATGCCGGGAAGTACATTACTGGTGCCTGGGCAGACTCAGCACAACCACAGATCATTGAAGACTTAAAGCAGAAAGGGGTGAACTTTGAGGGTGTTACTAAAGGCCCCGATTCTGTCATTAAGGGTATAGCAAGTGTTGCCCAGCTATTGAAAGTACGGCCAGATACCGGGAAACCTACACTCATGTTCGCCAAGCATCTAGGTTGGGTAGCAGACGAGTTCGAGCAGTACAGATGGGTACAGAACAAGAATGAAAATTCAGCGCTTAAAGAGATGCCGCTGAAGCGTGACGATGACGCTATGGATATGGTTCGATACTTTGCTACCAGCTATAACGCCCAAACGATTAACCTTACATCATTTAAACCAAAGTCTATGCTTCGCATGAAATACGGAAGGTAGGACGCTGCTTAGTGGGGGTAGTTTTAATAACTAATAACACTGCCCTGTTTCCCCCACTAAATAACGCCTTACATCAAACAATTACTCATGCTAGAATCAGAAGTGAAACCGGGCAGGTGGAGTATCTCAAGTGGCGAAGGCCAAGTCTACTGCCCCAAAAGAAGATACATTAGCACAAGTACTCAAGGACTTTAATAGCTCTTGGGAGTATTGTGCTAGTTCCTGGCATAAACGTTGGGAAGATAACCACCGACTCTATAACAACCAACGTGTAAAACGGGGCTATGAGGGTATCACTGATACTTTTGTCCCTATGTGCTTCTCTACGGTTGAAACACTTACCTCAGCCTTATTTGGTTCAAAGCCTAAGTTCAACTACCGAGCACCTCAAGACAAGCAAGATCAGAAGACTGACATTCTTAACTCACTCGTGGACTACTTCTGGGAGAAAGACCAGTGGAGTATTAAGGTCATCCACACGGGCCGGGGAATGCTCAAACTCGGAACAGCAGTTGACTATCTATTCTGGGACGGTGATCACCCAACAATGATCAACATACCTATTCGTGATTTTATATTTGACCCTACAGCATCGAGCCTCGAAACTATGCGATTCATGGGCCGCCGTTACCTGACTACCTTAGAAGAACTCAAAGGTTTTGAAGTCGTAGACCCTGAGACTGGTGACATGAAACCGAAGTATAAGAACCTCGACAAGATCAAAGAGGGTAATACTGGCGACAATACTGATAAGCAAGAAAAAGATATGTGGTACGGCTCGACATTAAACGATGCCAAAAACTCACAAGTCGAAGTTATCGAGTACTGGACTGAAGACAAGTGTATATCAGTAGCTAACCGATCTACCGTTATCGAAGACTGCGAGAACTACTACAAGGCTAAAGCCCGCAAGAATGGTACAAAACATCCTAAGGGGATCATGCCGTTTGCTGGTGCCCGAGATTATACAGACGAATCACTATTCTTAGCTAAAGGTGAGATTGACATTATTTCTGACGAACAAGAACTACTGAATGACATTACCAACCAGAACATCGACTCTACTACTTTCGCGTTGAACCAGATGTATACGCTCGACCCTAAGTATGCACACTTACTATCCGAGATCGAGAACTTACCTGGTGCTGTTTACCCAGTAGAAGCAAATGCCTTAATGCCTATTCAGCAGCGACCTATTTCACCAGATGCCTTTAATGAACGCCAGAACATCAAGAACGAAATGCGTGAAACAACTGCCTCTAATGAAGTGGTTAAGGGCGTAGGGCAACAGAATAGTGATACTACAGCTACTGAGATTAACGCCCAGATTGCGGGTGCTGGGCAACGCATCAACCTCAAAGTAACTCAGATCGAGAATGAATACTTCCAACGCCTCGCTAAGATCGTCTTTGAGATGATTAAACTATACGTTACCGAACCTATGATGGTTCGTATCCTCGGCAAAGATGGTGCACGATGGGAAGAATTCGACCCAAGCGAGTTCCAAGGTGACTATGACCCACAAGTACAGCTCGATATCTCTATGGAGAACAACAAGCGTGAACAAGCGGCCCAGGCTAAAGAACTGCTAGCAGCTTTCTTGAATGATCCTGAAGTAAACCAACCCGCACTAAAAAAGTTAGTGTTGTCGCGTTCGTTTGATCTTGACCCAGATGAGGTAGAAGAACTGATGACACCAGCCGATCCAATGGGTATGCCACCTATGGGCGGGCCAGGTATGGAAGGAATGATGCCACCAGAAATGGGCGGTATGCCTCCTGAGATGGGTGGAATGCCACCAATGCCAGAGATGCCACCTGAACCGATTGATGAGACACCAAAGCCCACCCTCGATATTCCAGTACCTGAGGAGCAGATGGTATGAACGTCCCCGATAACGTAACAGATGGTTACAAAGTATTCCTCAAGACAGAGTACGGCAAGTACTTCGTGTCTATTGTTGAAGGAATCATTAGTACGAATCATGAATCAGCCGAAGAAAACCCTGAGTTAGCTCGTGACCACACGCAGCGGGCAAAAGGTGCTCGAGAGGTTTTAGATCATTTAAGGAGTGTTGTACTAGATCGGAGGAAGCCTAACTAATCACCAATCAGAAGGAAGGAGCGAGTTGTTATTAATTAACAAGTCTTTTGACTGCCCTGCCCGGCACTCTCTCCCTCCTTCGGGCGGGGGATTAAAAGAAAGGTACAACGATGGAAGATCAATCCATAACCAATACTCCTGATGATACGGGCGTATCGCAAGATACACAACCTGTTGAAGCAGAACCAGTAGCGGCGGAACAAACTGACACCGATGTTACTACTCAAGAAGCACCACAAGGAGATGAGCCATCTACGGATGATAACTCTACTACTGAATGGTTGAAGAATAAGGGTGTAGACCCTAGCTCTCCTGAAGCTTTTGAGAAAGTCGCAGAGATGGCACGCAATGCAGAGAAAGCCATGCATTCTAAAGCCCAGAAAGCTTCCGAGCTGGAGAAGGTGATAGATACGGGAATAACCAAAGAGGCCGAAGACATAGGGTTTAACGATGAGGAACGGCTAGATTTAGCCCGAATCAAAACTAAGCTGAGTGTCCGAGAGTTCTTCGATGGTAACCCAGATGCAAAGGAATACGAGCAAGCGATGATTGCCGAACTGGCTACTAAGCCGCATCTTGCTGGAGATTTAGAAAGTCTTTACGCAAATGCAGTGGTGAAGTCGGGGAACCTCGATGCAGTTAAATCCCAAGGGAAACGAGAAGCACTCGAATCTCTAGCCGCCAAACAAACAGCAGCCGTTCCAACGGGCAACGCTGTACACGGGGCAAGTACCCCAGCAGCAATAACCCCGGCCAACGTTGATGAGCTGGTAGGAAAGAACAGCCTCGGCTGGTTCCAGAAAAACCAAGCAGCTATCAATAAGGCAATGGCTGGTTAACCTAATTTTTTAAGGATACATCATGACTACTGGTTTATATGGTGTTGGTAACGTAAACATCGGTGCAACCG
>JBKJKE010000145.1:0-12186 GCA_046597605.1 Limisphaerales bacterium | reverse complement strand
ACTCGCTGCCAACCATTCCTTGAAACCAACAACAAAACTGTTATGAATCTCCCGCCTCAGACTGGCTGGTTTTGAAGTGCCCACAAGTGGCTGGTTTTGATCTGCCCGATGACAGTGTATGGGGAATCAGCAAAAGACAACGTGTCGAAGCAAAACTGTTTGGAGTTTATCGGTTCCGCGTTGCGCGGAGCGGACAAAGAAGTGCTTAAAAAGTTGAAACTTGATGAAGATGTTTTATCGCGGGATAACCTGGTATTCGAAGTTACTCCGGCGACCGCTGACGATGCATACGGGGGGTGGTGGATTTCTGTTTATAATGAAAACCAGCTTAACGCGACGCGCGCTACCGATGCTGAGTTGCGGCAAATCTCCCAACCGCTCGCAAAAATTGATACGTCCTCTACTTTCCAGCCCAATGATTCGAAATGGACGAAAAAAGATCTGGCAGAAAGCCGTAGAGTAGCCGTTTATTCCGTCCCACGCACAACTACGGTTGTAAAAGCCGACAGCAATACTGCTTCGTTTGCTTCGAGTGGTTACTCCTCGGGCGAATACTCAGGCGGGAGTGTGTATGTCAAAGGTTACACCCGAAAAGATGGAACGTATGTTCGTCCTCACACAAGAAGCAGGCCAAGCAAATAGGAGACCGAAAAATGGAAGAAGAAAGCGGACACGAATTTTTGCGTAAACTTGATCCCGAGACTCAACGTGCGCTCGTTTTTTTGACTGAAAAGGCGGGGAATGACCACAATTTGCGAAAGCTTATCATAGCTTTGGGTAACTTGGGCCGCTCACTCGAAATAAAGGAGTTAAAGCAAGAAGCGAAGGAGGCGATTCATCAGATAGCGCGCGAACAACTTCAGGCAACGCAGTTGAATTCCGATCTCCTATATCTGCACGAAGTTGCATTGCGAGACGAGGTTTGCGCCAACCAAGTCCGCATTTTTGTTAAAAAGATTCAGTCTCAGGGCCGTTGAGAGAAGAATTTTGAACTGTAAAATCATATTGTTCTACGGAGTTTTCCATACGCTGTTCAAATTTGATAGGAACGGCAACCAGCTGGTTCTAAAGATCTGGAACTATGATGTTTCCATTTTCGTCTGCAATTGGGTTTCCTGATTCATTTGCAAGATAGGGTAACGGGTTGGTTCGGAGGACGTTTTGAGCCTTGTCGTCCAGATCAATTTCGGAATGGTGGTTGAGAACTTTAATTGCCCAGTCTCGCAACGCCACTGTTTCTTGGTTTGGTTTTGTCTTCAAAATGCCCACAGCCATTTCAATCATTTCTGTATCGATCTTTCGGTGCTTGATCGACGCATTGACGTAGTGCCCGGCTATTACTACGACAACCCCAACCAACAGTTTCAGGAAAATGTCGAGCTTGTCCCAGAAGTCCTTCTTTGGTGTCTGATCCATATTCTTCTTCATTTATGATCTGAAATACCATTATTAACTATTCTGCCGCCATAAAAACCGAAGAGCCTCTTTTAAATCCCGCCAATGGAGATAAAATTTTTCTCAACGTTTTTGCAGGCTGTGAATCGCCGAAACCGTTAGATTTGTGGCAAAATGGAGTGAACCTCCATGTTATCAGCACAACGGAAATCCGACGGTCAAACTGCATACGCCTATTTTGAATCCAGTAGTAACGCGCCGTTTGTTTGTTCCGCCTGCAATGCTGAGGTAATCCTTCGAACAAATGCGAATCAAGCAAACTACTTCACCCATGCGAGTCCCTTCGGTTGCCAGTATGGGGAAGGCGAAAGCGCTGAGCACAGATACTGCAAAATGGAGATTTTTCGCGCCCTGTTGCAAGAATCAGGCGTTACAGACGTGATGTTGGAGCGGCCCTTGGGAACTAACCGACCGGATGTGAGCTTTTATATCAATAACGTGCCTGTGGCAATTGAGGTGCAGATCAGTTCTCTTTCACTAGAAACCATCACAGCACGGACGGTCGAGTATGCACGAAAGGGTATATACGTCCTGTGGCTTCTCCCTTGGACACCGGAATTAAACGGTGACCGCTATGCACCGAAGCTTTGGGAAAAATGGCTCCACACCTGTTACTTCGGGCGAGTCTACTACTGGCTCGAAAATCTGACCGTTTTGAGTTACGGCTTTGAACCTAGTCTTAAAGCCGTTCCGAAAACATCCTGGCATTTTAAGAATGGGGAGAAAAGGAATACTGGCGGGTATAGCCGTCGATCCAAGCGATTCCGATCTACTGTTCGTAGAGGGAATTTCCATCTAGTGAAGGACTTTGCTCCCAGGGAACGATGTTCATGGAATGGAAACAGTATCGCAGTGCCGAATGCGAAGTTGTTTATGGAGCATTCAGTGTGAAATTTTGCCTAAAGACACGTGTTTACACCGCTTTTCTTAGAAACGTTAGAACACGCTATTGCACGAATTTGAAATCTTCTTTAAAAAAGCTTGATGCGAAAAATATTGGGGAACGACATCACTCTTGGCGAAGTCGTCGGGCGGAATCAGGCATTGGTCTTGCCGCAAAGTTTGCGGCGCCAACATCTCTATATTTGCGGGTCAACAGGGACCGGAAAATCAAAACTTCTCGAAAACCTCATTCAGCAGGACATTAAAGCTTGGCGCAAAAGTAAGTGCGGGCTGCTCCTGCTCGATCCCCACGGCTCAGTTTACGACAATCTCATGGATTGGCTTTCGTGGAACAGATTGGACAATCGCCCCATAGTTCCAATTGACCTGCGGCGTGATGACTGGGTTGTTTCTTATAACATGCTCCGTAAGCGACATACGGCGAAATCTTCAGTTATAGTGGACAGTTTTGTGCAGGCTATGGCTTACGTTTTCGGTGCGATGGGAACGGACAAGACGCCTCTTTTTGAACGTTGGGCAAGTAATCTCATTTACACGCTTTACGAAAACGGTCTTACCCTCATCGAAGCAGAACACCTCATTGACGGTCTTTCCAAGCAAGCTCGAAATCTTTTAGCAATCGACCTTGCAGACAAATTTACCAAGCGGGATTGGGAGTTTGCAAATACCCTTAACGCCAAAGATTTTGAAAGTCAGATCGGGAGCACGATAAATCGGCTTCAACGATTCATTCGCAATGAAAATATGCGCCGAATGTTCGGACAACCAAACGTCTCCTTGGACTTTCAGGATGCCTTCAAAGAAGGCTCCATAATCTTGGTTAATTTGTCTTTGGAGGGAGCGCAAATTTCATCAGAGAACGCGGAACTATTCGCGACCTTGCTCTTAAGCGATCTCTGGACTGCGGCACGTGAGCGTGGGAAACATGACGAAAATCGTCCGTTTTTCGCCTATATAGATGAATTTCAACGATTCATTACGCCCACCATGGCTGAGAATCTTGATGAGGCGCGCGGTTATGGAATCGCAATGACCATGGCTCAACAGTTTCCTATGCAGCTGCTTGATCAAGGGGAGATGGGAAGAAAAGTGTATAACTCCGTGATGGTAAACGCCAAAAACAAAGTCGTTTTTCAAATCGCGGGAGAAGACAATTTGCGTCCACTCGCCCAGGAGCTTTTCATGGGAGCCATGAGTCCGGACAAAATAAAGCATGAACTCTATTCCACGAAGGTCATGGGCTATTCCGAGGAGCGAAGAACGACCCACTCGCGTGGGATCGGCAGAGGGAGTGCCCAAGCTACACAGCATGGCTTTGCTTCAGGCGAGGGACATGGAGGAACTGAATCATACATCCTCCATCATGGCGTGAGAGAAATGCACCCAAGCTCTGAGAGCGAATCGTGGAGCAAATTTAAATCCCATTCTGGAAGCAACAACCATTCGACCTCTGAAACCAACACCGAAGGGGAGAGCGATGCTCCGATGCTTATTCCGATCATGGGAAAAGAGCTATCCAGCTTGCAATTTGAACCGATGGAAGAGCAGCTTTTTCGAGCCATGTCGGTTCTCCACCAACAGGATCAGCGGCATTGCGTCGCGCGTCTTGTGGGAATGAAAATACCTCTTTCGCTTTACACTCCTACCGTAAAGCAATTTCCGAAATCTGGTCGGAAAGAGCGGATCGAAGCATATACCAAGAAAATGCTGCGCCGGTTGCCCTATGCAATGCTTCGAAGCGTGGCAGACCGCCAGATGCAGAAACGTGAAGCAAACTTTTTAACGGGTTTAGAAAACACCACAGTGAAAGAGCCAGCAAGCAGCAGGCGCCGGGTTTCTTCGTGATATACTTTTTTTATGTCTTTTCCCGTAGTTCTTGAAAAATCAGGCATCGCGTTGCAGGAGCGCGACTTTGAGGTTCTTCGAGGCCTCTATGAGTCTCGTATGATGACGCGTGTTCACATTTCAAAGATTTATTTCGGAGGAGCCGATGAATACACAAAGAAGCGTATTCAACAGCTAAAATCCGCCGATCTCATCGGCGAGCGCCCTCGCTTGGGACAACCTTCGCTTCTGTATCTCACATCATCCGCCCTTCGCTTACTGAGGGAATACGGGCATCTTGCCGCATATCCGCAAGTGAAGAGTTCCACGTTAGCCAAACGGACTCAAATCAAGGAACTCACTTTACGGCATGAACTTGATGTCCTCGATGTTAAGGCGGCGTTTGCTTCCGAAATCAGTAAAGGCGGCACTTTAAAGCTGCAGGAATTTACGACGTGGCCCCTTCTGTCGATGTTCGAAGTGTACCGTTCTGCTAAACGCAAATATGTGCCCGTTGAACCCGATGGATTTATCCGCGTCGGAGAGCCTGGGCAAGATGGGGAGAAGTTTGAGCATTCTTTTTTTCTGGAAGTAGATAGGAGCAATGAATCGCAGAGAATTGTTGCCGAGAAAGCGGCCTGTTATGCCGATTTTTACCGACAAGGAGGCTTCGCAGCGCGTCTAGGTCTCGACGTATCTCAAATCGAAGAGGCTCCGTTCTGTGTCCTTATTGTATTTTTAAATGAGCAACGCCGGAACAATGCCGCAGAAGAGTTACTAAGACTATCTCCACCGGTTTTAAAGCAAGCATTGCTTACCACGCTGGGTGAGGTGAAGTCTGCTCCCTTGGGAAACATTTGGATAACACCTGCAAATTACCGGCAGGCGCTCATGGGAACACCTTTCGATGTGACGCGAGGACTATCTAAAACTATTCAAACCAACCGTGCGCGTGATTTACTTGTGGAAAGCAAGGTTCTCAAGCTCTCACTTTTTTGTTAATCGGTCGCTTCAAATATCACGTCGGCATACTCTAAAAGCATTGGTCCCGTGCTTTTGCTCACCTTAAGTCCCATTTTGCGAGGCCGATCAGGAGTAAGTTCTTGCGAATCGAAGAATAGTTTAAATTCACCGTTCCGATACAGTTGACTCCAATCTCCTCGATCTATTTTTCGTTGCCACTTGTATTCGGTTATTCCATGGGTGGGACTTGTGCTAGTGGCAAAAATGTAGGAATCATCAAATCGCTCAATTTTCACCTTGGTATGAGTTTCGGTCGTTCCGTTTTCGTATTTCCATACGACATTGTAACTTCGGAACTTTTCGTCTTCGACTGTGGTCATTCCTTTCTTCAAAATTGATTTTGGCAAAAACATCATCGCGACTAATGCCACAGCTTGAAGCGCGAAAAATATCAAAACACCACGTTTAAGGATTGTCCAAAACGTCAGTGGGGTTTTTGGCACAGAGGTTTTCTTTCCGGCAAATAGAGCTGTGACATGGCCGATCTTAAATATGCCCATACTTGCCAGAAGCAGGAGAGACATCACTACTGATAGAATAACGACGACCCATAATGTCTGATGAGGACTTAGCGGATTCATTTTGTTTTCTCCGTTTTACGTTTCCGTACCTTCGCTTTTTTTACCTGCTCCATTCGCTTCAAATCCGGCTCCGGTAAGCCGTCTAAAAGACGATTTGGGCTAACCTGCAACGCTTGGCTCAAACGGGCGAAGGTCGTGATGGGCGTGGGAAACTTTCCCTGTTCAAGGTTGAGAATCGTGTGCCAATGAACACCCACCAATTCAGCCAGACATTCAAGGGTTAAACTTTGATCCTTCCGGATCGCCCGCACGTTTTGCCCGAGGATTTTGAGAATTTGCCGATCTGTCACCCTATACCTTGAACATGTTCAATGCTTTGTTGACATCCAACTAGTTGGATGTATAAAAGCTCCCGTTTTAACTGAACGTTCGATGAATCAAGGAAGCATGATAACTTTTCCCCGATTGTGGAATTTAGCCTTTGTCTTTTCCACCGCCCTCCTCGCTGGTTGCGTAAACCTCGACACCATGACAGAGAGAATTCCGGGGAATACAGTCCCTTTCTATGAACAGAGCGAAGCTGTTCGTCTCATCCATCCATTTGAATTTACCGTCAAAGAATGCCGCTGGGCAGATGAATACGAAAAGCCAAGCTTCGCCAACCTGCCGAAGAAGATTCAAGAAGAGCAGCGGCACAACTTTGTAGTGAAACCCTCGGGCAAGTTTCTGGTGGTAGAAATCTCCCTTAAAAACCTTTCCCATACGGCAGCAGGATGGAACCGGCTTGAACCGCTCCTTTTCACACTACGGAATGCTCAGGGCTACGAATACGTGGATGCTTCGGCAAAACTCCAAGTTGCAAATCTCACGTCTCAAATGGGAGGAGGCATGATCTCCGTCAATCCCCAGATGTCGCAGACGGGAACATTCGTTTTCGATGTCCCGCAGGGTTCCTACGCGCTCGTTGCCTCAACGAGCATTTACAGCATGGGAAACAATGAAAAGCAGCGGTCCCTGTGGGGTTGGAATCTTTCTCCTTCCTTGAAGTGACCGACCACTTAGATCAGCTATGAAATCACTGATATTCAATTTCGTCTTAGCCATTGTTTTTCTCACTGCCTGTTCCAACCCCCCGTCAATAGGAGACGCGCGAAGCATTGTCGAAAGACGGATACAAGACGGCGGTAATGGAAAGATCAAGTTGCTGTCCTTCAAAAAGACCGACGGTTTGGCTCAGGAAGTGATGGGAATGAAATGCTACACACTGATGTATGTCTCGGAAATCGAGTTTACAGCAGATTGTAATTGGAAGGGAGGGTATTCTACTACGGAACGCAGTGATCAGACGCTCTTTTCCGGAAACCCGGTGCGTCAAGGAGAACGAAAGACGATCAATGGCAGCTTTGAGTTTGTGAAAACCGAAAATGGCTGGCGATTACAATGACTTTCTTGATCAGGCCATTTTGAAGGCCATCGAAAACCCGCAAAGAAAAAAGGAAAGGAAAACTGTGTCATCTGAAAAAACATCATTCAAAAACGGAGTTCGCACACGTGTTACGAAGAAAAACAACGGTGAGACAAAAATTGTCAAAAATAAGTTCAAGGAGGGCTTCCTCGGCAAGCAGCATAGCGATCCGTTCAGTGTGAAGAGGATCAAATCACCGAAACGGAAATAGGCCCAGTAAGGAAACAACAATTATTTGTTTCAGCCGCGCGGAGCTCCAGCCAAAGCTGGAGCTTTTTCTGCAAATGTATTGGATTCATTTTCTGCTTTAATCAGTTCTGGCCGCACATCTTAGCAATTGTTGAAACCCAATATCTTCAAAAAGTTTAAAGTCACGGACAAAACGAGTGCAACTGGACTTTAGTTCAACATCGCGATTGCCAAGTTCCTGCCATAGCAAAATGTCCATCAGATTCAATTTCTCCTTTCCATCTTTCCGAGTGCAAAAGAACTCAAGTGGATTGATGTCTTGTAGAATTACACACAACGAAAGCTTCGGTGATTTGAAACGACGCAATATGTTTGATCGGATAGTTTCCTCCTCGGGCCAAAGTAGTTTTATGTGAAAAGTGAACTGCGAGTACACACGCCGATTGCCCTGTTCCTCGCGCTCATCACGAGTAATCAACCCTAGTGGAGATATATTCATTTCAATACCATAGGGAAGAGCAATCTTGTTGCTTAAAATATCAATCACCAATGGCCTGGTTCCTTTGATCATTGCATCGGCGGCCTCTTGCGCTTCCTTTTGTCCGCCCGTTTCATGGGCGCTGAGGATTATGTTGATCCATGTATCAACAGCAGATTTTAACCCACGATTCTCAAGACCTAATCCAGGGGTTTCGGAACTTGAAAATAAAATTGCACCACCTCCTGTATGAATGTTCGCCACTTGTCCAACCTTGGGATTGCGTATATTTCCGAGCAAAATTGTTTTGCCCGATGGAAAGACGATCGTGATGCAACTGCCGAACTGCACGAAGTGATTGAAGGACATTCCCGAGGGAAATAATTTATCTTTTTCCTCATCCGTATTGAAAAAAGTGGGTTCCGAGGAACAGATGACTTCGAGCAAGCTGAGAGAGTGCCCTTCAATGATTCTTTTGCTAACGTCTGGGTTGTTGATGCTGGTTTTTATGTCTCGTTCCTTCATAACATAAAATTTCCTCGCTTGGTTTTTTCTCCGTTTGTGAATGTCGCCAAGGTGGGTCGTAGAATCCTGTTTCTGATGAGACGTGCATTCAAGAATGTCGTTCCACGAGAGTCCTAGTTCTTCCAATTTTCTCAGTTTTCTTTCCGTAAGGCGGGCCGAACCGGCTAACAACTTAGAACTTTGGCGTGTTGTAACCTCAAAAAAATCTGCAACTTGCTGAGGCGAAGTTTTTTGGCCGCGAGCTAATTCAGCAAGAATCAAGTATTTTCCTTTAGGAGTGATGTAAAGCGGCAACGCTAAGCGTTGAGGATGAGCAGAGGCTTGGCTTCGATTTTCCATAAAATAGAGTGTTGAATGTCGAAAGGGTTCCGAAAGATTCCTTTTTGATTCCATAACCGTTCCGCGGAGAGTGCATTGTGTCAATGGCTGCTTCGGATGATCTTTTTCAAGAAAGGAACCGGGACGCGAAAAACCCCACTCCTGTGGCCAGGGGTGGGGCGGATTGTTCGCAACCGGTTAATCTTATGGAACCGATTACAAACAAAATTCTATGGCTCGTTTGGACTTTTTGTCTCTGCGTTTTTCTATTTCGCCGAAAGTTCGGGTTGATTCGTTACAACTCAAAGACGGGAAAGCCCAAATGGCGTTGGTGGATGAGCTAAATCCTTATCTAATTGTTACAGACGTCTCCCATAGGGCTTTCTTTCATGTCTCAGTTAAAAAGAGAGCGGCCCTTTGGAGCCGCTCTGTGATTATCCTAATAACAATTCTTGAATTTCCTGTTTTGCACAATCGGTCGGCTGCCTGTGATCATGAAGCCGCAACCATCGGACTGAACAATGTGAAGCCACTAACTGAAACAGATTCATAGCGCACTTCTGGCCAGAATCGTCACCATCCGAAAGAATCCATACCCGACCGCCGGTCTTGACGTGCGACACGATGAGTTCCGACTGTTTCTCGGAACACGTCCAACCCATAAGCCCTACCACATTCCCGAATCCACATTGATATAACCAATGAACCGAGAAGAATCCCTCGACGATGATCAAATCCTCGACGGCGGACTTAATCGCATGACCGTTGTAGAGAAACTCACCCTTCCGAAATTCTAAAATTTTTCCGGCACGCTCACGCGTACCCGGAAAAAGGTATTTCGGGGAATTCTCTCCAATCTGCCTGTCATCTACAATCCTCCCAGCGTAACCAATTAAGCGGCTCTCGCTATCCTTCAAGGGCATGACGATCCTGTCCTTGAAGTATCCTCGCGAGCAGTATCCCAACCCGAAGTGTTCGATTGTCTCAGCCGTTAAATTTCGCTCAGTCAGATACGGATGGGTTGCATCCAGATCTTTCAGTTCAAAATCAAGCGGGGGATTGATTACGATCTCTTTTACTTGCTTCAAATCGGTCTGGTTTGGTTTCTCTGGTTTTCTTTGAGGCTCTGACCTGGAATGGGGCGGCTGCCTCACTTTTTTATCTGACTGGAAGCGTTTTTGCAGCCCCAGTGCCACCGTTCTCAAATCCCGCACATCCTCGGGATTTTTCTTTTCCATATAGACCGAGAAGGAAAGAACGTTACCCTTCGCGCCGCAGCCGAAGCATTGGAATGCTTTCTTATCCATATTTGCGGAGAATGAAGGCGAGTTCCTTTTTCCATTGTGAGAGGGGAGCGGGCAAAATCCTACGTGCTGCGCTCCTTTGAGTTTCACTTCCACTCCGTAGTGCCGAAGCACCGCGGCGAAATCGAGTTTTGCTCGCAGTTCTTTGAAGACGATCCAAGCATTCATACTAATAGTCACAGGGCAGAAGGATCGTTGAATAACTTCGGTCCCATTCAGTAATGATGTAGAACTTGGTGTTTTTCTGTTTTGAGAAATACACCGAGAGAAGTCGGTCACCGTGTTTTAGAGCCCGCTCGTTCGCAGCCCAATCTTGCTTATCGAGAGTTCCCCAATCACCACTTGCATGGCGATTGAGTGCAATCGAAATGTCTTCATGCGTAAGTTCGGCCAATGCATTCGGCGTGGCCACCAGTTGCCCCAATGAAAATTTGGGAGCGGAGATCAGCAATAGCTGAACATTCGGAGAATCTGCCATCGGAAGTATCCTTTTGTTGAGGTTTATCTGAAGAACTGTCCAATGAGGATTAAACCAGGCACGGCATGAAGAGCCGTTCAAGAGAAGATAAAGGGAAGTTAAAAAGAGCTTCAAACAAGGACTTTTCAAGCCCTTGTACTTTCCTAAGAAGTATGTTATGATTACACCGTTCCTGGAAAGTCCTTCGACCGTAGTCATTTCCAGTTGGTCATCAGGAATTTCGCTCTTTTTTGCTCCGTTTGGTGGCAAGTAGCCCTGTTTTTCTAATGACGGAAAAGTGGGCTGCTAAACCATCAAAGGAGCTATCAAAATGAATAAATGGAATTCGAAAGATTTGGCCATCCTCGTCGGAACTTTTCTAGTCACAGCCACTTTAAGCCTGTGGTTCACCTTGTCCTTAATCATGTAGTTTCAAATCTTAGCTCGCTATCAAAAGGAGGTGGTTTATCCATCTCCTTTTTTCTTTGCTTGACGCATTTTTTGTAGATGCTATCAGCCAATCAAAAGCCATGAAAATTGACCTTTTAGTTTTTGCCCTGTTCTCATTTTATAATCTCATTATGACTTTTTTAGGCATCGCTACATTGATGCCTGCAAATTCTTTTTTAGACTATCTGTGCAGCGCAATCTTTGCTTTTGCTGTGGTGGCAATTCCGGCGTGTTTAAAACTATCTAATACGCCGGATCTCTTGATGGCTATTTTCAGAATTGGCGCCATCGGTGCCAACGTGGGACCTCTTTTATACGGAATGATTGTTATTCACGTTTTGAAGATCAGCATTGTCGGAAAGCAAAGAGTTTCGCTTCAAGAAATCAAAGACGGGGATATCATCGGGTTAACGTTTGCGGTGTGTTTCGGAGTCGTCCTCCTATTTTCACCTACCATATTTGCCGCAAGGCGGGCACGAACACCTACAAGCGCTGTTCTCGCCAATCCTCCAACTGTTCATTAGCCCGTTGGAGCAATACCGGGTTGTTTTTATATTTTTCCGCATTCGCTAGTAATTCGCGCTCGAAAATATCATCAACTGCCAGCAATTCGTCCCGCCGTTCTGCATATTCAGTTTCCAATTTTTCCCGGATAGAAGGCTTTTTTCGCAGTGCAAGCGTTGCCCTCAACATTTCTAATTCCTCTGTCAACTTTGCTAACTGAAGCTCCTGCTCCGCCTCAAATTTCTGCTGTTGAAGTTCCCGAATCTTGGCCTCGTGAGAGGTTTCGTCCCTGATCAGAGTTTCGACCTTTTTTGGAGTCACAGTGGAAAGCACCATTCCAATTTTCATCGCGGGATGGGAACTGTCATTTTTCGAGTTCAGAAAAATGATTTTTTGGCATTGGTTGTTGCTACAATAGAAGGATTTCGCTGGCTCTTCACATTCCTTACATTGATTGAGAAAGGAATATACTTTGGTCCGATGATTTTCCTGATTGCAGTAGCCACATTTCCATTCCATGTCACTGGGTGTGCTTTTTCCACAATGGGAACAAAGAACCCAAATGGGCTTAAAAATCCACCCGAACGTGAGGCGTTCACTATATACATCTCGCGCTTCTAGCGCACTTACTGTTTTAGCCATCGCTTTATCCTCCAGGGCTGCATCAAGCTCGGATCAGGCAATGAGAATAGGGATAGGCTTGTGTTTTCATGAGTGTTTATTTGCGGGGCAGGGGCTGAGTGAGAAGACGGATGGTATGGTTTCGATTG
>JBKJKE010000081.1:0-26518 GCA_046597605.1 Limisphaerales bacterium | reverse complement strand
GGCAGGTGTGTCCGATTTTTCCAGTATTTGGGTGTATTCCGCCTCAATAACAGGAGATCACGCTGACATTTAAAGACACTGCTCCTGGGTGGGGTTGATTATTGTCGTTTTGGGGTGTGTCAGGCTGCGGCCCGCAGGGGTTCCCTCCGGGATCGCGCCAGCAACTCGCGTCCGATGGTATGGAGGTTATACGCCAGCACGCCATAACCGACATAACGTTTGTAACCGGGCAATCCCACATCCAGGCAACGGTTTAATCCGTGATGTTCCAAGGCGTTGATGTTGCTCTCTACTGCGCTGTGTTGGTGACGCAATGCTTTGAACTGCTTTTGATTTTCCCGCTCTGTTTCTGCTTCATTCTTTTTCCCGCGTTTGGGCATGACGACCGTGGGGATGTAAAGTTCAAGCAGTTCCCGGTCTTCGTTGCGTGTAAATCCTTTGTCAAAACTCATGCTGCCAATGGCTCCCGCGCCGTAGCGGCTCAACAGTTGATCTCCAATGGGAATGCTTTGTTCAACATCCGCGCCTTCGGTCATCGCGGTGTAGGCTTGCACCAGGCCGTCCCGGTCGGTCGCCACCAGCAACCGATGTCCCAGTTCCACATTGGGACGTTGTTTGCCTTTCTGGATCCATTCGGTGTGCGGTTCAAAAATGGAAAAGATTTTTTCTCCCGCTGGGATTTCCTCTTCCCGCAGAAGCCGCCGATCCACCAGATCAAGGTGTTTAGCGAGCATGGCCTGAAAATAGGCCAGTGCTTCCCAGTGAGTCTCCTTCACTGCCTGTTCACACAGCTGCAACAAGCTTTTGTTCACTTTCGCCGAGAGTTCGCGGCCAGCCAAAAGATACGCCTGCACAGCCTGGCGCACTCGCGCTGTTTTGTTCGCTCCACCCCCGAAAACAGCTTTGCTGGTGCTGCGCTCCAGGGTTTTGAGCCGGCGGCGCCAGTCTTTGGCCTTGCGCCAGCCATTGAAGGTATAGCCGCATTGGTCGCGATACTTTTCGATCAGATCGACACACTTGCGTCCCGCATCCCATAACAGGTTCAAGTCGGTGGGAAAATGCACATCCGTTTCCAACACGTAGGTGTCCACCTTTATCGCCAGCGGTTCAGGCGCGTCGTTTTCTTTTTTTTTGAACACTTCACGCCCGGCGGCGGCAACCAGCGCATTGATCTCCTGCAACGTTTCCTCATCAAGCAACGCAACGTTGTCACGCAAGGTTTGATGCCCGAAGACTTTGGCTCCCTCGCCCCACGGCGAAGTCGGCACTCCCATCATCTGGCGAACCAGCATGTCGTAATTGGCCAGATGCTCAAGCCGGTCGTAATCGGCGTCCAATCCCAGCCGCACCACCCCTAAAACGAGGATCTGCCACAAGTCCATCCCAGTGCGTCCAGTCACCTTTTTGTCAGCCAGGATTTTCCTTTCAAGCAATGCCAATATCTCGGGCTTGAGCGTGGGATGACTCCAGATCCATTGCAACCCTGCCAGAATCGGCGGCAGTTCGTCCCGGCTCTTCTTCGGCAAAATTATCTTCTCAATCGGAATGACCTCAAGGTCCGGTTGCGGCTGGTAGTGGTGGCGCATGGTGAATGTTGCACTCTCAGACGTCCAATCCCTCGAAAAGTTTCATCTTCATCTCCAACATTCACTCCCCTCAATCCTCACCCCAATCAATGCCAGTCAACTTCAAATTAGTTTCCGGCCAGACACGAACTAAAAGGCCGATCAGTGGTTAACTGATCGGCCATCGCATTTTGACGTGACCTCACGCCGCCAACTTACGGCAAAATATCTGCCGAGAAGTTGTCGAAATAAGCACCTCGGCCCGCGGGAGGACTCGCGAAGGTACGGCTGTAGCCGATACCGCATTGACCAGAGTGAAAGGTAGAATCGGTCACCTGGATCAGCAGGACGCCATCCACGAAGAACTTGATCTGAGATCCAACCGCTTCGATCCGGAATTTACGCCAACCGCTGGTGGTGACGTATTTGATTGTCGGTTGGAAATCGGTAACTACTCCGTCAACAATCTTCGCGGCACGCATCCGGCCGTCGTCATTGTCCCAGAGAAGTGCGTAACTGTTTCCAGCCCCTTCGAAAGTGGTGTTCAAACCAGCAAAGCCGTCGTCACGCAGGATCACGCCATAACGTTCGAAGTCACCCTTCTTCTTGATATAGATCGGGCGATAATTGAAATACACATCGGCCTGCACAAAGTAGTTCGTATGCCCTTGAGTACCGACGATCACTGACTCCGTTGTTCCGTTGCCGTGGTTGGTGGCGTCCGTCACAAACAAGGCTTTACCGTCGCCACCCGGTGAGGAAGGACTGAACGTTTTCACGACCGACCTATTAAACTTTGGACGGCCAAAGCTGGAAACTCCCAGGGTGGAGAAGGATTCGCTGAACGGGAAGTTGTGATTCGGCAAGGTTACGGACGGGTTCACCAGCGTCGGATAAACAATCATTTGATTGTTCGGCTTCAGCCAACCCCAGGTTGCGGTCGTTCCAGGAACAGCCACACGGTAAAAACCGTTGCTCGATTGATCTGCTACGAAGCGCCCGCCTCCGAATAGGATTTGTCCGATTTGGGTGGCCGTGTCGCTGGCTTGTGCGCGAATCGGATACTTTGCAGCCAATTGGCCGAGATGCGTGTAAGTAACATTGTCCGGAATTGGTTGGACGACGGTGCCGGTATAAACTTCCTGCACATCGGTCGAGCGGATCCAACCAGAGCGCCAGGAGCCGTTATTCGGGATGAACACATAATAGTAGCCACGTTTCGGATAGCTCGCGAAGTAGAGCTGGTCTTTGTGCGCGGTGGAAATCTGGGAAGCGGTATCAAAACGACCAGAACGGATTGGAGCGGTGTTCGATGTAATTTTCACCACCCGACCCACCTGCAGGTTCCCGGCCTGGTTGAAGATGATGGGATATTTATAATGTCCCCAATAGAATGGACAGATTGTGGCCCCGCCGCGAATTTCACTCTGGAAATGAACATGTTCCGTAGTCGAGTTGCCGGTGTTATCCGAAAGGCCGACGTAATCACCAACATTCACACGCTGTCCGACCGATACTGCGACCTGCAACATGTGGGCGTAGCGGACATCAATCAGTTGTCCGTCCGGAGCGGGCTGATCGAGAATGATCCGCACATAATTACCGTAATAGGTAGAATGATCATCAATCGGAAAGGTGCCAACGGCTTCTGCCACGACACCCGGAGCTGTGGCGTAGAGAGATGTTCCAGTCTGAACTGAAAAATCACTGCCAATATGGTCGTTGTAAGCCTGCGGAGAAACCCAACTGGTTCCCGAGAAACCGGTCCAATCACCGATCTGGCCGGAAGTGGTGGTTTGTAGATCGAAAAAAGCTTCGACGATGAACCCGTCCTGGAACGGGAGAATTTCGTGTGGTCCAGGCAGCGCCTGCGCGGACGCCGAATGCGGAGCACCGAACGAGAGAACGGACGCCGCAAGCGCGCCAGTCAGACAACGGAATAGTGTATTTTTCATGTAGGTCTTAGGGTTACGGAAGGTGTTTGGAAGAGGTGGATCGAGGCTATTCCCGCCGCGACCAGTGTCAAGCGGGGTTTGCCGTAGAATCTGTGAGCGTAACCGCGCAATGGCTTGCCGGATACGAAGAGGTCAAAAAGAGCCAGCTTAGCGGCGGCGTATGCGAGCCATCGCCACCGAAGCAAGTCCGGCCATACCGATCAGCGCCCATGTGGAAGGCTCTGGAATAGCTTGGAAATCTCCCAAACCGCCTTGCGAACCGGTCGATGTACCTGGATTCCAAGGGGTAACAGGATCCACGTATCCTGAGATGGTCGTCGATCCAAGCGCTGTTCCCAACGGCGTTGCGGTGTCTTCCGCTTGGCCCACGCCGCTGGCGAGCAGGAGAACGGTGCAAACAAATGTCAGCTTGGCTGTGTGTGAGAGATTTGATTTGGGGTGTTGCACGGTTGCGCTGATTAGAACAGGGGAAACTCCGAGGTCAATTTCTTTCCCTGGGGTGTGATTTAAACCGGGTGAGATGGTGCAGTAAATGGAACGTTGGTAACCCCCCCCCGATTGGAAAGGGCTACTACCGGTAATGGCATAGCAAACACGAATGGATCGCCCCCCCATTCCCGGGAATGGTATGGCAAACACGATTGGATCGACCCCACATTCCCGGGAATGGTATGGCAAACGCGATTGGTTCGACCCCACATTCTCGGGAATGGTATAGCAAACGCGATTGGTTCGACCCCACATTCCCGGGAATGGTATGGCAAACGCGATTGGTTCGACCCCACATTCCCGGGAATGGTATAGCGAACACGATTGGTTCGACCCCACATTCTCGGGAATGGTATGGCAAACGCGATTGGTTCGACCCCACATTCCCGAGAATGGTATGGCAAACACGATTGGTTCGACCCCACATTCCCGAGAATGGTATAGCAAACACGATTGGTTCGACCCCACATTCTGGGGGTTGGGAAGGGTTTTCGACCCATGATTTGCAGGGGTTGTCACGTTAACGTCTGATTCCTCCCTGTTTCGGCTCAGGGAGCTCACGACGGACCTGGATTGGCAACCTCAGTGAGGGTTTGATCTAACAGGTGAGGTTGGCGCCTTAATGGGTCGCCGAACGACCCTCCATCTCACCCGCTTTAAATCACACCCCTTTCCCTGCCACTCTGTGCCTGATCCTTGCCATCGGATCCCAACCATCTCACGATGAAGGTTGCCCCCAGGGGAGGAACCTGCTAAAAGATGCTCTGTGGTGAAACGCGCATCTATTTTTTTGTTGGCCTTTGTAGCAGTAGTCAGTGTGGCATCCGCCCGGGAAAAAAAGACCCACTACATGGGCCCGGTCTACATTGACCGCGTCCCGTTGCGTGAAAAGGCTATCATCGAGAAGCCTGAGTTTGAGAAGCGACCACGTCGTGAGACGAGTGGAATCGTTCGCCCAACCTTTGACGAGCGCAGCAGGGAACATAACAATAAACGCGAAAAGCCGGTCTTCGATACTGCCGAATACCAACCGTCCCTGTGGGATAAAACGGTGCTGGAAACAAAGTGGACCGACGACAACCAGGCAGACCTCGAACGGTATCCCCAGGAAAAACGTGGCAGAAAGTCCCCGAACCGCCACAAGGTCTACAAAGGTGTAAGAGCCCGCTAGACTGCCCCGAACATTTTAGTTTTGTATTCTGCGGCTGCTCGCGGCCAGGAAAAATGTTCCCCACGCTTACGGATTCGGAGCGGGTCCACGTCTGCCTGAATCCATTTACGCAAACCGTTGGCGAGCGCCTCTTGATCTCCACGAGGCACTAGTTCCCCAAGAAATGGTTGGTTCAGCACTTCGGATATTCCCCCGACATCCGTAGTTACGACTGGGACTCCGGAAGCGAAAGCTTCCAGCACCACGTTAGGCACGCCCTCGTTCTCGCTGGAAAGACACAGCAAATTCGACGCTCTCAAATGTTCCGCAACTTCGGTGACGCTTTTGCGTCCGGCAAAACGGACCAGGTCGCCAAAGCCCAGCGTCTGCGCAAGCTGCCTTGCTTCACTTTCAAGAGGACCTGCCCCAATCATGACCAACTGGACACGAGGGCCCTGGCGGCAGAGTTGCGCATGCGCTTCAATCAGGAGGAACGGGTTTTTGACCGGGAGAAAGTTTCCGACGAAAAGAATCGTGGGCAGCTCCTGCAACCCGAGCTGGCGGCGACTTTCTTGTTTGTTACCCACGTGGAAGATCTCCAGATCCACGCCGTTATAAACCGGGGACAATTTGTTCTCTGGAACCCCTGCTTTCGCAAGTAGGTGTCCAAGCTTCGCACTCCGGGTGATCGAGCTGGAAGCCTGTGTTAATGCCTTCACTATTTTTTCCCGACGAACGGGCATCTGCAGATAGACATGGGCGTCTGAGCCTTGAACGATCGTAACGAATGGAACCCGAAATTTCGGGGCCAGTTTCGCAACTGCACAGGCATCTGGAAAAGTCCACGCGACCAGGATGAGCTTGAAATCAAATTCCCGCTTCAGGTCTTCAAGGGGCTGCCGGATGGCCCGGGCAAATAAATGGTCGTTGAAGGCGCTCCCAAACTTCGGGACATACAAATACTCTGGATAGACTGGGCAAAACTTAGTGTCCATATCCCGGGGTTGACGCGACTTCCGGGAATTCCAGGGCAACCGGGGACGCGGCGAGAGAACGCGAAACTCCATCTCGTTTGACAACTCGTGCAGCAAGGTGGCGTTATCCAGTCCGCGATAGGATTCCTTCTGGTCTGGAAACAGGTTGGAAATGAAAACGACCTTCATCGGCGGGGAGGGAGTTTGTAGATGTAATCTCGATATTCGCCGGGATTCCCGCTCTTTCCATCTTCTGCGGCATGGACGATGTTCACCATTTCCCGAGCTGTCACGTAATGCAATCGGAACTGCGCGTTCTTATAGCTCTTCATCAAATGCTGATGAAAGTGGCGCATTGGATCTCCCAGGAGCATATCCGAATTGGGAGAAATCGCACCGTGGGTATGCAGTTTGATAAATAGCCAATTCGGCCTCCCCTGCACATGAATACCCGACCGCAGCCAGATACGCATCCGATCGGGACGGGGTGGATTATTGCCAGTGAGATCAGCATTCTCGATCCGGGGTGAGATTCCAAATTTGCGCCGTTCCCAATTCAATCCGAGCGGGCCCTGCACCAACAGCAATCGATTATTCTCCCCCCGAAATTGCTTAGTCGTGCCGTTGGCACTGGCGGGAGTTCCAAAATCGTGAGACTTGGGCTGCGGCGTTTCCAATCCGTAATAGATGCTGTTGATTGTATGCGTTTGAGTGACGTGCGGAGCGGAGGGCATCGTGAAATCGCCATAGCAGCCGGTCTGTCGCAAGACTTCCAGCTCATTAGAGACGCCGCAATTTCGACCATCGGGATGAGAATTATCCAGGCACCAATTTCCGTGAATGAAGCCGTAGCGAACATTTCCTGCCGCATCAGAGCAGAGCAAGTTGTGCCGACGAAAATTCTCGATCCCCAGCTTCATCGCCTTTTCGAGAGTCTCGGCAGTATCGTTCTTGTGATGAAGATGAACTTCGACTTCACCACCGCTGAGTCGACACAGTTCCGCAATTTCATCCAACGCGTCCTTGTCGTATTGCTCGATTGGATAAAAGAAACTGTGCCGGGGGCGAACTCCGTCTGAATCAGCAAACTCTTCGATCAGGGCTGGCCACCGCTTCTTCCAGTCGGCCAGGCGGGACATTGCGACTTTTTTGTCGGCGTGATGGAAGGGTTCAAAGTGATCACAAACTGATAGCAGGATATCAGTCACCACGTCCGGTGAGGGCCTCCAGCGCGGCTGTCGCACGTATGCCGGGAGCCAAAGATTGAGGCCTTTAATCATGTTTGCGGTGGAAGGCGTGTTTCAAAAACGCAAGTTGGCCTCTACCGGAACGGGTTTCGCGGCTACTGGCCAACTGCCGCCACGGTAAGAACCCTTTAAGTGGTGGTAAAGCCCATTCAGGGTCATGAAGTTGAGAAAAACGAACCCAGCCGGAATCGACAACAGACGGGAGGATGCTCTTGGAAAAATGCGGCCAGCCAATGCGAGGGCATAAAAAGCGCACTGCCCCACAAAGAGCAACCGATAGATCGGTCGGTCCAACAAGGCGTTCGATAAGAACGACAGCAACATAAAAAATGGCGCCGTGAGGCGAAGGTATTTATGGGAAATCAGCTGCCACCAAAGCCTGTTCACCCACGGCAACCACCAACCGGGGTAGCGGAAAAGCATTTGGAAATTTCCCGCGAGAGTTCGTTGTTTTCGGATTTTCTCACGGACCGGTTCAAGGGTCTGCGGATCGAACGCCAGCGCCTTCGGATCGAACAACACTCGAAAGCCTCGCAGAGCAATCTGCATCGGAATAACGACATCATCCAAAATGGTGTCTGGGGGAACGGGCGTGAACGCGCTCCGACGAACGGCATAAACCGCGCCGGTGCAGCCAATGGACGAATCGAATTGCGATTCGCGGAGACGGATGAATTTTTCCAGGCGCCAGTAGGCATCCACGCCGCCACCCACCGAACTGGCCGCCTTTTCAATTTCCAACGAACCGCTCACGGCACCGACCTCAGGATCCGAGAAATGGGATACAAGCCGTTCAATTGTGTCAGGGGCGAAGCGTTGTCGCATATCGCCAAAAACAATAATCTCACCTTTTGCACTCCCGACGCCTGTGTTCAAGCAGCTCGCCTTCCCATATCGATGGGATTGAGGAATGATGCGAACACGAGGATCTTGCAGCGATCCGCCTCGACTGACCGTTTCATCCGTGGATCCATCCGAAACAACGAGGACCTCGATTTTGTCTGGTGAAAAGCTTGAGGAAAAAATGTTCTGAAGACGGGTCACGATTCTGTCCTGCTCATTATGCGCTGCAAGAACGACTGAGACGGAAGGTTGAGGCCCGGGACAAGGGAGGGGCTTCTTCTGGTTGAGGCGAGATAAAGCAAATACCGCGACCGGGTAGCCGCAAAACGTATAAGCCAGAATGAGAAAGCTCACCCAGAACAAACATGTAAGAGTGAACTCGTAGTTCATCATGGTGACGGAGTCACATCTCCTTGATGGCGTAAAGCCAGACCCTAAGAGCTCCGTATTGCATGACGAAGATCAACCCGATGTCGATGAGCCCCAGACGATTCCAAAGAATTCCACCTTTCAGCGCAGCAACCTCTTCCACGCTTTTGTCTTCATTGCCGGGCGGGCTCCCTACTGAAGAGGTCACCGCTTCTGCTTGTGCGACGGCCGTTTGGTTCATCATGCCAGGAGATGCATTTGCCGGCACCGGATCAAGACCAGAAATGTGCATGGCGGGCACGGGTGCAACCCGATCTTCTACAGCAGCGGCGCTCTCAGCCGTGGAGACATCTGGTGATAACAATAATCGGTGATAAGCAGCGATGGCACCGGCGCAAAAGAAAAAGGCGCCGTGATAGGCGAAGTCGACCATCCAGGACGAAACCAAATAGGCAATTAGAACGGCAAATAGCATCCTCCGAGCTCGTTCCTCGCCATCGTTACGCGCCTTGCCCATCATGAGAGTGCGCAAACAACAGTAGATCACGCCCAAAAACAACCAGAACCCGCCTTTCCCCAACTCAGCGCCCACCTGCACGTAAGAACTGTGGGATGCTTTAGCCAGGCCGGTGGTGTCCAGCATGTTTTGGGCAAATGACTTCATGCCAAAACCTTTGAAACCGCCCAATCGATAGGAAGTGAGACCGAACTGGAACGCTGCCACTCGACCTTGAATCGCTTCGTCCCCCTTCGAATCCTGTACTTCATTCATACGCGGCAGCAACTGCATCGCCCCCCAGCCACCTGTGAGTGCCAGGGCAATGATGCCTACTTGAACATACTTCGGTCGGCCAAAAGCCATTGATAAAACCACCGCAGCAAACCCTGAAATGAACGCGCCCTTGGATAGGGTCAAATAAATGCAGTAAAGCGGCACCGCAAACAGCGGCAATCCAGCGATCCGGGAGAAAATGGGACGTCTCCAGAGAAAGAGGAAATAAAGCATGATGACACATGGCATCACGCTATGACCTAATGCATTGGGATTGCGAAAGATTGACGTTCCGAGTGCTTTTCTTCCACCGAAGATCATGGTCGCATATTCCGAATCCGTGGGATCGAAGCCCAGGGGTGCAACCAGTGCCAACACTGCAATTACAAAAATCATGCCGGTCCAGACTCCCAGGAATATAGTCAATCGCCGCAGGTCGCTCAGGGCATGCACCACCACCAGGTAGAAAAGAAAGAGCGGATAAACATTACCGAAGGCTTCGCCGTCATTAGGAGTGGTGTAGATCATCCAGAAGCAGTAAAGCACCATCAACCAATCGTGCGGCGTTTTCAACAATTCCCGTGGTGCCAACCTTGTTTTGGCAATCACTCCAAGAACCGCCAGCGCCATTACGATAGTAACGGGCATAAGCGGTTGTATCTCCGTCATCCACTCTTGTGGTCGAACGTAGTAGAGGAAGATGGTTAGTATGACGGCCACGAATTCCAAATCAGTTTCCTAAATACATCGCCGCTTCGCTGATGCAAAAGCGACGGTTATTTATACAGTATTTTTTCTTCAGAAAAGCTTTCGTTCAGAGAAGGCTGGCTCACGTGTTCCTGGTATACCAATCGAGCGTGATCTCCATTCCTTCGTCAATCCGGTGCGTGGGTTCATAGCCCAACAATGTCCGGGCCTTGCTGATGTCAGCGAGTGAATGACGAACATCACCATTGCGAAAGTCTCGGTACACAGGTGTTTGCTCAGGGAGGGCAGGATCGAGTTTACGCAAGCCGTTCTGGATTGCGGCATATAACTGATTCAGGGTGGTGCGCTCGCCGACGGCAATGTTGTAAGCCTGGTTAACTGCCTTCGGATTGGGAGTGGTAGCGGCCAGCAAATTCGCCTGAACAACATTAGCAATGAAGCAAAAATCCCGGCTGGTTTCGCCGTCTCCGTTGATCTGAACAGGTTGTTTGCGCAGCAAGGCATCCGTCCATTTCGGGATGACGGCAGCATACGCTCCATCAGGATCCTGACGGGGACCGAAAACATTAAAGTAGCGTAAACCAATTGCTTCAGTTGCGTAATTGCGACCGTACACGTCGGCGTAAATCTCGTTCATCAACTTCGTCGCCGCATAGGGAGACAAAGGATTCCCAATTTTTTCCTCCACCTTGGGAAGGTCAGGATGATCGCCGTAGATGGCACTGCTTGAAGCATAGACAAAGCGTTTGGCTTTTTGGTCCCGTGCAGCAGTAAGGATATTAAGAAAGCCAGTTACATTCGCGTCGTGGCTTGCAATCGGTTCCACGATGGACCGTGGCACAGAGCCCAACGCTGCTTGGTGTATAACGTAATCAACCCCGCTACAGGCACGCTGGCAGGTGGGAAGATCGAAGATGCTGCCTTCAACGAACTCAAAATTTTTCCAAAGATTCGGAGGTGTAGCGGCTTTGACCTGTTCGATGTTTTGCCTCCTGCCAGTGCCAAAATTATCCAAACCCACCACTCGCTGGTTCAACAGGAGCAAGGTTTCGAGAAGGTTTGAACCAATGAACCCCGCAACGCCTGTGACTAACCACGTCCGCTGAGAGGAGGACAACTCGTGTTTCAGATTCGCGTAAGCAGACATAATAGCTGGGTGAATTAGGCCTTCCAAACTTTCTTGCTGGATGAAGGGTGAGCCGCCATCGCATTACGAGTGTCGACAATACAATTAGCCCATTCGCCTAGTTCAGAATAGTTGACTGCTTTGTGCGCAGTCGCAATCAAGACGAGATCGAAACTGGCAATAGACTCCCTGGACCATGCAACCGCCTTTGTTCCCGTCCAGTGACCATGCTCGCGCGTGGGCAGTATTACCGGCACATGAGGATCGTAGTAGGCAACTTCGGCACCCCGTGCTTTCAAGAGATCCAATAGCACAAAGGTGGGAGATTCACGGACATCATCCACGTCTGGTTTGTAGGCGAGGCCGACCAATAAAATCCTGCTTCCATTCACCGGCTTGCGCTCTGCATTCAATGCCTCACTCACTCGCGCCACGACGAACTGCGGCATAGCGGAGTTGATTTCTCCGGCTAATTCAATGAACCGGGTATGTTGCCCAAACTCACGCGCCTTCCAGGTCAAATAGAACGGATCGATCGGAATACAATGGCCCCCAAGACCGGGTCCTGGATAGAAAGGCATGAACCCAAATGGTTTTGTTTTCGCTGCATTGATAACTTCCCACACATCGATTCCCATCGCTCCGTATACAATTTTGAGCTCATTAACCAAAGCGATGTTCACTCCGCGGAAAATATTCTCCAAAAGCTTCGTGGCTTCTGCCGCGCGGCAGGATGAAACGGGAATGACGGTTTGAATCGCTTTGCTGTAAACGGCTTTCGCTTTCTCAAGGCAGGCGGGAGTCAAACCGCCGACGACTTTGGGAATCAACGCGACTTTACTATTGGGATTGCCGGGATCTTCCCGTTCCGGCGAAAAGGCTAAGTGGAAATCTTTTCCCGCTTTTAAGCCTGAGCCCTTTTCGAGCACCTCCAGCAAATCTTCATCGGTGGTGCCGGGATACGTGGTCGATTCCAAAACCACTAACACTCCACGCTGTAGATGTGGGGCAATGGATTTACCGGTCTTTATGATGTAGGAAATATCTGGTTCGCGATTCTTGTTCAGCGGGGTGGGCACACAGATCAGGACGGCTTCGACCTCTTTGACTTTGCTAAAGTCTGCTGAAGCGATGAATAAGCCGGCTCCGACAACTTCTTTGATGGCTTCATTCTCGATGTGCTTGATGTAACTGCACCCCGCGTTGATCGAATCGACCTTCAAGGGGTCAATATCCAATCCAATCACGTGCACCTTGTTCCGGGCAAACTGCAGGCACAGCGGTAATCCGACATAACCCAGACCGATGACAGCGATTTTCATAAAGCAGGGGATTGTACTACCATCTCACAATATTAAAAGTTTTCGATTTCACTTTCTGGAACTTAGGCGGTGGGACGATGCAACCGCCAACTCAGTAAAGGCTGAGGCGCAATCCCGATCCGCGGCAATTTGACTGGATCACTTGACTCCGTCACAAACCCCGCGTCAGTGGTCACGGCAACTCGATAGATTTTTCGCGCCTCCTCAAGCACAATAGGATTGTGCGCGCCATTCGGATAACAAAATTGATCGACAGTTGTCTGCAACTTCGCTTCCAGTTGTTTCCGGCTTTCAACCAGCTCATTTCGAAGTTGAGCAACGGGTAATGTGGACAGAATTGGATGACTCACAGTATGCGAACCAACGGTAATAAGTTTTGGGTTCAGTGACCGTAAATCGTCCCAGGTCATCAGATCGTATCTTTGCTTCTGAGCGGACGATGGTTGAAATGAACTGCTCAAACAACGGATCCGCTCTTCTGCCCTATCGCGTTGCTGGGTCGGAAGTTCTTTCATCCAGGCGACAATTGCTTCCACCGCAGAACCCCCATTCACATTCAATTCCCGAACCAACCCAACTCGCTGTGCCAGACTGAGACTCTGCAGCCTGGCCCGAGCTTCGTGATTCCAAAGCCAAACCTGACTCTCGATGAGACCCGGGCAAACAAAAAAGGTCGCCGGCAGGTTCAGGCGTTCCAACACCGGGTATGCGATCATGAAGTTATTTCGAAGTCCATCATCGAACGTAAGGATAAGTTGATTGGAGATATCCCGGTGCTCAGCCAAATTCTGGATAAGCTCATCTAACTTGATGATCGAAAAATGACTCGCGAGATATCGGATATCCTTTTCGAAGTTCGTTTCCGAATACTCGTCATCCCCCACCCCATGGAACATGAGTATTCGCGCAACCCGAGCCGCTCGGGCTCTGGACAAAGAAAAGCCGGACCACAAGCCAAAAGCATGCAGTGCAGGAACAGCTAATTTCTTTAAACCCATGTTACCCTAATTTTCCAACATGCGCCACATGCACGGGAGCCAGAGCTGCGTATAGAATTTTAGTATTCAGGCGGCGGCAATGGAGGATTCGTTTTTTCATCGCCATGAAAATGCAGCAACGTATCGGAGCGAAGCCCGAGCCGGAGAGTCTCAAGTGGAATGAGATCGGTTATATGAATGTTTCCGAGATTCACATTGGTTCCGAATTTTCGGATGAACCAGGCCTGATGCTCCTTCTTCGGCGCCTCCCACAGGAGCTTTTCCTGCGGAATGCTGAGCACAATTTCATCCACCAACCCAGTTCGGAGATCACTGTTGGGCCGATACATACCGGCAGTTCCGGATTCCCGACCTTCAGCGATCACTTTCCAAGCGCCTGCTTCCAGTTCTTGCTCCATCCGATGAACCCAAATACGAGGGGCATGCACCACTTGTGCATCCTTGCTTCCGAACTCCGACAGAACCCGAAAACTCTTGGAAAATTCCTGGATGAACTCCAACTTTTCCTCCTTCGGGAGTTCAATGGTGCCATCAGAAATCTCGATAATCGAAAGGCCGAGTTCTTTGGCAAATTTTTGAAACTCGGGAACTTTTTTCTGAAGATAGGCCAGCTCGAAAAAAGTACCACCGAAACATACCGGCACATCGTGACTTTGGTACAGGTCAATCTTCTCTTTTAAGTTGTCTGTAACCAGGGCAGTTCCCCAACCCAGTTTTACATAGTCAACCAACGTACTACTGAACTGAAGCGTATCCTTGATAAAGTTCGTAGGTAACCCGCTATCAATCACCATGGTCACTCCCGTCTCACGGGGTTTCGGCGGCCGACTGGGAAGTTGGAACAGATTCTTCATTTTATTTGGAGAGTTGTGTAGCTGTGGTCAACAGATAATCCAGAGATTGATAGTGCTTCACTTGAGCTTTGCGCAGCCATTTGGAATGGAGCGCGATTTTCCTGCGGCATTCGGAGATCATTTCGCGAACCCGGAGAACCGACGCGCCTCCGATGCCCTTACGCGCTTCCACAACCTGCTCCGGATGAAGGGCGGCTTTAACGATCGCTTCTTCCAGCCCAAGCTTTTTACCCAGCACCTGCAATGCCGCAACATCGACCATTCTTGAAGTGATCTGACTTCCATGAAGGTTTTGCTCGAGCCCGGTCCTGACGAGCAAGCCAACGATCTGATGCGCCGCACGGTAGTCCACATTCCGCTCGGTCATAATCAGGTCGGCTAAATCGGTTGCCTGCGAAAATCCTTCCATCACCCGGCGCCGCATCAAGCCCACGTTCGGCCGCATGGTTGAAACGATCGTGCTGAGGAGTTGCAATGCCTCTGCTGTTTTATCAAGGGACCGGGGGAGTTCGCCGTATATGAAGGTGCGATTATCGGGATTACCGGAATAGGATTTCCCCACTGCTGCGAAGCTTGCCATTTTGCCCAACATCGATCCGGTTAGCCCGCGAATATACGCCAATCCATACGGATTTTTCTTTTGTGGCATTATTACGCTCGCCCTGGAGAGCTCATCCGAGAAATCCACTAGGTTAAACTCAGACGTACTCCAAATCTGCAACTCTTCACCAAAACGGTTTACGTTAACGAGCAATGTGGAAAGGTTCGCCATTAACTCAACAGGGATATCCGGTTGCCACATGGCATCGCGCGTGTGTGTTATCACTGAATCGAATCCAAGCAATTTCTGTAATCGCACCCGATTCAACGGCAAGCGCGACCCATTCACGCTCCCTGAACCAGCCGGGCTCTGATTGAAACATCCGTATGAATAATGAAGCCGATCGAGATCACGCAACATGGGATAAACATACGTTAGCATATAATGCGCAAGAGAGGTAGGATGCGCGTGTTGAAGGTAGGTATAGTCCGGCATCACGGTTCGCGTGTGTTGACCTGCTTTCTTTAAAAACGTATTGGCGAGTTCTATGTGTTCACCAACCAATCGCAATACGCGGCTCCGGACTGCCAGTAAGTAAGCAATATTAACGGCTTCGCGGCGCGCCCGACCGGCATGCAGCCAACCGGCGTCATCTTTGATCAGGCTTTTTAGCAAGGCGTCTTTACTATTGTAGACGTCCCCAAGCTCGGGCCTAACCGGAAAATCGTGGAATTCTATCTTTTGAATCTGGAGAAGGCTCTTGAGTAAAGTCCTGCCATTCTTTTTAGGAATTACCCCTTCTTCTATCAGCATCACCGCATGGGCGAGATCTGCATGACTCAGGCCCTCAAGCAAAACATCTGCATCCTCGCAATCGTGTCGGTAAGCTGAATTGACCAATGCATCGGCCGCACCTTTGCTCAGTCGACCACCTTCGCCGTAATATTCTGGAATTCTGGATTTCCTGTCGCGAGATTTCATTCAAGTTGTTGTGCGTAGAGAGCCGCACGCTTTCCGGCAATTCGGCCAAAGACGAAAATATCGAGCAAGGAATTGCCCATTAACCGGTCCATGCCGTGAACCCCCCAGGTTGTTTCTCCTGCGGCAAAAAAGCCTTTCACAGTTGATTCGCAATTTACATCAATTTCCACCCCGCCGAGCGTATAATGCAAAATCGGGTAAACCAGCGCTGGTGCTTTGGTAAGATCATGCCCTTGCTCCAGGAAGCCAGCATAGACCGCAGGGAAGTTCGCTGCAGTGTAGCCGGACCCGTTTACTAAATCGATCCTTGGAGTATCCAGCCAAACCCCTTGCACATCTTCGACCTGCACACCGTTACCTTTTTTACACTCCTGGATGATAGCTTGCGTCAGATCATTCCGAGGAAGGAGGGAATCAACAAACTCCTGTCTATCCTTGTTCAACAGCACGGCCCCACAACCGCGCATCGTCTCAGGCAATGGCTTCCGCCGTAGCTCGCGCGGAAATAAAATTCCGGTCGGATGATACTGCATCAAGTCAGGGTGTACAACATGGGCGCCCAGATCTTTTGCCAGCACCAGACCATCGACTGATGGATCAATCGCTGTCATTCCTGCCTTCTTTTCCGCCGGCAGAGCACCCCCGGTTGCAAGGATGACAGCCTTCGCTTTCAGAAGATTATTGTTTCCGGTGTCTAATTCGAAGACCGAGAGTTCAAACAGATTTCCGATTTTTTTTAAGTTGAGAACGCTCGTGTTTTCTTTGCATGGGATAGACAGCTCAAGAACTTGTTCGATCAGTGCCTTAACAATGCCCCTGCCCGCAGTGTCGCCACACGACAATATTCGAGGGGCGCTCAGTCCAGCAGCTTGTTTCAAAACAAATCGATCACCTTCCTTATCGAAGCGGACTCCAATTGATTCGAGCCAGAGAATTGTATCGCGCGCGCTGCTCGTAAGAATTTTAACAAGATCCGGATTCGCTTTGTAGCTGCCAGCCTTCAGCGTATCCTCGTAGTGGTTTTGCTCGGTGTCATTTTCTCCAAAGGCGGCTTGAATACCACCTTGGGCCATGGATGTTCGAGATTCTACAAGACGGGATTTTGTGAGAAGAAGCACATTGGGAGTAAGCGCAACTGCTTCGATAGCAGCTGCACAACCAGCTCCTCCTGAGCCAATTATAACAACTTCAAAGATATGATCGTGGGTCGTCATCGCTCTGCCACCCGGTTTACTGCTTCAAACCGACCTTCCTCAGTAAGTAGCGAAAGGCTGATCGGATTGTATCCCTGCCAAATCGTCCGAAATGGATCATTCCCGGCCTCATGTCATGAGTTACAAAATAGGCTTCCACGATTTGTTCGTACCCTTTGAAAAAGGCACCCCATGGTTTTGCGTCCCTCGCCTTAAGAGACCAATACAGATCGTCGGTTGCAGAAATCCAAACAGCGCGCTTCTTCATCTCCTGAAGCGGAACGTCTATTCCAAGAGCGTCACAAAAAAATGCGTATGGAAGATTAATTCCCATCTCGATCGGCAAAGATATCCAGGCCCAGCTTCGAGGATTTACCTCCATGAGCTTGTACTTACCGTCCCGATGATCGTATTTGAATTCGACTTGTGAGATCCCGAAAAAATTTAGTTCTCGCAGCAGCTTCTCGCCGTGAGCAATCAATTCAGGAACCTCCATGCTTTCGCCCACTCGACATATGCCGAATTTTGGCGGTTGTTGCAGCAGTTTTCGACCAGTGAAGACGGCTTTCATCCTCCCATCCCTGCCTATGCAGGAACCTAACGTATAAAGATTTTCGTCTCCGCCCGGCACGACGTTTTGCACGACCCAGTGGATGCCCAGACTGGTAGCTTCCGCGACGTGTTTTTGCAGTCCTTCTTTTGTCTCAAATACTGCAATGCGAAATTTTTTACGCAGGGTGGAAGGGAGTTCTTTGCGGGTTTTGCAGATCACCGGGAACTGCAATTTTCCACTAACCAAATCGCTGTATAATTGTTCTAGCTCGTCTTCAAAATAGGTCTGAGGATACGGAACGCCGATCCGTTCAGCGGTTCGATATTGGATCATCTTATCGGAAACCGTGTAAATAACCTCGGAGGATGGAAAATGACAGACGAAGTATTTCTCAAGCCTTTCAGCATTCTTCGCAAACAGCTCGACAGTGCTATCTCGGGTCGCAAACAGAACCGCTTTCTTACCTTCGGTTTTGAGCTCTCTCCCCACCTCCAACAAAACCTCCAAAAAACCTTCGGGATCATGGTGGTTATCGGGAACAACCCATGATTTGCAGACGTAACGTGAATAAAATCCGATCGAGTTTTTCTCGCTAACAGCATAGACCGGCACCCCCATCCGCCCCAATCCCCGAAGAACCGCAAGTCCGTTATGAATACCTACGCTAGTGACGACGGCCACCACAGGGGCTCCCACCGTTTCACATAGTTTTGCGTAAGTTATTAATGGTTTCACGCGTCTGCTTCGTTATGAACGCTTCGCAACTTCCCGATAAAGTTTTGCATAATTATCGACCATTCCCGATATAGAAAACTTCTTGGCAACGTTTTGTCTGGCGCGCGTTCCCATCTCGAGAAGTCGTGCCGGTGCCATCAATGCTTTCTCAACTTCGCCCCGCAACTTCGCTACCGTGGATAAATCAGAAACGATACCATCTTCCCCATCTAAAAGCATTTCTGCGTTGCCGCAGGCGTTATGCGCCAAAACCGGAACGCCGCAGGCCATCGCCTCCAACACCACATTCGACATGCCCTCAATAACGGACGGCACCACCAACAAGTCCATCGCCTGGTAGAATCGACGGGGGTCAGATTGGAAACCCACCAGATGAATTCTCTCGCTGAAGCAACTGGCATTCACCCGCTCCGTGATGCGTTCACTCTCCGGGCCACCAGCCCCAACAACAAGCAACCGCAAGTTTTTAAACCTCTCTGCCAGGACATCAAACGTTTCAATCAAGTCCCAGTGGCGTTTTAATGCCACGAAGCGGCCTACAATTCCCAGGACCAGACTGTTTTCTGGAAAAAGATTCAATTCGCGACGAACTGAAAGTCGGTTCCTTATTGAAAATCGCTCAGTGTCCACACCGTTTATAACAGTGACAATACGGTTGCCCGGAAGCCCCAGGTCATCCAACTGTTTTCTTTGTCCCGCGGATACCGTATGGATTTTGCGACAGCAACGATAGAACCAGCGTCTTTGGCGAACGCGCTTAGGAGTGCATTGATCTGGAGGCAACACTCCATGCTCACCATGAAGGATCGCTACTCGAAAACCGAGAAAAGTGGCGAGCACACTATATGTCAGGGGACCGAGATTATGCGTGTGGATCACATCAGGACGAATCTTCGAGATCACCCTCGATAGTCCCATAACCGTATGAATGGAAAAACCAGTTTGGCGCCCCAGAATCTGGACATTTCCAGGCTGAGGAAGCCGTTCAACAAAACTCCCCCCTTTATTCAAGCAGCAGACATGAACTTCAAAGTCGGACGGGTTCAACCCTGCTGCCACATTGACTAGACCATTCTCCATCCCCCCCGGTTCGAGCGAAAAGACGACATGCAGAATCTTAATCTTCGGACTGCTCATGACGTCTGCTGCGCCCTGACGGCATACCTCGGATTTTCAGCTTTGATGAACCGCGCCAGTGCTCGCGCCCGGAAAAGATGCGGTTCGTTTAATCGATTGGGATGAAGGAAAAAGGGCCAGAGCAGAATCGAGAACACCATTTCGCGACACGCTTCGGCACGTCGTCCTTCCGACCAAAACATCCAGGCAGTTTCAAAGTGGTTAAAGGAGAATACTTGCATCCAAAAGAAGATCTTTGCCTTGGAAACATGACCAATCGCGAAACTGCGCCGCAATACACGCCGGGTGTTCTGCGTCATGCGATCTGCATGGCTGCTCATATTGCTGGAATGACGGCGGGCACGGATCAGACGTTCCCCATTGAGCAGCGCCTTGAACCGGGAGGTGATCCGTATCCACATTTCCCTGTCTTCTGAACTTCTGAGAGATTCGTCGAAGTAACCGCAACTCTCGAAAGCGCTGCGCCTTGCGATTACCGAAGAAGGGGAGAAGCGCGTTTTGAGTAAAATGTCGCCACAACCTACCTCGAACACCCCTTCTGGAAGGAGCGACTTTCTGTGCACTCCACTGCCTTCAGCATTTATTAAAACAGAGCGACAAGCCATGATCGCATACTCTTCAGGCAAGGTGGCAAAACGATCCATGGCGTCCTGCAGCCTGTTCGGGAGCCATTCATCATCAGCATCGAGAAAACCAACGAATTCAAACCGCGCAGCTTTTATTCCTGTATTACGCGCGGCCGGAAGACCGGCATTTTTTTTGTAGATATAGCGCACCCGGTTACCGTAGGCCGCCACGACGGCGGCCGTGTTGTCGGTCGATCCATCATCGACAACGACTATCTCGTAATTCCTGTAAGTCTGCTCCAGAACCGAGTCGATTGCCTTCGGCAGAAAGTGAGCATAGTTATATGCAGGTATCACCACCGAAATGCCCGGACCCATGCTTCCGATTGAAACGGCTGCATCCATGCTAATTCAGGTTACTTCTCTGGAACAGTGGGCGCTTCCAAAGCCTTGTAGTTGCTGTAATAACTTGGCGCGTAGTAGAAGTATTTGTAGCGATTTCCGAGCGCGGCAAAGTCCAACCGATTCAGGACGAAGCCCATCAGTTTTCCACCATTGGTTTGAAGCGTTTGAATGGCAGTCTTAACGTTGCGAGCCGGAGTAAATTCGTTCCAGATAACAAACAGAATCCCATCGGCAGAGCGCTGAATAATAGTAGCGTCGGCCAGCCCAAGCACCGGTGGCGTGTCAACAATGATCCGTTTATAGCGAGTGCGCAATGCGGCGATCAAATCAGTAAAGCTAACACTGTCCAGCAAGTCGGATGCACTGTTGGTATGCTTGCCACAAGGCATGATAGTAAGTTTGTCGTGACTACCCGGGCGGCACGCCTCTGCAATGGACAAGTTGTCACGCAGGAGCTCTGATAAGCCCGGTTTCCCATTGCATTTAAACAACTCCGCCAGACGCCCTCTGCGGAGGTCCGCATCGATCAAAATAGTTTCTTCTCCTTTGCTTGCAAAGGACATCGCCAAATTCGTGGAAACCATCGTTTTTCCCTCCTGCGGCATTGCGCTGGTGATCAATATCACCTGGGGCAAAGAGTCCGCTCCCACGTTTGCAGCAAGGTTCGTTCGGATCACATGAAAATTCTGCTGGAAATGAAGATCCACATGCTCCCCTCCAGAGAGCAGTCGGGCTTCGTGTGTCGCCAAATCAATCTTGGGAACCACTCCCAACCCCCGGATGTGAAGACTCTCTTCCGCATGCTCCAGATCTGAAATCCGACTATCCAGGAACTCAATCAGGAATGGAATTGCGATCGCCAGACCAACGCCGAGCAGGATCGAATAAAGCGCTAACTTCATGGGATTCGGAGAAACTGGGTAGTTCACCAACTCCTCAGAAGGCCCCATGTAGCTCATCGTAATCCGTTCCTTGTCTTCGCCGAAATCGAGCAATTGCAACCGTTTTTCCATGGCAGCATGCATTTTCCGCCAGGAGAGCTGCCCCTCATCAAAGGTGCTGTATTCTTGAGTGGCTTTGTCGAACTGCCGCATCGTTTCGTTATAGGCAGGAAGTACGTTTGCCAACTCCCTCTCTTTATTTTGCAAGTTTGCGTAATTCAGCTCGAAACGTTTGACAGCTACCTCCAACTCGAGTTCCAGGGAACGCTGCACTGTATCCAGCTTTTTCCGGATCTCTACCATCTTCGGATGCTTGGGGAGGAAGGTTTGTCCGACATCATCGTACTGGCGTTGGAGCTCTCGCCGCTGATAGTCGAGTTCTTCCCACGTTGTTTTGCCGCCATTGCCCATCATGGTGGGGATAACCACAATGGAGGGTGCCCTGCCATTCTCGGAACTGTCTGCCTCTTTCGGGACCACGTCCCCAACGTTCAGTCCAAGCCTGGACTCGTCATCGGTCGGATTGAGCAGCGATAATTTGGCAACTGCATCCAAATTTTGACTATTTATGATTTCCCGGGTGCGCTCCATCATCCCAATTTTCTTCTTCACGAGCATTAGGTCGTGCGGAATTGTCTTCAAGTGGTTGAGCTCGATTGTAATCTTCGTGATGTTATTGCTGTTCCGAAAAGCGTATTTGGAGTCAAATAACTGATCCATCCGCGTCTGCATTTCTGTCATTTCTTTGGAAAAAGTCTCGAATGCCAGGTCAATGACTTTTTTCCTCTGCTCTTCTCGTTCGAGGATCAATTCCTGATACATCGCTTCAGGCCAATCTCTTGCCACCGCAAAAGAATAGGCATAAACCTCGATACTAATGTCCTGGGCGGTAGCTCTGATTATAACCCGGGGGACGTATCTGGCCTGAATTTCCTTCGCGGAAGGTTTTGCTGCGGGCCCTCCCAATCCCAACCGGCGCGCTGTGCGCTCCTTCAAATGCGACGACATGAGCTGCGCCTTGATGAAGCGGATATCGCTGTCTTTGAATGCCATCTGCGCATCCACTGAGGTTCCAATCCGGTTGGCGCGATTCAGAACATCATAGCTGATTTCAGAAATCGAACGGTACACCGGGCGCGAATAAGTGTAGTAGGTCAGACCGAGTAAAATGGCAAAGGTGCCGAGCAAAAGCATCAAACGAAAATGCTTTACGACGATGGCGAAATACGCCATCAGATCATTCTCGGTAAAAACACCTTTTTTGGAGCGAGGGATCATAAATAAGTCTACAAAAACCTTCCTTGGTTTAGCCCAGTATTATGACAAGGCGGACGATTCAGATCAAGTAAATACAAACAAAAAGAGCTTGCCCGAGATTAACTCAGGCAAGCCATTTGGAGAAAGAGCAACGGGGAAACTTAGAAGCTGAAAAACTTCTCAGGAACAACGATGATGTCTTTAGGCTCAAGGATCACATCATCCGCTTTGCCATCCTGCAGCCGCTTGATGCTGATTGGGATCCGTTGCTTATTGCCATTACCACGATCGCGGAGCACAAAAACTTTGTCGCGATTAGCGAAGCGGGAGAATCCACCGCAACGGAGGATCGCTGAGTAAGCCGTCAATTCATCATCGGGCAGCAATTTCAACTGACCAGGCTTGATGACGTTGCCGGTGACGTAAACGACGTTGGCATAGGCGGGAATCATGATGATATCGCCGGGATTCAAATTCAAATCCGAAGGAAGACCGATCCCGTCAAGAATTGCCTGAACATTGACCTCTTCGACAAGCGGCTGACCACCGACGAGACGGAGCAAGCGAACGCGGGTAAGATCGGCAGACTCACTGACACCACCAGCACGGAGAATAGTGGTAACAACTGTCGGAGCGACACCAGCAGGAATCCGCCAGGGCCCAGGCTGTGAAAATTCACCAGCCAGATAAATTACCGGACCAGTCGCGGTATTGGAACCATCCGGGCGTTCCACCATGACGGTGCTTTCCTTGATCTGGGATTCTTGAAGAGCGTCTTTGACGGCTTTTTCGGCGCCGGCAACATCTTTACCAGCGACATAGACACGTCCAACGCGCGGCATTACGACATAACCACCACGGCGAACCTGATAAACTCCGTTGAAAGAATCATCTTCCAAAACCATCACTTCGATGGATTCGCCCGGGACGAGGAGGTTAGCTTCGACGTTCTCACTGAAAGAACTCTGCAACTGTTGAATGCTGGTCTTAGTCTGGCCTTGAACGCGTTCCAATTCTAATTCAGCAGATTTGATCCGGTCTTCGAGGGCAACGATTTCGCGTTTCCAGCGATCTGTTTCCTGGGCAGTTCCACCGCTGGTGGCACTGGCCAATTGGCTCTTGGCGTTGTTCAGCTTGGTGCGATGGAAAATGATTTCACGTTCCCAAAGGGTCTTTTGCTCGCTCAGGCGATCCAATTCTTTTTGGACGGATTCGGCTGTGGTCTGTTTTTGGACGAGGGCACGCTCGGCCTGCTGATATTCTTCACGGGACTTCTTGTAGGCATCTGCCTTATCGACGGCCTGAGTTGCGGGGACACACGCAACCAGTCCGAGGTACAGGAAACGCGCTATACTGGAACGGATGTTTTTCATTTTAGACTTCTTTTAATACTAATGGTTTACCTTAAATCAAGAACAAAACTTCGCTGACACGGTCTACTTAGAAATACTTGGTGATAGTCAAGACGACGAGATGCTCGTTATAGCTATCAAGGGGAATGCTCGAATCACGAATTTCGTACTGATAAATCAAGCGGGCATGCAGCGTCCCGCTGTACCGATACAGCAGTTCCGCGCGATGGGTCCATTTCTCAGTGTCCGCACTCCGCGGATTTTCCCGGTCAACGTGAGTATAAACGGAGCCAACACGGAGAGTTGTCCGCTGGGCAATATCATAGGTAAGACGCGCACCCGCCCGCCATTCCTCACTGCCACCGATCGCAATCCGCGAATCAATATCTTCGTATTGGGAACGATCCGCGAAAAATTCAAATCTCAGGTCTTCGCTGAGACGATAGCGGAGATGATAGGCCACCGACTCACGCAGATCTTCATCAAATTCCGAAATTCGCTTCGAATACTCCAAATGATGATACATCCGGTCGTTCGGAGTGTGCGCCAACTGCACCAACCACAACAAGGAGTCGGAGTCCTCTCTAGCCGCTCCCCAAAAATAGCCAGCATCAGCTCGGATCCGGAGATTCTCCGTAATCGGCCCAAAGAATCCGACATGAGCCTCTTTACGCCAGTCATCAATGCGATCCGTTCTCCAGGTGCGCGCTGTCACATATGGCTTAAACCTCAGGGTTTCGCGCTCTGAAACGAGGCTCGCATAGAGCTCGTCTCTCTCTTCGATTAGATTGGCGTTATCCGGACGATCAAAATAGATGTAATTCTGATGATTTGCACCAACCGTGAACCGTGTCACGGTAGGCAAAACGGTGGTGGCGGATACTCCCACCACATTCCTCGCTCCCACAAATACATCATCCAACCCTCTTCGATTGCGATCCCCAAAATCGCCACGATCTATTGTCCGTTGACGATAGACATAGCGCCCTGCCCGGTCTTCCTCATCAAATTCAAACGGCTCAAAGGTTAAACCTTCGCTACTGCGGAAATACCGAAGCGAGAAATCATCGTAAAAGAGAATCTCCCAGTCAGAAAGCTTCAGATCATAGCTGATTTGCGCTCGACCCAGCGGACCATAATCAAAGCGGGCGAGAAAATCATCTGCACCGGCACCAGCAATGCCAAATTCGTTTTCAAATGGCAGATAAACGATAAAACCCGAAATCGCGAGGCGAACGTTTTCTGTCACCTGCAACATCGCGGTCAAGTGCAACCGCATAATCGCGATCACATCGGAACGTTCATCGATTTCGGACCGTTCAATGTTATCGCTCCAAAGAATCGAACCAGAGAGGGAACGAACATCCAAATAAAACGGACCAGCCTTGAACTCGGCATCCTCCGGGCGAGTCCCAAATTGGAACGGGGCGGAAAAAGGACGGAAAGAGGCTCCTAAAGTAGCTTCTGCTTCCCCGCCTGCACCGAGTGAGGTCCCTACGGTAGGCCCGATCTGGATACGCCGGAAAAAATCTTCAGAAGGGGGATCGCTCTCACGTATAACTGAGGAGAAAGGGACAGAGTCGAACTCTGATTCCGGCTCAAGCTTTGCGGGTCGCCTATCCACTTGCGCAGCAGCAGACGAAATAAAGCAAAGCAGCAGTACACTGCCTCCCCGCCGAATCAGCTTTTTGGCAGCTTTAGAAATAGCTTTGGAGGATTTTCTTTTTTTCACGCGCAGAAACGAGGAATTAGCTTAGTTCTTGGATTGGAACAGCATCGGATGATTGGCTCGGCGCACCGAAAAGGGCAGATAGGCCAACAATCCAACCAGGGGGAGCCCCAAAATAAGAGCAATCCAAAAAATTCGCTGCTTCCGGTCGATCGGCTGGGCAAAAACACTGGAAATAGCGCATCCAACCACCACCAACCACAAGAAAAGAGTGCACAAGATCACTAATAGACCGCGCTCAAGACCGAGGGATTGGAGTAAACCTGACATAATCGGGGCGAACATTTTCATACCAGCATCCCCGTGTCTAGCTTTTTTCGGGAAAATTCTGATCTCTAACTGCGTATTCTCCCTATCCTGCGATAATTGGCGTTTGAAATTGTCCTCTATGTAGGCGCCTGTTCTTCAAGGACTTATTGTTCAAATACGGTTCCTCGCTGTTTCGATGGAGTTAAATGTGAAAGTATTAGAAAGAAGGCTCGCCCTCATCCAAACCCCAAAGCCTTCGAAAAAGCGTTGCAACCTTGTTGCGGAGGATTTTCGAAGCGTTTGAAAGTGCCCGGACATATCTCCGCGGTCAGTCGAAGCATTCGAAAGTGCCCGAACATATCTCCGCGGTCAGCCGAAGCATGCGGAAGTGCCCGGACATAATTTCGCGGTCAGTCGAAGCATTCGGAAGAGCCCGGACATAATTTCACGGTCAGTCGAAGCATTCGGAAGAGCCCGGACATAATTTCACGGTCAGCCGAAGCATTC
>JBKJKE010000066.1:0-13559 GCA_046597605.1 Limisphaerales bacterium | reverse complement strand
CTTCTGGCTCATAGTTTTGTCCATTCAGCCACGGTAACAATCACTTCTGACACAACGTATCCCTTTCCCCTTTCTTACTTCCCGCCACGGGTAACAAAACTTTTGGCGCAATTCGACGGCGGATTAACGTTTCCATTTTGCTGGACGGGCGCAGAGCGTTTGCTAAAACACGCGCTCGGAGCTGTTGGAACAACTGGAGCCGGTCCTTATGTTCATTTGTTCAACACTGCGGACGCCTTGCCTGTTGGCTTGACCATTCGTGTTAATCGAGACGCCGCGTTAACCGCAGTTGGCGCAGACGTTTACACCGGGTGCCAGGTTCAAAAGTTCACCCTGAAGCAGAGCATTGAAGATTATTTAACCTGCTCTGTTGACTTGGTTGGAAAGGATCGCACCACGGCGGCTGATTCTTCCCCCACTTACACTGTCTTTGATCCAATCGACTGGGAGATGTTGACCACCTGCAGCTTTGCAGCTGTAGACATGGAGCCCGAGGAAATCGAGTTAGTTATTGAAAACGCTCTGGCAACCGATCGTTTCAAACTTGGCTCTCTTACCCGGAAGGGATTTGGAAGGAATGGAGAGCGCAAGGTTTCGGTGAAGATCACGACCGAACTAACCTCTGCAGCCGCCGCAATTCTGGCCGCCTACTATTCAAACCTTGAAGACGCCTTGGCCCTCGCTTGGACCTCTACCGGCGGGAAGAGTTTGGAAATTGACCTGCCCAAGGTGCGATTGGTTGGGGAGCCGCCAACAGTGAAGGACAAGGGGCCAATCAAAGTAACCCTGCAATTCGAGGGCTACATGGACGCAGCGGAAGGCGACGAAATCGCAATTACTCTGACGAACGACACTGCAACAATCTAATGAGAAAATTTCTTACTCTTCCGAGTGGCGCGACGTGTTCCGTCAGAAACTTTAGCACTTACGACTTTTTGGAAAGTGGCGGAGACATCCCCGCCTTATTCCAGGGAAAGAAGCCGAAAAGCGAGAAGCAGAAAAAGGAACTTGAGGAAGCCTTGCAAAAGGACCCTCAAGCGATTGCCTTTGGTATCAAGTCCGCAAAGCTGTCCTTAACGAAATGCTGCGGGCCTATCTCCTACCCGGACGGGAGCAAAATCAGAATCGTTGCCAAAGAATTCCACGAATGTTTGACGGGGGAAATCTCCATTGAAGAATTCGACGACGAAGACGCAAAAGTGATAATCGCGGCGGTTTCCGAAATCAGCAAAATGGGGAAGGAGGTTGGGCAATCGGTCCAGAAATTTCCTTCAGGAGAACAAAGCGCAAGCTCTGGTAATTCACAACCTAGCTAAGAACTACCACACCCGGCCAAGTCAGATTCTAAGCGGAAGCTTGGCCGATTTCTCAATAGACATTGCAATCTTAAACATCGGTTTGGAAGCGGAAGCCAAAGCAAGGGCCGAAGCTCGCAAAAAGAAGTAAGTGGCAAACATTGTTGAAATAGTTATTCGCGGCTTGGATCAAACCAAGGCCCCTTTCACGCAGTCCATTAAGAACTTCAAGGACGTGGAAAAGGCAGCCTCTGGAATGACAACGCTCATAGTAGGGGCAGGCGTTGCCGCGGCGGGCGCTCTCGCTCTGGTTACAAACCGGGCAATCAATAACGCGGACGAAATGGGCAAGATGGCGCAAAAGGCGCAAATGCCCGTTCAAGCATTCTCTCAGCTCGCACACTCCGCAGACATGGCCGGCGTTTCAGCCGAGCAATTGAAGGGCGGTTTCGTCCAGCTCAACAAGAACATTTCCGAAGCCGCAGCGAACGCGGAAAGTGAAGCCGCAAAAGGCTTTCGAGCAATGGGCGTTGCTGTCACTGATGCAAACGGAAAGCTCCGCAGCAATGAGGCGATTTTTTACGATCTATCAAACAGGTTTTCCAGCTATGCGGACGACGCCAACAAAGGGGCTTTAGCTTCTCAGATTTTCGGAAAGGCTATTGGCCCGGACCTTTTGCCACTGCTCAACCAGGGGGCAGCGGGGATCAAAGAGGTTGCCTCTGAAATCCAAGGAGTAGACGGAGAGATGGCAGCCAATGCGGAGACGTTCAACGACAATCTTTCCAGGCTGAAAGCTTCCTTCTTTGAAGTCGGAACAACCCTTGCGAAAGCCCTGCTCCCATACCTTGCTGAGTTCTCCAGTTGGATTGTCAGGCTACAGAAAGATAATGGAGTTTTCAGCGCAATTGCTTTGACGGTAGTGGACGTTTTAAAAGGCATGGCTGTTGCAGCCCATGGCGTTTATACGGTTTTCCAAGTCCTGGGGAAAGGCATCGGGACGCAGGCTTACATAATCAGCGAGTTTATAGGCGGAGCTCTCACAGTTGGAATTGGGATCTTCAAAGCTTGGGCTGAAACCATTCTTTCAGTAGTTCGAGGAATTGTGAACTTAGGCAAGGCCGCCGGGGACGTTGGGATGATCCTGAAGCAGTTTTTCACCGGAGACTTTGAGGGAGCTTGGAGCACTTCAAAGGAGATGGTTGAAAGGATGAAAGACGCCGTTCTAAACGCAGGAACAGCCATTGCGGAGTCTTGGGACAAGAATGGGGCAAAAGTTGGAGAGTCCCTTGTTCAGTCTTATGAGAACATCAAAGGGGCCGGCAAAAACTTAATCGCGGACGTAAAGAAGGACTTTGCGGAGCTTGGCCAATTCTCGATGGATCTTTTTTCCCCAAAGAAAATGCAGGTTAGCACCGAGACAAAGGGCGGAACCGGTGCGGCTCCCGTAATCACAGACGCAGCCACAGACCATTCCATAAAGAATTTGCAGAAGATTGCCGACATGCAAAGCAAGCTGCATGCGGACGGGCTCAGGGGCGCGCAGTTGGAGCAGGCCCAAATAAACGAGAACTACCAAAAGCAAATCCAACAGATTGGGCTCCTTTCAGCTACTGAAGAGCAGTCCATAGAAATGTCGCTCCAGGCATTTGAAAATAAGGAACTGAGACTCACCGAGCTTGCGACCGAGGGCGCGCGCGTAAGGGCAGAACTTGAAGCGCAGTTAACGGCGGAAACCCTCGGACATTGGGAGCAACAGCGTTTTGGATACGAAGCCATGTTTCAAGAACGACTCTTGAAAATTGGGCAGCTTAACCTTTCCGAGGAAGATTCCTTACGGCTCGTCAATTTGGCGACCGTTCGACATACGCAAGAACGGGTTGCAATGCATCGGCAAATGGCAAGCGCAGTTGCGGGAGTCCTCGGGAACATGGCGGAAACAGCTCAGGCTTTCGGTAAAAAGGGCTTTGCTGCCTACAAGGCCATTGCGAGCGCACAGGCCATGATCAACACCTACAGCTCTGCCGTTGCGGCTTACAACGCAATGGCGGGCATTCCTGTTGTTGGCCCCGCCCTTGCAGTCGCAGCCGCAGCCGCAGCAGTTGCGGCGGGCTTGGCGAATGTGGCGGCAATAAACTCTTCTCAGCCAGTCGGCCAGGCTCACGCAGGCATGAACAGCGTACCAACAGAAGGAAGCTGGATCCTGCAGCAAGGGGAGCGAGTGGTTCAGCCTGAGGCAAACAAGGACCTCACAGATTTCTTGAACTCTGGCGGACGCTCATCATCCGATCGAGGCCCGATTTACCTGATGATTGACGGGGCGCAGCTTGGGAAAATAATTGGGGATCTGTCGCAAAGCGGACAGTTAGAAATCAGTGCAAACAGCATAGTTTGATACGGCTCTAGGTTCGTTGGTAAAAATGGTTCCAACAGATGCGCTTTTTTACGGACAATCTAGTAGACCATTCAGACACCGTAATTTCTGCGGTTTCAGAATCAGCCGCGCTCCCCGTTGAAAACGTTGCCCACGAATTACGCGGGCGGATTTATCGAACCGGGGTTTCAGGAGGGGCGGAGAGAATCATTTTCGACCTTGGCAGCGCAAAGGAGGTTACCTCTGCAATTCTTTTGGATCATTCCTTTACCGCGGCAGATATCATATCAGAGCCAACCTTTGCCATTCTTGAAGCCTCAACAAACAATTTCGCAAGCGTTGCCCATACCGAGTTTTTAACATTCTCCGAGGGCGCAATCTTAAAAACGTTTGCAGCTCAGACCTACCGCTATTGGAGAATTGAACTTGCCGTCTCTCCTGCTCGGGCTCTGGACGTTGGCCGGGTTTACCTTGGGACATACTACGAAACCGAAGAGCAACCCGACTTTGAAGGATGGGGCGAGAAACAAGAGGACCCGAGCGGAAAACAGAAAACCCTTGGCGGGCAAACCTATGTTGACATGCGGGACCAATTCAGGATTTTGGAAGCCAGTTTTTCCAAGTCCCCGCAGACTCAGGTTTCAGAACTGAAAGCCATTTTTTCAAGAGTTGGAAGGGCTACAAGTTTCTTTGTCCAGGCCGATACGGTCGCCCCACTTGATGAGGTTTACTATGTGAAATTTACCAAGGCGCTTGGGCCGAAAGTGAGCGGCTATGATTCCCAATTCTATTGGGATTTGGAACTTGAAATGGAGGAGCAGCTTTAACCAAAACACTATGGATACAATTGTAACAGTCACAGAGAAACGCCTGCAACAGTCACACCAAAAGAGCGGGCAGGATTTCGAAACATCTAAAACTTTCGACGTCAGCGCAAAGCTAAGTTTCCCAAAAGGAGACAAGCAACACGCCAACTATAAAGCCTTTGGTGAAAATCCAACAGGAAGCTTTCTGTTTCAAAACCTGCCCGAGCAGACAGCAGACCTCTTAGAAGTCGGCAAGGAGTATTCCGTAACCATTGCGCCCGTTGCTAAATGACCATCGCCGAAGCAATCCATAAAAGCACAGCCAAGGTAATTTATCTTTTTGAGATTACTGCAGGCTTGGGCTTTGTTAGCTGGATTGCAACGGGCGGAATCCATCCGAACGTCTACCAAGTGGCCACAGCGTTGGAGGTGGTTTCCGTCAAATGGAATCTCACAACAACGCTAACGCAGCAAACCAGCATTGCAGACGTAAACAGCAACCAGGGCTCTTGGTATTCAGACGGAGCTGCCCTTTATGTTCGACCGCCAACCGGGCAATTGATCTACGGAAGTTCAGTCCAGGCGTTTACACGATTCTACTTTTCTAATAGCTCAAAGACATTAGCGGACAGGTTCTATGATCCAAGGCTTTTGTCTGAGCCGACTTTAAGTTTACGCATCGAACGAAGCTTTTCAGGCGTTGGGCAAGTTGGCGGCGGCTCTGTTTCGTTTGCGAATGCTGATCGGTATTTCAACCAGTTTGGCGCGATGCAATGGGACGCCGGAGCAGTCACGCTAAAGCTTGGGATTGACTCCGCAACGGTGGAAATGGATTTCGCGGACTACGAAACAATTGCCACTTGGGTTATTGACGAATGGGATCTCGGAGACGAATTCCGCCTGAAGCTGTCGGAACCTAAATCCAGGCTCAAGCGGAAGCTGCCCATTTCTGTTTATACACGCACAAACTACCCGAGCATGAGGGAGGGCGACGCAGGAAAGCCGATTCCAATTGCCTACGGAAAACTTGTCTCCGTTGCCCCTGCCCTTGTTCATCAATCGAGCAAGATTTTCAAAGTTGCAGGACACGCAATCAAAAGCTTTGACGCTGTTAAAATTCGCAGCGGCTCTTCTGATTCTTGGGCGACAATCAATTTTGCATCGCAGGACACAAGCTTGGGACAGTTCACCCTTGGAAGCGAATTTACAGGGAATGAAGAGGTTGCTGTAGATTTCACCGGGAAAGTAGACGGGAGCGGGGATCTGATTTCCAATCCTGCGGACATCGTGGAAGACATCCTGCTACGAGTGGGAGAAACGAACATAAACGCTGCCTCATTCTCCGCCGCATACCACAAGCTGGACATTGGTTACAACGAGGAAGGCGAGCGAGTAATAACGCGCAGTCCTTCCATTTACATAGACACCCAAGTGGAGGCGGTTTCAGTCCTTGGGGAAATCAATAAGCTTGTTGGATCCTATCTTTTTTCGGATGCGACGGGGCAGTTTTTCTATGGAGTATTCGAGCCCGAGCCGGGGGAAGATTTAGAGACATTCAACGACTTGGACCTTTTGGGAATCACAGAAACAACAAATGCGGCGGACACGTTTTCCAAGGTCTTTGCTGAATACCAGATAAGGAAACAGGAAGACTATTCCCAACTGACCGAGCAAGAGCGCACCGGCAATCAATTTTTACACAACAGCCCGGCGGAAGTGGTCAAGAACGTAGAGCTTGGATTTCACGAGCTGGCAGACGCGGACCTGTGGGCGCAACGCCATTTGGTTTTCGACGGGCAGCCTTATCGCAAGGTGTCTGTAAAGCTCACTTGGCGGGGCATCCTCCTGCAGCCAGGAACGTTTATCCGGATTGAATCGGAGCGCTATAACGTGAACGAGGTTTTCGAAATTCTGGAAGTCAAAAGGGAGCTCAAAAGCAAAACGGTTTCCTTGACGCTTTCGGACAATAGAAACCTGAAAGACACCGCTGGCTTTTGGAGGGACGACCCGGACGCCTTGCCCGTTCGATTTGCCGACTTGGCTGGGTACGGCTCAGGCTCGCTCGATTGGAACGATGCTTGGGACCCGCTGATAAAGAAATGGGCCCACCAAAACGTGGGCTACTGGCAGGACGAAAACGGTTTCGCAAGCAGCACAGACCTCGAGAGTTTCAACACAACGGTCTTCATTTAATTTTATGCCAGGAACATGGACAACCCTTACAAAGCCCGCGATTGGGCAAGCACTCCGAAAAACTCTCGGGGACACGATCATTGACAACCTGACCTTCCTTTACAACCGAGCAACCGGCGGCGGCGGAAATGATGTTTCAAACGGATCCTTTGAAAACGATGTTGACGCAGACGGGGTGCCAGATTCTTGGGTTTTTGTTTCCACTGGAGGCACTCAAAGTATTGCCACTTCCGCAGCAAACACCCTCCACGGAGCAAAGGCTGTTCAGATTACAGCAACCGGGGCGGGCGGCGGGCATATCACAACGGCGGATTACATCCCAATTTCAGAGGACATCCGATTAACTCTCAAGTTTGCAATGAGGGGGACCGCCTCTACAATTCCTGCTCGCTTGGACTTGATTTACTACGACGTGGACAAGGCCCTTGTTTCCACGGTAACCATTTGGAACAGCTCCACAGGAAACCCAACTGTCTGGACATATAAAACTTTCCTCGTCCCGCTCCCGCCGGCCGGCTCCCGGTTTGTGAAAATCCGTTTTTATGGAGCCAACGGGGCGGTTTCCGGCTCCACCTGGTTCGATGATTTGCGCGTGATTCCGGACGATTTTAACGTAGTTCCCCGCGCAATGGTGGATTACGCAACCGCAGGCGGTTACACGTTTACGGTTCCCGACTATATAAGCCGCGTGAAGGTCCGCTGCTGGGGTGGCGGTGGTGGTGGCGGCGGCGGGAAATCTTCCGCGGGTTCGACTGTTGGCGGCGGCGGCGGTTCCGGCGGATACGCTGAAAGCATTATTGCCGTTGTGCCAGGCGGTTCTGTTTTTGTCACGGTTGGATCTGCAGGAACCGGCGGAGCTGCGGGATTCGACGGAACAACAGGAGGGGCAAGCGCGGCTAATATCGGCGGGGCAAATCTAGTGCAAGGCAATGGCGGCTCTCCCGGAACCGGTGCAGGTGCGAGCGATGGCGCCGGCGGCGCTGGAGGATCATCGGCGGCGGGACAAGTTGGGCTTACCGGTGAAACTGGAGACGGGCAAGCAGGAGGACGCGCGCCGCTTTTGGGAGCTACCCGAGGAAAGGGCGGAAAAGGCGGGGAAACTTTGGCGAGTGGCGCAAATGGCTCTGCCGGATACGTCATCATTGAATACTGAGTGCAAACCGAGCGGCTTGTAATTGGCCTATGAAAATCAAACCTTGGACCAAAGATTTTCGCGCCATGTTTAACGCCATGCTCTATCGGTTCAAGGAATTCACGGAAACAGAAATTGGAGCCACGATTGGCAAGGGGCTAGTCGGCGTAACCGGAACCGGAACAGGCATTGCAGTTAGCACCTTGTCTCAAGTGGAAACATTCCTGCGGATAACTTCCTTAACTATCGGAATCACTATTGGCGTGGCCACTCTTTATTCGATCCTAAAAAAGAAATCATGAAAACTATCTTTCTCGCAGTCATTCTCAGCCTTTTTACTTTGGATGCTCAGGCATTCCTGTGGTTCAAGAACAAAGAGAAAAAGGAAACCACCTCGGAGAATGTTAACGCCACAGCGCAGAACGCCCAGGGTTTGAAATACGCAAGCGAGGGAATCGGCGCGCCTTCAATGACCTACAACGTTTCCGGCTCAAACAATGCCGTAGACGTGAATGTGGTTCCATCGGACGCATACAAGCGAGAGATGGAGATGAAGCACCAGGGGGAGGTTGGCTTCAAGCGAGAGGCTGAGGAAACCAGTTTTTCACAATCCAAAATGCCGCTACTTGTCGGAATCTTTCTTGCCTGTCTCGGGCTCGGATTTGCGCTCCTCTGTTGGGTCCTTTGGTCCAAGCTATCTGCGACCGGAAAAGCTTCTGACATTGCACTGGCCAACGTGGTCAAAACTGCAGACACGGGCTTCGGCGTTGTGGCCGGACTCCTGGAATCTCGAATGGCCACGGCAACCAGTCCGGAGGAAAACGCATTAATCAGCTCTGTTCTCAATTCCGTTAACAAAGAACGCGGAAAACTCCGCAAATAATTTATGGCCCTGAACGCTCTCAAACTCACCCAACTTTCGGACGGTTCCAACGCTTTCGCGCGCAAGCCTGCTACCCACGTTGACGCTCGCGCCTTGGTTGCTGCAACGAACGCGGCACACACAAAGCCGGCGGGGGCCAAGTTCTGCCTATTCAGCGCAGACGGTGACTTCTACGCCAGGCCAGATGCAACAGCAGCAGTTCCCGTCGGAGCCGTTACGGATGGCAGCGGAAGCGAATGTAACCCAACAATTTGGGACGTTTCAGACATTACCACAATCAACTTGATAGCTTCCGAGGCTCGAAAAATCACCTTGAGCTTTTACGACTGATGAGCTTTGGAGCTGGCATTTTCACGAAGCAAAGATACCGGCGGAACAAGGGCCCGCTTGTAGCTCAACGGTTGCGCCCGCCTTCAACGGTTGGGCCTATCGTTGGGGATTATGTCACCATGAGCGCAGCAGGGCCGGATATAATTGTTTTAACGCTGACTGATCAATTTGCCGCCACGCATGATGTTACCCTAAACACTACTTTCGCTTCCCTTGGAATCGAGCCATCGGACGTTTTAGCAATGGAGGGAAATGGAGTAGTCCCGTTTGGAGCAGTTACAATCGACCATACAGCTTTCACCAGCCTTACGGATTGCGCCTTTTCGGGATGCGGAATAACAGCGTTTACGATTGGCAACGGCATAAATGCTTTGGAGCTGTCCAGCAATCAATTGACTGCTTATCCGTCCTTGCCCCCCACTTTGACGGGCTTGAGCATGTCAGAGAATCCATTTTTTGACGCAGTCTTGCCAGTCTCACTTCCTGCAAGCCTGACAAGCTTCTCTCTGTCAGGGTGCAACCTCACACCATCGAAGGTAATAGCTTGGCTTGAACTGGTTCACGCGCATGCAGTAGGGGAAACGATTGAATACGGGTTTTTTGACATTTCAGCCAATGATCAATTTGAAGAATACGACATGGGCTATGGAATGCTTGGACTTGTTATTGATCTACAATGGAGTGTGAGTGCCAGTCTAAATCCGCATCCAGTAAGTCTTCTGAGTCATGATGGGTCCGGCTTGGTGTCTTGGCAGATAAATTCCGTTTGGGGAAATGGCCAAGAGGTCTATATAGAAAACGTAGGGTGGGCTGTATATGCGCCTGTCGGAGCAGCTGCCACGAGTTCCATAGTGGACAGTTCCAATGACGGACTAAACTGTTGCGTTGTCACTTCTTCCGATTACGGAATCGGGGCTCCAGGGATACATGAAGTTATAGCATTGAATTTCATATGAAAAACTCATTTCGCAAGCTGCTCGGTAATAAGTCCGTTTATCAGCTCGGGGTTGTCGCAACCAGGATTACCGCTGATTGCCGAATCGTTGTTTCATGCCCGGACGCAAAAACGGTTTACGCTACAAGAGACATCAAGGCGACTCCGGGCAAGCCTGTGGTTTTCTTTTCAAAGCAGACCGTTTTCAAGGGTACACCGGCAGAGTGCGACCAGCACAAGACCCAACTAGCAGCCAACGCAGTAGCGCCAACCTGAAGGAATTCCGACAGCTCAAAGCAGGTTACTCGCAGCGCCTTGAAAGCGAACCCAATAGCCATTTCGAAATGATTCAATTAATGTCATTGGATTGAATCCAAAGTATTCAGAGCTAACCAGAGTCCGAACCGTGGGCTATGAGTTTGGAAAGTTCGAAGGCTACGTGCTGCAATCCCGAATCATAAAAGGCAGGATTGTCTACAAGGTATCTATTTCGGAAGACCTGAAAGCAGAACCATTCGACAACTGGATTCCTGAAGAGTGTTTAGAGCCATGCTCCATTCGATAAGTTCAAGGCGGTAAATCATGAAGAGAAAATCGCCCTACGATGGCGAGCACGTCACAGCTGATTGGAGGCAGCTTGGATATGGTGTCAGATCGCACGACTCAGCTTCCACCCTCGCAGAGAGGGCGATTAGGCAGGCTATCTGAGCAGGGGCTCAGGAATTGCAACATGGCAACTTTTGTTTATTGCTGATGTTGTTGGTTGTCTTCTACCTCTGTCCTGCTAAAAGCGTTTTTCACTTTTAGTTAAATGTTAACAATTCAGCTACCGGCCCAAGTCCTTGAGGAGCAACTCCTAACCCTTCTGCATGCCCTTACTGCCAAGGAAAGTGACCGGGAAATAGAAATTGATTTCCGAAACGTCAAGTTTTACTCCCCTGCGGCACTCGTATTGGTAGCGGCGACTACGCATAGCTGGTTGCGACAGAACCGCTCGATCAAATTCCTAAATATCAGAGGTAGTCCCGCGTATAAGTATTTGCAACGCATTAATCTTTTTAAAGCATGCGGCTTGGATCTCGATGAAGATTTCAATAGGCACGACGCTGATCGTCGGTTCCTTCCATTGGAAAAGGTCGGCGGAAAAGGTGCTAGATCAAATACCGAGATTGCGACAGACGCAGCCAATTGCGTAGCCCCAGAACTGGCGGATTCCTTTGACCCAGAAGTGACTGGATTTTACGATTTGCTCGAGTATTCGATATCCGAATTGGCGAACAACGTAACGCAACACTCTCGAGCATACGGGTTTGTTGCCGCCCAACACACTCCTAGATCGGGTTACGTCCGGTTGGGTATAGCTGACTGCGGAATTGGCATTTTGGAAAGCTTTCGGACAGAAGGCTCGCCTGTTTACAAACCTGGAATGACAGATCGAGAGGCAATCGAAGAAGCATTAAAGCCGAAAGTTTCATCGAAGACCCACCATACAACAGCATGGGGAGGAGGCCCAGTAAACGCCGGGGTCGGCCTAACGATGCTCAAAGAAATCAGCATTCACCTCGACGGGGTGTTCACAGTCGTGAGCGGTACTCATATGTATTTTCAAACTGGAAAGGCCGAACCGGTAAATATCCCGCTCCCCCCGGACTCCGTTTTTGCTGGAACAATGTGCGCCGTTCGTGTAAAACGAGACCACATTACAAATTTCGCCCAGATATTGCATGGTGCGAAACAAGCGGTTGGTTTGTTGCCAAACACGACTAATCTCACTAACTTATTCACATGAACTTGGTAATCGATATCCTCCCAGAGTTCGGATCCTTCTGCGCGGATGGAGAAAGAGCGGCCGAGTTTCGATTCAGGCGGATCGATCCATTCGTAGACATCGCCAATTCCATCGTTCTGAATTTTGCTGGTGTGCGCAATATGAATAGCTCTTTTGCAAATGCACTTATCGCGAACCTAGTCACCCAACATTCCGCGGAAGTACTGAAGAAGCTCAAATTCAGCAATTGCAATCAAACCATTCAGCTCTTAGTCGTTGCTGCAATTGAACTAGGAACTACACGGGAGCGGCCAACTGTAAGCAAGTAGTTACCCCTCTAGTTTTGCCGGTTCTGCCTCGTCAAACAAAGGATCGAAAAGAATCACAGCCAGCCGACTTGTTTTTGGTTTGTTGGTCACAGCCTAAATTTCAGCGAGGCTCTGTCACTGGAGTTTTTTTAACTGTCGGCTCATACTTCACTTGGAACTGTTTGGGGCCAGTGGGGCTAACGACCACTCCAGCCTGGTCTCGGAGCGCTTTCTCGATAATCTGGAATCCTTCGTCTTTGGACGGGCTTGTGCTTTTGGCCGTGATGCGCGCAGTCATAGGAACATTTTTGTCTATGGTAAAGGACGCACCCAAAGCCGTTTCATATACGTTAAGAACCTGAGCAACCAGCCCGTCCTCAAACAAAAAGACGAAGGGGTCTTTCTCTTCGATCTGCTTTGTTTCTATTTTAGGACTTTTAGTCTCGGGGCGATGCGCACAACCGCCTGAAAATGCGAAAAGAACCGTGCAGGCGATGGAAACGATATGTGGCATTCAGACTATGCTAATCCCACCGAAAAGAATTGTCGACGCAGGTCTGCCTGGTGCAACAAAACAGCCCTGAACGAGCAGTGAATAACTTTTCGTTGTCCCCCCGCTCACTTTCCCTTTCCCTGATCGGGTGCAGATGCGGTACAAACGACTCGAGATTGTCAGCGGGCACTCAAAACCAGCCAGGGATGGGCGGATGAAAACCAGCCACTTTGAGGGTGGGATTGCGCAAGAGGCGGCGATAGCCGCACTGATGCGCGATGAACCAACTCATTGTGAGCCTGCAACATTCAATCGCTACGCTGACGGCCAAAGGCTGGTCAGCCCGGAAGATCGCGCGCGAGCTGGAGATCGATCGCGAGACGGTGCGCCGTTACCGGCCGGTTCCTGATTCAAAACCAGCCATTCCGCCCACCGGCTCCGCAGACCTTGCCGATCCGAAACCAGCCATTGTGCCCACCGGCTCCAAAGCCGGACGCACCAGCCAATGTGCGCCGTTGTCGGCCGTCATCGAACAGGGTTTGCTGGCGGGGTTGTCGGCACAACGCCTTTATCAGGACCTGGTTTCGGAATATAATTTCACCGGCAGCTATGATGCGGTTAAACGGTTCGTGCGCCAGTTGTCGCAGCGAAGGGAGTTGCCGTTCCGCCGGATGGAATGCGCGCCGGGCCAGGAGGTGCAGGTCGATTTTGGCCAGGGCGCGTGGGTAATTGAAGAAGGCAAGCGTCGTCGGCCGCATTTGTTCCGGGCGGTGCTTTCGCATTCGCGCAAGGGTTACAGCGAAGCAGTCTGGCGGCAGACCAGCGAAAGCTTCCTCCGCTGTCTGGAAAATGCCTTCCGGTATTTTGGCGGTGTCACAGCCACGGTGGTGATCGACAACTTGAAGGCGGGCGTGCTCCAGGCCGACTGGTATGATCCGGAACTCAATCCCAAGCTGGAGGAGTTTGCCCGGCATTACGGCACGGTGATCCTGCCGACCAAGCCCGCCATGCCCCGGCACAAGGGCAAGGTGGAATCGGGCGTC
>JBKJKE010000036.1:0-62096 GCA_046597605.1 Limisphaerales bacterium | reverse complement strand
CACAGTGACAATCTTAAAACTAAGAACCCGCTGACTGGAAAGCCGGATGCGGGAAATCCGCCCGTCCGGTTTGGAGGGAGGGGAAACGTTAATCCGTTTTCCCTACCCCTATGTATCCATCGTCCCTTCGGGACGGAAGAAATTCGCAACCTGGATGAAGACGCTCTACCTCGTTGCTGTTTTGGTTGAAAAAGTGACTACCTTCTAGCGGAGTCGGAAAAAGTTTTGTGGGCCGGTCATGCTGTTTGTTACATAGAAGGTGCCATTGGAGAAGGCGATCGGGTTGAGGAGGGGCGTCCAAAGGGCTCCATCCGATACGGAAGCGCTTTGCTCGAATGCGTAGCCGGAGGCTGCCCAGGATAGGATCGCCTTGTCTCCGGTCCGGGCGATGCGGGGCGAGGGGACCCCGATGCGCAAGGTGCCGGCGTCGGCAACCATGAGATTGCCTTTGGCATCGAAAACAATGCCACCATACAAACCGAAAAATTGGGCTCCGGGTCCGGTGCCGTCGACGTAGCCTCTGAGGTGGGGAGATCCTCCGATGGTCGAGACAATCCAATTGGTGCCTTGTGGCGAAATCTTGCGAAGACAGGAGTTGGACCAGCAGTCCGAAACATAAATATCGCCGTAAGCACTGAGAGCGAGTTCGTAGGGACGATGAAACCGCGCGACATCGGTCCCGCCATCGACGAATCCACCGATTGGTTCCGGGGAGCCCGCCTGATAAATTCCAGCGACGGTGGACACCACCCAGTTTGTCCCGACTGGCGATACCTTGCGGATAACGTGATTGTAGGTATCGGCGACAATGATGTTGCCTGCACCATCCATCTTGAGGCCGTGAGGAAAATAGAATTTGGCGGTAGTGCCGGGTCCGTCGGCATAGCCTTTCACTCCGCTGCCGGCCACGGTGGTGACTACTCCGGAAGGGGTGACCTTTCGGATCATGTTGTTCAGCGAATCACCGACATACACATTGCCATTGGTGTCGACGCAGACGCCGTTCGGGATATTGAACTTGGCTTGAAAGCCGGTTCCATTGGCGAAACCGGTGGTTAAAGGAGTTCCCGCCAGGGTGGTTACCACCCAATTCGTTCCGAGGGGGGCGATCTTGCGAATGGTCTGATCAACCCGGCCAGCCAGATAAATATTGGTGGCAGTATCGACGGTGATGGACCAGGGACTACTGAATTGAGCGTTTGTGCCAACCCCATCGGCGTAGCCTGCGTTGGTGGAACCGGCGATGGTGGTCACGATCCAATTGGTGCCTTGATGCTGCACTTGCCGGATGGTGCAAGTGGCTAAATCGGCCAGGTAGAAATTGCCGGATACATCCATGGCAATACCGACGGAGCGAAGGCGGGCGGCACTATTGGTTCCGTCCTGCCAACCTCCGGTGCTGCTTCCGGCGACGGTCGTGAAGGTGAAAGGGGTGCTGTAGTTTTGCGCGGTCGCTTGCAGGCAGAACGCGAGGGCGATTGCTGTGACTATCCGATAGAGAGAAATTTTCGTTGGCCGGGATTTCCACGGTGAATTGGTTGTCATAAGGAGGTGCCCGTCCATCTTACAAAGAAAACGCACGGATCAGACGACGTGCAGGGTGTAAGAAGACCTCACGGATGGACTCAGGCTAACACAGATTGCGAAGGGAAGGCGACCTTAACTGTTTAATTGGTCAATTAGAATTGGAGAGTTCAATGAGAGCAATAAAGCGTGTGACGGATTACCGGTGGGTTTGTCCAATTGAAAGTAACGGGAGGAATTTTAACCACGGATGGACACGGATAAACACGGATTTGGGACTTTTTCTGATCTGTCTTCAAGCTTCATTACTCTGCGAGTCAAGCCGCCGAGCGAACCGCTGAAATAGCGGGCCACGCCCCGAATCCGTGTTCATCCGTGTCTATCCGTGGTTAAATTCCCCTCGCCTGTGGTTAAGCCGCATGCACGACGGGAACTGGGGCGGCGGTTTTCTGGGTGGCAAATTGGCGGGCGTAAATGGTGTTTAACTCGCGGCCGATGGTTTGCCAGGAGAGCCGGGAACAGACAGCCTCGAGTCCGGCGCGTTGCAGGTTTTTGCGAAGGTTGGGATCTTTCAGGGCCCGGGCAGTTTGATAGGCAAATTCTTTAGGGGAGTCTGCCAGCAAAATGTCGTTGTCGTGACAGAGGCCCAGTCCTTGAGCTCCGACGGTGGTGGAAATGACCGGGGTTCCCATGGACATGGATTCGATAATTTTGAGCCGCGTGCCGCCGCCGATTCGCAAGGGGGCGATCTGCATCCACGCTCTGCGATAGTAGGGGCGGACGTCGCGGACGCTGCCGGTGACGGTGACTTCCGGGAGCGCACCATAGCGCTGGACCTCTGGCCCTGGATTCTTTCCCACGACGAGAACCTGCACATTCGGAATGAGGACGCGTAGGCGTTGATGGATCCTTTTGAAATACCAATGGATGCCGTCAATGTTCGGGCTGTAATCCATCGCTCCGCAAAATACGATGGTTGGCAGCGGGTCGCGCGGGTCGTCCACGCCGGTGGGGGAAAAGTATTCTGGATCCACCCCGTTCGTGACGACGATAACCGGGACTCGGGCATCGATATAGCGTCGGATGAACTGTTGGTCGTCGGCGCCGCAGACTAACTGCATGGAACAGCGGCGCGCGATACTGCGCTCGTAGAACCAAAGTTTGAAATAGTTTTCGAACCGAACCAGGCGCTGGCGAAAGGCGAGATTGGATTGCCGTTGTTCCATGAGTTGGAACTGGAGATCGACCCGGCTGCGATCAATGACAATCGGGATGTCGCGATGCTTGTCCAGGAAGTATTGCGCCATGTTGATGTCGCAAATGTGAACGCAATCGTAATTGCCCGTGCTGAGCATCTGATCCAGGGCGGCCTCGAGTTTGGGATTGCGCCAGCGCGTCGTGGTGACGGGCAGGGGATTGAAGAATCGATCCGGGAAAAAACGCGGCCATTTTGGCAGAACAAAGGGAATGAATTCCACGCGGGAGCAGAATTGCTCGAAGAGGGGTCGATGCTCCATCCGGCCACCGTCTTCCGCAAGGGCGAGAAGGTCGACCTGGTGGACACGGGCCAACTCTTTGAGCAAGTGAAAGGTGCGCTGATACGTTCCGCGGTTAAGCGGGAACGGTATGTAGGGATAGAGCACCAGGATTCTCATGTTTACGTCAAAACGTCATTCAAAGGTTAATTGAAATGCCGCCACAGAGCAGAATAGGCCTCTACGAGCCCTCGGAAATCAGTAGATGTCGTGTTTAGATCCTCCTGAATTCTCCTAAGGTCGGTTTTGCCACGACGCACGCCTGGTTCCCAGAGCAGGAGGGGCAGGGAATGGAGAATGCGTTCCCGTGGATACCGGCCACCTTTGGCTCCAAGCAAGCCGCGCAGTCCGGAGTGCTTCAGATTGATCAGGCGATTCTTGAGCGGATTTGTCTCCGGGCACTTGGGGATGGCGCTTGTGACGTAGTCTTCAACCTTTGCGAATGGGATCCGCAAGCGACGACCTTCCAACCAGAGCCAGAGTTGATGACCAATCTCGCGCAGGTCGGCTTGCATTGGAAGGAACTCCTGGGCGGTGCCGGTCATCTTCTTCGGGTGGAGCTTGAATTCCACCCCGCGCTGGTGATGGCAGATGATTTTTTCCAGTAACCCGGGGAGTTCCGGAATGGCATTGGATTCGCCCAGGGTCTGCAACCGGGTGCCTCGTTCGCGGCAGCTCCAATGGTATTTGCCCATGACGGTGAGGACGACGTCGCCAAAGGCGAGTTGCGCCTTGGCCTGGTTGCGCCCTACGAAATCGGCGTCTTCCGGCGTGAAAGGGGAGTGCAGCAATTTCTCTTCGGCGAACAACAATCCGGTGCAGCGATTCATCAGGAGTCGAGTGGCTTCGTGCAGGGGAATGGCGACTGGATCGCGGAATTTCTCCAGTTGAAGGACGTCGCTGTTGCCGACGATGGCGCGATGACCCATGGCAAGGTCATACATGAACATGCTCGGCGGGCTGTTTTTGATTTTCGCGAGGGAGGCGATCTTGAATTCCACCTCCATGCCAGCGGTTTTCGAAAGTGCTTCGCCAATCTCGTGGAGACGATGTCCGTAGGTGCGTTCGTTTAAACGGGGGAGTCCAGCGAGGCAGACGTAGAACTCCATGTCGTTATACGGGAGATCCCATTCGGCCATGCGGAGGACGCCGCCTTCGCCACGACCGTATCCACCGCCCAGGAAGATGGCTTCGAGCTTGTCGGCCGGGACCAATGCGGAAATCTGCTTTCGCACCTCGTCGCAGATATTCTGGAGTGTTTTTTCCAGCTCGGCACTTCCATCAATGGTGAAACGGGCGTTCATGTTGGTTGCAGAGTGCGAGGCTGGGGCTTTCTGGCTTTTTCCAGCGTTTCTTCCAGGTAATTCTCCACCTGTGAAATGATTAAAGGAGCGTTGTAACGGAGCTTCACTTCTTCGTGACCGGTCATGGCGATGCGTTCGCGCAGGATAGGGTTGCTGTCGAGTTCGAGAATACGCTGGGCGAGCTCTTCGGGATCACCGGCTTTGTAAGTCAGGGAGTTGTCGCGATGACGAAAGAGCTCCGGGCTGCCGCCGGTCATGGTGCCGATCACCGGCAAGCCGCAGGCCATAGCTTCAAGAGGCGCGAGGGCGAATGGTTCAGCCCATTCGGAGGTGAAGAGCAGGGCGTCGTGTGCCCGGTAGATGGCTGGCATCTCGCCTGGTTCTGCGATGCTGTGAAAGTTTACGGCTAACCTGTGATGGCGCACGTAGGCCTTAAGTTCTGCCTCGTAGGCAGGATCGCCAGAACCGTAGACACTGAGCTGGCCGGCGAACTTATCTCGAACGAGCGTCATCGCTTTTAGCGCGGTGAACACCCCTTTGTCTTCGTTGAGTCTCCCGGCGTAAAGCAGCTTGTGCATGGGCAGGGCGGCAGTCTTGGGAACGCCCCGGAATTTCTTCGTGTCCAGCGGGCAATAGATGACGGAGCCTTGGGAGACATCGACTCCGGCGTTTTGGGTGAAGGTCTTGAGCGCTTCACTGCAGAAGTAGAGTCGTGAGTATTTGATATTTTGGATGGGTGTAGTGGGAGCTTTGAGGTCGAGCTTCGCTCGTTTGCCGGTAATCTCCCAGAATTTGCGCAAACATTTTTGCGCGAGAGAACCGTCGGATCGATTCCACCATTGCAGCCAGACGTCCGCTTCTGCACTGCGGGCAATCCAGTGATCGCAGACGGCAAAGACGGTCGGGATTCCAAGACGTTGCAGGGTGTGGAGCATCGACTTGGAGAGGCCGGAATAGGCCCAGACAAAGACAAGGTCAGGGCGCGTTCTTTGCAGGGCGGCACGCAAAACGTCGTTGTTGCGAAGTTCCAGATCCTGCAGGTCCAGGATGTTTAGAAAGGGATTCCCGAACATGCCGTGAACTTTCAAATCGCGGGAAACCTGCGGCTCGGGATCGGATGTAACGCCAGGGCTTCGATAATCTGAAGTCAAGACATGCACGCCGTGCCCATGGGAGCGCAGAGCTTCCACTATAAGCTGGCAATGCAACTCATAACCGCCCACGTAATGTGGCGGGTATAGGTTCGTCAAAACGAGCAGGTTCATCTTTTTTGGTGCGATAATCATTCCAACCCTGACGGAATCCAGCGAGTTTGGCGCGGCGTTGGGTCCATCGAATCTTAGCTGCGTGCGGAAGCTCGGAGAGTCGTCCCCGGGCAGCGCAAAATTGCAGATCTTTCTTTAAATCCCGGGCAGTTCCCAGTAGCACGGTACGCAGGAAACTGAATTGGGATGGGCTTTCTTCCCAGCAGGCAGCGAGGGCACGGGCATCGCCGAAAGCGCGCTTGTATGCCTGGGCGGGAGTGTAGTTGTGGGAATGCATCACGACCGATTCGTGAACATAAACAATGTTGTGGCCGCGATGTTTGGCCCAACGGGTCCATTCATCGTCCTCGGCATACTGCAGTTTTTCGTTGAACCCGCGTTGCGCCCAGATGTCCTTGCGGATTCCACTGCTCACCATGCTATAGAAATGATCCCAGTTGGCCGATTCACGCTTATCACCAAAGCAACGTTCGTAATCGCAGGCGTAGACTGCTTCGCAGTCAGGACGCGGGATCTGACGACCAAAAACGGCGGCTGTGTTCGGCAGAAACAGGGGCTTCGCGAGGGTGTGGAGCCAGTTCGTGCCTTGCGGGGTGGCATCGGCATTCAGGAAAATGCAGTAATCGGATTGTGCCGTCTGCATGCCCCAATTCATCACCCGCGGCGGGACATAATCCTGCGGTTTGATGACTTTGAAGGCTTTAGGCTGAAACGCCTTGATCATGTCGATGGATCCATCCGTGGAACCGGAATCGATCACGATCAGTTCCCAATTTTTATAATCCTGAGCGCGAATGGCGGGGAGCGTATGTTTGAGAGCCCAGGCTTCGTTGAAGGAGCGTAAGATGATGCTGATCAATGGCTCAGTCGCGTTCATATCAAGCTGGTTCGATTGAAGATTCTTCCTACCTTTGCGGAAACGACCGCCCGCTCTTCATTGCTCAAAGCCCATTTCCAGAGTCCAATTGCGCCTATGACTCCAGCTAGCGTCGACTGTGCGAGGAAGGAAACGAGACCTGCATTTTCTGCATCCCAGGGAGCGTATTTTCCAAGAAGGATGAAAGCCACGAGCGGCAAGCATGCGAGCAACGATGGAACGATGACGATGCGGGCGAGAGAGAGGCCGCTGATGTTTGCTTCCTTGGCCGCCCAGGGCCACAGGAAGAACCATCCAAAAATGGTGGTGGCAATCAAGGAGCCAACCGCAACGCAAACGACATTCTTGAAGTAGAGGACCAGGCCAACGCTGAGAATGAGGTTGGTGAAGGCCTCGCCCAGGCTGAGCCACATCAGGCGTTTCTCATGACCGCATACCATGAAGATGCGCTTGGGAACACTTTGGGTGATACAGGTGGTGTAGGCCCAGAGCAGGAGAACCTGACCAATCCAGAACGTCTCCGACGGTGGAACTTTATCTCCCGTGATAATGCGCAGGAGCGGTTCCATGTAAAATGCGCAGAGGAAGTAGAGCGGGGTGGCAATCATCACGCTGAACCGTGTTCCGTTGACCAAAAGCTTCTGCAGGTATTCCTTATCGCCCTTGGCATTGGAATGCGCCGCGGCAGGCGAGAAAGTCTCGGGCAACTGTGCGGCCACTGCCCCGAACATTTCTGCGATTTTTGCGCCGGCCTGATAGAGGGCCACAGCCGAGACGGCCAAAGCGGTGCTCAGGACCAACTGGTCGGTGCGGGTTAAGAGCAGGCCGCTGATCGTTGCAATATAGACGAAGATCGAAAACTTTACGGTGCCATGCACCATCTCCCAGGAGAAATGTTTTGGCCTGATCTTTACATGCGGCAGGATGCGAAGGGCGTAGACGGCGGACACCAGGCAGGGGAGAAAACCGGCGAGCAACCCAATGACCATGTAAGTCTTCATTCCCCATCCGTGAGTGAGAGCGAAGTAAAGCGCCACGGCATTGCCAATGATTCCGGCGGAGAAGATAACGTTGGCAAGGGCAATTCGCTGCAAACCGATCAACATTTCTGGAAAGATTCCAAACGGGAAGATGATCCCCATTCCACAGAAGAAGATGATCAGCACTTGTTTGAACTCAACCTCTTTTCCTTCTGAGATTTTAAACAGGTCGATCAGAAGATCGGCTCCCAAAAACACGCCCAGGCAGATAACTGCCGCAACTCCCAGATAGAGGAAAAAGATGGTGCTCAGGACTTTGCTTAGTTCTTCCCACTTATGCTCCACTGAAAGCTCGGCGACGCGCTTCATTGCAGCAAAGCCGAGCCCGAAATCCAGTAGGATGCCATAACCGAACAAACTCCAGAGCAGAGACCAGTAGCCAAACTCTTCTTTGGTTAAACCCTGGTAGAGCATGCGGAACATGACCAATCCAAGGACGATACGTAGTGCGATGCAGACGTAATTCGAGACAGAGTTCTTCCAGATGTTCTTCGTTACTTCTTCGTTAGTCATTTTTCGAGGGTGCCAAGAGGACCGAGAGTCTACTTACGCTCAAGGCATTGTGCTAGCTTTTGCGCCAGGATACGAACGTTGGGTTCCATGAGGATAGTATCGTGATTTCCCGGCAATTCGTGGACCTGAATGTCCTGAGCCAGGCCCGGCCATCCATAATACGGATCATGAATCACAGCCGGATCGTCTTCCACGGCATTGAAAAGAATGATTTTTCCCGGGTAAAATTTCGATTTGTAACCGTTCAAGGCACTGATATTGACGCCATACAGGTATTCGAGCTTTGCGATGAACTTGTTCTGTTGCTCGGTCTCTGCGGCGGTTTGGTCGTCCTGCACGTCCACGCGTCTGTATCGCTTCTCGTGATCCGATTGGGCACTGCGATAATAACGGATCTTTGCCTGCAAATACAGGATCCACTTGATTGGACCCATCCGAATCGCACAGCCCAATCGACGAATAAAATAGTAAGGACTCGACAGGGCAGGAGCGGGTGCCGGCGTTTCAATGAGGATCAACGGGGCGACTTTTTCACCGGCGGCGAGTAGCTGATGGGCCATTTCAACGGCGATGATTCCTCCGTAGCACCATCCACCCAGATGATAGGGGCCATGGGGCTGTTTTTCTCGGATGAGTCGGACGTAGTAAGCCGCCATTTCAGGAACAGTCTTGTGGGCGTTGTCTACGTTGTCCATCCCGAGCGATTGCAACCCGTAGCAGGGTTGGTCAAACAAGTGGTAAATGAGATTGCCGTAGCCCAGAACGTCGCCCGGAGTGGTGTGGATCAAGTACAACGGCGGCTTGGAGCCGAGAGGTTGCAACGGGACCAGCGAAGAAAAGCTCGATTCACTGGATTGCTGCTGAATTCGTGCAGAAAGGGCTTCAATGGTGGAAGCCTCGTATAAGACGCTGAGCGGAAATTTCTTGCCGGTCACTCGTTCGATTTCCAAAACGAGCTTCAATGCCTGTAGTGAATCTCCACCGATCTCGAAGAAACTAACGTCGATGCCGATGTTGCGACGTTTTAGGAATTTCTCGAAAACGAGTTTGATCTGCATCTCGAGCGGATCACGCGGCATCTTCACTTCTGCATCTGTCGAAGGTGCATCTTCCTCGGTGGGCAATGGGAGAGCTTTCCGGTCGACTTTTCCGTTTGGGCTTAACGGAAGTTTTTCGAGGAAAACGAATGAACCGGGAATCGCATAAGTCGGAACATGAGTTTTTAAGTATTCCCGAAGCGCGCCGCTTGTCACGCGGTTGGAGGAAACGATGTAGGCGACGAGTTGCTTCTCGCCGGCAACCTCCACCGCACTTGCGACAGCTTCTCGAACGTCGGGGTGTTTGCTCAAGACCGCTTCAATTTCGCCGAGTTCGATACGAAAACCGCGAATCTTCACCTGGTGATCGATCCGGCCCAGAAATTCAATATTGCCGTCGGGGAGATAGCGCGCGAGATCACCCGTTTTGTAGACGCGGGATTGTGGGTCCTTGCTAAAAGGATGCCTTACGAATTTCTCATCAGTCAGTTCCGGGCGGTTTAGATAACCTCTTGCCAGGCAAATACCGCCAATGAACAATTGTCCCGCAACACCAATTGGAACCGGGCGCATCTGCTCGTTGAGAATGTACATTTGGACATTGGCAATCGGCTTGCCAATGGTTGGCAGCGGCGGCCAGGTCTCAGCGGGCCCTTCCAAACGGTGAACGGTGACGACGTGTGCTTCACTGGGGCCGTATTGGTTTTCCAGCGTGCATTTCTTAAGTTTTGAGAAAAACGTGATGAGCTGAGGCGTAATCTGTAGTTGTTCGCCGGCAGTGATCACTTCCCGCAGCCGTTCAGGAAACAATTGCTCGCGTTCTGCAGCATCTGCGAGGTGCTTCAGAGCGACGAACGGGAGAAAGATCCTTTCCACCCGATTTTCATGGATAAATCGGAGAAGCGCAGCGGAATCGCGGCGTTGTTCTTCTTCAATCAGAATCAGCGTGCCGCCGGCGCACCAGGTTGAGAACAGTTCCTGGAATGAAACATCAAAATTGATCGACGCGAATTGCAGGGTTCGGGCGGCTGGAGTGAAACTGAAATTTTCGAGTTGCCATTGCAGCAGGTTGACTAGCGGCCCCTGGCGCATTGCTACGCCTTTTGGTTTGCCCGTGGAACCTGAGGTGTAGATGAGGTACGCGAGATTCTCGTGATTGACCTCGTTCTCTGGGTTTAGAGTATTTTCCTGCGCAAATACGCCCCAGTCTGAATCAAGGCAAAGTATTTTTGCTTCAGCGGAAGGGAGCTTACTACGAAGCCCTTTCTGGGTCAGGATCACAGGAGCCTTTGTATCGCTCAGCATGAATTCCAAGCGATCCTTTGGGTAATTGGGATCGAAGGGAACATAGGCGGCCCCTGATTTCACGATGCCGAGTACGCCAATCGCCAGCTCAAGTGATCGCTCCGCACAGATGCCAACCACGCTGTCGGGACCAACTCCTAATTTGCGGAGATGTCTGCCAACCTGGTTGGCTCGAGAATTCAGCTCCCGATAGGTGAACCGGCCTGCTTGGGCAGCATCAGCGGAGGGGAATTCAACCGCAATGCCGTCCGGGGTCCGGGCTGCTTGCAGTTCAAAATAATCCTGGAGGCTATTGATCTTGGGGTATTTCTTTTCCGTGCCGTTCCAGTCTACTAAAACCTGAGCTCTTTCGCTCAGAGGCAGAATATCCACATCGGCCAGGGGGCGTTCGGAATCCGCTAACAAATTTTCCAACGTGGTAACGAACTGCTTGGGCAGGCGTTCCATTCTGTGCGCCGGGAGAATTCCGGGTTGAAAGATAAATTCGGTTGAATCAGACGATGGGTTATGCCGAAGAACGAGCGGGTAGAGAGAGGGTGCCTCGAAGGTGAAATCGACAATCGATTCTATCAATTTTTCGTTCGCAGGAACATCAAACCAAAGATGCAGATCCAGCAAAGAAACGGGTTTCTGCTCCTGCAGCGTGTTAAGTGTTTGTTGCAGTTGTGAGAACCAGACGTTGATTGTGGCTTCGTGTGGCACTGTAAGGAAAACAGGCCAGAGTTGTTCTACTCGTGAAGTCTGACTAGCAAAACGCACTCCGAACAAAGCTGTTTTTTCGGCGTTGTAACAACTGAGCAAATAGGCCCATGTGCCGAGAATGATGGTTTCCGCCTGCAGGCTGTGAGCCCGGGCAAATGAATCGATTTTCTTGGAAATGGAGGAATATCGGATGGATTCAGATGCGGTACCATGGGCTGGTTCGTTCTCCAAACCAGGGATGCACAAGACCTGCAAAGGATGCATTCCGCGCATTTGTTGGCGCCAGAATTGTTCCTGTTCGGGAGTAGCTAAATTGGCTTTCAATCCCGCTTCGGATTCAAGTGGGTTCGAGTGAAAGAGCTGAGACATATATGCGACTAACTACTTTTAAAAAATGCCATTGTATTCCCCTCTTCGCACACAACACGGAAGCCTCGTTCGCACAAAGCGCCGACAACCTGCTGCACTGCTGCCTGCCCAATAACCACAGGATGAATCTCTATGATAATCTTTTTTATGTCCTCAGGGATTTTCCTGAAGTCGATAAACCGTTCCGCCCCTTCGATATCTATGATTAAAGTATTAGGACGGATAGGGATTCTACTTAGAAGGTCCGTAAAGGTGATTGCAGGAATGGACATCGTGTGCCCCAGTGCTGCGCTTTCCACGTTATGTTCCCAAAAATCTCCCTCTACATTAAGGTCGATTGTGCCAGATCTATCACTAATAGCAAAGTTAAGGACGTTGGGAGTAAAGCCGTTCAGTTGGTAGTTACGTTTCAGAACCTCAATGGTGCGAGGATTGGCTTCAAGCGTAACGTAGTTTTTGACACCGAGCGTCTTTTGGCAAAAGAGTCCAACGAAACCGATTCCACCCCCGAGTTCTAAAATTTGGTCGTCTTTTCGAACGAGTTCCCGACAGCTATGCATTTCAGCTTGTTCATACCCACTGAGAATGCGATTTCGCAGGCGTGGTGAGAAGGATGATAGGTCCAGCTTGACCCCACTGATTTCAGCCTCAGTTACCTTCGGAAGAACAAACTTGAAGTAATAACGGATCCAGAAACTCTGCCAGACATCGCGCAGGATCTTCGGCAAGGGCAACTTAAAATTGCCCGGATTTAACCAGGAGTTCATGCTGCATACTGTTTAGGTTGACCAGACTGATTGTTCTCGGTCTTCGCCAACTGCGCGTGGCTTTGCATCAATTTAAAAATGTCAGGGATGGCAGTAATATCGTCCGGGATTTGCGGCTGATTAGTGAAGAGTGTCGCATAGCTATGTTTATCTAAAGGATGATATCCATGCATGGCCGTAATCGGTCGTTCACCCATATGACTGGGGACAATCAACACACCTTCTTTCGCCAGGAAAATCATTTCTCCGAATTTACCGTCAGCAAAGTAGGCACGAAGTTCTTTGAGCTCGGCGTCGGGAAGAATTCGACCCTCGGGAATTTCTTTCAGGCAATTGGTCACGAGCCAGCGCGCACGGTCATTGAAAAACCAGAATCTTGCCATCGTGGAGTCGTATACCACGGCGTAGTCTTTCTCCATTTTTAGATCGAGAGCCTCTATTTTGGCCTTAACATCGATATGCACATCACAATTGGCCATCCCATGGTCGCTGAAAACGTAAAGCCGAACTTCTTCGTAGTGGCCGCGGGCTGCTTCCATCACCTGATCGATCCATTCTTCATACATGCGCAGGCGCTTGGGAACTTCGGGAGACTGGTTGCCGACGTTGTGAAGCAATCCATCCAGCCCGGGCCAGTAGGAGAATGAGAAATCAATTTTTTCACTCTTGATCGCTTTGATCAGGTCGTCCCGGTTCTCTTCCTCGCCTTTGTCTGGATCGCTTCCGAAATAGTTGATTCCACTTTGATGAAGGAAATCGAATATATTTGGACCGCGGTTCATTCCCTTTGGTTTGAGCGGGCTTTTCTTCTCAGAAAAATCATAAAGGGTGATGTGCTTGAAAGGAATGTTGTATAAATCAAAGTAGCCTTGGAAGCCCAACTTTTTTCGCACCAGTTTGGTGAGATATCGCCGGAAAATGCGGCGGCTTGTCAGCGCCTTGGGGAGCCATTGAAGAGGGCGCAGGAATTTAAAAGGAGAATTCTTCGGATCGTAGACGAAATAGCACCAGTTGTGGTGTTCGTCGGGCCACCTGCCCGAAAGGATCGATGGCACACACGTGGAGCTATATCCAAATACAGAGCCCAATTTTTTGCGCTTCGGCGCGTAATCATTGAGAAAGGGATCGTTTTTCACGATCTCCCATCCACACGCGTCGATCATAATAAAGAGAGGGAGGACTGGCTTCACAGATTTCCTCCTGCAGCTCGTTGTGTGGTTTCAGCATGGGCTGACAGTCTCTTGACTTCGGCAATTAATTTCATTGGGCTAAATGGTTTGGTGAATACGATTTCACCATCGGCTTGATGCTTCTTTTCGGAAGTGCGAGGTTCATCGCTTACGCAAATTACGGGGATGGAAGCTGGCCGTTTTGCAGTGTCGTTGTAATTTTGCCCAGTTCTCAAACTGTTCTCAACAACGCGGGCATCGCCCACCACAATGCTGGGTCTTTCCGTAGCGATTGCAGCTCGTGCTTCCTCGCTGGAACGTGCTTCGATCAAGTCATATCCTGCCTTGGCCAGGGTATGTTGAATCAGCCGGAGCATAAAAAGTTCGTCTTCAACGACTAGGATTTTTTGGGACATTTTGCCCTCCTTGTCTCGTTCTGCTCCGCTAAAATTAAGAAGGTTTGATCGTCAAAGGGTGCAAGATCCCCTTGGAATTGATGCAGAGCAGTTGAGAGCGAGTTTTTAATTTGTTCGGCGGAGCTTTCCTGGGTTGATCTGCTTTTGAACCAGTTTAACAGCCGCTCCTCACTAAAGAATAATCCCTCTGAATTTCGGGCATCTGTCACGCCATCGGTATACAACAGGAGTGTGGCATCATCCGGAAGTTCTTCCTTCTGAGCCTCAAATTTAGCATCGGGTAGGATGCCAAGTGGAATGCCTTCTGGGGAAATTGCTTTCACCAGCACACCGGATGGGGAGGCGCTGCCCAGAAAAATCGGACAATGGCCGGCACTGGCTGCAATCAAATAGCGTTTTTCAAAATTAACGTAGACGAGCTGAGCCGTTATGAACATATCGACTTCTGAAAGCTCTTCATACAGAAGGCGGTTTACCCGGTTTAGTAATGCATCCGGCTGCTGGTTATACTCCGGAGCTGCTCGAAGCACACTTCGCAGGATGGCCGCGAACATTGCCGCAGGGATTCCTTTGCCCATCACATCGGCGATAATCAGTAGCACCGAACTGTCCCCTATCGGAACAACGTCGTAGAAATCGCCGCCGACTGTTCGCGCGAACTCACAGTAGCCTTCCAGTTCGAAGCCGAACGGTTGCGGTAAAGATTTGGGAAGCAATGCCCGTTGTATGCTTTTGGCAATTTCCAATTCGCGGGAAACAAGCTTGTGCTTGATCTGCTGTTCCTGGAGGCGCGCATTTACGAATTGGATCGCCAGAAAATCTGCGAATGTGTGAACGATATTTGCCTCGGCGGCCGTGAACGACGGGCGTCCCGCGCGCTTTCCTACCGTGAGCGTTCCGGCAAGGTTATCGGCAAACAGCATTGGATGAACCAGTCCAATCGAGTCTGGCCCAAAGTGTGCCAGCGGATCGTTTGGTCCCATTGGACTTTTTCTGCTGAACCACACATCGGATCGTGTGCCTGCTGCCCGCATCTCAGCCGTTGTCCCTTCACTCCCAAGCGGGACCGAGATGGGTTCCAGGTTTGCAGAGGGATCAGAGGTGGCAAAGGAAGTTAGACGCGAATCCTCATCCGAAATGACTCGCAGCACGTACCAATCGGACTCCGTTATTCCGAGAAGATCATTACAAAGGGAGTTGGCAAAACCAGCGATGTTATTGGTGTTGCCCAATTCTGCGCCGCATCGAAAAATAGCCGACAGAGTCTCATAACAAGAGCTTAGTTCCTCAGCCATTTCGCTGATGATCTGCTCGTTCTCTGCTAGTTTTCGTTTGTAGTAAGAAACCGATTCCAAGTCCGATTCCAAAACGACCTTGTCGGCAACTGGCGTCACCACTGGATCGGGGGCAGGTTGGGGAACAGCCCCTTTTTCCCTACGTTTCCGCATGATCAAGGTATTGCCGGAGCCATTGGATGAATAAGTGACTTCATCCATTATGGATCGAATGATGAACAACCCTCTACCGCCTTCATTCTCAGCATCCGGTAAGGCAGCACTATCCGGCATTTTAAATCCGGGAGTGTGATCATGAATAGCGACTTCGATCTGCCTGTCCTGGCACCGTGCTTCTATGCGAATAGGGCGGTCTGCCAGCGAAGGATGGACATAAAGCACCGCATTATTGCAGGCTTCAACAAACGCCAACTCACACCCCATGACATCTTCTTCGGCGGCCCCTTGCTGTTCCAGAAAACTCCGAAGTTCGCGGGCAACAGGGCGGACTGCTTCGAGTTGGCACTCTACTGACGTGCTAAATTGTACAGCAGGCTCCGTAATGACGGACGATGGTGACATTGATTAGCGTTTTACGATTTCGAAGATTCGATGCATCCGGGTCAGTTCCAGGATTTGTTGAACCGGGGGGGTTGGATTAATCAGGCGAACCATACCGCTTCTGTTGCAGGTAGCTTTGTGCAGCGAAATCAAAGCTCCCAGGCCGCAACTGTCGAGGAACATGGTTTGGGAAAGGTCAATCTCGATGTATTTGTGAGCATCTGTCATCGAGGCCCGTACCTGATCACGAAACGAGTTCGCGTTAGAGGCACCGAGGTCCTTTATGCCGTTGATGCTGATCGTGTCTCCGTTATTTTGAACTTTCATAGCGTTAAAGCCTTTTTCTGGGGGTTAGACCCGTTGAAAGGTTGTAGGAGCATAGCGTGCCGAAGGAGCAATTAACAATCAGGCAGGAGCACCTTCCCGCGAAAGTGATAACTACCAGAAACGAGTCATAGTTTCCCCCAAGCTCGGTAAGAAATAATGCAATTAACGTAGTGCGGTTTCGCCCAGGCGTATTTCTTCCCCTTTAGCCACGGCCCGTTCCATCGATAGCGAGGCTTTCACGTTGCGCTTCCCGCAGCCCACTATGACTTTCCAGAGGATAGAAAAATCAAGACGGCGAGAGGAGTTTACGGCGTAGAAACAGGCATGCACCCGGGATTCGTCTCCCATTTTTTCGAAGCAACCTTCTGCGTCTGCCTGGGAAACCAGTCCGATCGGGGCTTTGAACCAGAGTTTTTCGAACTCAGCTGTAAATTGACCAGCTTCGATGATGTTTAGTGGCCGATTACCGACCCACGCGAATTCGCCCCGTACAATATTCCAAAGTTGCGGCCAGCGCTGCCAGAGCCCGGTGCAGTTCGCAAATTCCATGTAACCAATAGTTCGCTGCGCAGGGTCAACAGCGAAAGGATCTACTGCCTGTCGGGTTCGAAATACCGTTTGGGATCGCAGATTCGACACCAGCGTCCAAATAAACGCGAGTGGGGCGGTCGCGATCAGGCACACTAGGGCTGCAAACCGGCCAAACAAGTTGGTCGGTGAGGTTCTGACGCAGCTTTGATTGAGCGAAGTAACTAAAAATGCGTCCGCAATACGAATGGAGGAATTAAGTTTCCAATTGATCAGATTGTCGGCGACAAGCAAAGAGTTTGTGATATCCGTGCCTGCTCCGATGAAAGTTTCTGGAGGAATAATGCTGTGAGAAATTTGTGATTCTTCTTCCACAATGCATCGACTCTCCACAACTGCATAGGGGCCAACTTGCACATTTTCGCCCAGCAACACGCTGTCGCCTATCCAAACCGGGGCGACAAATTTCGTACTTGCGGGGATGCGGCTGTGCATTCCAACCCAGACACCTGGTGAAAGTTCATGCACGCCGATGCGATCGGCAGTTTGTGCCTTCGGGAGGATTACCTGGCTGGCGTTGAAGAAACTTGCATAGCTCTCGAACAGTCGAATTTCCGGTGCTTCCGGAAGGTGGTCGGCTAAACACACGTCGTAAGGGGACGGAAGTTGGTCATCTCCTTTGATCAGATACTTCGCCCTGGCTTCGGATAATGATAGTTCGGTTCGCTCCGGAACGACCTCGATCGATACCCCCCAACGGGATCCATCTTCAACCAATCCACGCACCATGTCCGGGCGATCTGGCGCGAGGATCACGACTCGTTTTGCCCCTTTGGCGACTAGAAATTCGATCCAATAAAAAATGAAGGGTTTGCCACAGAGGACATTGTTCACCAGTGGCGCACTTTCAGCGAGATGGATTACTTCCGCTCGTTCGGAGGGGCAAATGATTAGGGAGTTCATGTTTTAGTAAGCGCCTTTACTTCCAAGAACTGCGGGCACAGTTTTCGCCAGGATTTTGATATCCAGCCAGACGTTCTGGCTTTCAATGTACCGAACATCGAGTGCTACTTGACCGGAAAAATCAATTTCGCTGCGCCCTCCGATTTGCCAGAAACAGGTGATACCGGGGACAGCCACCAGTCGGCGCCGGTCGGCAACTGTGTAGAGAGCCACTTCACGGGGAAGGGGAGGCCGAGGACCCACCAGGGACATATCGCCTTTCAGGACATTGAAGAACTGGGGCAATTCATCCAGGGAGAGGCGACGCAGCCATTTGCCGACTTTGGTAATCCGTGGATCGTCTTTTAATTTAAATGTGACACCTTGTGTATGCTGATTTTTTGCCAACAGCTCTTTCATTTTGGCTTCCGCATCCACGCACATAGAACGGAACTTGAACATCTTGAAAGTCTTTCCCAACCGTCCCACACGTGTTTGGGTGAAGAATACGGGGCCCCGGTCTTCCAGTTTGATCAGCGCCGCGATCGTCGCAAAAATTGGAGAAAAGATGATCAACGCTGTCGCACTGCCGCAGATATCGAGCAGCCGTTTCATGAGTGAGGCTCCGGAAATAGTCCAACGCCAGGCGGCGCGCTTCCACAAAAGGTAGGCCTCTAATCGTAGTCGACCCAACTGGGTCTGACTATTTTCGAGCTGCGCGGTCATCTGCTGCGTCTTTTCTTTGGGTCGGGTCATAGCGATCTATCTGAAATATTGGATTCAATCCTTTTAACTAACTGTCCGATTTCCTGAGCCGTCGGCGCCCCTGTGAAAATCAGATCTGCCCAACGCTGTTGGGATGAAATGAAGCGTTGGTGCATTGGTTCTACAAACTTTCCGAATTGTTCACGAACCGTTTCCTCCGTGCGGCCCCGTTCGATGCAATCTCTCTTGATGCGTCGTTCCAAGCGAAGCCCCGGGTCGCAGTCTATATAAACTTTATAATTAAACAACCTCCGTAAATTTGGACGTCGAAAGAGCCAGAGTCCTTCAACTACAATGAGCGGTTTGGGTAACAGCTGCGTCCCGTCAGGGGACCGGCTGTGGGTCGCGAAATCATAGTTCGGAACTACGGTTTTCTTCCCGTTCGCACAATTCTGCAAAACGAATTCGAGTGCAGACCAATCCACGCTTCGCGGATGGTCGAAATTGATGCGGGCCCGTGTTTTAGCGGGAAGGTGCGACCGATCCCGATAAAAATCGTCCAATGAAACCAGGCAGGCTTCTTTCTTGAAATGACCCAGCAGCGCGCGGGCGAGCCAGGTTTTGCCAGAGCCGCTGCCGCCTGCGATACCAATCATTACAGGCGCCCTCTGATTCCAAAGTTGTTCTTCGCCAGTCATTACTCTAATCGATGGCTTTAGGATTAGGCCTGGGAGGCTTTGTTACAATAGGGTTGGGGGAGCCGATCCACATCAGTGCCCACGGAAATCCATTAACTAAAAGTTTTCCGGTGGGATAGGGGGAAACGACCGATGAGCCGACTCTGGTGGACCTCGAGCCCCACATTCGGTTTCTGGTGAACAATGCCATTGCAAATCGTGGGCAAGCGTGCAATTTGAGGACGGGCATGAGTCCTGACGCCAAGCATGAGTCCAGACGACAATACAGCAAAACCTGAGTCCGAGAAATCTTCGACACCGCGTCCCCGCCGCGTTCCGCGTGGGCAACCCGGGCCAAGACCGCGTCGCTTTCCGCCGAAAGGTGCAAGACGTTCTTCTCCGAAGGTGGAAGGAGCTCCCGATTCGGGCGCGCAGGCAGAGACAGAGGTGAGCTCGCAAGGTGCCCCCCAAACCGCACCGGAGGATAGTGTGCAAAATATTACCCAGGAAGAACGGCAAATCGCTAGAACAGAACCGATTTCAACGAGAAACCAGGAAGTGAGCTCTGCTCCGGATCGTTCCGAAGAACAGGTTCCCCAGGGAGCTCGAAATTCAAACGAGCCCACCCAGGTTTCTCCCGAGAACCCTCAGCAAAATCCTCAGCAACGCCCGGAGCGGGCCGAACGCCCGGAACGTCCACAGGAGTTTCCGCAGCGACGGGACGATCGCAGGCAGCCTCGTCCGCAGAATCCACAAAACCCGCAAAACTTCCGCCGCGATTTTCCGAGAGACCGCCGTCAACAGGGGCAAGGTCAAGGCCAAGCACCCCGTGATCCACGAGATCCTCGTGAGCAACGGGAACCACGAGATATTCGTCCACCGCGTGATCCCCGCGATGCTGGTGAAGGTCGGCCACAGTCCGCTGTAGGAGAACAGCGGGAGCCACGTGATCCTGTCGAACAGCGTGAACCACGCGAACAATCTCAACCGCCGCGCGATTTCCGTCCTGCGTCACCAGCTTCGGTGGCTAAAGCCGTCGAAGAAGTAAAAGACATCATCCGCTCCCTCACCGAGGCGATGGATGATATGCATGAAGTCCTGGAGATGCTGGAACAGGCGGAGCAGGAAAAGAAGGCGGACGAAAGAGAAATCGAGAGCTTGAGAAGAGCGTTGGCTCAGTTGCAACGCGCTAAAGAAAACATTCGCCCGCAAATCCAAACCGCACAGCAGCAGCCGAGACCTGCCTATGCACAGGAGCGCCAGCCTCAGCAGAATCGCCAGCAACGGGGTAATCAACCTCGGCAATTCGATTCTCGTCAACAACAGCAGGTCCGCCCCAATGCACCAGTGCCTCAAGAATCGCGCGACACACAAGGGGAAGCGGGCCAGTCGGAACAACAGGGTGAAGATACCCGCCAGGCGGACCACTCCGAGCATACGGAGCAGGGCGAACAACATATCCATCACGGAGAACAGCACGAGGAGTTTCGCCCGGAGCAGCCTTCCGATTCCCAGTTTTCAGAAACTCGTCCAGACCAGGAGTCGGGTCACGAATCTTCGACGGAATCCACTGCCACCGAAGATCAGCAAGATCGGTTTTGATGGAGTCGCCGGGTTCAGTGAGAATCGACAAATGGCTTTGGGCCGTGCGCCTCTATAAAACGCGGTCTCTCGCCGCGGATGCATGTGCGGCAGGGAAGGTTCGCATTGGCGACCAACCTGTAAAACCGGCCCGCTCGGTTCGCGTTGGAGAAACCATAACAGCGGTCACGGGTGAGATGACCCGGACCGTTAAAGTTCTTGGACTCGTCCAGAAGCGTGTCGGGGCGAAGCTTGTCCCGGAAAATCTCGAAGACCTTACTCCTGCCTCAGAATATGAAAAGAAGCGGGAGCCAAATTTTACTCCAGTAATGTTCCGACCCAAGGGAACAGGGCGTCCCACCAAAAAGGATAGACGCCGTTTAGACAGTTTAGATATTCCAGAGCAATAGATTATGCCGAAACCCATGGAAATAGAACTCGGTTTTGGCAAGTATGGCGCCAGAATTCCCATCCTTTACGAAGATCGATCCATCCTCGCCTTGGATAAGCCAGCCGGTTGGTTGCTCGTTCCTTTCAGTTGGCAGCAAACCAAGCGCAATCTGCAAGCAGCCATTTCTTCCAGCATCGCGGCGGGTGATTTTTGGGCAAAATCTCGCAACATAAAATTCCTTCGGAACATCCATCGCCTCGACGGTGATACGAGTGGGATTCTTTTAATGGGTAAAAGCATGGGAGCCTTGGAAACCTACGGGGATCTTTTCGAAAGCCGCAAAATCGAGAAGAAGTATCTTGCTGTGGTCAAAGGAACTCCCAGGCAGGCGGAGTGGACTTGTGAGGCTCCCATTGGACAGGATCCCGCGGAGATTGGGCGAATGAAGATAAATGGGGTAGACGCGAAGGATGCGGAAACTCACTTCAAAGTCTTGGGACAACACAAAGGAACTGCCCTGATCGAAGCCCGCCCCGTCACCGGTCGAACCCACCAGATTCGCTTGCACTTGCTGGAAGCGGGATTGCCTATTGTTGGGGACGAGATGTACGGCACCGATGACACGAAGGGCCTGGGTCTCCGGGCGATTTACCTCTCATACAAAGATCCGTTCACGAGGCGTCCAATTCACATCAATGCCCCCACCAGGCAATTCGTGAAGGTGTTCGGTTTTCCTACAGTTTTTATTGCTCCGCTACCTAGACCGACACTGAGAAGTGCGCCAAAGTCGCCACCTGCAGCAGGTAAGTAGCGTTGTTTTTGAGTGTCCAACAGCCACCTGTAACGCATATTTCACGTGCTCGCGGGATCCGCAACGACCTGAAACGCAGGTTTCATGTGCTCGCGGGATCTGCAACGACCTGTAACGCAGGTTTCATGTGCTCGCGGGATCCGCGACGACCTGTAACGCGTGTTTCATGTGCTCGCGGGATCCGCGACGACCTGAAACGCAGGTTTCATGTGCGCGCGGGATCCGCAACGACCTGAAACGCGTGTTTCACGTGCTCGCGGGATCCGCAGCGACCTGAAACGCAGGTTTCATGTGCGCGCGGGATCTGCGACGACCTGTAACGCGTGTTTCATGTGCGCGCGGGATCCGCGACGACCTGAAACGCAGGTTTCATGTGCTCGCGGGATCCGCAACGACCTGTAACGCGTGTTTCAGGTCGGATTCATGGCGAATTTTGGAATGGAAAACGCGCTGCTGCCTGCTTCAAAGGCTTGTCCCCCCTTTAAGAGGGGGAACGATCATCCATTGAAATAGAGCGCGGCCTCTAGCCAATTTACTTGCTCTTGCGCTTGCGCGTGGGATTCGGGCGTCCTTTTTTCGGAGCGGGCCGGCCAATCTGCGGTATAGAAGTTCGTAACTTAGGACGATTGCTTCCGGCAGAGGGATATTTCGCAGGCGGCTTTCCACTTGAACGATCTCTGTCTCTGGAAGGTTGCCCCTGCCGTTGCTGCGGTTGCCGTGGTGGCTGCTGCTGCTGGCGTTGGAAACCGGGTGTCTCGCGCCGTTGTTCCTTCGATTTTCCTGCGATTGAATCCTTGGCCAATTCAAAGTCCACCTGCTTTTTGAAGGTATCGAGCCGGTAAATCTGAACAGAAACTTTGTCACCCAATTTGATGATTCGACGACTGCGGCGGCCGATCAAATGACTGCGCGTCTGATCAAAGACAAAGAAGTCGTCTTGCACAGAAGAGAGAGGCACCAAGCCGCTCATCCCCAGATCTGTCACATCGACGAAGAAGCCGAAGTTCCTCACATCTGTGACCAGGGCAGCATATTTGTGTAACGGACCCGAGGTTAGTTGCGCTTTCAGGAAGGCGAACAACTTCACATCCTTGCTGTCGCGCTCGGCATCCGCAGAGTTTCGTTCTGTATCAGAGATATGTTCCGCAGTCTGTTTCAATGAGCCTTTCGATTCATTGACGTTGTCAAAGAGCGCGCGATGCACAACCAAATCAGCGTAGCGCCGGATGGGCGACGTGAAATGAGCGTACTTGGCTTTCGCAAGGCCGTAATGCCCGATGGCTTCCAGTGCGTAACGCGCGCGCATCAAAGATCGGAGGAAACCAATCTTCAGTGCTGCGCCGATGGGAATAGTGTTGAGCCTGTGCAGTAATTTTTGCACTTCGGAACGTTGCGAGAGGTTTCCGCAGGGAATGTTGTGGCTTAGAACGTCTTCGCGGAATTCCTGAAGCTTTTGCTCTTTGGGCGGCTCATGAATGCGATGCGGGGCAGGGCGCTTCAGGGCGATCAGTCGAGTAGCCACGGCCTCGTTGGCGAGCAGCATGTATTCCTCGATTAATTGATGAGATATATCGTTTTCGACTTTTTCAATCAGCAGAACGCGCCCATGGGCATCGAGCCGAATTTTTCGTTCCGGAAAATCCAGGTCCAGAGAGCCAGCTTTAAACCGAGCCTTGCGAATGGCCTGCGCCATGTTGTTGCAATCGTGCAACATTTTTTCCACTGGATCAGTGGCTGAACCTTGAAGGATTGCGAACACCTCTTTGTAGGTGAAACGGCGTTTGGAGCGGATCACGGAGGAATAACATTTGCTCTGCAGAACTGCACCATTGTCGCCGAGAAGAAATTCCACGCACTTGGTCAAGCGGTCCACTCCCGGCTTCAAGGAACAGAGCTCATTGCTCAGTGCTTCGGGGAGCATTGGGATAACGCGGTCCACGAGGTAAGTGGAGTTGCCGCGCTTCTTTGCTTCCACATCCAGCGCACTGTTTGGCTTCACGTAAAACGAAACATCGGCGATGTGAACCCAGAGTTTCCATCGATCCTGTCCGATTCGCTTCAAGCAAATGGCATCATCGAAATCTTTTGCGTCGTCGGGGTCAATCGTCACAACCATGTCCTCCCGACAATCAACGCGTCCCTGTAAATCTTCTGGACTCGCATCGGTCACCGATCGGGAGCTGGTGATGGCATTGGCCTCATTCAGGACGGGCTTCGGGAAGCTTAATGGCAGATCGTAATGGCGCAGAACCGAAAGCATATCCACGCCCTCTTCGTCCGGAGAGCCAAGCACCTCGACCACTTCACCTTCCGGATTCGCATTGCGTGATTCCCAGTTCGTGAGTTCGATCACCACCTTGTCCCCAATGTTTGCGGGACGACCCACATCTTTGGGTTCTGGCACGATCACGTCGTGTGGAATGCGCGGATCGTCGGGAATTACAAATAGATATTGTTTGCCGCGTTGGAGTGTTCCCACCAGTCGGGAACGTTTCCGCTCGAGAATGCGGACCACGGAGCCGGTGCTCTCTTTCTCCGGGGCGGTACTGCGGCCTTTGCCTTTCACATCCCGCCGCACCAGAACGCGGTCGCCGTGCAGGGCGGTGGAGGTGGCGCTTTCCGGGATAATTATTTCCTGACTGCCGGGTTCTTCAGGGCGTAGAAAGCCTTTGCCCTGGCGGTTGATTTGAATGGTTCCGGCAATCAAGTCCGCTTCTTTGGCCTGGATATAACGATTGCCTTTAGTGCGCAGGATTTGGCCAGTTCGTTCGAGGGATCGAAGGGCTTCCTGCAGTTCCTGCTGCTTGTTTGGGTGCAGGTCCAATTGGTGAATCAGCTCGGGAACATTCGCGGGCGTGTAGGTGCTCCGGTCGAGCAATTTGAGGATCTTATCTTCTAACATATACCGAATTTTGTGTTTTTGTAGTCAAAGCAAACATGGCTCTAAAACCAAAGAATGCCAGCACGGAAGAGCTTGTTGTTTGGAGTGGTCCTATTGATGAGGAACGGCTCAGCCTTCTTGTCGTCTATCTTTGCGGTGTCCTGGAGGGATAGGATGGGCGGTCAACCGCGCAATCCAACTAAATCCATTCGCTTTGCGGTCTGGTGATACGCTTCTTCAACCCATTCGACAACCTTTTTCGGATTGGGCGAATATTCCAGTTCTATCGAAATCACTCCGTTGATCTCCAATTCTTTGATCGCTTGCAAGTAAGGTTCGAACTTGATCACCCCACGCCCCGGAGGAAGATCGCCATGCACCTTTCCATCGCAATCACTGATGTGGACATGGATGGCTTTACCTTTGAATTTTTTCAGTTCGCTGGGGCATGTATCAGAGAGGACAAGGTGACTGATATCGATGTTCGCGCGGATGCGTGGATGCTTGCAGTCGTCCACAAACTGCACCATGGAATCGACACTGTTGAGAAGGCTCAGACGAAAAGGTTCCAGCTCCAGCGCGATATCGATCTTCTTTTTGTCCGCATAATCTCCAATGCGTCGGCACGTTTCCAGCGCCCATTGCCATTGCTGTTGCGGAGGAATGATTTCCCGCTGCCAAATGTATTCGCCAAGAACGAGCAACACGTTCTTCGCATTCCAGGTCTTCGCGAGGTCGATAAATTTCTTGGTCCGCTCGATGTGAAACTCGCGCACTGGCTCCGCGAAGTCCGCGAGTCCGAGAGAACAGACGGGCAGGGAAACGATCGGTAGATCCAGCTTCTCGCAGGTGCTCGCAACAGTCTTGATTTCCTTTTGCGAGATGCCGACGGCCTCGGTGTGGATATCCACGCAATCAAAGCCGATTCGGGAGATGTGTTTAAGGCCGGCGGCTGTGTCTACTCCTGCCTGCACGAACGCGCTGTTGATGATGCCGAGTTTCATGGTCGGAATTGATTACTGTTCGAGGCCCACTTCTTTGGCAAACACGGATGCCGCTTTGATATCTGATTCTGTGAGGACTGGATAGTCTTCTATGATTTCCTGAAGCGTTTGTCCGGCAAGTAGAGCACCGACGATATTGGCAACAGGAACGCGAGTGTCACGGACAACTGCCTTTCCGTGACAAACACGCGGATCAATTGAAATGCGAGGATGTTTATCCTGCATCATTTTCCCATTGTTAATCAAATCGATCTTTCAAGCTGCGCATCAAATCCCCAACTTCTTAAAGCGTGCCTTCACACCTTTGAAATGGAACTCCAGAGAACAGAGCTTCTCGAGTTCACCCTTTGCGAAGTGAGTGTTTACTTCTGGATCGCTGAGGAGTTGCTTCAGGAAATCCGCATCCGGTTGACCTGCGTGCTTGGCTTGCCAGGTTTGCATCGCGTTGCGTTGCACCAGTTCGTAGGCCTGCTCGCGAGTGAGACCTTTTTTGATCAGCGCGAGGAGAACAGTTTGGGAATTCCACATGCCGAGGGAAAGGCCGAGGTTCCGCTTCATGTTCTCGGGATAGACGATCAATCCTTCCGTCAGCTTCGCCAGCAAAGTGAGCATGTAATCCAGCAACGTGCAGGAATCGGGGAAGATGATGCGTTCCACAGAACTGTGCGAGATGTCGCGCTCGTGCCAGAGGGCGACGTTTTCCATGGCAGCCAAAGCATTGCCGCGGAGAACACGAGCGAGACCGGTGAGACGTTCGCCCGTGATGGGGTTCCGTTTGTGCGGCATCGCGCTGGAACCTTTCTGGCCTTTTGCAAAGAATTCTTCTGCTTCCAAAACTTCTGTGCGTTGGAAGTGACGAAACTCCGTGGCCCAACGTTCAATGCTGGCACCGATCAAAGCGAGCGCTGTCATGAAATCAGCGTGAAGATCGCGTTGCACAACTTGTGTGGCAATCGGAACAGGACGCAACCCGAGCTTCTTGCAGACGTGCACCTCGATCTTGGGAGATAAATGGGCGCTGGTGCCGACCGCGCCGGACAGTTTTCCGACAGCGACCACGTGGCGGACCCGTTGCAACCGTTCGAGAGCGCGACCGAACTCATCGTGCATCAATGCCATCTTCAAACCAAAGGTGGTCGGCTCTGCGTGAATTCCGTGGCTCCGTCCGATACACGGGGTGAACTGATGTTCCCGTGCCTTGGCGGCAACGACTTTGCGCAAGGCTTCGACATCAGCAATGAGGATGTCAGCCGATTGAGTCATCTGCACCGCGAAGGCTGTGTCGACAACATCGCTGCTGGTCAGGCCGAAGTGAAGCCAGCGACTTGCCTGGTCGTTGATCTTTTCGGAAACGGCGGTGGTGAATCCGATGACGTCGTGATTCAACGTCCGTTCCAATTCTTTAGCGCGTTCGGTAAGGGCTTTGGTGTCGGCGAAGCAGAGGTCTGCTCCGGCTTTCATCTTCTGAAAATCTTTTTTTGGGACGACCCCTTCTTCCACCAGAGCTTCACTGGCGAGAAGTTCGATCTGCAGCCAGATCTTGAGTTTGTTTTCGTCCGTCCAGATGTTCCGCATCTCCGCGCGGGAATAACGTTGAATCATGGGCGCGAAAATTACGGAGTCGGAGGAAGCCTGTCGAGAAACGAAGTTGATCCCTCGTGGAGATGTTAACGTGCGGAAGCTCTGATTTTACGCCACATAATCAGACGGCATCTTGGCACCAAGCCCAACGGGCTTACGCCTCAAAGCCCAAGGTTGCGAGGCCGCGAGCTACCTTGGGTCACATATCCAAACCAAATTCAACCTCAACGAGGTTGCGTCCGGCTGCCGCAACCTCGTTGAGGTTGTTGGAATAATCGGTCCATACCCAAGGTAGCTCGGGGCCTCGCAACCTTGGGCTTTGAGGCGCAAGCCCGTTGGGCTTGGTTACAGCCTCGTGACCTCGGCTGTTACAAGGGTTTAACGCTTCTTGCCTTTGCGGACTTGCGTTTTAAACCCGCGAACCTTGCTCGGTCGTTCTTCGCGGGCATTCACCGGTTTGCCCGGCTTCTTTACTTTCGCGAATCGTGTTCCCTTGGCGAATTTCGATGCCGTATCCGTTCGCGCCTTTTTGGTCGGAGCGGCGGCCCCGGCCTCGAGCCTTGGGGCGCGTCTTGGACCGGGCCTATTTGTTCTGCGAATGGTTTCGATCGTCTTGGGCCGCGGTTTGGGCACCAGCATGATCGGGCAACCTTCGTAACCGAAGGACTTGCGCATTTCACCGGTCAGATACTTATAGTACTGATCGGAGAACAATTCGTCCTTGTTCACGAACAACAGGAAAGTCGGAGGCGCCTGGCGGACCTGGGTGGCGTAAAAGAATTTAAGACGATGTCCCGCCGCACTGACAGGTTGGCGCTTCTCGATGGCATCATTGATCGTGCGATTCAGGATCGAGGTTGGGATTTTCTGCTTTAATTGAGCAGCGACATATCGGACTGCTTCCAGCAAACGCTCAAGATTGAATCCAGACTTTGCAGAAGTGAAAATAACGGGAGCGTAATCGAGAAAGAAAAGTTTCTCCTGCACCCAGGTGCCGAACTCCAGCAGCGTGGTCATTTTTTTGTCCTGACCCTCCCGAGAGCTCTCTTTGTTATCGCGGCGGCTCATCTCTTCTTCGCGCGCTTTCAGGACGTCATCCGCCATCAAGTCCCATTTATTGATGACGATGATACAAGCGCGATGCTCGGAGGTAATCTTGTCGGCGATCTTCTTGTCCTGCCCGAGGATGCCCGCCTCGGCGTCCAGGACGAATACTGCGATATCGCAGCGTTTGATGGATTCTTCGGTGCGCTTAACGCTGTAGAACTCGATCGAATTATCGATGCGGTTCTCCTGACGCACCCCGGCGGTATCGATCAGGATATATTGTTGGCGCACGCCTTCAGTGACGACTTCGAAAGGAACGTCGACGGCGTCGCGGGTAGTGCCCGGGATGGCGCTGACAATGACGCGTTCGGACTTGGTGAGCGCATTGATAATCGACGATTTACCGACGTTTGGTCGTCCGACAATCGCCAGCTTCAGCGTGGGATCCCTCTCTCCCTCAGCGAGCTCGGCTTTAACTGTGGTGTCTTCCGGGACATGCTTCATCGCCTCTTCCATCAGTTCTTCAATGCCGAACCCATGAATGGCGGTGACTGCGAAAACTTTCTCGAAACCGAGCTCAGAAAACTCACCGACTGCGTGTTCGAAAGCGGGGCTATCCACCTTGTTGGAGGCTACCAACACGGTCTTGCGCGATTTGCGTAAAATCTCGGAAACTTCGCGATCCAGCGGGACGATCCCTTCCTGAACGTTGACCACCAGGATAATCACGTTAGCGGCTTCGATCGCCATATTGACCTGGTCGATCGCTGCTTTCGTGATGACGTCTCCGGCCCGTTCTCCCTTGAGCAAGCCGATACCGCCGGTGTCTACGAGGGTAAAGGGACGACCATGCCATTCCACTTCTGCCATCACGCGATCGCGTGTCACCCCCGGCTCATCATGCACGATGGCAATGCGCTTGCGGGCAATACGATTAAACAGCGCTGACTTCCCTACATTCGGACGACCGACTATGGCAATTAGACCTGACATCGGATGAATGAAGCAGGGGGATGCAGCAAAGTCAAAAGAACTGCTTGGACATCGTCTGTGTCAAAAGTCCTTGCGCGATCGAAAACTACGAAGCAGCGTTGGGCTTACGTGAGCTTAGTTTTCCATGCACTCGACTTTCTTATGCCCACCGGACCTGAACTAACTTTGAAAGAAGGGGACACCGCGCCGCCGTTTAGCGCCAAAACCAACAACGGTGGACAACTCTCTCTTGCGGAGCTCAAGGGGAAGTCCGTCGTTTTGTATTTTTATCCCCGCGACGACACCCCCGGTTGCACCAAGCAAGCCTGCAATCTGCGAGATCACTTCGAGGAATTTACCCAGCGCGGAATTGTTGTCCTCGGAGTCAGCACTGATGACACGAAGTCGCATGATAAATTTGCCGAGAAGTACAAGCTACCCTTCACGTTGCTCGCGGATGAAGATCAGAAGATTGTGCGGGACTACGGCGTCTGGGGAGAAAAGACTTTTATGGGTAAAAAGTTCTTCGGCACCCATCGCATCACCTTTTTGATCGGGCCGGACGGCAAAATCAAAAAGATCTGGCCTAAAGTGAAGGTGGACGAGCATTCGGCGGAAATTTTTGCAGCCCTGAAGTAGTTTGTTGGCTAATCCCAGGCTTTTTCCGTTCTGTTTTGGAGGTGAGCCACGCGGCTCGGGTGTTTTTCCGTTCTGTTTTGGAGGCGAGCCACGTGGCTCGGGTGTTTTTCCATTCTGTTTTGGAGGTGAGCCACGTGGCTCGGGTGTTTTTCCATTCTGTTTTGGTGATCCAGCTACCTGCCTTTCAGAACGAACCGGTGCAGATCGTGGTTGGGGTTGAAGACTTAATGTCTCGGATGGCAACGAAATTGTCCCCCTTCAAGCTCGGTTTTTGCTCGAAAACTAATCTTTCGGGAGGTTTGCATTATTATAATCGCGGCTTATTCTTTTCCACTTTGCGCGGGGTGTCGGCCTAGTTTTGGATGGACAAAGCGGGTCTGACTTTCTCAATTTACGCGGACTCGCACCGGTAGTAGCGCTATAATCCAATGAATCAGGAACCTGTTAAGTCGGACAAGAACAACAATAGTAAGAAGTCGGCTGCCGGCCCAGCCACCCCAGTCAATCCTCCTGTGCCTCCATTATTCCGCAGGGTGGATTGGATGGCATTCCTGATCAGCACCTTGCTGGTCTTATTGGGATACATGCTGACCATCGCGCCGGATGTCACCCTGGAAGATTCCGGGGAACTCGCGGTGGGCTCAATGTATGCCGGCGTGCCGCATCCTCCGGGGTATCCGGTCTGGACCCTCTACACTTGGTTGTTCACCAAAATTTTGCCGTTCTCCAATATGGCGTGGCGCGTGGCGGTTGCCTCGGCCTTCGCCGGTGCGATGGCGTGCGGTTTGATAGCGCTGGTTGTCTCTCGCGGCAGCAGCATGATGGTCGAGAGTATCGCTGCGCTGAAGGGGATTGAGCGTCGGACAGAGTCCACGATTTGTTTCGTGTCAGGGATCGTGGCGGCCATGTTGATGGGGTTCAACGGCTACATGTGGAGTCAATCAGTGATTGCCGAGGTATACAGCCTCAGCGTGCTTTCCTTGATGGGGGTTATTTGTTGTCTGCTGCGATGGGTTTATGCCCCGCATCAGATGCGCTTTGTTTATTGGGCATTCTTGCTATTCGGTGTTTGTTTAACAAACCATATGTCGCTGGCGGTTGCTGCTATGGGTATCGAAGTCGCGATTGCTGCCGGGAACCGCAAGCTGGGTCGGGATCTTCTGTTGGGCAATTCAGTTATTTACATCGGCATTTTGGTTTTCGCTAAAGGTATGTTTGAGGGTCGCGCGCCCTTGTTTGTTCTCTTCAATCTGATTGGGGTGGGATCAATTCTCGGGTGCGGTTATTTGATCTTCAAAACAGAAGCGCTGCTGACTGAATGGAAAGCAGTGTTAATCTGCGGGTTGGCAGTGGCACTGGGTGCAAGCTTTTACCTCTACATGCCATTGGCTTCGATGACGAACCCGCCGATGAATTGGGGTTACCCGCGAACTGAAGAAGGATTTCTTCACGCCCTGAAACGTGGCCAATATGGAGACATCACTCCGACCAGCAGTATCAGTTCGTTCATTGGGCAACTCTGGATTTACGCGCGCGGTGCGATGGAGGAGTTTCACCCGGTCTACCTGTTCATTGGGCTGGTACCGTTCTTTTTCTTTCGTTGGATGCAAAAGCGGGAGCGTGCCTGGTTGTTCGGTTTGTCCGGTATCTTCTTGTGCCTTTCAGTCATCATGCTGGTGCTGTTGAATCCTTCTCCGGACCGCCAGAGCCAGGATCTGAACCGAGTATTCTTCACCGCTTCGCACACCGTGGTTGCGATAGCGATCGGGTGCGGTATGTCCATTTTGGCGGTATTCCTTCTCACACAATATGAGAAGGCCCGACGCTGGGCACTGATCGGTGGGGCAATCGCCGTTGGCGTGAGCTTATTTCGACTCGCAGTGGTCGTTACCGCTACCTTCCCGGATCATTCACCGATCGGTGGTTTGCGGCGCACATTCCAGCATGGTGAAAATATTCTGCCCATTTCCGCCGGATTGTTGCTCATGGTACTCACCATTTTATTTGTTTTAGTGATCCTGGTGCGCCGTAGTCGGTTGCCGATCATGGCGGTCCTTGGAATCTTTCTGCTGTTTCCGGCGCATTCGATTATCTCGCATTGGCAGGATAATGAGCAGTTTAACCATTTCTTTGGTTATTGGTTCGGTCACGACATGTTTACCCCGCCTTTTGACGGGAAAGACAAAAAGCCGATTTACGCCGAAATGGAGAAGGATGCCATTCTCTTCGGAGGAACAGATCCGGGGCGTTTTAACCCGACCTACATGATCTTCTGCGAGAGTTTCACTGCACCCAAGGACAAGCCGAAGGATGAGAAATTCGATCGGCGTGACGTCTACTTAATCACCCAGAATGCGCTGGCAGACGGCACTTACCTTAGCTATATCCGAGCGCATTACAACCGGAGCGCGCAGATCGATCCTCCCTTCTTTCAAAACATTTTGAATAAGCGCATCCTCAAGATGTTCATGCCGGTTTGGAAAGGTCTGGATAGCACGTTTATTTCAATCGGTAGCAACACGGAGAAGGAACGTCGGGTGGGCAATTCGTTCTTCGAACCCGAGCATTTCAAGGACGTGGCTGGGTTGAAGAAGAAGCTCTTGGCCAAGAGCGATTCTGTCTCGAAGTTCATTGTTGAAAAGCTGAACCCGGAGACGCAGAAGCTTCTGGCTGGCAGCGATGACAAGGCTTTCGCCAAGGACCTGGCAGATGACTTGAATAAGCTGATTGATAGCGGCGCGATTTACAAAAAAGAAGTTTTCGCGGGGGTCAAACTGTCAGATCACTCTGAACGATTCATCCAGGAAGATCCCAAGGGCTACACGGTGGTTCGTTGGAATCGGTTGTTGTTGGAAGATGCGTATCCGGAGATCGAGAAGAGTCAGGGTGGTGTTTATCCAGACCTTGAGATCTTAACTCCGAGCAAAGAAGATTCCGAAAAATCGTTCGGTGAGTATCTGCAAGACGCCCAAAGGCGTTTGCAATTGGGTCAGCTGAAGCCAGGTGAGGATGTTAAAAACAACGGAGGCCGGGTGCAGGTCTCAGGTTCCGTTGCGGTGATGGCTATCAACGGTCTCCTTACCAAAGTGATCTTCGAGAAAAATCCGAAGCACGAATTTTACATTGAGGAAAGCTTCCCGCTGGATTGGATGTTCCCGCACCTCACTCCCTACGGGATCATCATGAAGATCAACCGGCAACCGGTGCAATCCTTCACCGAAGAGATTGTCCAAAAAGATCATGAGTTCTGGAGGAAGTATTCGGAACGTTTGATTGGCGATTGGATTAACTACGACACAAAGATCTCGGACGTCTGTGACTTCGCCGAGCGACTCTACTTGCGTCATGACTACTCGGACTTCAAGGGAGACCGGAAGTTCATTCGCGACGATAATGCTCAAAAAGCCTTCTCCAAACTGCGCAGTTCTATCGGCGGTATCTACTCATGGCGCCTCGGCTACATGGGTATTGATCTCCCCGCAAATTTCCGGGCACAGAAAAATCCGGAAGAGCATCAGCGTGTGATTCGGGAAACCGAGTTTGCGTTCAAGCAGGCATTTGCTTTCTGTCCTTACAGCCCGGAAGCAGTTTACCGCTTTGTTCAATTCCTATCGAACCAGGGGCGTGATGATGAAGCGATCATGATCTCGAAGACCTGTATGAAGTTTGACCCGGAGAATGGCCAGATCGCCAATTTGATCCAGCAGCTTGAAGGGATCAAGGTTGCACGCTCCCAACCAGCATCAGCGAAGGCATCGAATCTCCAGGCCGCAGTTGCCCAGGTAAATCAAATGGTGCAGGCAGGCAAGGCAGCCGAAGCAGTTCCATTGCTTGATCAGCTGATCGCAAGTCCCGGCGCTTCTCCCGAAATCGTGCTGATGGCTGCAAGAGTTTATTTGCAGCTCAATGATACTCCACGCCTGGAAAAGGCTTTGTCCCGAATGACTCAATTGGCTCCCGATAACCCTGAGGCATTCTATGACCTCTCGGGGCTACAAGTGATGCTGGGCAAGCAACCGGAAGCAGCCGCGTCGATGAAAAAAGCAATTCAGCTCAGCAGTGAACGGCTCAAAAAAGATCCAAATGCGCGGAACCTCATCAACGAAGCGGCCAAGGATGCCCGCTTTGCGCCGTTACGACAGGCCGATCCCGAACTAAACAAAATGCTGTCGCCGTAACGGGTTCTCAGTTCCATCCTTCCACAAGCGGATTCCCTTTGGGAATCCGCTTTTTTAATGAACGGATCGGTTCCAGTCCGCATCGAGCGGCTATACGAAAGTCGTGCTTGCCCGTTGCAATTTTGCAGTTTGGGGCTACCTGTTTAGGCTTAATTCACCGGAAAGCTAATTTCGTTATTGGCAATCTGGCAGTTTTGCAATTATTTGCTGTTCAATTATGGCCGAAGGTAAACCGCAGAATTACGACGAGAGTAAGATCAAGACCCTGTCCTCGCTGGAGCACATTCGTTTGCGAACCGGTATGTACATCGGGCGGATTGGTGACGGTTCTAACCATGACGATGGTTGTTACGTTCTGCTCAAGGAGGTCATCGATAACACCATCGATGAATTCATCATGGGCAACGGTAAGGAAGTTCATATCGACCTCGATGGGAACGTTGCTACGGTACGTGATTTCGGGCGTGGTATTCCGCTGGGAAAAGTGGTGGATTGCGTTTCCAAGATCAATACAGGGGCAAAGTACAACGATGAGGTATTCCAGTTCTCGGTTGGTTTGAACGGTGTCGGGACTAAAGCGGTAAATGCGCTCTCCAAAGAGTTCCTGGTTCGGAGTCATCGTGATGGCGAATATGTGGAAGCGGTCTTCCGGCAGGGCAAGCTGAAGAGCGAAAAGACCGGGAAAGCAGCAGGGGAGCCGAATGGTACTTTCATCCGCTTTGAACCGGACCCCGAGATCTTTAAGAAATCAGAGTTTCGCAACGAGTACATCGAAAAGCGCCTTCGCCATTACAGCTACCTCAATACTGGGCTGAAGCTGATCTTCAACGGTCAAACGTTCCAATCCCGTCGCGGATTGATGGATTTGGTTTTAGAGGATCTGGCCAAGGACAACGCTGAACCGATTTATCCACCGTTGCATTACACAAGCAAGACGCTGGAGTTCTGTTTTACGCATACGAACAGCCGCTACGGCGAAACCTTCTTCTCTTTCGTCAACGGGCAGTTCACGAGTGATGGCGGCACCCACTTGAGCGCTTTCCGGGAAGGTCTGGCGAAAGCTGTTAACGAGTACGCCAAAGCCAAGTACGAGAGTGACGATATTCGTGAATGCATGATTGGTGCGGTGGCCATCAGGTTGAAAGATCCGATGTTCGAGTCGCAGACAAAGAATAAGCTGGGGAACACCGAGATCCGAACGGATTTGGTGAACACGGTCCGGGAAGAGTTGCTGCATTTCTTCAATCGAAATAAAGATGTCGCACAGAAAATTCTCGCGAAGGTGGAGGATACCCAGCAACTCCGCAAAGAGTTACAGGAGGTAAAGAAGTTGGCTCGCGAGCGAGCCAAGGCAATCACATTCCGAATCCCGCAACTCAAAGACTGCAAGATACATTTGGATAAGAAAAAGGAGAAGGGGTACGGCTCGATGATCTTCATATGCGAAGGTCAATCGGCGAGCGGTTCGATTACCAGTTGCCGTGATGTGAATACCCAGGCTGTTTTCACTCTCAAGGGTAAGCCGCTCAACGTTTGGGATCTCAAGCGCGATATCGTTTATAAAAACGATGAGATGTATAATCTGATGCGTGCTCTCGACATCGAAGACAACGTCGAAAATCTGCGTTACGACAAGGTGATTCTTGCCACCGACGCTGACGTGGACGGTTTGCACATTCGCAACCTGCTGATCACTTATTTTTACAAATTCTTTGATGCGCTGGTGCAGGGAGAACATCTCTATGTTTTGGAAACGCCTCTCTTCCGTGTGCGTAACAAACAGGAAACTATTTACTGCTATAGCGAAGCGGAACGTGATGCAGCTTCAGTGAAGCTCGGGGGCAAGCCGGAGATTACCCGATTCAAAGGTCTCGGAGAAATCAGCCCAAATGAGTTCAAGCAATTCATCGGCAAAAGTGACATGCGAGTGAGCAGGGTGGAGTTTGCCTCCAAGCATGATGCCTCTGGAATTCTGAGCTTCTACATGGGCAAAAACACGCCGGACCGCAAAGACTACATCATGCAGAATCTGATTGTCCCGGTGGAGGATTGAGTTCCGCCACTGTTCGTTTGTCCGACGGCCTATTACTTCGTAGATGGACGCGGAAAAGGGGACCGAAGTCCCCTTTTTGCGTTCTATGATATAGCTCTGTTATTGCGCCGCGGCAGTCGCTTCAGCAACGCGGGCTGCCTCGATTGAATCCACTCGATAGCGCTTCTTCTGGCTGTCCATTTCGAATTCCACTTCTTCTCCGACTTTCTTGTTGATCAGTGCCATGGCGATCGGAGTCAGGTAACTCACAACATTTTCTTCGGGAGCCGAATCCCAGGCACCCAGGATCGTGTAAGATTCTGCCTGGTTGGCGTTCAAGTCGGTGAGTTGAACTTTGGTTCCAGGTCCAATCACATCCGTCTTCAGGTTCGCAAAATCGGTTCCACGAGCACGGGAAAGGTCGCGTTCCAATGATGCTTTCTTGGACATCAGAATCTTCTGCATTTCCTTGGCTGCTTTGTATTCATGGTTTTCACGCAAGTCCCCGTAGCTTCGGGCGATTGCGATTTCCCGTGAATTTGCCGGAATCGTTTTCTGCACCAGTTCGTTATATTCGTTTTTCTTCCGTTCAAGGCTTTCCCACGAAACAATAAATGTGCTGTCCTGCTTGGTCTGTTCTCCACTGATGAGGCTTTGGACTCCAGGGTAGTTCTTGACGATGCGCGCCAGCAACGAGCGTTTGTCCATGTCATCGAAGCAGGGGGAGAGCTGCAAGGTGCGGGTCACATCTTTAATGACCTCGAAGTCAGCGGAGGCGAGCAACTCCACAATCAGCTTTTGGTCATCGATGATAAAATCGCGGAGTTTGTTGGAGCGTTTCTCATTGAATTGGTCGCGTTCCATTGCTGTCAGCATGGCGCGGAACACTTCAGGCCCGAGGATATCTACGAAATCGTCTGACCGTTCTTTCGCGAGCCATAGCAGTAATTCGCTGCTGGCCTGATGATGGCCAATGAGGCGCGATACGGTTTCTTTCAGTTGCACCAGTTTGCCGCCCTGGATCAGGGCATGGGCAAATTCGCTGGCAAGTTTGGCGGAGACATTGTTGATGGAAGCAAGCAGTGCCTCGTGCCACAACGCTTGATTCGATTCCCTGAATGATTGCAGCGCGCGGCGATGTTTTACCGCCGGTAGTGCATCAAGCAGTGGCCCGATTTTCGTTTCCTGCGTCCAAATCGTTTTGGCTGGAACTTCTATTTCACTGACTTCCAGGCCGGTCGCTTCCCGCAATTCATCACGAACAAAAATTCCTTCCAAAGCCACAGTTGGTTGGGTCCGTTGGTGAGTGGCAATCTCCAGGTTCAGAGCCGGGATCACTTCACGAGCCGCACCTTGTTTGTCCACGAGGTCCGGGAGCGACTTGAGGATTTCATGCGCGACGTTGAGGCGGTTTTTCAAACCTTTGGCGGCGCGAAACTCTTTCATCAATCGGTCCTGCAGGCAGGTTTCCTGTTCCTGATAGATGATTGGATCCGATTTTTTAACAGGCAGTTGAAAGTGCCCATCCTTCTTCAATTCCTTTTTCGCTGTTTCCAACCATTTTTTCCAGTCGTCCTGAATCACGTCGGGAACAAGGACCTGTTGGATTTGTTCGATTGTCGCGCGCCCATCGTAGCTTTGCAGAACCACTTTGATCACGTCGAGGTGGTTCAATGCCGCCATTTGGCGCAAACTGTTGAGGTCGGAATTCTTGCGTGCGAGGATGTGTGTTTTGGGAATCGGCTTCAGGGATTCAGCTGCAAACGTGAGATCCATCTGATGTCCTGCCTTGGATGGAAAATCGATTGTGATTCTTCCAAACACCGTATCGACGGCAGTAATTCTGCCGAAGCCCCAGCTTTTGTGCATGCAGAAGCCGCTCTCGTACAGGGCGACCAGTTGATCGACGTGCTTTGTTTGTATCTTGCCGGCGGCCGCTAATTTTTCGAATTCGTCTCTCATAAAGTCACCATAAATGCTCGCGTGTTCCAGAACCAGTGCGTTATTTAGAATTGTGAGCGTGCAAAAACCAAGAGAAATAGCGGCGCGTGTTCTATTGCGTCGCGAAGAAGGGAAGGATTACACCGAGGATTTGCTCGAGCGGGAGTTCAATATCTCCCAGCTTTCTTCCATCGATCGCGGTCTTTGCACGGAGCTTGTTTACGGTGTTGTTCGTTGGCAGAAGACGCTCGATTGGCTCATTTCCCGAAAAACAAAAGAACGTCCGCAGAAGCCTGGTCTCATCGTTCTTCTTCGCCTGGGACTTTACCAACTCTTCTGGCTCGGCCGCATTCCAGATCACGCCGCGGTTTTTGAAACTGTGGATGTAGGCCGACGCATGGGATTTAATTCCCAGGCTGGGTTCATCAACGCGATCCTGCGGGGTTACAGCCGTGAAAAAGAACAAACGGACAAGATCCTGGAGGAAGTGAAGACCAGGGATCCGGCTCTTGGCTTTTCTCAGCCGGATTGGCTTGTTCAGAAATGGATTCAGCGGTATGGGGCTGCTAAATCGAGCGCTCTCCTCGCATGGAACAATCTTCCGGCCTATACCTATGCAAGGTTGAATACTCTGAAAACTGACGCTGCCAAAATAGCTGCTATTTGGGAGGATGAGGCGGTTCAGTTTACGCCGGTCAAATTCGATTGGGTCCCCGACGGAGTTATCTTTCGGCTCGATTGGCATCCGCCCTTGTCGAAGATGAAAAGTTTTCTGCAAGGCCTCTTTTACGTTCAGGACCCGAGTACCCTGCTCGCTGTTCTTGAGCTCAATCCACAACCGGACGAAACCATTCTAGACCTCTGCGCCGCGCCGGGAGGTAAATCGACCTTCATGGCGCAACTAATGCAGAATCGGGGGAAGATTGTTGCCCAGGATATCGAACCCAAGAGACTGGATCTTATCCGGGAAAACTATATTCGGCTTGGGATCACCTGCATCGAAACATCTGTGGCTCCCCAGGATGTGGAAATCGCCACAAGCGGTCGTTTCGATCGCATTCTCATTGACGCTCCCTGTTCGAATACCGGCGTCTTGAAAAGACGGGTCGATCTGAGGTGGCGCATTCGCCCCGAAGAGATCGAGCGACTTCGCCGGACACAGCTCCAGTTGCTCCGTCTCGCTGCTCCCCGTTTAAAGCCAGGCGGCACCCTGGTCTATAGTACCTGCAGTTTGGAACCTGAGGAAAACAAAGATCTCGTTCGGCAATTCATGGTGGAACAACCCCAACTCGAACTTGTGAAAGAACGTGAGCTCCTCCCCTTTCAGGACAATGTGGACGGTGCCTATGTGGCAAAACTACGCTGGAACCATTCAGCAACGAATGTTTCCACGGACAAACCGCACTGATAACAATGGACTCGCTCCTTGTTGTTCTTCCACTCTGCCCGTGGGGAGAAAACATGGTTAAAAGTCGCAGAATTTCGTGTGAGGGGGAACTTTGAATGGCCGGAGCTTTGCCTCTGGCAGTTGCTCAGGAAATGTTTTTAATTCCAGGCAAGAGCCTCTCTCACAGACACCTACATCCAGCGTAGACCCAAACCGCACCTGAAATTTCCGCGGAAAAGCTCCCGTGTTCTGGGGAAATGCAGTCCGTACCGCGGTCCGAGACGTGTGTTTTGGAATCCTGCGCTCTTGATCAATATTCTTCCTGAAAGAACCAGTCAGTACTCAATTTTTTGCACTGACGTAGCCCTCTAATTTGTAGTGGCGTTGTTTGTATTCGATTCTGCTACAACGGAACAGGGAGCTCCTGCCCCCACGTTAGGAACTAGCCCTCTCACGTCATCTCCAGTGGATGCGAACACCTTTTTCCAACCCAAATGCACACGATCAATCTATGATTTGCCGGTGAGCATTTGAGGGATTCCCTGATTTACGCTGGATGTGAATGATTCTACATGTAGTAGCAACAACTACTTCATACACCTGCGAGGGTTTTATAAAAGGGTTGGGAACACGGGACGAAGGGTTTAGGGCCCCTTCGTCCCGAATTTATTTCTGGAGGGAAACACGCCGACTTTGCCTTCCAGGCTCCATATCCCGAAACTATCCAACTCTCGAATCAGGGTTCACTCCCTTCCTAACCAGGCAGCTTCCACGGTACAAATTCCAGGAAGGTTTATAATAGCACTGTCCGCTGCAAGGTGGATTTTAGTCAGGAACATATATGAAAAAAGCTGCAATTGGCTGTGGGGCTCTATTAGGGGTGCTCCTTTTGGTTGGGATTATCATGGTCGCCGTGGGTGCCAAGTCCTATAACCGCTTCAACACACTGTCCCAGAACGTGGATGCGAAATGGGCCGATGTGCAGAACGTCTACCAGCGTCGACTCGACTTAATTCCGAATCTGGTGAGCACCGTGGCTGGCGCAGCAAATTTTGAGAAGTCTACGATCGTTGAAGTAACCCAGGCACGGGCCTCAGTCGGCCAGATGAAAATCGATCCAGGTGCAGCGCCCACGGATCCGCAACAGTTGCAAAAATTTCAAGCCGCCCAGGATCAATTGTCTTCAGCCCTTTCACGTTTGCTGGTAGTGGTGGAAAAGTATCCCGAGCTTCGAGCCACCGGGAACTTCAGCACTCTACAAGCGCAACTTGAAGGAACGGAAAACAGAATTGCGGTGGAGCGCCGCAACTTCAATGAAGCGGTCAAGGAATACAACACGGCAGTCAAAGCGTTTCCAGGGGTCTTCGTGGCGCGAATGTTCGGCTTCACTCCCAAGCCCTTTTTCCAGGCACAGGCTGGGGCCGAAACAGCCCCCAAAGTGAATTTTGACTTCGGGAAACAACCGGCTGCCACTAACTAGATGAGGCTTCTCCCAAAAGACATGGCTCAAAGTCGTGGCCGCAGGCGGGGCAAGGTTCCACCCATTTCTTTGCCAGCGACAACGGCACGTGTTCCACACTCTGCTCTGGGGTTGGTTCTCTTTGCTCTTCTATTCCTGTTTAACTTCGGTCGCGCCCAGGAAGTAATGCCAGCGAAGCCGGCGCGGCATTTTAATGATTACGCCAAAGTTGTCTCCGCTGGCACGGTGACGCAACTCGATCAACGTCTCGCAGACTTCGAACGAGAAACTTCGAGCCAGGTTGTGGTCGTCGTATTTCCAAAAATGCAGAGTGATTCGTCGATCGAAGATTATACCCAACGGGTTGCGCAATCCTGGCGCGTGGGGACAAAAGAAAAGAACAATGGAGCCGTCCTCTTCGTGTTTATTCAGGATCGCAGCATGTATCTGCAAGTGGGCTATGGCCTCGAAGGCACCTTGCCCGATGCCCTTGCAAAACAGATCATCGACAACGAAATCACCCCGCATTTTCGCAGCGGCAAATATGACGCGGGTTTAACTGCCGGAGTTGAGTCCATCATCAAAGCGACAAAAGGGGAATACAAGGGCAACGGTAGAACCGTCGGGGAGCGGGCAGTAGGCTCAGGAAGCGGCAAATCCATCAGTCCGGTTTTTTTCATTGTTTTCATCATCGTCATGGTCCTGATGATGCGTTCTCGTGGCACGAGTTACGGCTCACGCGGTCGCAGGCATTATGGAGGGTGGGGCGGGGGATTCGGTGGGGGCGGATTTGGCGGAGGTGGTTGGTCCGGGGGCGGAGGAGGCGGTGGCGGTGGCTTCTCGGGAGGCGGTGGCAGTTTCGGTGGCGGTGGAGCAGGGGGGAAATGGTAATGAAACCCAAGGAATTCATTTGTAAGTTGGACGACGACAAGATCGTTAGCGCCATTGCGGACGCGGAAAAGAAAACAACGGGCGAAATCCGGGTCTATATCTCCTCCCACCAACGCGAGGATGTATTGGACGCAGCCCGAAACCGTTTTCTCAAACTCGGCATGTCGAAGACGCGTCAACGAAATGCTGTTCTCATTTTCTTTGCTCCTGTCACCCGGACCTTTGCGATTGTTGGGGATGAAGGGATCCATGAAAAGTGCGGTCAGCCGTTCTGGGAGGAGGTTCGCGATGCCATGGCTGATTTTCTGAAGCAAGAGCGCTACACAGACGCCATCCTGGTTGCCGTGGCGAAAGTCGGTACCTTGCAGGCGAAATATTTTCCACCCAGGCCAGACGACACAGATGAATTGCCGAATCAGATCCTGCGAGATTAGGGGTGGAGAATCAAACCACTTTGCTGAGTTGGATTATCTAAATTCCTGCAAAAAGGCAGGTTGCCAGACACTTGAGAGTCTAAGGACGGTCCGGACAGCGATTTTCGCCCGTGTACAGGGCTTGTACACGGGAAAGAACGGGATTCCGAGCCGCGTACAGGGTATGCAAACGGCTCGGTCGCCGTTACAAGGCAGTGTACAGGGTGTGTAAACGGCCCGGTAGCCGTTACAAGGCAGCGTACAGGGTGTGTAAACGGTCCGGTAACCGTTACAAGGCAGCGTACAGGGTGTGTAAACGGCTCGGTAACCGTTACAAGGCAGCGTACAGGGTGTGTAAACGGTCCGGTCAGCGTTACAAGGCGGCGTACAAGGTGTGAAACGGTCCGGTAAGCAATTCCGAGTATTTTGGCGGTTCGCGATCCGCGTACGTACAAGGTGTGTAATGAGGGGCGGAGACATGTGAAATTTCATCCAATCAGGGCATTCCTTATTGAGCCCCGATTAAAACCAGCTAAAGCTGTAGGCCGATGCCGCTAGATACCGTTGTTTCCGTGCTCCTCGTTGATGATCGCAAAGACAAGTTGCTTGCGATGCAAACCATGCTTGAGCCCCTCGGATACAGGATGTTGAAGGTGGAATCCGGCAAAGAAGCCTTACGACTCTTGCTCAAAGAGAAGATTCACCTCGTGGTTCTGGATGTGAATATGCCGGGCCTGGACGGCTTTGAGACCGCGAAACTCATCCGGGAACGCGATGTCCTGGCAGAATTGCCGATCATCTTTGTTAGCGCCTACGATGTGAGCGCTGAAGAACTGGAACGAGGCTATAACCTGGGGGCGGTGGATTACATTCACACCCCGATCCACCCGGCCGTGCTGCGATCGCGAGTTTCCACCTTTGTTACGTTGCAGGTAAGAACGGAAGAGTTGCAAAAGACCAACGTGCATCTGAGGGACATCAATCAACAAATGAATTCATTTGTTTACACGATCTCGCATGACTTGAGAGGTCCGTTGCGCAGCATCAACAGCTTTTCCAGGATCCTGTTGGAAGAGGGAGCGAGCACGGTAGAACCGCAATTCGTTGAATATCTGAAACGTATTGCGATGTCCGGACTGAAAATGGATAACCTCCTCAACGATTTACTTCAGTATAGCCGGCTGACTCAATCGGAATTGCGAATGGAACCCGTGGAGGTGGATGCCCTCATTACTGGAGTGGCTTCAGACCTTCAAACCGAAATTTCTGAAAGGGGCGCCACAGTGGATATTGCAAACGGCTGCCCAGCTGTTCTGGGCAACAGGACTATGCTCCGGCAGGTGCTTTGCAACTTGTTCGAGAATGCGTTGAAGTTTGTGGAGAGTGGGGCAAAACCAAGTATTCGAGTATCATGGCTTCAAACCGGGGACCAGGTCAGGATCGTCGTTCAGGACGGCGGCATCGGAGTGGCCCGGGAACATTATGAACGAATCTTTGGAGTTTTCGAGCGCTTGCATGGGGAGAAAGAATATCCGGGGACCGGAATCGGACTCGCTATCGTTCGACGCGCGATTGAACGGATGGGCGGCCGAATCGGAATCGATTCTGAATTGGGCAAAGGGAGTCAATTCTGGTTCGAGTTAGCGTTGCATGCTCCAGGCGTACCAGGCGTAGCTATAGCAAAATAGCTGACGCATTGGGAATTTGTTCATCACCATTGATTTACCCTCCATAAAATGACTCCTGAAGCTGACGACGAAAGTGGACCGATGATTTCGCTGGTTCTTCTGCTGCGTGAGCCTCGTTATCTCGAAGCAACGATCCTCACCGAAATAGTCGAAGCCGCGTGGGGTGGCAAATACTCCGGGGACGAACATGAAGACGAAAAGGATGGCTTTGTCGTGGGCGAGCCGCCGATGTTTGCCGTTCAATCCCCCGAAGCCTTCTTCATGGTCAATAACATTGATCAACCCTATATCGAAGATCTGGACGCTGTGCTTGAAGACGTAAAAGAACTGCGTCTGCGCAAGGCGCTGCTCGATCATCGCGCCTGGTTATCGGTTGACCTGATCAGCATGCAGGACGAAGCGGCTCCGCGCGAAAAGGCTTATGGCCAGATTGCAAAACTAATCGCTGAACTGAGTGGTCCGGATTGCCTCGCCATTTATCAGCCAGCCACGGGAACCATCAATGTCTGGGATGCGGAACTTGAGGAGAAGTTGCGTGGACCTAATGCTTTGGAAGAGTTCGCTGTGCCCTCAAATCTTCCTGTGGTCGGAATCGACAACGACGATCCACGCATGCAGGCAGCCCAGGCCGAGGCCCGTTCACGCTGGCCCGAATTTGTCGAAGCATTTAATAAACAAGATGGCGAAAACTTCGCCGTTAAAGTCCCGATTACTGCGGAGGGCAATACCGAGTTCATTTGGGTGGAGGTGACAGGACTGGAACCCGAATTTATCCATGGAACGCTCGGCAATGATCCGGTCGACCTGGGAGATCTCAAATTGGGCGATCCCGTAGAGGTGCCCGTGAATGAGTTGAACGACTGGGGATTCTTGCGCGATGGCGAACCCTTTGGATTGTTCACCGTCAAAGTGTTAAGCGACGAGGCGGGGCAGAAGGGGGAAAGTATTCAGTAATCAGTGTTCAGATCTCCGATTATTTCAAGACGATACGTATTCCCACTCTCCGGGAACAGGGAGTACGAACGATGAGATTGAAGCTTTGGAGAACTGAACCAATTTCGCGACGAGCAGGGCACAGAAGCTTTGTCCAAAGCGATCATCGCTCCGGGTGATTTCGAAAAGTAGGCCGGTTCGGCATCGAATGTCGGTAGTGGACTATCTTGGAGTACGGCGAACAAACATTGTATCTGAGGTTTGCCCGCGACGTGGCTGCAATAGTTTCGCGATCAGGCCTGTCCATCCGGTTTGATGGGAAGCGCCGATTCCCCGTCCGTCGTCACCGTGAAAATATTCATAGAACTGGATGTAGTCGCGAAAGTGAGGATCGTTTTGCGCTCTTTGGTTTGCGAGCAAAACCGGACGATTTCCGTTCTCATCTTTCAAAAAAATCTTGGTCAACCGACGTGCTAGTTCGTCGGCCGCTTCCAGGAGTGTCATGAAAACGCCCGAGCCGGTCGGACACTCGATTTTGAAATCGTCGCCGTAGTAATGATGAAACTTCTGGAGCGATTCAATGAGCAAAAAATTGACGGGCATCCAGATCGGCCCCCGCCAATTGGAGTTGCCACCGAAGAGACCGGATTCCGATTCTGCCGGTTGATAGCTGACGGCCAATTCTGTGCCGCTGCATGAGAAGACGTATGGATTGCCATGGTGCTGGCGAGACATCGCACGCACACCGTAATCGGAAAGAAATTCCGATTCATCGAGCATCCGGCGTAAGAGACATTTGATTCGGCTCCCGCGGAGCAAAGACAGCAGATGACGCTGACCGGCACCAGGCTCTTCCCACCGGGAGACTAACTTCGCGAGATCAGGGCGGTAGTTCAAAAACCATTTCAGTCTGGTGTGAAAACCGGGAAGTTTATCCAGCAGTTCAGGTTCGAGAGTTTCCACTGCGAACAACGGTATCAGACCCACCAGCGAACGGACTTTCAGGGGCATCATTCGTCCGTCCGGCAGATTTAGAACATCATAATAGAATTTATCCTGCTCATCCCAGAGGCCAATGCCTTCATCGCCGATGTTATTCATTGCTTCAGCGATGTGCAGGAAGTGTTCGAAGAACTTCGTTGCAATGTCTTCATACACGTTGTTGTGCTGCGCGAGTTCGAGGGCGATGCGCATTAAGTTTAACGAATACATTGCCATCCAACTCGTGCCATCTGCCTGGTTGATGAATCCGCCGGTGGGCAAAGGGGCGCTCCGATCAAAAACGCCTATATTGTCCAGTCCGAGGAATCCCCCCTGAAAGATGTTTCGGCCTTGTGCGTCCTTTCGGTTCACCCACCAGGTGAAGTTCAGCATCAGCTTGTGAAAAACCTTTTCGAGGAATACGAGATCACCTTTGTCGCCGCGTTGTTTGCGATCTATTTGGAAAACACGCCAGGTTGCCCACGCATGAACGGGTGGGTTCACATCACCAAAGGCCCATTCATAGGCGGGTAGTTGGCCGTTGGGATGCATGTACCATTCGCGTGTCAGCAGGAGAAGTTGGTCCTTTGCGAACGTCGCATCCACCTGCGCCAGGGGGATGCAATGAAATGCCAGGTCCCACGCCGCGTACCACGGATATTCCCATTTGTCCGGCATTGAGATGATGTCGGCATTGTTGAGATGCATCCACTCGCTGTTGCGCCCGTGACGGCGCTCCCGTGGTGGCGAAACCTGCCCCGGATCTCCTCTAATCCATTTCGGAACATCGTAGTAATAAAACTGTTTGCTCCAAATCATCCCCGCAAAAGCTTGCCGCTGAACGTTGCGTGCATCGTCATCAAAGATGTCCTTTTGCAACTCTGCGTAAAATCCATCGGCCTCGCGGCGACTCTCCTTAAAGACCTTATCGAAATCAGCAAAGGGTTGGGCCCCGTTTGTCTTACCTAATCGCACGCGAACGGAACCAGAGCCACCCGGCGGAACGGAAAGCACGTAATGTGCTGCGACTTTCGTTCCAACTTGCTCCGGATTTACGGCAGTCCTGTTTCCCGCAATGACATATTCGTGAAATCCATCTTTGAAAAAGCCTGATGCGGTGTTCTCACCGAAATGCCGGCGAGGATTTGTTTCGTTTTCGCAAAACAGAAAATCAGGCGTTGCTTCGCAGGACAATTGGTAATCGGCCAAATCGGGATGCTTCGCGGTCACTGTGTTTTTCCTGGACATCGACAGTATCGGTTTTTTGGCGCCCGGTTTCCACGACCAGGTATTGCGAAACCACAGTTGCGGAAGCAGATGGATGGTCGCTTCCTCCGGTCCGCGATTATGCACTGTCACCAGCATCAGGATATCTTCAGGACCTGCTTTTGCGTATTCAACGAACACATCGAAGTAGCGGTCGTCGTCGAAGATGCCAGTGTCGAGCAATTCAAATTCCGGCTGATCTTTTCCTCGCCGACGATTCTCCTCGACCAGTTGCGAGTAGGGAAATTCCCGCTGCGGATACTTGTAGAGCATTTTGAGGTAGGAATGCTTCGGTGTGGCATCGAGGTAGTAATAACACTCTTTCACGTCCTCTCCGTGGTTTCCTTCGCTGTTCGAAAGACCGAACATTCGCTCCTTTAAAATTGGATCAATCCCGTTCCAGAGAGCGAGTGAAAGACAAAGACGCTGCTGATCGTCACTGATCCCCGCTATGCCATCTTCCCCCCAGCGGTAGACCCGACTGCGGGCGTGGTCGTGAGGAAAATATTCCCAGGCAGTGCCCTGTTGCGAGTAATCCTCGCGGACCGTTCCCCATTGTCGTTCCGCAAGGTAGGGCCCCCACAAACGCCAGCGCCGCGAAAAGGCAGTTGTGGAAGCAGGTGGGCTTTGCTCTTTGATCATGGATGGGTTGTGTTGTAATTGCCGCAACACCTGGCAGTCAACTCAGCTTCGCGTTGTGAGGGGAAATGGCTTGGCTCCTGATGGGCTTGTCTTAGGAAATCTCTGTGGAATCCTGACAATAAAAAAACCGCCCGAAGTTCATCGGGCGGTTTTAAGAAAATCCTGGGATTTAAGCTTTAACAGCCTTCTTGGTCTTGATCTTCGCTTTGGCTGCTTCGTTTTTGCGTTTAACGTAGCTTTCACGACGCTTGCGCTTGATGGTTTTGTTATATTGCTTGCCCATAGATGGTTTTAATGTGTCAACTTAACTCGTTATCGCGCTCAATATGAAGATTAGCTTGTTACGGTTCAACATCATTTTGCTCCTGCTCTGCTGTATCGTCCCTGTCGGTTGCCAAACCACAAAGAAAGATGACAAGACGGCGGCCATCAAAAAGAAGTACAAAAAAGAGAAGGTGATGCTGCAATTCCATCTGGCCGGACGCCCTTCTGCCGGGGGGCGAAATATTCGATTGTCGAATAACAATGTCCAGGTGTCGGTGGACGCGAATCCCTTTCTCGATTTTCGCAGCATTGAAGGAGCGCAATTGATTGAAGACCAGTATGGCTATGCTATTCAGGTCCAATTTAATTCTCATGGAGCCTTCGTGCTGGACACCGTTACGACGGAGCATCGAGGGAAGAGCATTGCCATTGGAGCGACGCAGCCGAAGGTCGAACAAACCTGGTTGGCTGCTCCTGCGATTCAGGAGCGGAACTCATCGGGATTTCTGACTTTTACTCCTGATGTTACCCGGGATGAGGCCGAGCGAATTGTTTATGGAGTCCGCAACGTCGTGAAAGAGATGAAGCGGTTGGGATCGTTTTAAGGGACCCTCCTTAAATAACATCTTCTTGGACAGCGTCTCTTATTTGTTGAAAACACGACTTAAGGCACAGCCGTGCCTGGCCATTCTTGTCCTTCTGCTCTTTGGAGTGGGCTCCCTTTCAGGGCAAACCTTCAAGATGCCAACGGCGAATCGTTCGTTATTCAAGCTGAATGAGCAGGACCGATTCTTTTGCCCCACTGTCGGAAAACCATGGCAGAGTGGGAGCTTTGGATGCGTGCGTTCAGGTGGATGGCAGATGCACGAGGGCATCGATATCCGATCCATTCAACGGGACAAAAACGGAGAGCCCACGGACCACGTAATGGCAACGGCGGATGGAACAGTGGTTTACATCAATCGTAAACCTTCCACCTCCAATTATGGGAATTACCTCATACTGCTGCACAAAGTGAACGGGATCGAAATCTATTCCCTCTATGCGCACCTCGCGCAAGTAAGGACCGGATTAGCTCCCGGAAAAACGGTCAAAGCAGGGGAGACCATAGCCTTGATGGGCCGCACCACCAATACGCGCGAGCAGATCTCAAAGGAGCGGGCTCATCTCCATTTTGAATTGAACCTTTTCATCAGTGAACGATTTGAGAAATGGTACAAGAAACATTTTATCCGGAGCAGTGACCACGGTCTCTGGAATGGTCAAAATATGTTCGGGCTGGATCCGCAACTTGCCCTGCTGGTGAGTCATCGAGAAGGGGCCAGTTTTGATGTGCTTCGGTTCATACAAAAAAGCCCGGAGCTTTGCCGGGTGCAGGTGAGAGATACCGATTTTCCCTGGATTAAACGCTATTCTGCATTGATTGACCGCAAACCGAACGTGGGGGCCGTTTCAGGTTATGAGTTGGTTTTGAACTACAATGGGTTGCCCATGCGTGCGATTCCACTTTCCAAAACCGAACTTAAAAGCCGGAACAAATTTTACCTCCTTTCCGTAAACACTGCTGAGTATCAGAAAAATCCTTGCCGGAAGCTTGTTACACAAAAAAAGGGTAAGTGGGAACTAGGGGAATCTGGCCTCCGTATGCTGGAACTGCTTACTGATTAAGAATGTTGCCAACGGCTTGGGTTTTTGTTATGAAGCCTTAAACCCAAGACATGAACCGGCCTGACACAACTCGCAAACTTATGGCTAAGGCGATCCCTTATCGCCTGAAAGTGCCGTCAAGCCAGGGGTTTACGTTAGCCGAGCTGATGGTGGTTGTCACGATTATGGCAATTCTGAGTGCCATACTTCTTCCCGCCTTGAACAAAGGTAAAACGCGTTCGCAGGCGATTTCTTGCCTCAACAATTTGCGTCAATTGCAGCTTTCCTGGCAGATGTTCCCCGATGATCATAACGGAGAGCTTTCTGCGAATGATTACGTGGATGGAATTAAGCTCCATAGCGCTCAAACCTACATGGGCGAATCATGGGCGCCGGGGAATCCTGAATACGATTTTACTTCGGAAAATTTGGAACGGGGTCACCTCTTTCAATACAATCGGAATCCCAATATCTATCGATGCCCTGCGGATAAATCCGTAGTCGAATTGCCAACGGGTTCCGATCCGATCTTGCGCACGCGCAGCTACAGCATGAGCAGTTCCATGAATTCACAGGTGGCCCTCAGCCGTTTTCCTTCGTTCAGAAAGCAGTCTGAAATGACCTACCGGAATACATCGCGATTGTTTGTATTTATTGATGCTCATGAAAAATCAATTACCGATGCCCATTTCGCGGTAAATCCCAAAACAAGTCCCTTCTATAAGCAATGGGTCAATCTTCCGACAGATCGTCATGGTCAGGCTGCCAATCTATCGTTCGCCGATGGTCATATTGAGCGCTGGAGTTGGGCTGTGAACAAGACATGGACCGGCTGGAACAAACCTGCTCAAAACGGAGACGAGCGGGATCTGGAGCGCTTGCAGTCAGCAATCCTGGAATAGAGCGGATCCAGTTGGGTGATCGGCGTGGGCCACCTTCGACCCTGCAAGCTGCTTTCCGTTCGAAAATCCCTTGATTTCCCCGCTACGCCCGTTATTCCTTCCGCTCGTTTATGGACTACAAAATTTCGAAACGGGCCGCTTCATTGACTGCTTCAATCACTTTGGCGATAGATTCCAAGGCTAAACAGATGAAAGCGGAGGGGATTGATGTTGTTGGTTTTGGTGTCGGTGAACCGGATTTCGATACACCCCAGCACATCAAAGATGCCGCTGTGAAAGCTTTGTCCGAAGGGTTCACCAAATACACACCTGCGAGTGGTATTCCTGAACTCCGCCAGGCGGCAGCAGATAAGTTCAAACGGGACAATGGGCTTATTTATAAGCCGTCTCAAATCATCATTTCCTGCGGTGGAAAGCATTCCTGTTACAACGTCATCATGGCGCTGTGCGAGCCCGGCGATGAAGTGATCATCCCCGCTCCCTATTGGCTGAGCTATCCGGAAATGGTGAAGTTGGCTGAAGCTACGCCAGTCATTCTGGAAACCAGTGATCGGACGGAATTCAAAGTGACACCGGACCAGCTGCGCAATGCAATCACGTCCCGCACCCGGCTTTTCATCTTGAATTCACCCAGCAACCCGACCGGGTCTGTTTACACTCCTGAGGAAATCAAAGTATTGGGTGATATTTGCGTGGAGAAAGGTGTGCTCATCATGAGCGACGAAATTTACGAACACCTTCTTTACGATGGTGCGAAGCACGTTAGCGTCGCCAGCTTTTCGCAAAAGCATTACGATCACACCATTGTGGTTCATGGTTTGGCGAAGGCGTGGTCCATGACCGGTTGGCGGATTGGGATCACTGCTGCGCCCGAACCAATCGCAAAAGCGATTGATGCCATTCAAAGCCATAGTACCAGCAATCCGACCTCTTTTGCGCAGAAAGGGGCTGTTGCTGCCTTGAACGGACCCCAGGAACATCTCAAATCATGGCTCGCTGAGTTTGCGAAGAGACGGGCTTATGCCTTTGAAAAGCTGAACAGTGTTCCCGGCATCACGTGCGTCAATGCCAAAGGGGCCTTCTATCTTTTTCCGAATATTTCCAAGACTGGCCTGAAATCCATGGATTTTTGTGCTCGTCTGCTTGAACAGGAAAAAGTGGCTGCCGTTCCCGGAGCTGCTTTTGGTGCCGACGACTACATTCGGATTAGCTATGCAACGAGCATGGCCAATCTGCAAAAAGGACTCGAACGGATCGATAAGTTCGTCCGATCTCTCAAGTAATCGGTTTCTTCATAACACGTGTTGGGGGAAAGCGCTTAAACAAGTGCTTATCCCCGACGAGCCGTATTCCAAAGTATCCGCCTGGCAAAAAAGTGCCGCCGGAGACCTGGAAACGGTTTTTCCACGCGAAAAAGTGCCGCCGGAGACCTGGAAATGATTTTTCCACGCGAAAAAGTGCCGCCGGAGATCTGGAAATGGTTTTTCCACGCGAAAAAGTGCTGCCGGAGACCTGGAAATGATTTTTTCATGCGAAAAAGTGCCGCCGGAGATCTGGAAATGATTTTTCCACGTGAAAAAGTGCCGCCGGAGATTCTGAAATGGCAATTTGACTGATCAGATTGCCAAAGCTCCGACAGTCAGTTTACGTTCGTTCTGCTCTGCAATGTCCGATTCGCGCTTGATTGATCTCGGTTGGAAGAAACGCGTCCTAACACTCTTGTTAGGGTGTGTGATCGCACCTTTGCGCTTGGTTAATACAATTTTCGTCAGGAGAAAGATCGTCGATTCCTTCCTGATCCTCGAGCCGTTTGGTTTAGGAGATGTGATTTCCCTTCAACCGATGGTCCACGCCCTTAGCCGAAAAGGGGATGTCACGATTTTCGGAAAGGCCTCATGGCGATCTCTCTATCCAAGAATCGAATGGATGAATGCTGAGATCCCATGGAGTTCCTACGATCCGAAGCACAAGTACGGGTGGCGTCAGTATCTCTCTCGCGACTTTCTGAGTTTTATCTCGAACTCGCGCAAATTAGCGAAAGGGAGCATCGGAATCGATTCAAGAGGTGACATTCGAAGTGTACTCCTCCTATACCTCGTGGGTTGCAAACGAGTTTTCACCCTGTCGCATTACCTGGGCTCAAATTTGAAGAATCCGGGATGGGTGGGCCGGATCGTTCCATTTCGAGCGGATATGAGACGGTGGGAGAACAATTTCCAGTTCGCCAGTTGGTTCATTCCGGATGCGGTAATGAGTTCGGGACCCCGCTTCGAGGAACTGTTGCAGGCAGGGAACAAAGAATTTACGAACAAAGTCGTCGGCTTTGTTCCGGTTGCTCCATGGGAAGGGAAGCTCTGGGGTCCTGATAAATGGAGGGCGCTGGCTGAACATATGCGCTGCCAGGGATGGGAGGTCCGTGTTCTGTGCGGACCGGGACAATCTCAGTCCGCTGCTCGAGAGGCGGGAGAAAACGAGATCACGCCGGTCGAATGCAGGTCGATAGGGGATTGGGTGGCTCAACTTGGCCAACTCAACGCCCTGGTAAGTCTGGATTCCGGGCCGATGCACCTTGCGGATGCACTGGGTGTGCCGGTAATCGCGTTGTTCGGACAAGGAACACTTCCATTGTGGGCGCCGAGTGGCGTGAACAGCCGAGTAGTAAGTCACCAATCCGACCAGGACTTTCGCCAATGCATTCCGATCCCTGCCAATGCAGAGTTTGCCCGGCGGTTCATGAAACGCATCACGGTGGAGGAAGTGCTTGCCGCGCTCCGCGAGGTAAATGTGCTCTAGGGAAGCGGATGGACAACTTGCGTGCTAGGGCATTTCACGCTACCTTTCGTGCGCAAAAACCCGAGGTGGTCTGATTTAAAAAAGAATGCATTCAACCGAGAATACAACCAAGTCGGCAGGGATCGTTGCTGACCTGCAATCCGCCTGGGCGCGTCTTCCGAATAAGTGGCTTTTTCTGGGAATTCTTGCCAGCTGGATTCTTTTATTCCATTTCATTGGTAATCCGACTTTAGGCTACAAAAAGACCAATTCTTTATTCGGTTGGATGCATTTTGTTTATGATTCCTCGCCTGATGATGAACATGGGATCCTGATTCCGTTTCTCGTGGCAGGGCTTTTTTGGTGGAAGCGCAAAACATTACAGGAAGCAATGGGAGAAGGATGGTGGCCAGCACTGGGCCTGGTGATCTTTGCAGCACTTCTGCATATGCTTGGATTTTTGGTGCAGCAGACCCGAATCTGTATTGTGGCATTTTTTCTCGGTGCTTACGGAATGATGGGACTGGCCTGGGGCAAGGAATTTATGAAGCGAAGTTTCTTTCCCATGTTTGTCTTCATTTTTTGTATTCCGCTGGGAACAGAGGCTGAACGCATCACATTCCCCCTTCGATTGTTCGCAACTAAGATCACTGCTGGCCTGGCGGATGGGGTCTTCGGCATCCAGGTAGTTCGAGATGGAACCCGTCTGCTGGATCCGGCGGGGAAGTATCAGTATGAAGTAGCAGCGGCCTGCAGTGGGATTCGTAGCCTGACTGCCATTTTCATTTTTACCGTGGTTTACTCTTTCGTCGCTTTGCAAAAGAATTGGAAACGGTTGGTGATGATTGGCCTTACTTTCCCGTTGGCGATTGTCAGTAATGTTGTCCGATTGTTGATGATTATTTTTGCGGCCGAGTTCTTTGGCCAGGATGCCGGGACGTATGTTCACGACAGCGGTTGGCTTAGCATGCTACCTTACATTCCGTCCCTGGTAGTTGTCGTTTTGATTGGCCATAAGCTGTCCAAATCTGAACCTGGCGTCGGCCTGTCCAGTGAATCAGCTGTTCCCGCAACATGAACAAAAAAAATATCATTGTCTTCGTTGTTGTGCTTGCGGTGACTGCGGGGACGGCGTCGATTTGTAAACACCTTAGCAAAAGTCGCCTCCTCGGGCCAGCCGGTCTCAAGCTGGTGGCGAAGGACGTTTATGATGAGAAAGGAAACGTAATCGGAACCAATACCGTGGATCTCCCGCAGAACGTCCTTAACTATGAATCTTCCACGAATCTGGCGATCACGACGATTGAGCTGCAAACGCTTCCCTCCGACACCACTTTCGGCCGCCGGATCTACTTTGCACCGGATAAATTTGGCCTTTTGCTGAGCGTCGTGATGATGGGAACAGACAGCCGCAGTATTCATCGGCCGGAACATTGCTTGCCCGGGCAGGGATGGAAGATCGAGAAGTCGGAAACGGTAAACATCCAGGTCAAGCAACCAATTGCTTATGAGCTGCCGGTAAAGAAAATTACGGCCAGTCGTGAAATTGAAGATGAGAATGGAAAGAAGCAGAAGTTGCATGGTCTCTATGTTTACTGGTTTGTCGCTGAAAATGACCTCGCATCGGAGCATCTCGACCGGATGTGGAAGATGGGTAAATCGATGGTCACTACCGGAGTATTGCAGCGCTGGTCTTACGTCGCCACTTTGGCTCACTGCGCACCTGGCCAGGAAGACCCGACCTTTGCGCGGATGAAAGAATTCATCGCCGCATCCGTTCCACAGTTTCAAATTACGACGGGAAAAATGGCTGCAGGTAAACCTGTATCCGGCGAGACTGCTTTGGCTGAAGCGCAAAAATGAAAGTTCAGATTGGTCTTGCCCTTCATCACTGATAGCCTCCTGGCTGCCTTTCTGATAAAAAATGTTGCGTCGCCATCGTCAACTCCGAAGTAAAGTTCATCGCCTGCTGGATGTCTGGCTCTTTGCTATCAGCTTGTGGATTGCTCACGTAATCCGGGACATCGTTCCTTTTGAGGGCTTGATCGACTGGGTGCCGGTTCTTGGAGGTTGGCTATCATACAAGCTGACTGATCCGATTCTCTCTTTTGACAATTACCTTTGGCTTTATTTCATAATCCTTCCTTTGGTGCCATTGGTGTTGGATCGGCAGAGGTTCTATGACCGCTCGGTAGTGGTTTACCGGAGCCAGACGATTTGGGCTCTGCTGAAAACTTCGATGGGGGTCACGTTGCTGATGATTTTCGCCATTTATCTTTCCAACAACCAGGCGCTGATCGCCCGGTCCGTGACCATCCTGTTCGGGATCGTGAGCTTCCTGCTGGTTTACATGAAAGAGGAACTCATGCAATGGACCTACCAGAGCAAGATGGGACAGAATCAAATGGAGAGCCGTTTGCTCCTCGTGGGGACACCGGAAGACACCTACCGTTTGCGCCAGGAAATTTTGGCTAAAGACCCCAATGGTATCGAGATCGTGCGTGAGTTGGATCTGAACACTTCATCGCTGGAGGACTTTGTCCACATTCTGCATGAGCATTCCGTCAATGGGGTGATTGTAAACGCCAAGCATAGTTTTTTTGGGCAGGTGGAAAAGGCGATTCAGGCCTGTGAGTTGGAAGGAGTGGAGGCCTGGCTGGTAGCTGATTTTTTTAATACCAAAATATCCCAGACAAGTCTGGACGATTTTCATGGTCGACCGGTGCTCGTGTTTCACACTGGACCGGAAGCTTCGTGGCAGGGTGTTTTCAAGCAGTTGCTGGATCTGGCAGGAGCGGCTCTTTTGCTGGTTGTTACCGCTATTCCGTTCCTGGTGGCCGCCCTCTGGATTAAACTTACTTCTCCAGGCCCCATCTTTTTCAAGCAACAGAGGAGCGGGTTAAACGGTCAGCCGTTCACGATGTATAAATTCCGGACCATGGTAACCAATGCTGAGCAGCGCAAGCATGAATTGGCTGCATTGAATGAGATGGACGGTCCGGTCTTTAAGATCACAAATGATCCGCGGATCACTCCGGTCGGCAAATGGTTGCGCAAGTCCAGTATCGACGAGTTGCCACAGCTGGTAAACGTTTTGAGAGGCGAAATGAGTCTGGTAGGGCCGCGTCCTTTGCCTGTGGATGAAGTTCAAAAGTTTGATGACTTTGCGCATCGTCGTCGGTTGAGTGTGAAGCCCGGGATCACTTGTCTATGGCAGGTCAGCGGACGTAACGACGTCAGCGATTTCAAAGACTGGGTGCGGCTCGACTTGGAGTACATTGATAATTGGTCAATCTGGCTCGATCTGAAAATCCTATGCAGGACAATTCCGGTCGTCCTTCTTGCAAAAGGCGCGAAATAATAGTTGGAGGAAAGGTTCACCCCCGTTTCAGACGTTCCCTGATAGTGATTCAGCATTCTCCTGCCTAATTTGTTTGTCTCTGGCAAAAAAATAGCGGATGCAAGTCCTCGTAAATAAATCACTCAATGAAACAGGAACGTCATCCCTTGATGCGTTGAGGCCTGTGGTTGCCCCTGAAATTTTGCTCCAAAACCTTCTCGCTCATAGCTCGGAAGGGATTCTCTGTTTCGATCTGCAATTTCGCTGCACCGTGTGGAATCCTCGAATGGAGCGCATTTCCGGTCAGAAGGCGGAAAGTATTCTGGGTTGTTGTCTCTTCGATGCTTGTCCTTTCCTTGGTGAACCCGAGGAACGTGAGCAACTTCACGCCACACTTGATGGCCGGAGAGGCGTCGACCAGGAACGAGTCTTTACGCTTGTTGAAGCTGGTCGGAAAAGGCACTTCACAGCGAGCTATTGTCCTCTGCTCGACGCAGAAGGCTCCCTCATGGGGGGAATGGCATTCATCCACGATGTAACAGAACGTCAGGAGCGGGAAACAGCGGAACGTCGGCTTGAAGCCTTGCAGCAAAGTGAAAGTCGCTTCCGAGAACTGGCCGAAGCGATTCCGCATATCGTATGGACGGCACAGGCTAATGGCACGAGTCTCGAATATTGTAATCAGCGGTGGTGCGAATACACAGGGGGCGCGGTGCAAGGTCATCGACAGGATAGTTGGGCTCTTTCAATACACCCTGAGTTTCTTGTAGAGGTTCAGGAGAGATGGAATCGCGCCATCCACAAAGGCGAACTTTATGAATTGGAGTACCCACTTCGTGGTCAGGATGGCAATTACCGATGGCATCTGGATCGTGCCGTTCCGTTGAGGGACGGAGAGGGTAGGATCGTTAAATGGTTTGGCACCTGCACGGACATTCACGAGAAAAAGGAAGCAGAAGAAATGGTCCTCAAGCTCAACGTTGAACTTGAACGTCGTGTGCATGAGAGAACGAGTGCATTGAGTGAGATCAATGAACAGATGGAATCGTTTTGCTATTCCGTGTCCCACGACTTGAGAGCGCCGGTTCGTGCCATGCGTGCGTTTACGCAGATCCTCATGGATGACTACACGGCCTCCCTGGACCTTGCTGCCCGGGATTATCTCCAAAGAATCGGGGCGGCTGCAGATCGAATGGATCGATTGATCCAGGACTTATTGCAATACAGTCGAATTGGCCGGATGGCGATCACATTGGAGCCGGTGGATCTGAGAGACGCAGTGGAAGGAGTGTTGACGGATCTACGATTGGAAGCGAAGCAGAAAAAGGCCACGATCGAGATCGTTGACCCGCTTCCAATTCTCCACGCAAATTCAACACTGCTGGATCAGGTTCTTCTCAATCTCATCAGCAATGCTTTGAAGTTTGTGCCGGACGGAACTGCTCCGGATTTGAAAATTTGGACCGAGGTTCATGATGGCATAGCTAAAGTTTGGATTCGCGATAACGGTATTGGAATTCCCCCCGATTATCATAAGCGTATTTTCGAGATCTTTGAACGATTGCACGGTTCAGAACTATTCCCGGGTACCGGTATCGGGCTGGCCATTGTTCAAAAAAGTATTTCCCGCATGCAAGGGAGGCTTGGAGTGGTCTCGGGTGTAGACCAGGGAAGTTGCTTTTGGTTTGAACTTCCAGTCACTGTTGCGCGGGAGACCTCCTGATCCACCGCGGAATCGAACTTGGCGAAAAGAAATTCTGTCGATAGTTTCCGACCCCTAATGAAGAGAACATCTGTCTTTTTGTGGTTGCTGCTGTGTCTTGCGATCACTTTCGGTTGCTCTACTCCGAAAGGTCAGTCCAAATCTGGTTCCAAGTCGGGGCAGGATGTTCTTCGAATTCTCCAGGAAGTACAGACAAAACATGCTCCCGATCACCGCATGGCGATCTTCCAGGTTAAGCCGGAACACAGCGGCCATTCGCTCATCCTGCGCGGCGAAGTTGATAATCGTGCTGCCAAAGACGAGTTGGTCGCAAGATTGGAGCAGGCCGGAATTAATGCCGTCGATCAGATTACAGTTTTGCCAGCCGACAACCTGGGTGCGAGTAATTGGGCCATTGTGCGCATCAGTGTTGCCAATGTCAGAGATGAAAAAGGCAATGGTGCAGAGATGGGGACGCAGGTCTTAATGGGGCACGCCATCCGCTTGTGGAAAAATGAAGGAGGCTGGTATTACGTGCAATCTTCCGATCATTACCTCGGTTGGACGGATGATGATTGTTTTGTTCGCGTCACCAAAGAACAGGTGAACGAATGGAATGCCGCTCCCCGTTTAATCGTTACGGATTACGAAGACCGAATTTGGGAGCAACCCGGTGGCAAACGCCCCGGAAATTTGCCGGTAACTGACGTGGTTGCGGGATGTCTGCTGGGGAAGGTTGGGCAGGAGGGAGATTGGCTCAGGGTAAAATTGCCGGATGGCCGTTCTGGTTACCTGGCCAAGGAATCCGCGATGGATTTTGAACTTTGGAAAAAATCACGGCAACCGACTTCCGAAAATATCGAGAAAGCAGCGAGGTCGCTGATGGGAGTTCCTTATCTCTGGGGGGGGACCTCCACCAAAGGAGTAGATTGCTCAGGCTTCACCAAAACGGTTTATTCCTGGAACGGCATTGACCTTCTCCGTAACGCAAGCCATCAGGCACGGTTCGGAACTGAAATCGATTTAGATCCCGATTTCTCTCATCTGAAAAAAGGAGATTTGCTCTTCTTCGGCAGTCGAGGGGGCAATGGCCGAACCGAGCGAGTGAGCCATGTCGGCATTTATCTGGAAGACAAGAGTTTCATTCATTCTTCTGGCCTGGTGAAGATTAACAGTCTTGATCCTAAATCGCCGGTCTATGACGAGCATCGGCACAAAACGTTGATCAAGGTCCGCCGTTATTTGCCTGGAACATGAACCGGAAGACGATAGTGGCAAACGGGCAAGTGGTCGAAGCAGCTGCCCCATGTACAATCGAGCAATTCCTTCTCGCACAAAACCTTCTGCCCCGGAGTGTGGTCGTCGAAGTGAACGGTGAGGCGGTTTCTCCCTCCGATTTTCCCAATCGTATCATTTGCGAAGGTGACCGTCTCGAAATTGTTAAAATAGTGGCTGGTGGTTGACGATTGCCTGTTTTGCGCTAATACCTGTTTCGCTGTGCGGCTCTCGTCGTGGGCGTCACCCAAGTTATGAAGTTCAAATTTGAATTCCTTTTTCGAACCTACATTTTCATCTGTGTTGGAGTTTTAGGCTGGTCGTTTTGGGCAATGGCCCAAAGCCCTTCGTCTATTTTCATTTTAGAACCAAAAGAAGACAGCAAGTTCACGAGTGGAACGAACCTGACGATTACCACAAAAGTGGAACGCCCATCCGAGGAGATTCGCCATGTGGAATTCATGCGGGGCGAGAAATCCCTCGGACTGGTTTCAAACGCCCCTTATGATCTGGTCTGGACCAACGTTCCCACCGGCACCCACCACCTGCGCGCCAAGTTGGTCGATGCCGCTGGCGTCACCAATATCTCTGCCAAAGTTGAGATTCAGGTTCATCGGTTCGAGACTTATCTTACGTTTGGCTTGGATAGGATAACCGCTCTGCAATGGGACGGCATTTTTGGTTTCCCGCTGTGGCAATACCTGGCATCGCTGATCTACATCTTCTTTGCTTTCTACTTTTCCAAGCTTCTGGATTTCCTGACTCGGGTGTGGTTGAAGCGCTGGTCGGCGAAGACGAAAACAACGCTCGACGACCTGCTGCTGGATTTGTTGAACGGTCCGGTGAAGGTGGTTTCGTTTGTAGTCCTGCTCCACGTTGGCTTGAACATTTTCCCGTGGACCGAGTGGGTGGAAGGATTTCTTTCCAAGGCTCTGCGGTTGATCGTTGCAATATCCGTTACTTACACGTTGCTCAAGGCGGTCGACTTGTTGCTCGGTTATTGGAAAGCGAAGTCAAAAACTTCGGATGATAAGTCCTTTGATGAACAGCTTTTCCCAATTGTCAGCAAGACGCTGAAGGCATTCGTGATCATTGTTGCCGTCCTGGTCACCTGGCAGAGTCTGTCAGATCAACCGATCACCGCGATCCTGGCTTCACTTTCCATCGGCGGTCTCGCCATCGGCCTTGCGGCGCAGGACACGATCGCAAACTTCTTTGGAGCCGTGGTGGTGTTTGTGGATAAGCCCTTTCGGGTTGGTGACCACATTCAGCTGCCTGAGGTCGATGGAAAGGTAGAACTTATCGGCCTCCGATCCACCCGTGTGCGCAACTTGAATGGTCACCTGATTACTGTCCCCAACAAAACAATGGGGAACGCAACGATTACCAACCTCACGAAGAGACCGAACATCAAGACGACGATGAACATCGGAGTCACCTATGATACCTCGACGGTCAAGTTGAAGAGGGCGTTGGAAATTTTAAGAAACGTTTATCAGAACCATCCCCAAACATCGGACCTGATCATCAGTTTCAATCAATTTGCCGATTCGGCCTTAAACATCATGGTTATTCATTGGTGGAATGGAACCGATGGTAAGGAGCATCTTGCTGTGATGCAGGAACTCAACCTTCAGGTGAAGGAGCAATTCGACGCTGAGGGCATCGGCTTCGCGTTCCCATCCCGAACGATTTACCTCAAGCAGGATTCTGAATGGCGTCTATCGAACCACAAAGATGAGCCGCCGAAGTTGTTGGATCAAAAAGTGTAGTGGCACTATTTGAAAAACAACAGGCGGGCACCGACGAGCAGAAGGAACCCGCCGAACGCCTTCTTCAGGTTTGCGGCGGGTAGTTCATGGGCCAACCACGCCCCGCAATATCCGCCCACCACAGCCATGGGGATTAACGACCACGCTGCCGGCCATAGAACATTCCCATTACTATAGTGTTTCCATGAACCCATGATAGCAGTGGGGATGATCACAATCAGGGAAGTGCCAACGGCTTTGTGAATTGGCATGTGCATGAAATACATCATAGCTGGCACCATCACGATTCCTCCGCCCACTCCAAACAACCCGCTCGCAACGCCGCCGCAAAGTCCAATGAGTCCAGCAATCAGATACGTCATGGAGCCACTTTCATTATTTAAAAGAGCGTTGTCAGTCGTTTTTTGGTTCCTCGCTGTTTTCAGTGGAATGCCAATTGGCATTCACCCTGGGACCTCCAACAGATTTTATCCCGAAGGGATATTTGATACTAGCCCAGTGGCTTTAGCCCTGGGAAAAGCGACGCATTGATTAAGTTCCGAAGGAACGGCTGAATGGGCCTATGTCCTATGTGAGTTCCTATTTTTCACTGCGTCTTCAGCACAGCAGAACGCCGTCCTTGCATCACTGACGAACTCCAACAGCGGCTTTGGCCTTTTCTCGGGGGTATAGCGCGCGAGAATGGGATGAAGGCACTGGAGATAGAAAGCCCACCACGAGACGATTAGTTTTCAGGAGGAGTTTCTGCCATTTTTGAGGAAGCACAAAATTCAGGTCGACGAACGGTATCTTTGGGAATGACTCAGCCGTCCCTTCGGGACTCTGACGCAGCTTTGTCGAGTACCCATGGCTGAAGCCAATGGGCTA
>JBKJKE010000003.1:0-19508 GCA_046597605.1 Limisphaerales bacterium | reverse complement strand
ATCTATATGATTCCTTCGGTTCCACGCTCGCGTCCGCTGGACCATTGGCTGATGCGAACACGATGCGGTTTTCATCAAAAGAGATTCATACTCCGTCCGGGCTCTATTATTACGGTTACAGGTTCTACGATCCCACTCTTCAGCGTTGGGTTAATCGGGATCCGATTGGGGAGGCCGGGGGAATTAACCTTTATGGGTTTGTGGGTAATAACTCACTCAACTCAATCGATCCGCTAGGACTAGAAATCAGAGTTTTAGAAACCGCGGTAATTATGCGCACAATCCCAACTCCTTCTGGTCCCTATAATTATCATGAAGGAGATTCTATTGGTGAGGACATGCTCGCGCAAACCGCGAATATTGGAGCCTTAATAGGGAATGGCATTTACGGATTGCTGGGTCTGCTCGCGGATGCCCAAGACAATTTGGACCGTGCAATTGGAGGCCCTTCTGGTTCGACCGACTACATCCCAGGGATGGGTATGATGGGCCAGATGGGAAAGTTTGGGAAAATGTCCAGGCTGGCGAAACTAAACCGGATTCCGTGTCCTCCAGTTGCTGCGAAAATAGGAACTCAGATTGAGTTTCTGTTTGCCAAGGAGGTCTCGAACGCCAATGTTACCTATCTATACCAAAAGGTCGGGGCGCAAGGTGAACACTTGAAGTTCGGCATAACAGAATCTCCAGCGACACGCTATACTGCGGCGGAACTTAACGGCGGCAGGCTGAGGATTATCGGCCAAGGAGACAGCACAGAAATGCTTCGTTTAGAAAGACAATTGCACGAAACTTTACCAATCGGGCCGGAGGAGGGGCAAAAGTTCTACATCCGAAAACAGGTGAGCATGGGACTGAAACCACCTCCTTACTGATTTGATCTACGACTATGATGAAATATCAGCTTGTGCTGCAACTACCTGCAGCCTCTATAAAGGACTACGACGCGATGATTGAGCTTGAGGGAGCCATAAGAAGAGCTCTCGGCAATCTCGGTCGCGTTGATGGACACGACGCTGGATCAGCTGAGATGAACATTTTCATTTTCGCAGATCATCCAAAACTCGCTTTCCAAGCAATCAAGCAACTTCTCGGCACCCGGGACTTCATGCCTGAACTGAAAGTTGCTTTCCGGGAGGTGGGGCAAGACGATTTCACGGTAATTCATCCACCTAGTCTCACTCACTTCGCCATCATGTAAAATGAAAGAGCGCAACCAATAGTAGGCTTGTGGCCAGCTTTTCTAATTGGTGCCAGGCATCGGTTGGCTCCCAGCCGCCGGTGTCTAAGTCGATTGAGAGAAACGGGAGTGCCCTCCAACATTCACATCCCAGGGCCAATCCGTGCTTAACCACTAACAAACCGGAGGCAGCAGCACCGTGAAAGTGGATCCTGAGACACCGCCACTTTCCACTGCCACCTTGCCTCCGTGGGCTTCGACAATCGCTTTTACGAAACTCAGACCAAGTCCCAGGCCTCGCTGAGAACGGCTTTTGTCGCCGCGATAGAGGCGGTCCCAAATTTTGTTTTGTTCCTCCCTGGGAACTCCAATCCCATTGTCCCGGATAGAAATGCGGATGCCGTCCGTTCCTGTTGTTGCTGCAAGGTGAACCTCCCCTCCCGGTTCCGTATATTTAATGGCATTATCGAGCAGGTTGGCGAAAGCCTGGCGCATCCGCACTGGATCGACGGAAGCTTCACAGTCCCCCGGGAGGTCGGAGGTCACTTTCAGGTTCTTCTCCTCTGCCACCATTTCATACAGCTCGATCACCTGCTTGAGTAGTTCAGTGAGGTTTACCTTTTCGCGCGCCAACTTCATCACACCACTCTCGGCCTCGGCCACATCCAGCATCGTTTTCAGGATAGTCAGCACCCGATCGGATTCTTCCACGCAATCGGCGAGGGCTTCCTGGGCAACTTCCTGATTTGGCTGTTCCCGCAACGCAATCTCCGCGATGCCGCGCAATCGGGTCAAGGGGGTGCGCAAGTCATGCGCGACGTTGTCGAGCGATTCTCGCATTCCCCGGATCAATCCCTGGTTTTTATCCAGCAGTTGATTGAACATCTCGGTGAGTTCCTGCAGTTCGTCTTCACTTCTTTCCACTGGCACCCGCTCGCTCAGGTCACCTGTTTCAATGATGGAGCGGGCCGTGCTGACGATCTGCCGCACCGGTTGGGTCGCACGATAGGAAAAGGCAGCCCCACCAACAATGGCTAGAAGAAGAAGTGGAATAGCCGTGGTAAAAAATGTCCGACGAAACGGTTCCAGCAACACTTCCCGGCTGTTCGTCACGCGGCCTACCTGCAACACCGACCCATCAAACAATTCTATAAAAGCCATCGTGAGGTCACGTTCGGCATCGCGGGGGATGCGCACCCAGCCGCGTTGCACTCCCAGCCGCAACCAGGCGGGATCGAGCTCAATCCAATCATCCGGGGCCGATATCAGCAGGACGGTGTTGATCGGACTGACAAGTCGGACGAAGAGCTTCTGGGTTTGCGATTCAGGGACGCCATTGATCCATCGTTGCAGTCCGTTGACTCCGGCGTTGCGGTAGACGCCTGCATATTCTTTAGCGCGCGCTTCCACCAGTTCCCGGTCTTTGCGTTCGATGGAGGAGGCGAGAAGAAAGTAGGAGATAAGAAACAAGCCGGTCGCACTTGCCGCAAACAGCAAGGCGTACCAAAGCGTCAGCCGAAAGCTGAGCGTGCGATGCAGTTTCTTAAGCCGGTTTAAGGACATAGCCAACGCCTCGCGTTGTTTGGATCATTTTTTTGGGGAAATCCTTGTCCACCTTACTGCGCAACCGATGCACCAGCACATCGACCACGTTCGTTTGGGGATCAAAACTATAATCCCAAATGTGTTCAAGAATCATTGTCTTGGTTACGACCCGACCGGGATGACGCATTAAATATTCCAACAAAGAAAATTCACGCGTTTGCAATTCTATGCGGTGGCCGGCGCGCTGCACCTCGCGGGTTAATAAATCCATGGTGAGATCACCAACAGTGAGGCGGGTTCCTTCCACCACGTTGGTAGAGCGTCGAATCAGGGCCTGAACACGGGCTAACAATTCCGAAAACGCGAATGGTTTGGTCAGGTAATCGTCGCCGCCCGCCTGTAGTCCCCGGACGCGATCGTCCACGGAAGCCTTCGCGCTCAGAATCAAAACAGGAGTGCGTATTCCCTTTTCGCGTATCAAACGGATCAAGCTCAGGCCGTCCATCCGGGGGAGCATGACGTCCACAATCGCGGCGTCATAGGGACTGGCTTGAGCATAGGCCAAACCTTCCTCGCCATCGGCACAGCGATCGACTGCGTAACCGCTTTGCTTCAGTCCTTTAACCAGGAAGCTTGCGATCTTGTTGTCGTCTTCAATGACCAGCACACGCATGACCTTACTTTGACCTTGTTGAATTTTTTCTTCCATCACTTCTTTACCGGTAAAAAAGAAACGGCTGCCCACACGGGCAGCCGTCAGCACCTCAACCCTGCCAGCTCGCAACAGGCAGACTGATTAGCCTAGATTTTTTGCGGCATTCTCGTTTTCCACCGCGATGTAGCGACTGCCGCCATTACTCCAGACCCGGAGCAAAATTTTATTTCCTTTCGCATTGTTGCTCAGGTCGATGGCTTCCTGCGCATTGCTGACCACTTTACGATTGATCTCCTGGATGACATCGCCTTCCCGAAGACCGGCTGCGGCAGCATTGGAACCATCGTCCACGCTCATCACGAGAGCGCCTTTAACTGTAGGCGGCAGGCGAAGCTGGCTCTTGGCGGTGGTATCAATATCTCCGACGGTTACACCGGCCAGCGATTCCGTGGAGGAGTCTGTGTCCGCTCCGGAGCTTGCGGCGACCTGAGATCCGGGCAGTTCACCTGGAGTGATGTTGAGCGTCTTGCTCTTGCCATCGCGCATTACCTTGAGCGTGACTTTCTTGCCGGGTGTTGTCTGCGCGACCTGCAACTTCAATTGGCGGCTGTCGCGAATGTTCGTTCCATTCCATTCAACCACGACATCGCCGGTCTGGAGACCTGCTTTATCAGCGGGGGCGTTCGGTTTTACTTCCGACACCAACGCGCCTGATGTTTCTTTGACGCCGAACTGATCGGCAAGCGCGGGTGTCAGGTCTTGAATGGCGACGCCAACATACCCGCGAACGACGCGACCATTTTGGATCAAACCTTCCATCACCGTGCGGGCGAGGTTCACCGGAACCGCGAAACCGATCCCTTGATTGCCGCCCGAGCGACTCAGGATGGCGGTATTGATTCCGATCAGGCGTCCCATCCCGTCCACCAAAGCGCCACCCGAGTTACCCGGGTTGATCGCAGCATCTGTCTGGATGAAATCTTCGTAGTCCACGCCCATGTTGCCACGGCCAGTGGCGCTGATGATGCCCATGGTGACGGTTTGGCCGATACCAAAGGGGTTGCCCACTGCGAGGGCAATATCGCCGACCTCCAACTTGTCGCTGTTCGCCAGCGGCAGGTAAGGAAAGTTCTCTCCCTCGATCTTGAGTACGGCGATGTCGCTCTTGGGATCTTTCCCAACGACCTTCGCTTTAAACTCGCGTCGATCCTGTAACACCACTCGAACTTCATCAGCTCCGTCCACGACGTGGTTGTTGGTCAGGATATAGCCTTCCTTGGTCACAATCACACCTGAGCCCTGGCCGGTCTGGCGTGGTGCGTGTTGACCGCGATGTTGTTGCTGCCCTTCGAATTGTTCTCCGAAAAAGTGGCGGAACATAGGATCGTTAAAGGGTAGTTCCTGCTGGCTCACTTTTCCGGCGGCACTGACGAAGACCTGCACGACGCTGGGAGCGACTTTCTTTACGACCGGCGCGAAGCTGGTGGTAAATTGCCCGTTGCGTTCGGGAGCGGAGTCGTCCACCACCAGGCGCACGGGGGTGAGTTTGGCGGTCCGTCCGCCGTCCGCATTGTTTGAATTGATTGTTTTACTGAGCGCGATCGTGGATGCCGCCACGACGATGCCGCCTGCCAGGAATCCGATTCTTAAGCGATTTAGAAATTGTCGAAGTTGATCTCTCATAAGTGGAGTTACCTTCGCAGCCCGGAATGTCTGCCACCTTTCACGATCATTACATTTTTGTAATGTAGGAGAGAAGGCTCGCCCTCATTCTGACTCACCGTGTATGTGGTTTAGTGATCAATATGTTCTGATTGAAGGGAATAAGGAGTAGCTCTTCATAAGATGCCTGTGACCCACTGAGGGCGAGTAAACCATTCTCAATCCACCACAAACAACGGGGAACCCGCGGTTTGAAACGCAGAATTACGCTCATTTCAGATCGTGCGACGACGATAAATCTAGAATTACGCTCGATTCAGGAGTGGAAATGCTTGGAAATCTAGATTTACGCTCATTTCCGGATGTGAAACGGGGATAAACCGGAATTACGTCCGTCTCTGATCGTGCAACGAGCGTAAATCTAGAATTACGCACGTTTCCGAACGTGCAACGACGATAAATCTAGAATTACGACCGATTCAGGAGTCGAAATTCCGAGAAATCTAGATTTACGTACTATTCCCCGAGAAAAGTTCCCGAAAAGCCAGATTTACGACCGTTGCAGGACCCGAAATGACGATAAATCTAGAATTACGCTCATCGCACGATCTGAAACGTCGATAAATCTGGGCTTCCGGTTTGTCCCCAAAGAGGGGTAACCGGATGGACCGGATAAACACGGATTTTAAGAATGCCCGACTGGCGGACCGCGGTTGTGTCCGAAGGATCCAGCCGCAGCGTGTTGTATGGTCGGCAGCTTGATCACTCCTACCTCTTCATCCTTTTCCGTGCGCTGCCAAGGAACCTACGTTTTCGCCCGAGAGGCGACAACGTAGGTTTCCTTGGCAATCAAAAACGAAAGTCCCTCTTTCGTTGGGACCTGCGGCTGGTGCTCCCCACACAACCGCGGTCCGTCATTGCGGCTACGCCGCCCCGAGTTCATCCGTGGTTAAACTTTTCTTCAGAAGAGTGCTTAATATTCCCCGAAAAAAGGCGCACGCGTGCTTTCTGATCCTTAAAAAAAAGTGGCTTTTTTTATGCACTTCGCGTTTAGCGCCTTTTATTTGCAGGGGTTTGAGGGGGTAAAAATAATTTCAACTATTTTGGGGGGTGTGACACCTCCTGTCACACCCCCCATGAGAGGATGGGTTTGTTCGTTAACAAATATACCGCAAGGTCCGATCAACTGTGATCTTCGCTATTTGGGCCGAACAGAAAGAAATAAAAATATGAAACAGAAACCATTAACCTCCCTGGAATCATTAAATACTGCCGGAGTCAAAGCCAGCAGCGGCGCTGCCCTCCATGCTGTACCTCTCGGGCTGACGGTCGGAACCAAGGTGCTGATCGATGTCGACCTTCTCGGTCTCAGCACGACAACGGCGGCTCATTTGACCGGTCGAACTCAACTGCGGGATCAATACGATCTTCTCGTCGAGAAAACGACCGCCTCTTACGATACAGCGATCGCCATCCGCGATTCCTTGAAACGTTCGCTGGGTCGAACCTGTTCGCCCGCCTGGGATGGATCCGGATTCAACCAGTCATTGCAGGTCCCGCGTTCGGTGGGTGGCTTGTTGCTGCTGCTCGCCGCGTTGAATAACTACCTGACCGAGAAACCGGAACTGGAGGTGGAGAACGTGGCGACGGCCGCGCTGGCGGGAGACATGCTGACTGCGTTGACCTTGGCGAGCGGTGCGGTGACGGCAAAAAGGAGCGCAGTGCGCACCTCGCTCAATGCTCGTAAGCTGAAACAAAAGAAGATGCGTCAGCGCATACGGGGTGTGGCCGAGGAGCTGAACCGGGTGTTAGGCCCATTGGATGCGCGTTGGGAAGCGTTTGGATTGAACCAGCCGGGAATTCAACAGGCGCCGGATCGTCCGGGCAAGGTGACCGTGGTCCTGCAGGCAGGGGGTGCGGCAGCCGTGAAATGGCAGAAGACGCCACGGGCTGAGTATTATCGTCTCTGGTTGAAGGTGATGGGGGTGGACGAAGAAGCGATACCGGTGGGAAGTCCGACGGATCTCGACTACATGATCGAGAGCATGCCGACGGCGTCGGGGACGCAGGTGGAGGTATCGATCTCAGCAGTCAATAACGGTGGGGAAAGTGCGCGGAGCGAAGTGATAGTAGTGATCACGCCATAATCGTTGACCCCACATGAGGACAACAGCAAAGCCGCCTGGGATACTGGGCGGCTCTTTTGTGAAAACCGTTTAACCGCGGATGGGCACGGATTCAGCAGGGTGTTCCATGAAGAGAAGCATGGGTACGCTAAAACTTAAGATTCCACTCGGGGCGACCATATTTTTCCTCAATCAGGGAGGTGCAATCCGGAACTTGTTTAAGTGACCCGGTCGCACCCCACGCCTTCGCAACCGCGCTTTTGATTAATTCCGGCTTTATTCCAAGATTAGTGATGAACGCCTGATGAGGACGGTTTTGTCGGTAGTCGGGCTCTTTAGAGGGCTGGCGCAGGAGTTTGGTGATAAGAGTGAGGTCAAAATTTATCAGGAAAGTGCCGTGGAAGACGAGGAACTGCCGTTTCCGGCGCTGGGCGTTTCCGGAGAACTTGAGCGGTCCCAGCGCTAAATCGGTGTGACCGCAGACAACCGGGCAAGCGGAGTGCTGGAGTGATGGAGTATTGTTGAGATTGTTTTCCAACACTCCATTACTCCAACACTCCATGGCTTTCTGCACTGCGTTTCTCTGCCGCTGCATGACAAACTCGTTGGTTTGGGGAATGGTTTGCAGGAGGGGATTGCCTTCAATGGGCAAAACCAGGTTATAGTTGAGGCAACCGGGGCCTTGCACGACGGTGCCACCGCCGCTGCAGCGTCGCAGGATGGGGATGTTCATTCGGGCACAGGCAGCGGAATCGACTTCCAGGTCCACTTTGTTGGCGTAACCGACCACCACAAAGTATTCGGGGGATTCCCAGAATCGAAGCGTTTCCTCGCCGGCACCTGTCTCGCACCAATCGAGAAGCGCCTCGTCTAAAGCGAGGTTTTCGGCAGGGGTTGGCAGGGTGAGATCTAAAAGCTTCATTTGTGCGGTTTGTGCGCGGGTTAATCTAATGTATTTTACAGCGCTATTTGGAAAGGGATTTCGTTCCGAGAGCCAAAGTTTGGCGAACTTTACAAAACCTTTTCTTTGTAGAAGAAAAATTGGGGCAGCAAATTTGTTAAAAAATAGTTGGCGGGAGCGACTTGCCGCCTTACAACTCTGCCTCTGTTTGCCGCCTCGCGGCCACGATCTAAAGTGAAACCGAAACGAAAAGACCTAGACATTACATCGCATACGGATAGCGATCCGATTCGGACCCCCTACATCAACACGATCTTTCCGGAGGACGAACCGCGTTATCCGGGCGACCGCGAGATGGAGCGCCGCATCAAGAGCATCATCCGCTGGAACGCGATGGCAATGGTCGTGAATGCGAATAGCAAACACGATGGCCTTGGCGGTCACATCTCCAGTTTTGCCTCCAGTGCGACCCTCTACGAGGTGGGCTACAATCACTTTTTCCGCGGTGGAGAAGGGGATCGTCCGGCTGACTTGATCTATTTCCAGGGTCATGCGACTCCCGGTAACTACGCTCGCGCCTTCCTCGAAGGCCGTTTGACCGAGCAGCATTTGCAGAATTTCCGCCAGGAGCTGGCGGCCGGTGGCGGGCTCTCTTCTTATCCGCATCCTTATTTGATGCCGGAGTTTTGGCAGTTCCCGACCGTTTCGATGGGACTCGGTCCGATCATGTCGCTTTACCAGGCGCGTTTCATTCGCTACATGCAGGCGCGTGGCATCCTGAAGAAGGAAAATGAACCGAAGATCTGGGCGTTCATGGGCGATGGCGAGTCCGACGAGCCAGAATCCCTCGGCGCACTGACGCTGGCTTCCCGCGAGAACCTCGACAACCTGATCTGGGTCGTAAACTGCAATTTGCAACGCCTCGACGGACCGGTTCGGGGTAACGGCAAGATTATCCAGGAGTTGGAAGGGGCTTTCCGCGGTGCCGGTTGGAATGTCATCAAAGTAATTTGGGGTTCCAACTGGGATCCTTTGTTCGCGAAAGACGAAACCGGGCTTCTTCTGAAGCGCATGGAAGAGTGCGTCGATGGTGACTTCCAGAAGTATTCGGTTGAACCCGGAAGTTACATTCGTCGCCATTTCTTCGGAAAATATCCTGAACTTATGAGCCTCGTGGCCCACTTGAGCGATGATGAATTGCGCAAGTTGACCCGTGGTGGGCACGATCCGCAGAAGGTTTATGCTGCTTACAAGGCGGCCATGGATCACAAGGGCGGACCTACCGTCATTTTGGCCAAGACCATCAAAGGGTACGGTCTCGGTGAAGCGGGCGAAGGCAGAAACATTTCGCATGGCCAGAAGAAGATGAACGAAAAGGAGCTGCGAACGTTTCGCGCTCGTTTCGATATTCCGATCAGCGATGAAGAAATCGCGGAATATCCATTCTATCGTCCATCGCCGGATTCCCAGGTCATCAAGTATCTCCAGGAACGACGCAAGAAGCTGGGTGGCTATGTGCCGAAGCGGGTGGTTAAGGTTGAGCCGCTCCAAATTCCGCCGCTTAGCACCTTTGCTTATGCACTGAAGGGCAGTGGCCCGAATCGTGCCGGATCAACCACGAAAGGTTTCACACAAACTTTGGTGGCGTTGCTCCGCGACAAAACTATCGGCAGGCACGTCGTCCCGATTATTCCAGACGAAGCTCGTACCTTCGGTATGGAGACGATGTTCTCTGAGTTCGGAATCTATTCCTCCAAGGGCCAGCTTTACGAACCAGTCGATGCCGGCACGGCCTCCTACTTCAAGGAAGCCAAGGATGGTCAGATCCTGGAAGAAGGAATTAACGAAGCGGGATCTATCTCCTCTTTCGTAGCGGCGGGCACGAGCTACGCGAATCATGGAGTGAACATGGTTCCGTTTTATATCTTTTACTCGATGTTCGGTTTCCAACGCATCGGAGATCAGATTTGGCTTGCGGGCGATAGTCGCTCAAAAGGCTTTTTACTCGGCGCCACCTACGGCCGTACGACGCTTAACGGTGAAGGATTGCAGCACGAAGACGCGCACAGCTTGCTCATGGCCAGCACGGTCCCAACGATCTTTGCCTACGATCCAGCGTTCGATTATGAAACAGCTGTTATCGTTCACGATGGTTTGAAGCGGATGTATCAGGACGGGGAAGAAATCTTCTACTTCATCACGTTGTATAACGAAGATTATCAAATGCCAGCGATGCCGGAAGGGGTCGAAGAAGGCATTCTCAAGGGACTGTATAAGTTCAAGGCTGGAGAAAAAGGTAAGCACAAAGCGCAGATCTTTGGTAGCGGTTCGATCATGCGCCAGGCATTGCGCGCCCAGGAAATTCTGGCTGAGAAATACAACGTTTCAGCGGATGTCTGGAGTGCGACGAACTATAAATCTCTCCGGAACGACGCACTCAAATGCGAACGCTGGAACATGTTGCATCCGATGGACACTCCGAAAGAGTCTTACGTTGAAGCGTTGTTGAAAAACGAAAAGGGACCGTTCATTGCCGTTTCTGATTCGCTCAAGCTCGTTCCAGAACAGATTCGTCCGTGGGTTCCGACCAGCTTCACTGTGCTGGGCACTGATGGTTTTGGCCGCAGTGAAACTCGTGCGAAGCTGCGCCGGTTTTTTGAAATCGATGCGGAATGTACAGTCATCGCAACCCTTTGGGCTCTTGCGAAAAAAGGTGATATCGAGAAAAAGGTGGTTGCACAGGCGATCCAGGAATTAGGTGTAGACCCAGAAAAGATTTATCCGGAGATTCTTTCGGCTTAAAAACGATGGGGCGCGGTTGAGCCATTCGGGTGTTCAACCGTGTTCATTTGTGGTGAGAAATTAACTATGGACTTCAGATTACCAACTCTTGGCGAAGGCGCTGATACCGGCACCGTCGTCAATATCCTCGTCAAAGAAGGCGACACGATCAGCAAAGGTCAAACAGTCATCGAACTGGAGACCGGCAAAGCGGTGACGCCGATCCCATCCACTGTGGCTGGTCAGATCACAAAAATGCTCGTCAAAGAAGGACAGAAGATTTCTGTCGGAGCAGGGATCCTGTCCATCGCCGGCGGTGCCGCTGAATCAGCGGAAGCTCCCGCTGCCGCACCTAAAAAAGCGGCCGCTCCCAAAACGAAGAAAGCAGCAGCCCCGCAAGAAGCTGAAGAAGAGGTCGAAGAATCCGACTCTGCAGAAGATTTTGAATATACCGGCGAGCTTCCGCCTCCGGCATCCCCGTCGCTCCGTCGTCTTGCGGAAGATCTCGGGATCAACCTTCGCAAGATCCGTGGTAGCGAAGGTGGTGGTCGCATTGTTCTGAGCGATCTCAAAGGCTACATATCAGGTCTGCAAACGGCTGCGAAGAAAGCCCAGGTTCCTGCAACGGCCGTTCCTGGAGCCAAGGCCAAGACGACGGCAGAGCCGGTTGATTTTTCTCGTTTTGGTTCCGTTTACAAACGGCCAATGACCCCACTGCGCAAAGTCATTGCGCAACGCATGACGGAGAATTGGAACGCCATTCCTCACGTCACCCAATTCGATCAGATCGACCTGACCAACTTGATGACGCTTCGCAAGAAGTACGTGGAAGCATATGAGAAGAAGGGTGCGAAGCTGACGGTCACAGCGATGACTCTGAAAGCCATTGTGAACACGTTGAAGAAACATCCGATCTTCAACTCAAGTCTGGATGAAGTTGCCGAGGAGATTGTCTTCAAAGAATATTTCCACATCGGCGTCGCCGTGGATACCGATCAAGGGTTGATCGTTCCGGTGATTCGCAATGCGGATAAGAAATCGATTTTCGATCTCGCGAAAGAACTAGCCGATCTCGCAGAACGAACACGGGATCGCAAGGTTTCCATGGAAGACCTGCAAGGCGGAACGTTTACGATCTCCAACCAGGGATCGTTTGGCGGATCGTTTTTCACCCCTATTGTGAATAAACCTGAAGTTGCGATTCTTGGTATGGGCAAGGGTTCCATGCAACCGGTCGTGACAAAGGATGGTAAGATCGAAGCGCGTTCCTTGCTTCCGGTCGGTCTTTCTTACGACCATCGCGTGATCGACGGCGGCAGTGCCGCTCGTTTCATGGTAGATCTCGTTAACGAGTTCCAGAACTTCAACGAAACTGACGTTAAAATTTAACTTTTTAGAATTCCCACATGGAGACAATCAAAACTGAAATCGTCGTAGTTGGAGCTGGCCCGGGTGGGTATGCTGCAGCCTTTTATGCAGCAGACCTCGGCAAAAAAGTCATCCTGATCGAACAGGATAAGAAGCTGGGTGGCGTTTGTTTGAATCGCGGTTGTATCCCGTCCAAAGCGCTTCTGCATGCGACCAAAATGATTTCCGAAGCAAAGGATTCAGCAAATCGCGGGATTACTTTCGAAAAACCTACAGTCGACCTCGCCAAACTGCGCGATTGGAAGAACTCCATCGTCCAGAAACTTTCTGGCGGTATTGCCCAATTGGCCAAGTCTCGTGGAGTGCAGGTGGTTTATGGCCGCGCTCATTTCGAAGGCTCGGCGAAGTTGCGGGTCGAGACGGAAGACGGCCAGAAGTTTTTGGAGTATGAGAAATGCATTCTCGCCGTTGGTTCCAAGCCGGCTTTGCCAAAAGTATTCGATCTTGGCAATCCGCGGGTCATGACCTCAACCGAAGCATTGGAAGTCGAAGAAGTGCCTGAAGACTTCCTGGTGATCGGTGGTGGCTATATCGGGATGGAGCTCGGAACCGTCTACGCCTCCCTAGGCAGCAAAGTCACCGTCATCGAAGCACTGGATTCCATTTTGGCTGGTGCTGATCCGGATCTCGCTCGCCCGGTAGTGAAATATGCCGAGAAGCACTTCAAAGAAGTTCGTTATAAAACGAAGGTCTTGAAGATGGCGACGAAGGGCAAAAAAATCCAGGTCATCAGCGAGAAGGACGGCCAGCAGGTTGAAGAGTTATACGATCGCGTGCTTGTTTCCGTCGGACGCGTCCCGAACAACAAAGATCTCGGATTGGAAACGACCAAGATTGAGTTGGATGAACGAGGTTTCGTGAAGGTGAACGAAACAATGCAGACGACTGAACCGAACGTCTACGCTATTGGCGACATTGCCGGCGGAGTGATGCTCGCGCACAAAGCTTCCCGTGAAGGTCGCATCGCCGTTGAAAACATTGCCGGTGAAGGTGCCATCAACAAAGACATTGTCATCCCGGCAGTTGTCTTCACTGAACCTGAAGTTGCCTGGGCAGGTATTACCGAAGCCGAGGCGAAGGCCAAAGGCTTGCAGGTGAACGTCGCTAAGTTCCCTTGGTCCGCTTCGGGTCGTGCATTGACCTTTGATCGTCCGGACGGTTTGACCAAGCTTATCCTTGAACCCGACACCGACCGCATCCTGGGTGTTGGCATTGTGGGACATGGCGCTGGGGAGTTGATTGGCGAAGCAGTTGTCGCCATTGAAATGGGGGCGAACGCGAAGGACCTCGCGCTTTGTGTTCATCCGCATCCGACTGTTTCCGAAACGCTGATGGAAAGTGCCGAAGCGTTTTACGGACACGCGACCCATATTTACACGCGCAAGAAGCAATAGCATTGCGCTTCGATGATCTTGCGCGGGTGTGATTAGTTCATGCCCGCGCTTTTCTTTTTTGAAATTGTGAGTCCTGACGAAATTCCAAAGCTACGGATGGCCCCGCGTGAAAGCGCGGATGATCTGGCTCGTCGTTTCGATCGCGAAGCGCGGTTGGTGCAGAACCAGAGGGAAGACAATCTGCAGAATTCTCTCGCCCCGTTCCGAGTTGGATCTGTTCCGTATCTGAATGCTGTTCCGCTGACGCGCGGCCTGGAAGAGGAGATTACGTTTTTGCCGCCTTCCCAATTGGCAGAAAAACTTCGCGGCAATGAACTCGATGCTGCTCTCGTTAGCGTGACGGAAGTCTTGTTCCACGATAAGTATGACATTCTGGATGGAGCGGCCGTGGCTTCCCTCGGTGAGGTGAAGAGCGTCTTTCTTGCGCACAAGCTACCGCTTAAAGAGATCCGCGAGATACATTGCGACACGGCTACGCTCACGAGCGTGAACCTGCTCAAGGTTTTGCTGGCGGAGCGGAATCTGAACCCGGAACTGAAACCTTTGCCGAGTTATGAGCTGGCAGCGCAATGTGAGAACGTGCTGTTGATTGGTGATCCTGGAATCGATTTCCTCCGTGCTGGACACTCCCATCAAATTTGGGATCTCGGTGCGGCGTGGTTCGAGATGACGCAACTTCCTTTCGTCTACGCGGTCTGGGCGTTGCGACGTGGCATTGACAATGAACATTTGCGTCGGCAACTGCGCGAGGCGAAAGCCTTTGGATTGGACACGTTGGATCACATCATCCACACCCGCACGGAATACGATTTAGAATTTCGCCAGGACTATCTAAGCTGGCACATCCATTACCATCTTGGGGCGGATGAGAAGCGTGGTCTGGCCAAATTCATTGAACTTCTGCGCAAGCATGGGTTCGGGCCGGTCTATGATCCGCGCTTCGTCAGTTGAACGCCCGATTGCACTGGTTGCAAACTTCTGTAAGTTACCACCCCGAATATATGACAATGCCGACAGGTGAAAACGCGGAAACGCCAACGAACAACGCGCCCTCAGATTTTATCCGCGACATTGTTGCCCAACATCTCGCTGAGAATAAGTACCCGCAGATCCACACCCGTTTTCCTCCTGAACCAAACGGCTATCTTCACCTAGGCCATGCGAAGTCGATCTGCCTGAACTTTGGAATTGCTCGCGAATTTGGTGGCGTCTGCAACATGCGGATGGATGACACCAATCCGACCAAAGAAGAAGTCGAGTATGTGGAATCCATCCAGGCCGATGTGAATTGGCTGATCAGCGGTTGGGCCGATGACAAACTTGGGTTCAAGCCCAGGGGCAAAACGCCTGAAGCAAAAGATCACAACGGTAAACCAGATTTCTACCTGCCTCCGGTCGTCGGAAAAGCAGGTGCCGCAGTCGAACCCTTCTACGCATCCGATTATTTCGATCAGATCTACGAATATGCGACCCAACTGATCAAGGCGGGAAAAGCTTACGTTTGCGATCTGTCACCCAAAGATACCGACGAATACCGCGGGGCACCGGATCGCCCGGGCAAAGAGAGCCCATGGCGCAATCGTAGCATTGAAGAAAACCTCGACCTTTTTCAACGGATGCGTGCCGGTGAGTTTCCCGATGCGACTCGTTCGTTGCGCGCGAAGATCGATATGACCGCCCCGAATGTTTGGTTGCGCGATCCTTTGCTCTATCGCATTCGGCACGCGGAACATCATCACACCGGGACCAAGTGGTGCATCTATCCGCTCTACGATTTTGCTCATTGCTTGAGCGATTACATCGAAGGCATTACGCATTCCATCTGCACGCTCGAGTTCGAAGTGCATCGGCCACTTTACGATTGGATTTTGGAATCGCTCAATCTGCCGCGCCCTCGTCCGCATCAATACGAATTCGCCAAGCTGATCCCCAGCTACATGATCGTTTCCAAGCGGAAGCTGATCCAGCTTGTGAATGAGAAGGTCGTCACCGGTTGGGACGATCCCCGTCTGCCGACTATCTCCGGCATTCGCCGCCGCGGGATTACTGCCGAAGCCTTGCGCAATTTCGCAACCGGGGTGGGAGTGACGAAGTATATCTCTGTCACTGACATTGCGGTGTACGAGCACGCCATCCGCGAGGATCTCAACAAACGTGCCTTGCGACGTCTTGCCGTGCTGCGTCCGATCAAAGTGGTGATCACGAATTTCCCGGAAGGCAAAACCGAAGAACTCGATGCCACCAACAATCCCGAAGATCCAAATGGTGGCACACGCAAGATTCCGTTCACTCGCGAGCTATACATAGATTCTGACGACTTCATGGAAGTGCCCGCGCCCAAATATTTCCGTTTGAAACCCGACGGAGAAGTGCGCTTGAAATACGCGTTCATCATCAAGTGTGATGAAGTAATCAAAGACACTGCTGGCAATGTTACCGAACTACGTTGTACGGCCGACTTCGATAGCAAGAGCGGGGGACTGACTGCTGGTCGCAAGGTCAAAGGCACAATCCATTGGGTCAGTGCAGAGCATGCGGTCGATGCCGAGGTTCGTCTCTACGAACGTCTCTTCAGCGTGGCCGAACCCGATGCGGACGGCGACTTCATGAAACATTTGAATCCGAATTCGTTGCAGGTGATTACGGCGAAGTGCGAGCCTGGTCTGAAGGATGCAAAGCCGGAAGAACGCTATCAGTTCGAACGTCTCGGTTACTTCTGTCTCGATCGGGACAGTTCCCCGGAGAAGTTGGTGTTGAATCGAACGATTACTTTGAAGGATACGTGGGGTAAAGAAGCGCAGAAGAAGTAATTAGTTGAATGGAGAACGGTTGCATGGTGCTTAGTGCAGTCACGGGCATGAGCAGTCCATGCAGCTTTCTAGGGTTGTTTCCAAACCCCCAGCTGCACCAACTGCTTCGTCACAGTCCCTGGCCAATCTTTATTAGCGAGCGGGCTCGCGGGGCTCGGGTGAAGGATCTGCCCGATCTTCACTTTCTTGTCGCCGCAGGTGAGTTCAGCGCGTTCTCGCGCGAAGGCGCCGACGCCGATTAACCATTCTGGCTCGAGGATTTCCACCACGCGCTGCAAATGATCGTCACAAGCGCGAAAGAGCTTTTCAACTTCGGCCGTGGGTAGCTTATCTGGAGTGCGATTGCATCCGCTCTCTTCGCAGAAGGCGAGGGGACAAAAATTCAACACGAAGTGTTCGGTGAAAAACTTCTCTGGAGTGCCATACTTCTCGCCGAACAGTTTCCATAAACGTTGCCCGCTTACTTCGGAACGTTTGCAGTCGAAGCCGGTGATCGGACGTTTGGGATGTTCGTGAGTCGGTTTTTCGATTTTGGCCCTGATCCCCATCCAGTCTCGCACTGCGGAAATTTCACCGAAGGGCACACCAGTCTGAACCATTCCAAATGGTCCCGGATTCATCCCGAGAAAAATCACTTTCTTAGATCGATCGGCAAAGCGTCGGAGATATTCCTCGTGGGCCTGCCATGCGTAGCTGAGCGGATTATAAACGTGCGTTACGGGAGGGGCGAATTTCAGTCGATTGATCTTTGTCGATAGCTCACGTGCAGCCGCAATCATCTCTGCACTGGTATTTTCTCGCATCCGGGCACGGTAAAGGAGCCTACCTCTCGTTCAAAGTTGAATCCATTGAACTTGCGCGGGTTATGACTAAATTTCCCTTGAGAGGAACGCCGATGCAGTATCTACGTTATACGCTCAATTTCATGGTGGGGTTTATTTGTGTAGCGACCCTCCTTCCCTTTATTAAGACCGATCTATGGTGGATACGTATTTTCGATTTTCCCCGCCTGCAATTGGCAGTGCTTGGACTGGCCGTGATTCTTCTCTATGGGGCATTTGTGCGAATGCTGTCCTCATTTGATATAACTTTGATCGTGGTTCTGGGGGTTGTGATGGCAGTGCAATTTTGGCACATTGTTCCGTATACACCGATTTCCTCGAAACAGGTGAAGGCTGCTAATGACGGGAAGAGTCCCATTCGCATTTTCGTCGCTAACGTGCTTCAGGAGAATCGGAATGCCATCAAGCTTCTTGAGGAAATCAAAGAGACCACGCCGGATCTCATCCTCTTGAATGAAATGGACGATTGGTGGACCAGCCAGGTGCGGAAATTGGAAAAGTCGCATCCCCACATGTTGTTGCACCCGCTCACTAACACTTATGGAATGAACCTCTATTCTCGATTTGAGTTAGTAGATCCCGAGTTCCGCTTTCTCTTTGATCCGGGCATTCCTTCCATCCGAACCAAGCTAAAAATCGCGGACAACCGCATCATTCATTTCTATGGTGTGCATCCGCGTCCGCCTGCGCTCAAGAAAGAGGGGAAAGAGGAACGGGAAGACAGCGCACACCGGGATGCGGAACTCATCGTGGTGGCGAAGGAAGTAGCTCAGTTGAAAACGCCTGTCATCGTCGCCGGCGATTTCAATGACGTTGCCTGGTCGCATACGACGCGTCTCTTTCAGAGAACGAGTCGCTTACTCGATCCCAGAGTGGGTCGAGGAATGTTCAACAGTTACAACGCGAAGTTTCCTATGTTTCGATATCCACTGGACCACCTGTTTCATTCCGATCACTTCACGTATGTGGGAATCAAACGGATGGAATATTTCGGCTCAGATCATTTCCCGATTTTTGCAGAATTAAATCTGGAGCCTGAAGCGGCGAAGGAACAGGAAGCGCCTCCGAAGAAACCGGAGGATGCCAGGGAAGCGCAGAAGATTCTGCAACGTCCGGCTGAGAAGGATGAAAAGAAGTAATCCGACCGTTTATTTTTTCTTGTCCAGCTCCTGGATCTTTTTCACCGCTGCAGTGTGTCCTTGTTTGGCCGCGTCTCCTAACCACTTACGGGCGGTTTCCTCGTTTTTATCCACGCCATTCCCGGTAAGGAAGCGCATACCCAAGTCGTATTGCGAGGAAGCCGAGCCCTCTTTCGCGCGCTGCATTTGAAATTCGATCGTTTTCTTCTCGATTTCCGCTTTCTCCTTCTCTGTTTTCTCGCGGATGACTGGTGCAACACTCTTCACAGCGGGAGTCTGAGCAGGCTTTGCCGCGCTCGATGGCGGAGGAGAAACGGGGCGTTGTTGATCCTTGGGAATCGACTTCTTCATGATCTCTCGGGCCGGGGGGATTTGCCCGTCAACGGAAACAGTGAAGGAGAGAATAGAAAGGAGGACTGCGAAACAGGCTTTCATAGATTCAAGGTTTCAAATGCCGACGTATGGGGCAAGAGCAAAGCTGCCCGTTTTGGGATCCCGATCTGGACGATGCCGAAAGACGTCCAATACAGCGAGGGACTGAGAGTCTCTCAAGACGGCTCGGAAAGCTTAGTAATGCGCGAAAATTCCACATCGGGAACGCGAGATGACTCGGATTTTCATGGAGGAGAGGTTCACTATCATGTTTATGGCGACTTTCATCCAAACGGTAGTGGGAGAAGGATCGGCCCGGCGACAAGCCAACGACCTCCCATTATGCAACCATGCAACGATTCCACCATGTAACTGATCCCAGACTGTCGTTAACGTAATCGAGCGTTCCCAGTGGCTCCGCTCGTTCACCGCCGCCCATTTCCCCTCCAAAAAATGCAAAAACCCTTCAAAAGCCACCATTCCGGGATACTCAGATAATTATTTGGCGTGAAAAACGGATCGGCGGAGACGCCAAATAATTATTTGAGTACTTTTCCCATCGTGCGGAGACGTGAAATAATTATTTGAGTAGTCCGCCGATCCGTCGGAGAGGCCAAATAATTATTTCACCACTCCGCCGATTCGTTTTTGACGCCAAATAATTATTTGGCTACTC
>JBKJKE010000026.1:0-9792 GCA_046597605.1 Limisphaerales bacterium | reverse complement strand
CGGACTGCCCGCGCAATTGCGCGGCCTCGTCGTAGGGTCTACGGACTGCCCGCGCAGTTGCGCGGCCTCGTCGTAGGGTCTACAGACTGCCCGCGCAGTTGCGCGGCCTCGTCGTAGGGTCTACAGACTGCCCGCGCAATTGCGCGGCCTCGTCGTAGGGTCTACGGACTGCCCGCGCAGTTGCGTGGCCTCGTCGTAGGGTCTACGGACTGCCCGCGCAGTTGCGCGGCTTCGTCGTAGAGTCTACGGAGTGACCGCGCAACGGCGCGGGGTCGTTGCAGGGTCGGCGGGGAGGCGTTTTACGCTAAAAATGACTGAACTGGGTCGGTTTTGACCGGTTTTGGGGGAAAAATGATTATTTTAACCGCGAAATTGACTCAATCGCGCCCCTGCTCGCCTGGTCCTGACAGTCTCAAGTCGCAAAAAACGCGAAATAATTGCCAGAAACAGAAAAAGTCCTTTTTTAGCGTTTTTCGCGGTTTAATCCGTTTTTGCCGGTTTTTCCGCCACGGATTCGACGGTGATGGTGTATTGCAGCGAGATAAGAAATTCGGTGTCGGAGCACTGCGCCACCACTAGCGGTTTCTCCAGGCCGTTCAGCGTCACGCGAAAGCGGCTGGTGTCGACCGATTTCAAACCTTTTAAACCGTCCATCGCCTGGGTAACGAGTTGTTCACGATAGTTCTCGGGTGAGCTGAACGAGGAACTGCTGCTTTGCAAATGAATTCGCCAGAGGGCGCCCGCGGCCGGTTTGATCTTACCCACGGCTTTGACGAAGTCGCTGATTTGTTTCAACGGATCGGTCGGTTGCTTGAAAACGACTTGCACCGCCAGCGCGTTGTAATCGGAACGGTCATCCTTCTCATGGCGGGGGTAAGCGCCCTGGATCGTCGGATCCGCCACGCGGAATGCCACCAACTCACCCACATTGGTCACCGCGTTTTGCAACGCATCGCGAGCGGTTGTCAGTTCGGAAAGTTGCGTGGTGAGGTCGGTTTGTCGGCTGATAATTTGCACCTCGAACACTTTTTGATCGGCTGGAACGACGATGGATGCGCCCGAGGCTGGTTGGGCGTGGGGAAAGTCGGGACCGCCCTTGTCGCTCCGGCTGCTGTAGCCTGAGATGGCATCGCCACAACCGCAGATCATTGACGCCAATAAGGTAAACAAAAGAATAAACGGTTTCATGGTGGGGATGATTAGAGTGATTCGTTCTACAACGTTAGATCACCGCCGTCGGTATTTTGTTTGGGAAAAGTTTGTAAACGTCGGTTTCGGGAAGGATAAACCGCGAAATACGCGAAATACGCGAAAATTACAGAAAGGGAAAAGGCCCCCTTTCGCGTAGTTCGCGTATTTCGCGGTTCAAAAAAGCTTCCCTTGAGGGATAAACCCTCAGAGGCACCGGCAAACGCGGAAGGTTTCGTTGCAGGGCCTGCGGAGAGGCCTTCCACGCCGAAAAATCGTCAAAATGAGGCGGTTTGGGGGAGAGTAAACGGAAAAAGCGCCAAAATGGCTCACCTAAGTGAGGGATGGGAATAAACCACGAAATTGACTCACTCGGTCCTGGCGGACCTGGGGAAGGATAAACCGCGAAATACGCTAAATACGCGAAAGGGATAGGAATGGGAAAATCTCTCAGTTCCTAATGCTTCCCCCTTTCGCGTATTTAGCGTATTTCGCGGTTCTAAACGCTACCGACTCACCCCGTTATTCAGAAACTTAACCACGGCCTCCGTCCGGGAGGAGACATGGAGTTTCTGGTAGATGTGCTCGATATGGGTGCGCACGGTGCTGCCGCCGATGGAAAGCGCGTCGGCGATCTCTTTGTATTGGAATCCTTTTGCGAGGTAACTCAGAATTTCACTCTCGCGCTTCGTTAGGTTGGTCGCTGGTTCCGGCGCTTTTAGCTTTTGGAAATATCGCACCACCTTGTGCGCGATGGCACTCGACATGGGAGCACCGCCCTGATGCACCTCGGTAATCGCCTCCAGGATCTCTCCGGGTGATGCGGATTTCAGGAGGTAGCCACTGGCGCCCGCTTTCAACGATTCGAAGATGTCGTCTTCGTCGCCGCAGATGGTCAACATGATCACGTGCAATTCCGGTCGTAACCCTTTCAGCTTGGAGACACATTCGATCCCCGACATCTTCGGCAGATTGATATCCATGAGCACGACTTGTGGCCAATCAGCCGGCATCTGCTTGAGGGCAGCTTCTCCATTCGGAAAAGCGCCACAGCAACGGAATTGCCCGGAGCCATTCAGAAGAATGCTCATGGTTTCGCGCAGAGGTGCATTGTCCTCCACGATACAAACTTTAATGGCTGGTGGCATCTTTGAGGGGGATTTCGAGACGGATTGTCGTGCCCTGCCCGGCGGCGGTCAACAACTGGTAACTGCTATCTATGTTGCGCATCCTTTTTTCCATGTTCTGCAAGCCGTTCCCGAAGCTTGAAGTGTTCGTGCTTTGAAAACCTTTCCCGTTGTCGGCGATCGAAACGGTGAGTTTGGAGTTCTTCACACTTAAGGAGATTTTCACCTCAGACGCTTCCGCATGTTTCACCGCATTGTTCAATGCTTCTTTAATGGCGAGCACGATGTGGTGGCGGACTTCCGATGAAAGACGGCATTCCGGCAGCTGTTCCTGGAGTTCAAACCGGCATCGAATCCCGGCCGCTTCCAGAAACGGTTGCGCAAAGCCGCAGATGAAATCCGAGAGCTTCTCAAGGGAATCGTTGGCGGGATTCACGGCCCAAACAATGGAATGAAGATTACCGATCAATTCGCCCGCAGCAGCCGAAATTCGCCTGGATTTCACCTCGACCTCAGCCGGTCGATCTTTACTTCTTCCGGTAAGATCACTGAGCACCCGAATCTCGGTCAACCTTGCCCCGAGCTCATCGTGCATATCGCGCGCGATGCGGGTGCGCTCTTTCTCGATAGCATGCTGTTGCTCGAGTTGCTGCATTTTGATTCGCACTCTTTTCCATGTCACATATCGAGCCATGCCTGCCACGAGGCCGAACAAGGTCAGGCCAAGGAGCCCTTTGAACGATTTGGTCTGCCAATAATGAGGCTGTAGCGTCAGCTTTATCGCGGACCCAATCTCGTTCCAAACGCCGTCATTGTTGCAAGCCACCACCTGAAACTCATAAGAACCCGGCGGCACACTATTGTAAAAGGCGGCTCGCCGTGTCCCGGCATCCACCCAACCGGCATCAAATCCTTTCAGCTTGTATTTGAACTGGTTTTTCTCCGGGGCTGCGTAACTCAATGCCGTGTAGCGGAATTCCAACTCACCGCTTCCGCGAGGGATCAACATGGAAGCGAGCGCTTGATTGTCGTCGCCCATTCCAAATGTAAAATCTTGCACTTTCTTGTCTGCGAGGATCTCTCGAATCACGACGGGAGGGGAAACTTCGTTCCGGCCGATTTTCAGATTGGGATCGGTGACAGCCAACCCTTTGGTCGTGGCGAACCAGAGGCGGCCGTCCTGGCTTCTCACGGCAGAGGGCTTTGCTACGGCGACACACACCGGGCTGAGGAGACCGTCGGTTCGACCAAAAGCTTTTACCGGAAGGGTAGTGATTTCGCCCGCATCCATCCTGTCCAGATCACCTCGGTTTATCCGGTGAATACCTTGTCTTGTCGCCAGCCAGAGGTTATCCGAGTCATCTTCAAGGATCTCGAGAACACTGCCTTCAAGAAGTCCCTGCTCTTTGGAATACGAAGTGAATTTTCCGTTTTGTAAACGATTCAGCCCACGCCCGGTCCCGATCCAAAGACTCTCGTCACTCCCTTCGTAAAGCGAGTAGACGAAGTTATCGAGCAACCCGTTTGTTACGGTAAAAGTGGAAAGCGCTTCGCCTGTTTTACCGGCCAGACCAGCATCAGTTCCTATCCAGAGCGTCCCCTTTTTGGTCCGGAGAAGAGCGCGGATGTTCTTCGAAGGCAACAACTCGGGTGCCACCCATTTGGATGCTTTTCCGTCCTCGAAATTCACCAACGACTCAACCGCGGTTCCTATCAAGAGCCGATTCGCTGACTCCTCGAACAATGCGCGGGCGGCGATATATTGAAAGCCCAACTCCCAGCCGATCCGCTTTACCTCCCCCTCCTTGACTCGATAAATCCCGCTGTCGTAATCACCACAAAACCAGATCCCGCCGTCGGACGCCCCTCCAATTGCCAGCACCAGGTCATTGCGAATGGTTTGATTCTTCGCGCTTGAAAAAATAGAGACTGAACCCGGCCTCAGACAATGCAAACCACCTCCCCATGTTCCCACCCAAATTGTCCCATCTTCCTCTTCGTAAACGGATGTTACATTGTTATGCGCCAGTCCGTGCCGGGCGGTATAGGTGGTAAACTGTTGCACTCGCAGTTGGTACAATCCGTTCTTGGACCCAACCCACAAATTATTTTCCCGGTCTTCGAACAGGCAATGGATCTGATCGTAGGTGTCCCCTTCGGAGGTCGTTTCGACCAGGAACCGTCCATCCACAAAACGACAAAGGCCGGCGGACGTCCCGATCCAAAGATTGCTGCGACTGTCTTCGAAAACCACCGTGACAATATTGTCGGGCAGCCCGTTAAACTTGGCGTAAATGGTAAACTTGCCATCCCGGAAACATATCAGCCCTGAATTAACACCAATCCAAATGCTCCCATCCCGGCGATAACAAACCGAACGAATGTAGGTAGGATTGAACTCGTGCAGATTCGAGGCGGAGATGATGGCACCTCCGCGCATTCGCATTAGATTATCCCCTGCCCCAAGCCACAGGTCCCCATCAGTGCCGCGGGAAAATGACCGAACAGTTTCTGTCGTAAAACTCTTTTCCGGTCCGGGAACGGAATCATGATCGTCCTCCCGGGAAGCGAGCGTGCCGTCTTTCAGAAGAGCGATCCCTTTACGCGTCCCTACAAAAATGGATTCATCGTCATTTCGAAAGATGGAAAGAATATTGGGGTCTGATCTCTGCGGCGTTCGGTGTTTGATCCACTCCTCTCCCCGAAGCTCAAGCAACCCCTGCCCGGCCGTGCCGACCCAAAGCTCATTGCTCTTCCCGGCACAAAGAGCGTTTATCTTGTTCGTGAAACTATTGGAACTGCCCAAAGCAACGAATTGAAAATGTTCCGTATCGAAGCGGGCAAGCCCGGCCGCCGTTCCCACCCAAATAATTCCATCGGAAGTTTGCGCCACTGCGTGAACCACGTTGCGAGATGAATCATCGCCCGTAGACCAATACCGCGAGCTGTAGGGGGGTGGAATCGTAGCCGCGCCAGAATTGGTCGAACCAGGCATAGGCTTCCGGAGATGAAAAGCGCCGGTCAGGACTGTTTGAATCTCGCTGTTGGTCCCCACCTGGGCTTTCCCAGAGAGAATAACCGTGAATGAAATAATCCAAAGAAGGACCGGCAGGACAGATGCAATGGAAAAGGCACATCTCACATTCACGGTGGGCGGAATCTTAACTAATCCGATGCCATGGAACAATCTCCATAGCAAACTACTCTCCTTTCTGTGGAGGTAGCTTCTGCTCAGGCTCAAGGTGGTAAACAATTGTTTGCTCTGTTTCAGGGTAATCAATCGCTGCCAGGGCGGACAGAGTCACGGCTGCGCTATTGGAAGCCCAGACATGATCCCGAACGCGCGTCAATTCAGCCAATCGTTTCCCCGCCAGGCTAGTGACGTAGAACTCATCGCTCATGTTGCCGTAGGCCACCTTGGTTCCGTCTGGAGAAAAGCTGGCCCGCACCACATTACTGGCAATGTAACGCTCCCTTCCACGTTCATCCCGGAACCAGAGATCCCCGTCCATGGTTTTAGAAAAAAGAAAAATCGTGCCGCGCCGTGAATGATCAATGATCTGGAAGGGAATATTCGTCGCCCCTGTCGGCGGAACTTCGTTGGCCACGAAATGTTTACTTTCCCCTTCGTCGGAGGCGGAAAGGAGCAATAGAAAACCTACGATTCCACCCACCACGCAGAGCCAGGCCAAGCCGTGTCTGCCTTTATCACCAGGTGGAAAGATCATGCTGTAAGATTCAAAAAAATCCCGCGCACACGACCGGTTCGCTTAAACCTGAAGTATGCGCGGGGTTGCGCCGTTCGATACAGAAAGCAGCCCTGTTAATCCCAACGGATTGCGTCTGCCATCACGACATAGCCAGTGGTCGTCCAGCAGGAGAGCTTCACGGAGACCGTGCCGCCCATGTTCCAACTGCCCAGCAGATTGAATTTACCGCCATTGATCTGTTGATTCATGTTGACCGTGCTGGTCCCGGCGGCGTGCTGCACCACATACGGAGCGCTCGCGGAACGATTTGCACCCTGTGGCCACCAGGCCCAGACATTCCAGACCGCAGTGCCATTCAAAGTGGTCACCCATTGTGCCGGCTCGCTCGCGGGTGCCGTGCTGTGAAAACGATAATCAGCGCCATGTTTGTCAGCGGCACCGGTGGCAGTAGACCAGGTCCCAACCACACTGAAGCCAGCGGTGTTGTTATCCACGGTCCGGCCACTCTTGGTAATTCCCGGGCAGGCTGTTGTCGGATTGCCGCCGTTTTGATTGATCCACCAGCTGGCAGGACCACCGCACGAACCGGCATACGGATCATCAGGAACTCCGTTGAGCTGAGGTTCGAAGTGCAAATGAGGTCCGCTGGTCATGCCGGAGTTACCCACTGCGCCAATCTGTTCACCACAAGCGATGGCAGCGCCAATTCCTTTTCCGGTCACGTATCCATTCTGCATATGCCAATACAGAGTTCTTAATCCGCCCGAGTGATTCACAATCACGTAATTCGCATGACTCGGATCGGTGCTCAATGAGCCGTCACCCCAACCACTTTGTTTCGCAGCCAACGTCCCGCTCGCGGCCGAGTAAATGGCAGTATAACGCGGTGCGCCGAAATCAGTTCCGACATGTCCGTCGTAGGTTTCAGTCTGGCATTTCCAATCACTGATCCAGCCGGGGGCAGAGTGATCGTAATAATAATGTCCGACCGCGTTCGAGGCGAGAGGGAGCCGGAAGTAATTTGCCGATGCATCGGAGGCGAGGCCGAAAAGCCCGCCACACAACACGGTGGCAACTGCCATGGTTTTTAGTGGTGTTTGTAGTTTCATAGTTTGCGTTTGTTCACTGTTCGGTTTGCTGTAGTTCAGGGAAGGCTGCTGACGATGGTCTGAATGCTTCCGTCCACGGTTTTGTCAGACACAAAGGTTTTTCCATCAGCTTGCCAGCGAGGGTTGATTCCATCGGCAAGCTTGGTTGCTTTCTTAAAAGTTCCGTCGGAATTGAATTCAAGACCCCAGGTCTCTTCCTGATCGCCACTCTTGAAGTCGTAGATGAACCATCGTTTGTCCCCGGACCAAATGGTTTGCTCATACGGTGTCGGAACAAAAAGCTCGTTGACTTGTTGCTGACCGATATTGGTCAACTGAACCGCCTGACCACCCTCGGCGGGCACCGTCCAAAAAGAGGCGAGACCCGTCCGTGCGCCGCTCACGAAAATCACCCGGTCGCTTGAAGGGGTAAACTCTGGACGGCCGTCATCGAACCTTCCATCGGTAAGCGACTTCACTTCACCGGTCATAATGTTCATGGAGGTCACGCTGCGAGTTCCCGGGCGATGCACGTCCTGACCATCGCCGACTTTCGAGTAGATCACCGCAGTGCCATCCGGGTTCCAACTGGGGCCATAGACCCCGGGAACCTTAGCCAGTTTTCCGCCCTGGACATCCTCCACATGGAGGTCGCCATCACTGGTGGTGAAAGCGACTTTGCTTCCATCGGGAGAAAATTTGGCGCGCGTCACGCTTCCGTGGATCAATCGTTCTTCGCCGGATGCGTCCTGAAACCAGAGATCCATTCCCGAAGCAGCATCCGAGTGTTCCCGAAATTTTTCGTCGCGCGCTTTTGCGACCAGAAAGCGATTACCCTGACGCGCCTTGTCAAAGATCCGCGCAAACTGACCTTTTGGTGACCCAAGGGACGAAGCTTCCTCGGGAGACAGAACATGCGAAGTTCTGCGAGGGCGTTGTGCTGCCCTGGAGGAATTGGGGGCGTCACCCGCGAGAGACGTTGCGTCGGCAGGAGCGGCCGTTTCCTTCTTGGGCCAGACCAGCCATCCAACAAGAACGGCAACGATCAACAGAGCGCACTTCGTTTTCGTGTTCATATAGAACTTTTGAAAGGACTTACCGATTTTCGAAAAAATCCCACGTAAGCTTCAGGGTACCCAGACCTGACACCTACGTGGGATGGTTGTTCCCCACCTAACTCACACACTTACAAACGTTTCCCAACAACATTCCTCAGCCAAAAATTCTTTCGAAACCGCTTAAGGCGGATTGGCTGGGAATGGAGAGAGATTAGAGAAACCGGGAACGACCGACTATCGGTAGGAGTGCTTACTTTTGAAGAAAAGAATTGCGGAAATGATCGAAATCTCCGGCATATGCCGGATACGCCCGATTTGCTCACAAGAGAATCTTCGCGAATTCCCAAGGGTTACTGCTGGCAAACCCTTTGGAACATTGAGAAAGGGGCAGACTCTGCAATGAATGCAGAAAGAATGAGTCGCAAGGTAATTTGCCATTGCCTAACACTAATATATTGAAGGCAGGATATTCAATTTCCTCCTGTGAACCTGCTCTTAGAAAATCGCACCTCTCGGAAAAACTCTTCCAGAGATATCCAAAGATCAGTAATCTGCCGACGTTTCTTCTCGTGATCGGCGCACAAAAAACACTCCTCCCGCAACGCACATCATCCCTGCAAGCAACAAGCCGGCGGATTTTCCGAACTCCGGCTCTTTGCTATCGTCAAGAATGATGAAGCCAGTCGCGAGATTGGGTTGAAGCTGCGCCAGTTGGCGGCTCTCTTTCTCCTTCAAATCGATACCGAACCGGACCACTCCTTTGACATCGCGGCGCGGAAAGGCACGCTCAACGTTTTTCGCAAACCAGGCCTCGGCTTCCTCATCAGACTTCAGCTTATCCATTTCCATGAACGTCGTCATGAGTTGCGGATCCTTTGTGGCCAGTAGCACGTGGACTTTCTCCGGAACACGGTCCTTATCTTCGAGGTCAGATGGTTTCAATCGCACTGGCACGTAAAGTTCGATGGGCCTATTACCGCCGCGAACGGATTTGTAAGAAGAATCAGATAGATCAAGCACGGCATTGGTCAGCACCAGCCAGGTGGCTTTTGGACGCGTTTTGACATATTCATCATAACCGACCACGGTTGGCTTGCGATTCGCCATTGCGATATACAGCCCCTGCCCGCCCATCCAAAGTAAAGCGACAGTGATTCCGAGGAAGAATAGGCCGATACGAATAGACCCTTGTCGGCGGGAGGCTACGATTTGCATCAGGTCAACCCTGATTACTTCGCCAGGTCACGTCAACAAGGTTTTTAGCGTTGATCGCTCCTTTCCACTCGTTGGTTACGTTTGGACGAATTGAAATACAGACACGAAACTCTTTCTCCCTTTCAGGGCGGAGGATCATTTGTGGAACGTGAACCCCCGGGGCTTCACCCCACTGCCATTTAGTTAAGCTACAAAAGGTTGGAAACTTGATGAAACTAGCGACGAACCCAGTTGTGTTCGGCAGGGATTTTGTTGTGAAAGAAGATAATGATTTTGGCGATTTGGAGTTGGGTTTAAGCGAGGATTTGGGTGGGCGATCGTGGGAGAAGGGTAGGATTGGGAAAGGAAATGGACAAAGCGCGGCCCTGAACGCGCCGTGAGCAAGCGAGTCGGAGAGAGTTGGTTA
>JBKJKE010000029.1:0-11283 GCA_046597605.1 Limisphaerales bacterium | reverse complement strand
CCCGACTTTCGGTCGGTTTTTGGCTCACGCCACTGTCGGTCTGTGCGCGGCTCATGCCGTGCTCGACAAAACCTCCCTCCTCGCTCACGCGAACGTGTTCCATCGCCGGAGGGGCCGAACCGTTGCCTTGGATCGGGGCTGTTGGCTTGATCTTTTTGTGCAGGGACTTCGTCGTTGCGCGGTGTGCAGTATCCTTGGAGCGGATACGCCCACGGCTGACTCCTAGTCCTGCCCAAAAATCTACAGCGCCACCACCCGCCTCCCAAGGCAACGGTTCGGTAAAGAGGGGCGATGACCCGTTCGGTTCGCGAAGACCTGCACCCCGGAGAAATGGTGGTAGACAGGTCTAAAGGACACATGTCCTTTAGACGGGGAATAGGAGCGCCTCACGGCTGGCCGTCCAACTCACGTTGGCCGGATTGAGGGCGTTCTCACGAACGGGGACACCCCCGCTCGACTCGTGACGAATTTACCCCCTAACCCCAAATTCGTCACCAGTCATCGCGCCCAGCGGTTAGTTCATCACTCGACGCTCGTCCTCACGTCATTCCGTGCCTGGCCCCCCCTTACCTTACCCCCAGCCAGCACTCCATGCCGTTGCGGGGAGCGCGAGAGATGAAGGGAATGGAGGCAACCAAGTGGTTGCAAAACGAGGAAAAGGAAAGAACGGGTTAAGATCATCGAGTCGTCTCACCAAGCCGCATTTGGAACCGTTCGGAGTTTGAGAATAAAAGGGTAAGTCGGAAGTCGTAACTGAGCTGTCTAAAATTGCGAAAGGGGACGTCTTGTCCTTCCAAGTTTTGTCATCAAAAAGCAAAAGGCTCGGTCAGACGGCTGGGGAATTTCCGGCCAAGGTAATACCCTTTAGCCCACACTGCGATCTAACCGAGCTACGCTACTTTGACTCGAAATTTGGAAACACTTCCAACAAAGCATTCCTTGATTGTCCGGCCCGGAAGCACCCTACCAACGATTGTAGGTTTCGAACTCTGTCACATATCCCGGAAGGGCTCTTTTCCTGGGGGAGAGTGCTTTTCAGTCGCGGAACGTTCGTGCGAGTCCCGGCCCTGGAGATCGAGCAGGCGCTTAATCGGCACGTAACTGGATTGACTATGGCAGAGGCGAGGGAGTGTTATAATGGAATCATTCGGTCTGTATTATTAGATAAGTATTAAAGCTCCATTCTCCGACTGATTCGTCCCACAATCGAATATCGAGAAACTCTCAAGGAAGGTCTTTGCGAACTGAAGGTGGAGAATCCCACCGGTGGTTTTTCAAAAATAGAAAGCTTGGATGATTACATCCGGTTTGCTTCTGGAGAAACAACCGATGGACATCATGTGTCCCTTGGGCTTGTTCCGTTAACAGAATACTGGCTTGTCCAAGACGGGCGGTACTTGGGTACCATTCAGATTCGTCACAAGCCCCAGGGGCGTGTTGAAGGTTTCGAAAGCCATATTTACTACCACATTATTCCCACCCAACGCGCTAAAGGCTACGGAAAAGCCATACTCCGATTAGGATTGCTGAAGGCAAAAGAGATCGGCCTCCGCCAGATTCTTCTCGTTGTTAACGAGAAGAATCTGGCCTCAATAGCTATAATTCAGAATTGCGGAGGCGTTCTGGTAAAATCCTCTCTGGAAGAAGGGGAACGCCTGCTCCAATACAGGATATCACTGACTAACCACGACTCTGGTGCGAATGAGAGTTTTGCGTCTTGACGCACACGCAGGCCATCATCGGTTCTCCTGAATCTAGACGCCAAGAGGTCTCAGTATAGTTCAATTCTCCCAACTCGATCTTCTTCAATGGGCGGATTGATTGAAGCCGTGCTTCGGTATCCACGCTTTCAACCAGCACTTCGTCCTCTGCAACGGTAAAGTGTTGATGAAGCAGGGTTAACCCGAAACGATCAAGAGCGTTATGCTTTTTGAGGACGGATACGATCTCGTCGACGAGAGGTTTATCGTTTTTATTCAATGGTTGGGCTTCAGAAATGTCAGGTAACGTATTCATAATATTTTTTCCATGGAGTCCCCATTATTCGCCCGTTCGCCGATTCTTGCAAGGGCAACTCAGATTAAGATTTGCCGAGACCGAATTATGGGCGAAGCGGGGCTGGTCTTGCGTGGGGTTGCTAATCTGAAACGGCCAGCAACATTACTACTTAATTAACCTCAGCGGTGCTGCTTTCTTAAGTAGCGACTAAGTAGGTCTTCGTGGTTGAGCTTGTTCTGCGAGCAATTCGCAGATGAGCTTGATACCTAAGTGCATTCTTAGAATGCGAATGAAATGGGTTACTTGGCTGTTCTCGATGTATCACTCTGAGAACGCAGTCGTTTTCTGGATCATCACGGAAACGGACAGGTCCACTACCTGCGTCCTTCCCGAGTACCGTTAAAGAAACAAACCCGCCTCGGAATGCGCGTTTGTTTTTTGCTTTTGCGTTTTTGGGCGACTTGCCCCGACCCTCAACCCCTGCCAACGGAAACCTCCCCCGGCGCAAATCACCGTTTTAGTTTAATTTGCGATTCCGCATCCAATGTCGGCCTTGAATTGGCTTAAAAACTGAGCCAAAATCCTGATCATCAATGCGCTCAGTTCCGGAGCGGCCTGATGCCATGTTCTAGATAATCTTCGTGGCATTTTTCACAGAGATGAGGATACCAATCGGTCGGTTTTGTTTTGTTACCAGAAGACCATTTGCCGTAATAGACTTTGTATCCCTCGGATTCGAACATCCCAATTCCACATTCCTGGCATACTGTCATAGGCTCTGCGAAACCACAAAGGTAGCAGCTATCCCTTCGCTTTGATGTTACAAAAGTGTCATGCCAACACCGAATGCAGGTGATCAGCTTCGATTTGTCGATTTTTTCTCGTTCAAAACGCTGCTCTGCTCGTCTGTATAGTTCACTCGCGTAAAGTTTGGCTGAAATAGCCTTTTTCCATAAATGTTTCGGAACTTTAGTCGCCAGACTGGTGTTCAGATGGCGTTCAGAAAACTCCGAAAGAAATCCCAGCAAACTAGCAAAAATGGATTTCACCTGCTCGATACTCACATCTACTTCGTGATGGGTGATGCTATTTCGGATGGAAGCTGCCAATCGAACATTTTTTATGTCGTCCTGATTCAGGCCCACAGTGGGGCATTGAGAAAGGCGCCCCAAGGCCCTTTCTAGCGAAACACTGAGTTTGGGATTGTCGATGTCAGCGTAAACCAGCAGAGGATGTTCCCTGCGCAAGCGTTCTTTCAGTGCCAGTTCAATAGCTTGCACGAGATTAAACAGCGCAAATTTCCATTCCGATTCACGCTTTTCTGCAAGAATGGCTTTGTGCAGTGCTTCCTTCAGAAAACTTTCGGAATTTTCGAGCAGAGAAAGAGTAATTTTCGCCATGATGGATCAGTTGCGTTTAAATCACCCGAACTTCCCGACGGTACCCCTGTTCATTCATTGCCAGAGCGGCAATTTCCTTTTCATCGACAGAGGGCTGAGAATGCTGTGGACGCATAGACATCAGATTCTTCTGGATTAAACGATTGACCGATTACCCCTCAAAGAAACTGAAATGTTTATTCCATGGAGCTTTGCTATTCGGTTGGCCTCGTCAGCCACCAATTCTTTCAGCCGATCAATCTCAGCCATTCCTTCATGGTTGATGTAGACAAAGCCATGTTGGCGGCTTGAATTTACAATAACCAAAATATCTGAAATTAGGTTCTTAGTTTTTGTCAAAAAGCTTTTGATTTCTTGGTTTTGAAAATTATCGAGAGATCTGCCTTTACTCCAGCCGCCGACGCCCCCTGTCGTAATCAATTCTGTGATTTCGTTCAGCCCAGCAACCATTAAGTCATAGGAGCCCTCGCAAATCATCCGATGTTTGATAGCATTTCGATCAATGCAATTAAGGATAATCTCCAAGCATGCATTTTCTTCGTAAGGATGCAGTTTGGAATAGTCGGAATGCCTGCGAATTGCATCTATGGCTTTTTGCACGTCGGCCTCGGATCCATTGTCAATCAGGCGATTTACAATATCGTCCATATCCCAAACTGTGACATTAGGATAGCACTTGGTCTTCTTCGCATCACAAAAGCCTACAATAAATAATTTGTCGTATTTGCCTTTTAGTAAGTGATTCTTAAATGTCTCAATTGTTTCTTTTATTTTTTGAGTGGTGGCGTTGCTGGTTACTTGAACCGATACCCGCTCCGCATCATCTGCCAAATCAATTGCCGGAAAGTTCTTCTTAATGGTGTTCTGGTTTACCAAATTGAAACCTTCGACTATACGGAAAAGCCGAATGAAAAGCGGCTCAAGCATTCGCGCCATGTCATTGAATCCGGTAGCTTGTCGTCTCTCGATATACCTTTGAAGGAGCGCTATGTCGGCTTGCAGATTTTGAATTAAGGGATCGATCACGAGAAGATAATGATGACGCATTTCTGTAATGCAATACCAACGGCAACTGCCAAGTGGTTGCCTGACAAGGAAAGCTAAAGCGAGTATTGCCTCCAATCCGCCCGAAGCCGCTATGACGAAGCGGTTCGTAACGGAGATGTGGCGAACGAAGGATGGCTCGTCGAAAACGAATAACTTCTAAGCACAAGAAAGACGTTAGCTAGGAATGGAGTAGAGGCATACTAAGCCTGGATGCGCCAAATGGATCAAGCACTTGCAGGCGGTCTTCATTACCATCGTATCCCCCGCTCGACTCGTGACGAATTTACCCCCTGACCCCAAATTCGTCACCAGTCATCGCGCCCAGCGATCGGCTCATCACTCGACGCTCGTCCTCACGTCATTCCGTGCCTGGCACCCCCTTACCCCCAGCCAGCACTCCATTCCGTTGCGGGGAGCGCGAGAGATGAAAATGGCATCGTAGCCACTCATACGTAATGCTACATTCGAATTAGATTTCTTATGCGAAGCGAAAAAACTCTAAACAAAAAAGCCTTGGACCGTGTAGTTGATGATCTTGCGCGAGCGGGTTTTATCACTTTATCACTGCGTACCGACAAGACCAAAACGATGGAATCTCAACAGCGAATAGATTGGAGCAAGAAGGGAACCCGGTTAATTTCTCAGTATGCAGAGGCATTGAGCGCCCTACGAAAATTTAGCAAGCGTGACAGAGACATGTTCAACCTTTTTCTTATGAGAAACGCTGCTGATTACTTGGATAAGCATGCTTCGGGGAAATAGAGGTCGGCTTACGACCATGAGACTTCCCGGACGATTCAGGCCAGGTAGAGACGGAACATTGCACCTTGAATATCCACATTCCAAAAAACCAATTTAACCCGAAAGGTTTTTTGGGTGGCAACACCGTCCAAGCAGTATACAAAAAAGCCGTTACAGTTCGGAATATATTGTTCATCACGCCAATGTCGTTGGGAAGCTAGGAACGGCAAAATCGGCTCGTTGTTCACAACCAGTTTGAGAGTTTGGCCCTCCTCGTTAGAGGTTATGGTTTCTGTTCTGCGAGCTTCAATAATGAGGAATCGAGCTGCGCGATTTTGAGGGAGACTTAAGGTGACTATGCCAGCTTCCTTTAATGTTCCCTTAACATGGAGCATCTGATTCTTGCCAGCGAGAACAGTCAGGTGTTCTGGTTCCACGTTTCTACTACATTTCAGACAACTCACAGCTCTTGGAATCTTTGTGAGGGAAAGTGTGCGCTTCACGGCTCCAATGGAAGGGAGAGCTATATTGGCCTTCATTGCGCGTGTTAAATCTTCGCGAAACTGTCGAGCATTGCATCCTGCTGGCGCAACAATTCCGCACATATTGGAAATTTCTCGAATGAGACGGGCAACAGAGTCTGAATTTTCCAATTGCGCCACCTGGAAATCGGACAGTGGTCGATGGATTTTAGAAAGGGATAAACCGCCACCGATCAGGGGAAAAATCTTCTTTTTATCACGACAAAATGCTCCTACTTCGATATTCACCCAAGGCTTAGACACTGAGCGGGGTGTTAGGAGAAAAAGACCCGCATCAGCGCGTTCTATCTCGTCGTGAAGTCGATCCATCCAAGGGGTACTGGGCTCCATTAAGTCTGAGAGAAAAAATTCCGCTTTGCCACGAAACCTAGCTGCCAAATAATTATGAATACATGTTGCGGCGGCAAGATCGTCCGACGCATAACTGATAAAAAACCGTTTCATTTGTCATCCCTTTCTGTTGCGGCAGCAAACAAACGAATACACTGCTGAACGGTTTCTGGTAAGAAAGAGTCCGATGCGGCGTCTCTCATTAATGCACGTGACTTCTCAGTTAGTGCTCCTGTCTCCTTTGTGATTCCTTACGCGGTTCACTGGAGGCAGGATTTTTTGTATGTTGTCGTGTTGTTAACTTCCTCGTCTTCGGAAAGACTGCAATGAGGGGGAATCCTACATCTCCGCCGCAAGTAATAGCCGACCTAGTAATCGTCACTCGAAGGCTTCTTTCCATCCGCAGCCAGTGACGTTCGCGAAGAAGACCGAACGGAAAACGAGCGTTCGCTTTAGGGAAGGCTTTCGCGCCTTTTTCGGTGTCACCGAGTTCGGTGTAAAATTCTAGATAATTACGGAAGCTGACCGAAGCAACCGGAAGAATATTAGTGAAACGACCCGCCAGCGTAGGTGGGTTTTTTCCATGCTTCTGTTTTGGGCGGCTTGCCCCGACCCCAACCCCTGCCAACGGAAACCTCCCCCAGGGGCGATGCGGTCCTGTAAGGAACATGGTATCGAAAATCAAGCTGCTCATTCTTTGCTCTTATGCTCTTCCTAATCAGTGAAGTCCAAAATTGCGCATCGTTCTAAAATATGTCCAAGCTGTGAACAGAGTTTTGTTTCCGATCCTCGAAGTAAATATCATCAGAAATTCTGCAACAAGGCTGCTTGTAAGAAAGCTAGCAAAACTCACAGTCAGCAGCGTTGGCGCAACAAGCCGTCCAACCGAGATTATTGGAGCGGCATTGACGAGGTCGAGCGTGTGCGGACATGGCGCCGAGCAAATCCTAATTATTGGAAAAAAGCCATAATTCGAAAACAGTCATCTCCGCTACAAGATAACTTGCTACCGCCAGACCCACTGCTTCTTGGAGTAATTGCGACCCTCTGTGGGAGTACGCTACAAGAAGACATCGTGGCAGCCTACCGGAGTTTGCTATTGAAGGGAGGTGAAATCCTCCAGTCCCAGAGAAGCCCAGCAGCACCGCCAAAGGTTCAGGTGCGGGAACGAGGCGGACGGGAACGGCGACAATAACAGCAACCATCCAGCTACTGCCTAGCCTCATGGTCAAAGCTAAACCAGTGCGCCCACCCAATCTCGCAGCTGCGTATGTGCGGATGTCAACGGAGCATCAGCAGTATTCGACTCTTAATCAAATGGATGCCATCAATGACTACGCAAAAAAGCGCGGCTTGTTGATTGTAAAGGAATACTCTGACGAGGGGAAGAGTGGGCTAGACCTTGATGGTCGGCAGTCCTTAGCCCGAATGATCAAGGACGTTCAATCTGCCGACGTGCAGTTCTCGTGCATTCTTGTGTATGACATAAGTCGCTGGGGCCGTTTTCAAGACCCTGATCAAAGTGCATTTTTGGAGTACACATGCAGGCAAGCAGGTGTCGCTGTTCATTACTGCGCGGAGCAATTTGAAAACGACGGTAGCCTCCCATCCTCAGTCATGAAGAGCATGAAGAGAGCTATGGCCGGTGAGTATAGTAGGGAGCTATCTGCAAAGGTTTTTCGAGGGGCCTGCCGATTGATTCAATTGGGTTACAAGCAGGGCGGGACTGCTGGCTACGGATTACGACGGATGTTAATTGATCAGACTGGTCAAACAAAGGGACTATTAAGAATGGGGGAGCACAAAAGCATCCAGACTGATCGAGTCATTTTGGTGCCTGGACCCGAGGATGAAGTCAAAACAGTCCAACGGATCTATTCGAGGTTCGTGGACGATGGCAAGGTAGAATCCGAGATAGCAAAGTGCCTTAATGAAAACGGGATTACCACGGACTTTGCCCGCGAATGGACGAGAGGGACGGTTCATCAAGTCTTGACGAATGAGAAATACATCGGGAACAACGTGTATCATCGCACTAGCTCGAAGCTGAAGCAGAAACAAATTGTTAATCCTCCGGAACAGTGGATACGAGCCGATGCTGCCTTCCGAGGGATCGTTGAGTCGGAGGTGTTTTGGAAAGCCAGAACAATCATCCTCCAGAGGAGCATCACACTCACTGATGAAGAGATGTTGGGTAAGTTGCGGGCGCTTTTCGGGAAGCTCGGCAAGCTCAGTGGTATCGTTATCGATGAGTCTGAGGGTATCCCGTCTACTTCTGCCTACAGGCAGCGCTTTGGCAGCCTGGTTTCCGCGTATAAACTCATCGGATATGATCCTCATATCGATTACAGCTTCGTTGAGGTTAACCGCTATCTGCGGGAGCAGCAGCCAGAGGTGGTAGCAGATGTCACTAGAAAGATTCACGAACTGGGCGGACAGGCGAGGTGGGATGAAAATTCGCAACTGTTGTGCGTTAATGACGAACTCTTTGTATCCATTGTTTTATGTAGGCACTCGACCACCGCACGCGGTTCCTCACGTTGGACGATCAGGCTGGATGCGGGGCTCAAGCCGGATATCACCATAGCGGTTAGGATGGACGTTACCAATCGGGGGAATCGTGACTACTATTTATTGCCCGGTATAGATATGACCTGGGAAAATTTGCGGGTTGCTGAGGCCAATGGAATTCATCTCGATGCATACCGGTTTGACACCCTCGATTATTTTTTTGGCATGACAAAACGCATAGACATTCAGGAGGCTGCATGAAGGAAGAGGTTCTAATGATACCGATTCAAAACATCCGAATTTTAAATCCCAGGCATCGGGATAAGAAAAAATTCGAGGTGATAGTTCAGAGCATTAAGAATCTTGGTTTGAAAAAGCCGATTCAAGTTAGTGTCCGGTCAGCTCATGAGGGAAATGATAAAGGCTTTGATTTAGTTTGCGGACAAGGTCGCTTGGAAGCCTTTGTTGTTCTTGGTTACGCAGAAATACCAGCAATTGTCGTAGAAGTGTCGAAAGAGGAGCGCTTACTACGTAGCCTTATCGAAAATATCGCTCGCCGTTATTCGGCCCCGCTCGATCTGCTCCAAGAAATTCAAAGGCTCAAAGAGAATGGATATAACAACGGTGAAATAGGAAAGAAACTGGATATTTCGGACAGTATGATTAGCGGCCTGCTGGCGTTGCAGAAAGCCGGAGAAGAACGACTTCTTGAAGCTGCACTAACTGGAAAAGTTCCATTGAGTGTAGCAATTGAAATTGCAACCGCAGACAGCGTTGAAACACAGCGAGCCTTACTTAAGGCGTATGAAGCTAAACAGCTCACACGTGTTTCAATCCGCACTGTAAAAGGACTAATGGATCAGCGCCGGCTGCTGGGGAAGCGGCGGACCGGGTTAGAACATGGAGGACTTCAAAAACCTCGCACCAGCGCTGAAAGCTTGGTCAACGCCTACCGGAAAGAAACACAAAGGCGAAAATTATTAGGAAGAAAAGCCAAGATCTGCGAGGCGAGGTTGCTCTTTATCGTGGCTGCATTCACGAAGCTACTGCAGAAGGATAATCATTTTACTAAATTGCTTAAATCCGAGTCACTGGCGACGATGCCAGCCTATCTAGGTGAAAAGGTTTCTTCCAAGCGCAAGGAGTCTGTATGAGCACGGCTAAACTGTGTTTTGAGTTGCGAACGATTCGCCTATCAATGGATTCGATTGTTCCAATTCGGCAATTGAAGAATCCTAAAACTAGTATCGTTCGCTATGGTGCGATACTGGCTTCAATCAGAGAGGTCGGAGTGATTGAGCCATTGATGATTCACCCTCAAAAAGGGGAGCCAGGAAAGTATCTTCTCGTGGACGGGCATCTTAGATACGAAGCGTTAAAAGAACTGGGGAAAACCTCGGTCGACTGCATCATTGCAAAAGACGATGAAGGATTCACATACAACGCAAGGATCAGCCGTCTGGCACCTGTGCAAGAGCACAAGATGATAATGAAGGCGATTCAAAGTGGAGTAAGTCCAGAGAAGATTGCCTCTGCTCTCAATATCACAGTCCAGAAATTGCGTGCTTCAATGAACCTCTTAGATGGAATTCACGAGGAAGCCATTGACCTGCTAAAAGATAAAGTCATCTCGCCAAGCACCATTCGTCTTTTGAGAAAAGTTGCGCCGCTTCGACAGATTGAAATTGCGGAAATGATGATTAACGCCAACGACTTTACGATCCCTTTCGCTGAGGCGCTAATTCTGGGGACAGCAAGAGAGCTGTTAGTCAAACCCAAGACCACAAAGAAAAAAGAAGGATTATCGCCCGAGGCTATAGCAAAGATGGAAGAAGAAATGGAGGCTATTGAGCGCGATTTTCGAGCGATTGACGAGTCTTACGGCGAAAACATGCTGAATCTTACACTCGCCCGCACATACATAAAAAAGCTGCTGGATAATGCAAAAGTGGTCCGGTTTTTGAATGCAAACCATGCAGAGATTCTATCTGAGTTCGAATGCATAGTTGCTGCTGAGAGCATGTAGCTTTTTATTCTTTGACGGGGAGACAAATACGGTAAAACCCTGCCGACGGAGGCCCTCCTCCAAGGGTAAGACAGATTTGTCTTCAGTTTTTCAGACCAGCTTGCAAAATGGCTCGCACCGATTCAAGGGACCCATGAACAATCTATCACTTGGCGTTTTCTTTACCTTTCTGTTTTTTACCCCCACTAAAATAGTATTCGCCGACACAATTGTTTTCAAAGGTGGAGCGATAGTTAGAGGGAAAATTCTTCAAACCAACGATGCGGTGCTTCTAGTTCAGCGGGAACACGGCACATACAATTATCCAACCAATGAGATCAAAGTAATCCGAAAAGAAGCAGACGATCGCGGGTCGACTCTGAGCACCAATGAAATTGTCGCGTGGAATCTAACTATCGCAAACCTATCTCAGAAGCCCTGGGGAATTGGATTGAAGCAGATTCCGGCGACCGTGGTCGACAAAGGGATTTTTAAGAATGTTCCGTATTTGTCTTTTCGTTGCGGCGTCAACTACGAACTCAACATATACGGCGATCCTGATTATCCCGCGGGTATCGAATTAGGAGTGTATGGTGTCAGCGGGCACTCAAAACCAGCCAGGGATGGGCGGATGAAAACCAGCCACTTTGAGAGAGGGATTGCGCAAGGTGCGGCGATAGCCGCACTGATGCGCGATGAACCAACTCAT
>JBKJKE010000196.1:0-17296 GCA_046597605.1 Limisphaerales bacterium | reverse complement strand
CCTGTTATTGAGGCGGAATACACCCAAATACTGGAAAAATCGGACACACCTGCCATAAGACATCAACCCATTCCGCCGCCCCTCGCTGAAAAACACGAGTTTCCGGCCAGACACTATGTAGCTGCGGATATTAGAGACCAGATCACAAGTTGATTTAGTAGGGGATCTCCGGAGCATTTATCCCATCCAAGTCGTCTGACTCCAAGATTGTCAGACTATTGACCCTATTAAAACGCACGAGTCCGTAAACAGAAACCTTCTCCATTTTCGCCCCTGGTTGACCGTCGCGGGAAAAATTGTCTCATGGCCGTTTCTACCGTTACACAACCGTTACACAACCGTTACACAACCGTTACCGGCGCGTTACTCGGATACCCCCGCGGAAGCGGCTCCCGTTCTCTGCCCGTTCTCTGCCCGTTCTCTGCCCAGCGTCTGCGCAGCAAGTGACCGTCAAGTGAATGAGGGAGGCAGGATTTGGCAGCATATCGCAGGATTCCGCAGCGGATCGCAGCGGATCAAAGGAGGGGCGCCGGTTGCCAATAGGCTGCGTATTTCTACGGTTCCTGTTTGGTTCTTTTATGGTTCTTACGATTACATCGGTAGCAGAGCCATGGCTTTGCCAATGCTCCCCCAATGGCAAAAGCATAGCTGTGCCATGTTCTGGGTATGGCACCGCTATGTTTTTTATGGCGCTGGCCATTTTCCGGCTATGCCCCGGCGATACCCAAGGGCTTTGGAACTTTCTAAAGAGCTTGCGCGATCTGCTGGAGCCGCAGGAACTCCCCCTGCGATCTGCCGGAGTTCCAGCAGGTTCCCACAGATTGTACGGGCGCGCCCGCAGATCCCCGCAGATTCCCGCATTTGGTGACGCAACCACACAACAGGTGGTGTATACTGAAATAAATCTTGCTGCCCATTGCGCTTTTTGGTTAAATGGCCCCGTTCGATAGCTTGTCGCACGAGCTTAAGAGCGAAAACACTTTGGTTCTCCCTGTCATGGGGCTTTTAGAAAGCAATTTTCCTTCTGCCCGTGCGACATGACAGGGAGATTCGTGCGCCCGTCGGAATGGCCACGGCCATGTTCTGGCCAGCTTGGCGAAGGGTCAGAAATACCGATGTAACGCGGTTTGTAACGGTGATGTAACGCGGGAGAAACAGCCATGGCGAGTGTTCGCGCGACGGTTTGCTTAACCAAAATCCACAGACCTGGTTAACCGATGACAAACCACCCAGTTAACCAATGAAGCCCTTACCGGTTATCCAAAAGCCCTTTCGGATAATCCAAAGCCCTTGGCGATAACCGGGCGATACTGAAAGCCCTTCGAAGGGCTTCGTCAGGCTAATGGCTATCCTTGATCTGGTTGACCAGGTGAGTTCCACAAAGACCATGCGTCTACCGTGACCCGATCGATAAATTTACCATCCTCATCGAATCGGTATGTTGCATGGCTCACTTCGTAGCTCTCCATACCGTCGTTGAGCGCGATGGTATCTCCTTTCTGAGGAACTGCTGGTAGCTCCACATCAATCATCACCTTCTTATCGGGCTTTTCTCTGTCAATGAGCACAAGTTCTATCTTCATGGTTACCTTTCTTTTCCCACCACAAACGACTTGAGGGCAAGTCCGCGTTTGCTGGGCTTCGCTTCACCGCTTTCAATCCACGCATCCAGACTCTTGGCGTGACCGCTCTTCTTGAACATGGGAGTCGAACCGCGGGTAAACTTCTTGATATCCCCCCGGCGCGCGGCTGCGTCGATCTCTGCCATGGAACACCCGCAGTAGGCGGCAGCGGCCTCGCGTGTGGCCCAGGGGGAGTGCTGCCGGCGAATCTCTTTCAGAATTTCGTCCAGAATCTTCACGGCTTCAGGTGAGAGACGCGCCTTCTCTTGGCTGTTTTCAATAGACATTACAACCCCCTTTAACTCGCCCAACAACTCCGTCGCAAGCCTTAAAAAGCCGCAGAAAAGAGGCATGTAACCTTTAAAAACTGTACTTCCTTTTGTAAGGGCCTAATACCGGTTCATTCCGCATCTCGGCGCGAGAGGGTTACATGCAAATAGAGCAAAAAATAAATTAGCTTGCCTTCGCCACTCTTTCCCTTAGACGCTGATTATGGCACTCGTTTCAAAATCAAAGACGCCCGCGAATAACAGACAAGAAGAAGATGAGTGGGCGGGGCTGGTTCCGTTCTATTTCCTCGCAGTTGCGCCCCAAGCGCTAGTTTTTGAATCTCACTACATCGGAACCGATCGAGCAGATCGCACGCTGAGAGCGGCGTACGATATTGAGACTCTGACCGGCATTCCTGCCAAAATGATTCCAGAGTCCAAGCCAACGCCCGAACTGAAGTTTATCGGATCTTCCTGCCGTATTTCATTTACTGGACCAACTGGCCGCGAAATGCCGTTCCATGAAGATTTCCCATGCAGTAACTAGGTTAGGATCCTTTGGGCTTTGAGCGCTCAGGTGGAGGAACCCGATGTGATTCACGGCCGGCTTGCATTCTGAGGGATCCCGAATTCCGCGAGGACTGCACTCCACTGGCTTGATGCTCACCGATCTGCAATTCATTTCGGAAAGTTTGGCCGAATTTATTCACACATTGGACGATAAACTCTCCTACTTCCATATGCGCTGTTTCAGCGAGGTTCTGAACGATGGCAGCGTCCGCACTGCTAAATGGGAGTTGCGATAATTCCTCAATAGCTCCAACCGCAGTCTTGCCTTGTTTATAAACTGATTCCAATTGTTCCACCCCAATGCGCATACTCATACGCATAACTGTACTTCTCGGTTCGCCAATTTTATCAGCCGCCGAAAGGCTATCAATTCTTGCCAACAAAGGTTCATCGAGTTTCACCGGAATGGGTTTCTTTCCGAAACTAGGATCAGATTTGCGTTCAGCCATTTGTGAGTTTTAAGAGCACAAAAAGCCTTTAGCAAACGTTTCCCGCCAGAAAGTAGAACATTCGTATACGAAAAGCTTGACCCTAGTCGTATATCATCTGTATACCTTTAAGCATGCCAAGGAAAGCCGGAGGAAAATCAGTTGTCATACCAATTAAAATGTCCACCGATCTGAAAGCGGAAATCGAACGGGTGACATCGCTAGCCAAGCATTTGACCGAACAAGCTGTGATGAAGTTAGCAATCGAACGTGGGCTCAATGCCGTCGAAGCAATGTTCAAGAATCCCGCATCGGTTGCCCACACCGAAGAATAGATCCTGAGCCAACCAACTGAGCAAACCGTGGCTACTCTCACAAATTTTCCGACCGCCAATGAAAGCGCCGGATCGCAGAAAAAAAGAAAACGGAGCTGTTGAAGCAGCTCCATAACCAACGAAAGCAAGACATTATGCCAACGAAAAAACAGACTCAAGAAAAGAACACCAGAACGTGGGTTCCACAATTGGAACAGGCCGACAATAAGAAGGAAATTCAATTCCTCCTGAATAGCAAGTCCGCCGCCGACAGTGTGGTCGAATTATGCGATCGCATCAGCGAATGGACCGATGGAGACACGCGCCCGCTCGAAGCTGCGAACCTACTTCGAACCAGCGCATATGAGCTGGCCAAATTCACCGCCCTGGTTGAAACAGGCGGAATTTACCAATACCTCACGATTCCCGAACAGCTCACAGTTGCACAGGTTTCAACCCTCATCGGAACTCTGGACGGTGCTCATGACAACATCAGTAGCAAGGCAGGTTTCTACGTTGGAGTCCTGCGTCTGATGGCGACTCCACCACATTTGAAAGAGAACTGATAGCGATGCGGGGCTTCGTTGAAGCCTTCGATGTCCTTGATCAAGTTTCGACCGCGCCGAATTTAGAAAGAGTCGTGGTCTCTCGACAGGTGAGAGAAATCGCAGAGTCTCTCCAGCGCGCAATCGAACCTGGCCCGATCAAGGTTAAGCCCAAGAAATCGAAAAAGGATTCCGTATGAAGGATATAGTCCCCTTTTACTTCTTTCACACGCGCAAGGCCATCTATGTCCCGCGGCAACACTATCGGGACGATATCCAGAAAACCGTCCGCGCCGGCCTTGATGCTAAACGAGCGACGGCGCCATCGGCCAACGGCGGAAAAGACAAATGCGCCTATGTAATACACAAGAGGCTGCCCCGACTGGTATTCACTCGCACCGGGGAACTTCGCGTCGCTCGGCAAGCCATGCAGCCTCAAATGGAGAACGTGAGGGGCAGAGTGAATAAATTAACTGATCCTTCACGGAAGTTCTAATGAGCGACAAGACGTTTTTCACGTTCCCACTCTGTCTACTGGCAATGCCTCTGCCTGAGGAGCAGAGACTTGACCGCATCATATGCTTTTCCATTTCAAAGGCGGGTCGGAGCCAATCCATTGAAGACGCTCGGGTGGATGCGTATGTGGCTTCCAAAGAATTGACCGACTATGACGAAAGCGAGGATCATCAGCACGCCGTCAAGGGGGCTATTACCTGCAACGTGCAGATAAAGTCGATCAAATGGACAGTCGACAGCTACAGGAAGGCAGATGCCTTTAAGGCGGATTACGAAGGCGTTCACGGGCCCGATGCATCAGTGTTCGTATCAACCTCCCTTTACTGGTACTGCAAAGAGGGAAAACTGTCGTTTCGACTCTTCTCCACTTTGTGCGCTATCAACTCAATTTGCAGCTATAAGACAACGCCGGTCTTGATAAGGCGGGACATGATTGCAGCCAGGCAGCTGGGCTATAAGTCGCCCGCGGTAATGCAGACAGAGCTCAAGAAGAAACGAGCCCTACCTCAGGTACCGCTAACAACTCAGCAACTGCGGGACACGCTCGATACACTGGAAGAAAGCGACCTCATAAAGCGGTGCTCTTACGGACAATCGAACACCTATTACTCTACGGTTCTAACCTACGAGCAGTTGAAAGCCGCGGTTGATGAGATCCGAAAGAAAACCAGCAAAATCAAAGAACGCCGGAACCATGAAAGAACCATGAAAGAACCAAAGGAAACTCCTGTTTCATTGGTCCAAGTGGCACCAAAGGCAGCCGATGAGGAACCGAAAAAGAACCAAAGCGAAACCATAGATGGAACCGAAGGAGGAACCATAGACGGAACCAATGTAATAAATGTCTTTAAAGAAATGTCTTTCAGTAAATGTCTTTCAGAAAGAGAGAGTACGGTTTCTCTCTCTGTTTCGGAAATACTGAGAGAAGCGATGAAGGGACCGGAGCCTAAGCCGAAACCATCCTTCAATCCTCCCGCCAATGCCACTGAGGTAATCACATTCGCTGCAACGCTAACAGATGATCCAAGCGAGGACATCGCACTGGAATGGTTCACTGACCATGGAGTGGATCCAAAATGGATCACAGCCGACTACCGGCAAGTATTTGCAAGCCACCTCATGCGAACGATCACAGCGATCAAACGACAGAACCGGATCCAAACTTTAACAAGCCAGATTTAACTCAACCCGACGCAAGACAATGAACAATCTAACATCCAATCCCGACGATCGGGTCAAGCCAAAGCTGGTGGATGCGGCAGCCCTCCGCGGGTTCTTCAGCCCGCAGCCATCACTCCGGACCATCCGCACATGGCAAAAGGCCAGGCTGATCCCGAGCATACGCATCGGCGGCCGCGTTTACTTCAACCCCACAGAGGTCTTTGAGACGATCGCCAAAAAACGGACGCTAAACGCGCGATAGAACTGCCAGATCCCCTGCCCTATGACAACCGAACACACCTCTCTTGACTCGATACAATCCAGCAGCGACACGCCCCTGCCAATCCACGTACAGACTCCGATCAGAAACGGAACAACCAGGATCGAGACAAAGCCACGGGTCGGAATCGTTTGTGATGGCGGGACCATAGCCGGCTATTCCATGCCCCTCATGTTCGATGCGGAATTGTCCGGACTTGAATCCGAGGTCTCTCAATTGAGGCGCGCCCAGGTATGCGAAGACTTCCGCGCCGTTCTCGCGTGGATTGTCGGCGCCAAGTCACCCAGGGCGATGGGATTCCGAGCAATGGCAGTAGCTTGGGAGAACGATCCAGCTTTGATAAATCACGCGAGCCTATCAGATGCAGCGCGCTACTACGGAGTCACGCGGGCCGCCCTCAGCAAGACGCATTGCCTTTGGTGCAGACACTTCCTTGGCATCCAAAAGCGCGGCATAGAAAACGGGAACGCAAGTCGGGGCACTCACGGACCGAACTCTCAAAGTTGACACTACCCGAGGTATGAGGGGCAGCCCTTATGCCTATGAACTTTGAACGAACTCTAAGCACCGTCCGCTCTATTTCCTCGGGTCAACTGCAGGTAAGACGTGCAGTACCGATCACAGCCCACAAACCTTTCAAGCCCTGCCCTTTTCAGCCTTCACCGCAGACGGGATCTCTCACCAGGAACGAGCAGCCCACAATCAAACCCACTTGGAAATGGCACAAGTGGAAGGAAACGCAGGCCCGCAAGTTAAACATGACCCCGAAAGAATTCGCTACGCACCGATACAACCAGCGCAAAGCCAAACGCGCACAACGCCGGGCAGCACTCGAAAACAAGATTCTCAATTCATGATTATCACCGTCACAAAAACCGTTCAGGACGGAGCCAAGACCTTTTCCGGCTCTGCTTCCGTCTCATTCAACGATGTTGGAACTTTCTACGAAGGGGACAACGCTGAAAAGAATCTGCTCAAGGACCGTCTCAAGACTGTTTCTGATTCAATTGTGATGGATCAAGAGACGCCCGCCCAGGATCCAACCGAAGCGGATGCAAAGGAGTTTGCAAAGACCATCAAAGAGCCGACGCCAACGGCTGAAGTTTACGAGCGCGCAGCAATTTTCTATCGCACAACCAAAGAACGGGTTGAAAAACCTCCTTTCCGGTCAACACGTGTTTTTCGGTTCCTGAAACAAACAAGGAAAGGCGTTTGGCTCTTCCCTGTTGAATGAGCGCGGACGTTTCCATAAAGGGAGCCCCTGAAGCGTTTAAGGCACTCCAGAACGCCGCAAAGCAAGTGCGCTTTGCCACGGCTCAGGCCGCCAACGATACGGCAAAGGAAGTTCAAGCCTTTACTGTAAACGACCTCTTGCCCCAAAAGTTCACCCTTCGAAGCAAGGGAACACCTTGGCAGAAGCCAGGGAACAAGCTCGGGTTCAACATTAAGTTTGCGAACAAGGAAACGCTCACTTCCACCATTGGCAGCCAGGCGGACTTCCTGAAGCTCCAAGAAGAAGGCGGAACCAAGAAGACTTCCGGGCGGATTGCCGTTCCAACTTCCTTTTGGAAAAAGCGGGAAGAGATAATGCGGAAGGAAAAGAAGCCGCGGGCCATTGCTGGAGAGCTGGACAAGTCAGACAAACGGGAAGCCGCTCTCACGGCAAGTATAGGCTCGCTGGGAGGGCGATACGCACGCGAGGGGCGCAAGATAGCGGGCTTATACGCCAAAGAGGCTATGGCGCGAAATGGAGGGGATAGGCGCGCAGCAAGACAGCTCAGGGTCAAGAGGCACGCTCTGGAGTCCAAACAGAAGCAGATAGACGCCAAACGACAGGCAGCAGTCCGGAAGCTCGATAGCGCGCAACTCTCACGTTCTCAGGCGTTGGGATCTCTCACCAATAAACCTTTTCTCTATTCGGGCAGCAGCATGCCTGAAGGGATTTACGTGCGGACCAACAAGGAACGCGGGCCCTTGCGTATGCTCTTCCGCTTCATTGACTCAGCCCCAATCAAGGGGCGCATGACCTTTGTGGTCTCAGGCAAGAAGATCGTGGAAGAGAACTTCTCTAAACATTTCCAAGCCCGATGGATACACGCAGTAGCAACCGCAAAGTAACAACACCCGAATCGAATATGAACGAAGCAACCAAAGCAATGAGTGCATTCAATGCAGCACTAAGACGGCTCAAACAGTTGTGGGTATGGCTCACGACCTACAAGACCCGAGCAATCAGGCAGACACCCGGAACAGTGTTCACGCATAACAGGCGGATGTATGCAGTCCAGGCTACTGGAGCCATTACCAACTGCAGCAAGCCGCGGCTCACCAAATCACAACGCCGATACCTCAAACAGTTACAGAAGGAACACAGGCAGACCATGAACCGGAAGCGACTCGGGGCAGCTGAATAGTTTTTGGAATTGTGATTGGAACTGCAACAGCAATACGACCGAGGCAAGACAGGCATGCACTACATGCATTGCGCAGTATCGCACTACACCCCCCCGGCTTTGGGTCCTCCCTAAGGAAACCACTACGGGTAAACGCGCGACGGCACCGAGCAGCTAGCGACAGACTTTCCTATGTTCCACCACAGGGGGGTCTTTTTGGGTTTCTGATCACCGCCACAAACATGGGATTTCATTGGGTTTTTGCCTCGTTTTCGCCGTCTTTCGTTCACCCAGATCACCGGCGGGAGGTTGTGCATTGAGCCCGAATCTTTTCACAATCAACGGATTTGCAGAGCTGACAGGCGTAGACCGGCGGACGGTCAAAAAAAGACTGGAGCGCGTAGACCCAAGAGACCACGAGGGAGAGATTGCCTACTACCTCGCTGCCGATGCCCTGCCCTTCATCTACCAAGTTGCCAGCAAGTCCGAACAGGAGGACGAATCGGGCAACCTCATTCCCCCGATAGAAACAAGCGAGGCACGCAAGGCCGCCGCAGACGCGGAAATGTTCGAGATGAAGCGGGACAAAATGAAAGACCTGCTTTTGGACCTTCCGACAGCAGAGCGGACTTGGGAAAATATCGTTCTTGGCGTACGGCAAAAGATCCTCGGGCTACCCACGAAATTGGAAAGCCAATTTGTCGAGGGCATGAAAACCAAAGACCTCCGAACGATTTTGGACACTGAAGTGGACGAAATCCTTACCGACCTAAGCAAGCCCGTTACCTATGACAATCTCCAGGACAAAGATTCAGACGAAAGCGGAGAGCAACTTTCAAGCGACAGCGGAGAGGCTTAGAAACCGAACGATTGCGCTTTTCGCTCCGCCGCCACGCCTGAAAATTTGGGAGTGGGCAGACCGCTACCGATACCTTTCCCGCGAAGGTTCCGCGGAGCCCGGCAAGTTTCGCACAAGTCGCATGCCATGGCAGCGCGAAATGATGGAGTCCCCCACGAACCCGGACGTGTTGGAAACCGTCTACCTCATGGGTAAGCAGGTAGGAAAAACCGAGTGCATCACAAACTCTGTTTTTTATTTCATCGACCAGGACCCAAGCCCGATTCTGATAGTCTATCCGACGCTGGATAGCGCCAAGTCTTGGGTAAAACAGAAGTTCAACCCTTCACTAAAAGAAACGCCGAAGCTCAGGGGCAAGATAAAGGACCCGCGTTCCAGGGACGCCGAAAACACCACGCTTGAGAAAAAGTTTCCCGGCGGGAATCTCACAATTTGCGGGGCTAATTCGCCGTCCGCGCTCCGCCAAAAATCAAAACGAATCGTACTGCAGGATGAAATAGACGCCTTTGAACCTAACGCAGAAGGCGACCCCTCGGAACTGGCAGACGGACGCGCCGAAACTTTCCACAACGCAGTCTTCATCAAATCAAGCACGCCCACAATCAAGGGGCTGTCTCGGATCGAAAAGAAGTTTGCGGAAACAGACCAGCGTTACTTCTTTATCCCCTGCCCCTGTTGCGGGCATTTGCAATCTCTCAAGTGGGGGCAAGTAAAATGGACGTTCACCCGAGAGGACGGGAGCACCTACTCAGACCCGGCAAAAGCTGTTTACGTCTGCGAAAGCATAGAGTGCAAAGCTGAATGGACGGACGTTCAAAGACTGGAAGCGATCGCAACAGCGGAGGCGAAAGGCGGAGGCTGGAAAGCAACAGCCCCATTCAAAGGCCGCCGAGGTTACCACCTCAACGGGATTTACCGAAACATTGGAAAAAAGAGGATCTATCAAACCTATCTACACGAATTCGTAGAGGGTTTCCTGAAAGCCAAAAAAGAGGGACGGCTTGCGCTCATGGTTTGGGTGAACACGTTTCTTGCGGAGACGTTCGAAGAGGAAGCCGACAAGGTAGAGGCATCCGCATTGATGAAGCGCCGCGAGGACTACGGGCCCAAGTTGCCCGAGCAAGTTCTTTTGCTGGTTGCTGGACTCGACTTCCAAGGGGATCGCGCAGAAATGGAGGTTATCGGAGTTGGCGAGGGGGAGGAAACTTGGGGCGTTGGTTACTTCATCATTCCAGGCAAAACGTCGCACGCGAAATTCTGGAAGGATATAGACGCCGCCCTTGCTCGGACGTGGACAACAGAAGACGGGCGAGTGTTGCGGATTACTACGGCGGGGCTCGACTCATCCGCGTTCACTGAGGACGTTTACCGATACTGCAAACCTCGCTTCTCTCAGCGCATTTATGCAATGAAGGGAAGCAACCAGGCAGGGCAACCGCTTGCTCCCGCGCAGCCAACCCGAGGCAATTCAAGAAGGTGTCCACTTTGGAAAATCGGGACGGACACGGCGAAGCATGCCCTCATGTCCAACCTCAAAGTTGAGGACCACGGCCCGCGCTACATGCACTTCCCGCGCGGTGATGAATACGGCTACAACGAGACATTTTTTAACATGCTCACAGCGGAGCAGCTACGGACAAAGATTTCCAAAGGGTTTGCTCGGGCTGAATGGCACAAGACCCGCCCACGCAACGAAGCGTTAGACATTCGGGTGTACGCCTTGGCCGCCCTCACGATCCTAAAACCCAACTTCAAGGCATTGGCGGCAAAGGCCGGGAAGGTGCAAACCAGCGAAGTTGCGAGCGAGCCCCGCGTTTATAACCTGAAACCAATAGAAAAGACAGACGCGCCAACGATGCAACCGGAAGAAACTAAGAAGGCAGAGCAAGGACCTACCCGCAGGCCGCGCCGCCGGTTCCGCATCGGAGGCATGAGGAACATTTTTTAAATGACTCTGACGCTCGCAATTATTGGGCACTTGGTGGGGGACTACCTTTTGCAGAACGACTGGATGGCGCTTAACAAGAAAAAGCACTCTTTGAACTGCGTTATTCACTGCCTGCTTTGGACGTTGGCTGTGATGTTTTTCACCGGTTGGAATTCTTGGCTTATTGCATCGCTTTTATTCGCAACGCACTTTCTCCAGGATCGAACAAATATTGTTTTGTTCTGGATGACGAAGATCAACCGGCAAGAGAAGTTCGCAACCGGTCCCTGCTCGCCTTGGTCCATTATTGTTGTCGATAACGTTTGGCACGTTCTCACCCTCTGGGCTGTTTGGAAATACATCGCTTGATTTATGTCTGACCCAATACCGCCAACAACAGAGCCCACAAAGATTTCAGCCGGTAACACTCTGACATTTTCAAAGACGCTTTCGGATTACCCGGCGGGCGGCGGTTGGCAACTCTCCTACGCATTGCGAGGACCTGCGAACATTTCCCTTGCTTGGGGCGTTGTTGTCTCTGCCGATGGCGACGGGTTCCTTGTGAATGTTCCGGCAGCCACAACAGCAACTTGGACCCCCGGCAATTATTGGTTTTTCGCCTTTCTTACACACACGGACGGCAGGCGCTTTCCTGGCGGAGACGGTGAAATAAAGATTCTTCCAAATCAGGCCACAGCATCCGGAGCCTACGACGGACGCACGCACGCGCAAAAAGTCTTGGCCGCAATAGAAGCAATGATGGAGGGGACCGCCTCCAGGGAAGAGCAGAGCCTCAGCGTCACCAGCGCAACCGGGACAACCAGAGACCTGCAATTTTTCCCCCGCTCGGAACTGATTCTTTTGCAAAAGCATTACCAAGCGCTCCGCAATAAAGAGATTTTGGCAGAGAAATCCGCGCAAGGTAAACGCTCGGGACGGACTCACTTGGTACGCTTTCGATGAAAACCACTACTTCAAAACTAAATTTCAGGCAGCGGTTTTCCGCCATGTTCACCGGGCGGGTGAATAATCCGGTAAAGATTTCGAAAAAAGGCGTTCGCGCTTTCGATATGGCAGCAAGTGGCAGGCTCTTTGATGACTGGACGAAAGCCATAATTTCGCACGACAGCCAGTTGCTTGGGCATTTTGCTACCATTCGGGAACGCGGGCGGGACCTCTGCAAGAACGACGACTACGCGAAAAAGTTTCAAAACATGTGCGTTGTCAATGTTGTTGGCCCAAATGGCATTGGGTTGCAGATGGACATACAGGACGCAAGCGGGGCCGTAGACCAATCAGCTTGCGATATCATCGAGGACGCTTGGAAAGAGTTCTCCAAAAAAGAAAATTTCACCGTCACAGGAAAATGGAGCCGACCGCAGGCGGAAGCGCAGTTGGTAAAAAACGAATGCCGAGACGGTGAATTTCTCGTTCGAATTGTTCGAGGCTACAAGGGCAACCGGTTCAACTACTCCTTGCAGCCGATGGACCCGGACCACTTGGACCACGAGTTAAACCAGGTCCTGCCAAACGGAAATGAAATCCGAATGGGCGTGCAATATGATGAATGGCAGAAGCCGGTTTACTATTGGATCAAAACAAAAGCAGACGGCGACTTTTTCGCCAACAGAGCACAGGTTAAATACGAAAAGATTCCCGCATCTGAAATCATTCATGGTTTCATTGCTGACTACGTTCACCAATCCCGCGGGGTGAGTTGGTTTCAGGCATCGGCAAAGCGTCTCAGGATGCTTGGCAAATATGAAGCGGCCGCCCTCATTGCTGCCCGCATTGGTGCTTCTAAAATGGGTTTCTTGCACCCCCCGAAAGGAGAGCCAGGCGAAGATTGGCAAGGCGACGGCGAAAACGCCGATGGAAACAAGATGATGGACATGGAGCCGGGGAGCTTTGAGGAAACCCCGCCGGGCTACACAGTCAGCACCTACGACCCCACCTATCCCCACGCAGAGCACGGAAACTTTTGCAAAGCCACATTGCGCGGGGCCGCAGCAGGCTTGCTTGTTCCCTACAACGAACTTGCCGGGGATCTCGAAGGAGTAAACTTTTCTTCAGTTCGGGCCGGAGTCCTTGAGGCTCGGGAAAGTTGGATCCTGCTGCAGAATCATTTCATTGATTCCTTTGAAGCAGTTGTTTTTCGCGACTGGTTGGAATGGTGTTTAGACATGGGCAAAATCAAATTGCCCCGCGAGAAGTTCGATAAATTCCACAAGCCTATTTTCTATGGCCGCCGGTGGCAATGGGTTGACCCTGAAAAGGATTTGCAGGCCGCCAAGATTGCTTTGCAGCTCAAGCTAAAAACCCGCGGCGACATCATTGCCGAGATGACGGGCGAAAGCTTTGAAGAGGTTTGCAGGCGCGTAGACCGGGAAAGAAAGATAGCGGCGAAATACAAAATTGACTTGGACGAACTGGACCGCGCTTTGAGCAATATTCAAACGCCCGCCGGGAATGTCGCAGCGGGAGCGGAATTGAAATCCCTTTCAGATGGCTACGGGGCCGCAGTCCGCGCCGGCGGAGTTACTCCCACAAAAGACGACGAAGTATTTTTCCGGGCTCTCGGAAAACTCCCGCCAATCAATCCAGCTATTGCAGCCGCTTGGGAATCAGACGGGCAAGTGCGCCGCCCGATCACCTTGAAGAGCCAGGAAGGCTTTGAGGCGGAGGAAGCAGCTGCAAAGAAACAGGCCGAGCAGGACGCAGCGAAACCACCAGAATAAAAAGTTTAGTGCAAACCAGCGGACTTTAACCCGAGAGCGAAAAATCTAAATTGATTTCCAATGAAGAGCGAAGCGTTTGAAAAACTTTTCGGTGACCCAAGCAAAGGGGAGCCGAACCTCAAGCGAAGCTTCACGCTAAACCGCGCAGCGCTCACTTTCGACGACGAAGCCCGCACAATCGAGGTTGCGTTTTCCTCCGAAAACCCCGTTCGCCAATGGTTTGGGTTTGAAATCTTGGACCACAAAACGGGTTCTTGCGATTTCTCCAGGCTATCCGATGGGGCTTGCGTCTTGGTTAACCACAACGAGGACGACCAAGTAGGCGTTGTTGAAAGCGCCCGCATCGACGCGGACAAGATTGGCCGGGCTTTATTGCGTTTCGGCAAGTCAGCCCGAGCAACAGAAATTTGGAATGATCTTAAGGACGGAATCCGAAAGCACATTTCATTCGGCTACGAAATTGTAGATATCAAATTTGAGAGCGAAACGGGAGGCGTGGAAACCTACCGGACAGTCTCTTGGATGCCTTTCGAAATTTCGGTGGTCCCGATTCCTGCCGACACAAAAACCGGAGTTGGGCGCAGCAAACAAAATTTTAACACGGAAGAACAAAAAAACATGAGAATCCTAAGAAACCCCACCGTTACTGAAGGCGGAGGAACTGTTACCGACGCAGATCGCAAAAAGATCCAGACCGACGAACGCTCCCGGCAAACGGGTATCCGTTCCATTGCAGGCAAACTGAAACGCCCGGAAGCCGAAGTAGAAAAGGCAATCGGAGACGGCACCACACTGGACGAATACCGCGCCCTTGTGCTCGATGCCTACAATCCGAAACCGCTCGACATGAGCCATGCCAATATCGGTTTGGACGAAAAACAGAAGCGCTCATACTCCATCACTCGGGCAATTCGTTGCTTGAGCGAACAAGGCGGGCGGCTGGACGGTCTGGAGCTGGAAGCCTCGCAGGAAGTCGCCAAGAAATTGGGCGAAAACCCCACAGGCTTTTTCATCCCCACGGACGTGATCGTGGAACAGCGCGACTTTCGCGCCGGTGCTCACTTGATGCGCGCCCTGCTCGCAAGCCGCGCCTTGAGTGTCGGCACCGATGCGGACGGCGGTTACTTGGTTCCAACGAACTTGGATAGCACCAACTTCATTTCAATGCTCCGCAATCAGATTGTTGCGGTTCGAATGGGTGCCAAGATGTTGACCGGGCTGGAAGGCGATTTGGATATTCCAAAGCAGACCGCAGGCGCAACCGCCTACAGCCTCGCAGAAGCCGCCACAGTAACAGGCAGCCAGCAGACCTTTGGGCAATTGCAACTCAGGCCGAAGCGCATTGCAGCTTCAACGACCTACAGCAAAAACTTGGTTAACCAATCGAGTTTGGACGTTGAAAACCTTGTCCGCTTGGATCTCACAAGCGTTCTCTCCATCAAGCAGGACTACCTTGCTATTAACGGCAGCGGTTCAAGCAATGAGCCGACCGGCATCTTAAACATGTCCGGGCTGTCTGTTGTCGCCCTCGGGACCAACGGAGCCGCCCCGACATGGCAGAGCATGCTTGACCTTGAAACCGAAATTGCGAGCGGCAACGCGGATCTCGGAAGCCTCGCTTATGTCGGAAGCACCCAGGCGCGCGGCAAGATGAAAGGCACCGTTAAGGTTGCAGGCTTCCCGCAATACCTTTGGGAAAACGGAGCAACTCCAGGCGAAGGAATTGTAAACGGTTACCGGGCCATTGCCTCTAACCAGATTCCAAGCAACCTGGCCAAGGGCAGCGGAACCAATCTTTCGGGGCTCATCTTCGGAAACTGGGCAGACCTCTACTTGGCAATGTGGGGCGCGTTCGACGTGGTTGTGGACAACATCACCTTGGCTGACAAATACCAAGTCAAGGTAACCATGAACATCCTGAACGATGTCGGGGCCCGCCACGAAGAGAGCTTTGCCGCAATCAAGGACATGCTCACAACTCCATAAGTGATCTGTTGCGGGGGCGGCTAACGCCCCTGCTCTATTCCTGATATTTCAAAAAAACTATGAAACGAAAATCGAATCAACCCGACGTCGAAATCCTGATCATCCGGCCAACGGTTTGCGACAGCAAAGACGTTTTCCCTCACGACAAAGTGACCACGGATCCAGACACCGCGGCGCGCCTATTGGTTTTGGGCAAAGCTCACGTCGCCAGCTCGGATCAGGCCAAGAAATGGCTGGAGGCCAACAAGCCCGCCAAAGCTGAAAAAGCAGATAAGTAATGTCTACAATTGCCCAACGGAGCGCGGCGGACCTCGCCAAGTTCTTTCGAGCTGGCCAGTTTCCCGGCTCCGTTGCGGCAACTTACACCCCGAGCGAGGGGGATCCCAAAACCGTTTCCATAATCTTGGACGGTCCTTATCAGAATACGCAAGTTGAGGGAACCTCAGTAGTTGGAAAAACCTACTTCGCAATTGCGCAAGCCGAAGACGTGGAAGACGCAGGCGAAGGGGATCAGATAGAAGCGGACGGCTTAACTCTCTACCTCATTGGGCCGGTAGAGGAAGACGGCAATGGAATGGTTCGCCTTGTATTGAGCGAGGACCAACCACAACAGCCGGAATAATATGGCCGACACAATCCGAACAAAGATTTTCAACGCAGTGGCGGACAGGTTCAAAACGATCCTGATTGCCAACGGCTATGAAACTAATCTTGGGCAGAAAATCTATTGTTGGAAGGCTACCCCTTTTGATGAAAGCCAGGTTCCCGGCATGAACCTGATGGACCCAAAGCAGGACACGCAACAAGCAATGGCAGGAGTGCATGAGCACACGTTGCATGTGGAAGCCCGCGTAGCTGTTTTGACGGAATCCCCGGCCGCGTTTGTCCGCAGCATGATTGCCGACATTACCAAAGCCATTGGGGTAGATCGCAACTGGACGGTTGCGGCTGTCCGGCTTGCCACAGACACAGATCCAGTTGGCGACCAAATGGACACAGAGCACGAAGGCAAGTCCACCGGGGGCGCGTGCGTAAAGTTCAAAATCAGATTTCGCACCTCAAGCTTTGACCCATACACACACCGATGAAAAACGTAATTTATACCGGAGCCCTTAACGCTGGTTCTGTTGACCACAAGGGCAGCGAATTTCCATTTAAGCGCGGGGAGCCTATTCAGGTTCCCCAAACTTTGGCGGCGGAGCTTATCCCAACCACCGATTGGAAAGAAGCTACGCCCGAGGACCTGCAGGCCGCAGAGCAGCGCGCCAAAGAACGCCAGGCCGCCGAAGATCAAGCAAAGGCGGAGGCTTTGAAAACGAAGCAGCCCGCACCAGCAGAACCTAAAACAAACACGGCACCGAAAGGAACTAAGTAATTATGGACGCAGCAAAAGGTTACAAAACTTGGGTAGGATTTGGCGAGGAAACGGTTTTCGGAACAGCCGTTGCACCGACAAAGTTTTTGGAAATTAACGAGGAAAGCCTATCCCTCAAAAAGCCAACCGTTGACAAGTCCACGCTCCGCAGGGTCTCACGCGAGAAGAAAATCAACGGCAAGAAAACAGTGGACGGCCGCCGTGTGCCAAAAGTAACTGTTACCCGTGAGAGGGATTCGTTGTGCCAAAAGGGGTGTTACCCGATGGCTTCTGTATTTTTGGTTAATTGTACTTTGCCTTTAGCAGCCTACTG
>JBKJKE010000058.1:0-20813 GCA_046597605.1 Limisphaerales bacterium | reverse complement strand
TCCAGTTGCTCTCCACCTCGCCTCGCGGCGACGCAGTTACTTTCAGTTACTGGCGTAAGCTCCACCAGAGAGGGACTTTCACCCTCCTGCATACGCTCACTCCCAAGCGCACTAGGGACGTTTTGCCAAAACGTCCCCAATTTCTGCCTTCTTCCCTTCGCATTACTGCCGTTTAGTTAAGACGAAAGTGGCCAGGAACGTAATATAACCAGCAGTGAACCTCTTCCTCCATGAAATGGAGGAGAAAACCAGAACAAATTGTTTTGCTGACCGCTTTGCGGTGCGGGATTGAGATGAGGAGGCGCTCTTTTTGAAAATCCACCCGCTTTCAGTGATTAAACTGGGTGCCTCCTCTCTTTCGTCTCTCCTCCATCGCAGGCGATGGAAGAGAGAAAATTGTCTCAGGTACGCGGATGTTTTACGCAGATTTTCGCCTTACCTAAACGGGGCGTGATCATCGCAGCGTGAGTGGGCCCTACCATGGCTTCGCCTTCCAAAAAAAGACCGCCCGGGGAAACCCGGGCGGTCCTGTCTCTCTCCAGTCGACGCTTCTATACGCTTACAACGTCACTACCATCGCCACTGCACTGAACGCGGTCTCACCACCGTTGTTCACCGCGGTGACCACAACTTCGATCTGTGATCCGGCGGGCAGGTTCTCGATCGTGAAGTCCAGGTCCGCCGGACTTCCCACCGCGACGTAATCTTCATCCACCCCGATTACTTTCTTCCAGACGCGATAATACTCAGCGCGCGCTGCCTTCGCCCATTTCACCGATGCTGCGTTCGGTCCGATCAAGGTCACCGACACCTTACCCGGACGATCCGGCGATTGTTTCTGTCCCGGTTTGAGGAACCCGAACGCCAACCAACGCGCATCCATCGGATCCAACACCTGGTGCAACTCACTCAAGAGCGTGCGCAATGCCTGCTCCAGTTCTGCCGCCTTCTCATCACGAGTGGTTAAGGCCGTATCCACGACTTCCTTCTGAGCCGCCACGCCAGCGATCGCGGTAGCGAGGGCCGTCCGCAACACACCAGCACGAGCCGCTGCGAGAGATGGACCGCCATCGGCAATCGGATGTGCCGTGAGATAACCTTCAATCAACTGCAACGCAGTGAGCAACGGTTCAGCCGCCCTCGGCACCGAGAGGTTCCCGATGAAGCCTATCGCCGTCCACTGGACCGAGTAATCGGCTCCGAGGACCGGCTTGAGGTTCTCGCGAACAATGCTCATGAACCGACGACCAGTTCTCATGGCCGCAAGCAGCGCGAGCCGCTTGTTTCCCATGATGATGAGCGCCTCCTTGTGCGCAAGGTTGGCGATGTTTGCCGCGGTCATCTTCGCCGGGATATCCGCTTCCTCCGTATGCGGGAGGTTGAGGGTGGATCCGAATTGGGCCAACGCGGCCACTGCTTTGGTTCCCAGCCCAACCAGGAACGCGATACTTCTAATGATCGTATTCAACATATGTTTTCTCCTTCTCTTTACTGACTTACTGACCCGGCTTGGAATCTCCGTAAGCGCAACCGACTTCAGTCAGCCCGCCCCTTCCTTTCCGCCCCGTTTTGCCCGGTGTTTTCATTTACCAGGCGGTGTTTCGATTCGAGTTACTCGAACCGGGTAGTTTGTCTCACGGAAGGCACCCCACGCATAAGGAGAGAATTTTGGTCCAACTTCTCCCCGCCCCTCCGGACCCGCGTCTTTATTGGCGATTGTGCACAAAAAATATTTTTATTTTGCGGGGGGACAGTCAAGCGAGCGCAAACGTCCTCGTGAGGCTGTTGAGGGAGAAATCGCATATTTCGAAGCAAACCACCGGAGAAAAGGTGGAGCGGAAGCTCCTAGTCAAAAATGGTGGGGCATAACCTGCCGGTTTGCCCTAATTTTTGCCCTCTCCAGAGGAATTTCCGTGAACAGCGAGGCTTGGCTTCGATCAATAGAATCAACGAAAAGACAGAAATCAGGGCAAACAGCTGGAACTATAGAGTTGCTGCCCGCATGCGGGTTGGCAGGTTTGCCCCACCGTTTTTAGATAGGAGCTTCCGCTCCACCTGCCTCGCCTTAATTTATTGGCAGTGAGCTTCTTCCATTTCGGAAATTCATTATAAGAATCGCTATAGCGGTTTGCCCTGACTTCTGCCTTTGCAACCGTTCCCGGATTAAAAACGGATATTATGGACACGGCCTCGGAAGGGCCATTCTTCAGGAGTTTTCACCAATCCAGCCCTGACTGGATTTTCTCGCACATACTGCCACTTCTGGGCATAGCTTTCATCATCTCGTAAACGGTGGTGAAAACCGCCGTCCTGAAATTTACCGAGTTCCAAGCCTTTTTTAGCAAAGCAATCTTTCCAATAACCCATCCAGCGTTCAATTGTGAAACGAAGGTCAGAAGGCGCACAAAAGAGATGTAGATGATCGGGCATCAGCAAATAATCACTCACCATCCAGGCAGTTGCTTTCTTTTCCCAGATTCCATGCAGGGCAGTTTGTGCAGGTGCTTGAGCAAGCCAGGTCTCACGATCGTAAATGTTCACTGTCAGAAATACCCATGCCGGGCTTCCTGAATAGATATGAACTCCTTTTGCAGGAGTCTTGCGACCAGGTTCGCGCATATTATTGTCTGACATTCTGCTCTGCTGTAGCAAAGCCAACCATTGCAGAGAAGGCAAATATCAGGGCAAACAGTCAGAACTATAGAGTCACTGCCCGAGATACGGGCTGGACAGGTTTGCCCCACCAGGTTTTGGCTAGGAGCTCCCGCTCCACCTTACTCTACAGCGCGCTGCGGTTCTCCCCACACAACAATTCAAAACTGCATCAACAAAAACTTCGTGCTATTCCCTTCCAAACGGCTACAACCGGACGAAATGGTAATAGAATACGACTTCGCGGGGGACACAATCTTTCAAGGGCATTGGGCATATATGGGGAACCTGGCCTTCAGCCAACAGAAGAAAGCCGGACCCGGATTCAAGAGCATCTACGGCCTGCTCCGGGACGAACAACATAAGCAACATTGGCCCATTTTGCAGGTTGTCCACGATTGGCTGCTCGTACCCTATTCTTTTTGGGCCGTGGATATGATTGGCGTCTCAAATTTCATGATAAAAGAGATTTGTGCAGGACGCCCTTTCTCCAGGAAATTTGCTTTACTGATCCGTTTCCTGAGCTGGTATCCGCCTAAACTCGCCCAGGAACTGATCGCATTGCACGAACACTCCGTTTCCAAGGGGCAATATGACAAATGGGTGCGTTTGAACAAGAAGTTTGAGGCCTACGAAAAGAAGGTTCTCACCAGTCGCCTCCTCCAAAAAGAATGGCAGGCCATCAAAGACGAATTTCCCGTGGCCGAATACGCAAACAAAGACGGGGTTGTCCGTCGCCACGTCGCCTGCGAACGCAATTTCAAAGATGGCGACTGGGCGTTCCACTTTGGCGAGGGCGACGACGAAGACGAATTTTACACAGTCTTCACCGGATTTTGTGCCAAGTGGAAATTATGGGGGATGGCATTTGATAAGCCCCTCTTGCTCAAGCTTTCCGTGAACATGACCCCGTTCTGTCTCCTGGTGGGCATCCCGTTTTACATGAACATCAATGGGAAAAACGACATCGTCTGGCGCGAGGTCAGCAAGGTCCTGAAAGCGCTCGGAGCCGTCCAGGCCGGGATCAAACGATTGGAAGCGCAAGTGGAACGCGAAGACGAAGCACTCCGCACCCTCGACGCCGAGACCTCCGCTCAAGCCAAAGAACTAAAAGGACAGGACAGGATCGACCACATCATCGAAGAAGCCTGCCTACCTCTAAACGTCGACGCCCGCGGCATTCGCACGCGTTTGGCACTGGGGAGGAAGCTTCGGCAGCAGGCTGCAGGATAAGTGCCTGCAAAATCTGTTATGGTTTGACAATAAGATAGCAGAAAAGAGCTCTTCCGCCATATACCCTATCTACTACCAGCTCTGACTTTAGCGCGGTAACATTGGGGATTAGTGAGTCAGGATCGTAAATAAAAAAAATTAAATGCTCACAATCGATATGGTGGCGATATACCTCAATGTCATCGTGAATTTCTTTTGCTATATGCTTTCCATGTGCCTGATCGCGGATGAACTTTGCTTCGATAACGGTTTTTGCAGACGGAGATACAAAATCCTTAATAGCAAATCTGTTCCCAACTTTATTTGTCGGACTCTCATGAATCAAATCCAACACCCAAGGTCGCAACATCAGGTAAATCGCGTCCTGTACGTCAGCTTCGCTTTCCAAGCTTAGTTTGGCCCCTGTGGATCGTCTCGTGTTTAGATATCGAATGCATTCAGTAAATTGCTCTAGCGCAGACACAATGCTTGCACAGGTGACTTTAGAAAGGGTTTCCCCTTTCCATTTGTGCCGAAGTTCGTCGACCCGAAGACAAAGGTCTGCTTGGGCGCGGGTTTCGTTATTCACTGGTGTGTCGATAAAGGTGGGTTGCAATGCTTTCCATGATTGCATCGTAATCACTCTTAGTTTTGTTCTCCGGAAGATGAATATGGAGATCGATTCGCACAGTTGGCCCTTCAGCGACACCCCTGTTCGCCTTAGGTGAGTTAGTCGGTAGAGTTTCAGGTTGCTCCAGGGGATCGGAGTTCCCAAAGGTTGCATACGAAGCTACCACTTTAAATGTATCGATCTGGTATTTTATTGAAGATTCACTTCCTCCAGAATGGATATGAAAAAAGTTTTTAAGCTCTTCATGGGAGGCTTTCTCTGGGTTGTTCAAGTTTTCAAAAAGTCCGCCATAGACCCTTTTAATCTGACGGCCTAATGCTGCTGGTCCTGTCTCTTTTTTCATGAACTCACCATACGGAGCCAATGGCTCCCCAGATGCAGAGAGGAGTTCCAGTTTCTTTAATACCGGTATAATCGACCTATCATTATTATTCTTAAGGCCCCAGACCTTCAGTGTGGATTGAGTGATCTTCGGAGGCTTTGGCTTATTTGGCACCATCTCAAGAAAACGTCGCAGAGCATTCGGTGTAATCGTATATGGGAATGCAGGAGATCCGTGAGCTCTGTCTTTTTTTTCTACTTCTCGAATGTTTTTAGCCATACAAAAGGGTGTACTACCGAAAACTATCCTTTTGTTGACGTGTCCGCAACATTGGAACACGACCTGTTTAGCAATACATGCGAAGCTAAACTTGGGAGACGCACCAACTCCCGATCTGAAACAACTCCAAATGGCCTGCTCACAAAGCCTCTCACCCCCTTCTTTCCGACGAGTTCTCGCCAACGCGCGCCGGTGGCGCACAGATGTATCTCTGTCGCAGTTCCAACTGTGAAAATTCCTGGCAAGGGTTGAGGAAGATCGGAAGCTGCCATGAAGCTGTGAATGGCCAAGCCATCAACCCAATAACCCCAGGTGGAACGATTGCACGCGGAGCAACCCCATCCCTTCACTGGCAGATTCATGACGCCGACAAAGGGGGTGCCGACCGGACCGACTAGCTCAAAGAATTTTCTTCCCCTACCCTTGCGTGAGACCGGGTGAAACATTAATCGTTCACGTTCATCCTCTGATAGCAACGCTAAGAAATCTTCCGACACGATTTGGATGTGGGTGCTTCCTTCAGTCCCTGCTTGCCCAAATGCTCCGTCATCAGCAGGTGCATGTGCCAGAAGGAGTGGGCGTTCACTTCGAGATGCGGTGGGTGCGACACACCTACGACATACAGGTGCCTGATAAAATGAATCCAACCATATCAATCGAGACTCCCTTGCTTGAGCCGTTTCAAATGGAACGGAACGGGGGGCATCGGTTTGAAAACGGTCATCACCCGAGATCAAGTAAAGCTCCGGGGAGGAATACTTTGCAGTCAACTCCGACGGCGGAAGCGGCGGAACAAATTCCAGAACGGAATGCATTGCGCCTCCCTGCTCCCGAATTGCTTCAAGAAATTCGTCCTCTGCCTGGGCATAAGTTGTTGCAGTCACCCGGACGGCCGGTTTTGTCGTTGTCCAGAGGCAGAAACCTTCTGAAGAGCGACTCCAACCGCAGTTGTAAACCTTATTTTCCATGGCAATGACCGAGATGGATATTTCCCAAACTCCACACCCTCTGTCGACCCCGCAAAACTCCTTTTTCGTCCGTCTACACACCTTGTACACGGGCCGGAATCCCTTACCGGGTCGCTTACACACCTTGTACGCGGGTCGGAATCCGTTACCGGGCCGTTTACAAGCCTTGTACGCGGGTCGGAATCCGTTACCGAGCCGTTTACAAGCCTTGTACGCAGGCCGGAAGCCGTTACACGACCGTGTACAAGGCTTGTACGCCGACCGGAAAGCAATTCCTGCCCGAGTACAAGCCCTGTACGTCGGCCAGAAAGCGGTTTTACGCGGAAAACATGGGGTTTTCACGTCGGTAAACCGCTCTTTTCTCCTGCACGTGACCGTGTCCGATCGTTCGAAAGGCGACGATTGCCTGCCGAAGGGGGTGCATTGATAGTCGTGTTCGCTTTGACACGAACCACGCGCCTTTTGGTGTATTGGTGGCCGGTTGACGAGCCCAGTATGGACTACCTCTTGCGTAGGTAGATCAATTCACAAAGTGTTACCACATTAGAGTCCGGATCATTCATTACGATATTGCGATCTTCCAACTTGGCCAAGGCACCCTCGATGCGCTTATCAACATTAGAAGCCTTCGTTAGCACCTCGAACCGACGCACTACTTCGGCTTTCGACAACGAACGTTCCTTGGTGTCACACCATGATTCATACAAAGCCTGGCAAACCGCCGCTTGATCAAGATTCATCCGCCAAATGGCGTTATCGATCGCAGCCAACGCCCCGAACATGGCAATGCCAATTTTAAGGGGGTTCCGGTCCATGGCGGGTATTACGAGGATGCTGAGAGCTGCACAAAGCTTAACCAGAGAGATTTGGTAACAATGGCCCCCGAACCGTCCAACAGCGGCATTTGCCTGCACCTCGGATACAAATGAAGCATGTTGTTGCTCCAAGAGGCTTACAATCGGAAGCACTAAGTTCTCGGAGATTTCGGCGGTGGCCAAGGTATCTTTGATTACCTCGGGTTTAATTAAAAACATATTACGAGTTGGTTTGTTTTGCTTCCGCATAGGCGCGCTCCATGCTTTCATGCAGAACGTCACTATCACCTTGGGCCGCTACTTGAAACGCCTGCATCAGAAGGTTCAATTTTGCTCGAGCATGCTCATCACCAGGGGAATCCCGCAAGGTCATTTCGAGCCGAGCACGAGAGCGTCCAAAAGCCTGGCAAATCCGCCATGGGACGCCTGCAAGTATCCATCGAGGGAACTGGTCCATAAGCATTTCTGGCGGTCCCGTTTCCACGCAGCGCTCCAACAAAAGATCCATGGAATTCACATCCTTCAACACGTCGCTCCTCAATATTGCCGACTCGCGCCAGGCCGCGTCGAAAATAGTCTCAAGTTCTTGAACCAGTTGCTTTGTGTGAGGATCCGCGCAGGAACTCTCCATGCATTGCTTTAATTTCTCCCACCGTGAGTGTGGATGTGGGTGTGTGTTCGTGGCACTGGTGTTGGACTCCAAATCCCGAATCCATCCTGCGCATCGGAGAAATAGATACGCGCCGATCCAATTGCAGCTTCGGGCATTTAATGATGACGCCGCCTCAGCCCCAATTTGTACAGCCTTGGCATCCGCCGCAAACTCGCAAGTTTCGCCCATTATCTCTGATTCGTGCTGCAACAGCACGTGAGCGTACTCGTGTAACAATAAGAAGCGTATTGCTGCCTGGGCCAGCCAGTTTCCTGGTTCAAGCGGGTGTCCGGCAAATTCCAAAGAGAGTGGGAGTGGCAGGGGCAGATATCCACAAAGAAGGTCTGATGGATCGACGACCCCTAAAGACACATACCGCTTCAGTAAGCTTTGAATTTCACAGCTACCGCGAGGTAATGGATATGACTTTTGTAGCTGATGGCGCTGAATCCCACTGAATAATCGACGCTTAAGAGGAAACATGAAGTTTTCCGGAACACCATAAAGATCCTTCCCTCCTCGTATTACAACATTTGCAAGGTCTTCGGAGACATAAATTCCGATCAGACCCGACACAAAATGCAGCAACCGTTCCGCCCCCGTGGGCAAGACTACCACCCACCCCTGCTTATCCGGAGTTTTGATCGCCGCTCCGTTAAACTCGGACGACGTCGTAGAGCCCACCGCGAACGTGTCACTTATTGTGAGAACCGATTTCGCAGAGGGTGGCAGATTGTGGATTAAGGATTTGTGCTCCCCGATAGCCCAATCATGCTTCGAAAGTACCTCCTTAAAAAAAGATTTCATATCCGAGACGGCCCATTTTTTAAGGCTCTCTCGGAGCCACACTGGTAGGTTGCGGAGGTCCGAGCCACCTGCATTTGGCGGGATGTGATTGAGCAGTTCTGTGTGAATCCTTTCTTGGTTCTTTAAAAACTGGAGGTATTCGGGAGCGTTCAATGGTAACGATTCCTTAAGGATGCTGGTGCTACGCCTCGATATACTCATTATCAGTAGGTATAGAAATGTTTTTTGAGCAACTCCGCTCTTCCAAGAATAGGCTACAATTGTCGAAATTCACGTCACCCTGGGAAGTGCAGCAACCCCCCGTCCATGGAACTGATTGCGGCAAGCCGGGACGCACCGTTGGGAACAAATACGTCAGTAAGCAAAGTCAGCTTGCGAGGACGGGGACGAGTCGCCCGGCCAAAGACAATGCCGCCACGAAGATGGCGTACTTTCGGAAACCGGGATGGAATCCATCCCCGGCGATTGAGACCCAGCCAAGCAGAAAACCCAAGGTGGGAAGAAGCTGGCGGGATACAGGTCCCGCGACATAACGCCAGGATGTAGAATTCCCCATTAGACCCATGAACGTGTACAGAATAAGCAATGAGCATCCCACAAAGAGTGGATAGGCGAAGCTCCGGGCCCAGGCGGACTTGGATTTGGGGAATAAAGGCACTGCGGCGAGAGGTTAATGCTAATGCCGATAACGAGGAAGCAGTTTGATCTCCTCCCACTTTTCCTCCGTGTTTGCGGTCGTGCTGGATCGGGGAACGGCGTTTTTCGGGCGGGGGGCTGGATTAATCCTTTTCCCCCACAAAGACGGCCTGACACTCGTGTGCCAAGCCTCCTCTTTCGAAACACCGCAGCTCGCTTAATGCATCATTATCTGAACCACCTGGTAAAGGCCCATGGCGATAAAAATGGGGCCCCAATAAAACATCGGAATAAAGAACATGGAATGAGACGAGCGTAAGACCATTTCTTTGCGGGTGATTTTATCGATTACCACATGGCCTGGTCTCTGGGAAAGCCACCATCCCAGTGCACCTGAGGCAAGTCCCGTTAATATAAAGGTTCCGGCGAGCGCTTTGTGGGTGATCGGTCCGTTACTTTCTGCGGTGAAGCAGAGTCCGAAAATTATCAGGAAAACAAGAGGCAGAAAGCCGACACCACTCCAGATTATCATATTGGTTGTATTGAATGTTGTTTACAGGATGAGGTCACCAGTGAGCCAGACGCCCATCCGGTCATCAAGAGTTTTTCAAATACCTCGCTCTCCACCATGGGCACTGTTCTGTGCCGCACCTACAGCGCGGGGGAAAAATTTAACCGAAATGACCCAGGGCTGGCTTCGCTGCACCCTGGGCTTTCCTCTGACGGGCTTTCAGCCCTGAGAACGGGCGTTTAGTGCGTGCAGGTGGATCATCTATAATCAGCTGAGTCCTTCATATCATGCAGGGTCTCTCTCACGCCCTCCAGCAGATCTACCAGATCGATCTCCTTATCATCCTCGACGCGTTTGGATATCATCGTTAGCGGCGCCACCTGAATTGGCCGCGTCTCATACCGCAGCACTGGATCGGTTCCGTATTCATCGGTCACAAGCTCCCAATGCAATCCCAGCTCTGTGGCGAGAACATCGCCGAAGACGACGCCCATCGCCTGGAGCTCATCCGTTTTCTCCTTTGTAAAAACGCGATCATCCAACAATCGCTGTAGCACAGGAAGATCGTTCGTCGTTCCAGTAAATCTATCGGTGCCATAGCGGAAGCGAACCGCTGATAGAACGAGAGCTCGTTGTGTGGCCAGCCTTTTCTCATGGTCAGGAGACAGCTTCTGAAACGTCATCTTTGCTGCGGGTGCCTCATTGGTTGTGGTCACCTCCTTCAAGCTGTTGATCAAAGCCCGACGACGGGAGGACGGTGCGGTGATGCGACAATCCATCATCGTCCCAATGGCGAAGGCCCCAAGAACCAGAAATATCGTGATCAGTTTCCAGTTTAGTTTCATTTGCGAGCAGGAAATACCTTGAGCCAGATAATTGGGGTTTAAAACTTTATTCTTATCCGCCTCTTTCCCCTTCGAGACTTCGTTCATCGGCTCGCCCTGGGATATGGGTCATCTCCGCATCCCAGAGGGATGAAAGCTTGTAGCCGGTGGTTGAGCAAAGCGACACCACCGGAAACCGTCATGCAAATTTGGCACCCCGGAGAGGGTGCCACCTCGACGCCAAATAACGTTCTTCAGATCATTTGTTGATGGCGTGATCCAATGTTTCTGGCATCCCAGCCGGGGTGCTTTTCGTTTGTGGCGTTTCTACCCGGTGGTATCGCTTTGCTCAACCACCGGCTACACTCTTTGATGCCTTCGGCATCGGGAGTCGTTTCTCTGTTTATGCCCCCGCCCTCCCCTCGACGTAGTTACCATCACAAATTAAATCTGTTCCCTTTCTCTACCGGCGGACATTTATAGGTAGATGTTGATGACCGATGACATGGAGTTAGTCAGGGAATACGCCGCCACCGGATCGGAAGAGGTGTTCGCCCAAATCGCCTCTCGCCATGTGGCGATGGTCCACTCGGTTGCTCTTCGGCACGTGCGGAATCCGCATCAGGCCGAGGAGATTACGCAGGCGGTATTCATCATTCTCGCGAAGAAGGCAGGTTCCCTCCGTGCGAACACGGTTCTTTCCGGCTGGCTCTTCCATACGGCCCGATTAACCGCCGCCAATTTTCAAAAGATGGAGATGCGCCGGATCCGTCGCGACCAGGAAGCTTATATGGAATCCCTCTCAGACCATTCCTCGGAGACGAACGAAACCTGGCAGCAGATTTCTCCGCTGTTGGACGAAGCCATTGCCGATCTCAACGAAAAGGATCGCAATGCCATTGTGCTGCGATTCGTGGAATCCAAAAGCCTCCGTGAGGTGGGAGTGGGCATCGGTGCCAGCGAAGATGCAGCGAAGGTTCGAGTGGCACGGGCGCTGGAGAAGCTGCGCGGCTTTTTCAAGAAGCGTGGGGTGGTCCTGACGGGGGCGGTTTTGACTTCGGCTATTTGCAGTAATGCAGTGCAGGCGGCACCTCTCGGTTTGTCGCAAACGGTAATCTCCGCAGCCGCGTTTAAGGGAGCGGCAGCGAGCTGCTCAACTCTCTCCCTAACCCACGGGACAATAAAAATTATGACATGGTTAAAACTGAAAACAGCCGTGGTAGTCACGGGAGCAGCTTTGGTAGCAGGTGTGATTGCATGCGGGGTAGGAATAGCGGTTTCCAATCGACCGGTAGCCGAAAGCAACGTGGAGGTGACACGGGATGGGGCGGCAATCATCGCGAAAACGCAGGCCGCGTATGACAAGTTGAGCAGTTATTACAGCTCCGGAACTGACAAGCTCACGTCGGACGACAAGGTGCTGTCGACGACAGTTTTCAGCATTCTACTGTCCCGTCAAAATCTATATAAGATTCAATGGGAAAGCCCTATCAATGCTGACTATACCGTCGGAGGAGCTGTGTGGTGCGCGGGCGATGACCATTTCATGGTGTTGGGGACGGATAAGCCCGAAAAAAATGAAGATCGTGACACGAACCTCGCTGTGGCGGCGAGTGTTTCTGGTAATGCCAGCGGGACTGTGCCGGAGGCCTTTTTCAAAGGGGCAAGCAATGAGTTGTTCACCTTTGCGTCTCTTGACAATTTCTCCGTCAAACCAGATGAAACGGTCGGGGGAGTGGATTGCTTTGTCTTGTCGGGCGAACGAAAAGAGTATAGCCGAGAGTTTACCCTCTGGATCGGAAAGAAGGATTTTTTGATCCGGCAGCGAAAGACGGTTAGGAAGGATTTCAAAGTGAAGATGCCAAAGAGTGATGTGACGACAACATCGGACATGATCTCAGTGCAAACTTACGAAAATATCCGCGTGAACGTACCGGTTTCCAAGAACGATTGTGTTTATAGGCCTTGAGGCAGCTGTATTTGCCCTCCCAAATCCTGAATAGGATTTATGGGAAAGGATGGGACTCTATGAGAGTTATGGGTTGTTTTTGCGGTAAGCCAACCTTGCGCGAGTCATGCGTTCGCGGAGGCCGCCGCCTTTGACGAAATCTTCTTCCAGTCTGCGGAGTTGTTGGTCCAGTAGATAGTTGGTCTGGTGAATGAGGCAGATCGCGATATTCGCTATCACCGCGGCAGGACGTGTTTCGCAGAATTCACGGTAATCTTCGTAGGTCTGCGGGGTTTTGCGTCCGAGCTTGCGGACGTATTGAGCTTCTTTGGAATCTTTGCTCCAAATGGGAAGGTCGCGGGCGCGTAAATAGTCGCGGTAGTCGTCGAGCAGTTCTTCGAGGCTGGCGCGGCCCACGTTGGTGAGCTTGATTTCGGTTTCTTTGGAAGTCTGGGCAGCTTTACTGCCTTCGAGGATGTTCTTTTTGCCGGAACGTGCAGCCTGGATCATCTGGTCGAGGGTGCGGTCTCCGCGTCCCAGATATTTGTGCGCGAAGCGGAACGTGAGGTCGTAGACGATCTCGGCTTTTTGGAAGGAGAGGAGGGTTTGGTAGTCGCCGCGAGGCGGGAGCACGCGCTCGGGAGGAGGGCTATGGGAATTATGGGAAGGATGAGAGTCATGAGATTTATAATTCTCATTACTCCCATTCCCGGTCCCATAATTCCCATTCTTCATGATCTTAGGCTACATCGAGCTTCGTCCACTTGGCATTAGCCTTCCCGGACTTCACTACTGCCTCGATAAACGCCATGCCACGGACACCGTCATCGATCTTCGGATAATCATTGGCGATATCTGTCTTGCTGAGCTTCTTGCCTGCTTCGCGAGCGCGGATGGCGTTGGCGAAGTTTTTGTAAATGTTCGCAAACGCTTCGAGATAGCCTTCCGGATGGCCGGGAGGAGTGCGTCCGGCGGCTTTGGCATTGGCTCCAAGGTAGCCCTGGCCCGTACGATAGATCTCAGCCGGGCGATCAGACCATTTCACGAGCATGGTGTTCGGTTCTTTCTGGTGCCACTCGAGTCCGCCGAGTTCGCCGTAGACGCGGATGTTCAAGTTGTTCTCCTCGCCGACGCTGATCTGTGAAGAATGCAAAATGCCTTTGGCACCGCCTTTGAAGCGCAGCAGAACGTTGATGTCGTCATCCAGCTTGCGGCCGCTCACGAAGGTGGTGATATCTGCGGCGATTTCCTGGATCTGCAGGCCCGTCATGTATTCGGCAAGGTTTTCAGCATGGGTGCCGATATCGCCGACGCAACCCCCTGCCCCGCTCTTCTTGGGATCGGTGCGCCATCCGGCTTGTTTCTGTCCGGAGTTTTCGAGACGGGTGGCGAGCCAGCCCTGCGGATATTCGACGATGACTTTGCGGAGTTTGCCGAGCTTACCGCCGGCAATCATGTCGCGGGCCTCTTTGACCAGGGGGTAGCCAGTGTAGTTATGGGTAAGTCCGTAGAGCAGTCCGGTTTTCTTGACGAGGTCGCGAATCTTCTTGGCTTCGGCGAGGCTGAAAGTGGCGGGCTTGTCGCTCAAAACATGAAAACCATTTTCCAGCGCCATCTTCGCTGGCGGGAAATGCATGTGGTTCGGGGTCACGATTGCCACGAAATCCATCCGTTGATCGGCGGGAAGTTTGGCCTCGGCTTTGATCATCTCCTGAAAGGTGCCGTAGCAACGTTCTGGAGCCAGGAACAGATCTCCACCGCTGGCTTTGCTCCGTTCCGGGTCGGAACTAAAAGCGCCGCAGACGAGTTCAATCTGTTGATCCATGGCGGCAGCGATGCGATGCACCGCGCCAATGAAAGCTCCACGTCCGCCGCCAACCATTCCGTATCGAATTTTTCTGCTCATAAATTTGCTTCAGTTTAACTGTTTAAGTAGAGGATTGAATTGTTGCTGTGTGCGCTTTTATATAGGAGCGACATTTTTTAAGTCAATCGTTCGCGTGAAGGAACCCGGCGGAAAAGCGCTTGGACGAAACCGATTTAAGGCTGTAACGATAGGAAAAGAACCGACAACCAGATGCTAGTCCATTTACTCAAGTCGAAGATTCACCGGGCCCAGGTCAGTGCTGCGAATGTGAATTACGAAGGCAGTATGACGATTGATCTTTGTTTGATGGAGAAGGTCGATTTCGTGCCCTTCGAACGTATCCTGGTGAGCAACATGGCCAATGGCCAACGCTTTGAGACCTACATCATTCCGGGCGAGCGGGGTTCCGGCGACATCGTGCTGAACGGTGCCACGGCGCATCTGGGCAAGCCAGGAGATCGGTTGACCATCATGAGTTTTACAGAAGTAGAGATGGCGCAAGCAAAAGGATGGACTCCAAAGGTGATTGTTCTTGGCGAGAAGAACCTGATCCTCAACGAACGCGGTATTTAACAACGGTACTTAGAGCAATTTCCAAATGACAACTTTTACAACTGCTGAACTAGCGGAGCAACTCGGGGGCGAAGTGCTGGGTGATCCTTCCATTAAGATTTCCGGGTTCGCCGCTGCCAATGCAGCCAAGGCAGGCGACCTCACCTTCGCCGAGAACGAGATGTATTTCAAAAGTGCGGATCAAGGCGACGCCTCTGCTGTGTTGGTTGATAAGTCATTTGGTCCGACGAGGAAAACATTCATCAAAGTGCCCAATGCCCGGATCGCGTTCGCGAAGATCCTGCCGCTGTTCTTTCCCGAAACAAAGTTCCTCGCGGGGATACATTCGTCGGCAGCGATTGCAAAAACTGCCACGGTCGATCCGACTGCGCACATTGGGCCGCATTGTTCGATCGGCGAGAATGTGAAGATCGGTGCAGGGGTCATTCTCCAGGGTGGGAACCACATCGGAGCAAACTCCACTATTGGCGAAGGCTCGCAGCTTTTTCCTAATGTCGTTATTTACCCGAATACCCAAATGGGACTGAGGGTGCGGATTCATGGCGGCACGGCAATTGGATCGGATGGTTTTGGCTACGTGCTGGATAACGGGATCCAACGCAAGGTGCAGCAGATCGGTGGCGTGATTATTGGAGACGATGTGGAAATCGGCGCGAACGTGACGGTCGACCGGGGAGCACTGGGGCCCACGACGATTGGTAAAGGAACGAAGATTGATAACCTGGTGCAAATTGCCCACAACGTGAATATCGGTGAGCATTGCCTGATCGTAGCGCAGGTGGGAATTGCGGGAAGCACGCGGATTGGAAACTACACGACGATTGCAGGTCAGGCCGGGGTTGGGGGACATCTGAAGATCGGCAATCGCTGCATCATCGCCGGCCAATCCGGTGCCATGAGTAACCTGAGCGATGGCGAAAAGGTTTGGGGAACACCCGCTCAGCCGGATCGTCAGATGAAACGGCAACTTTTGGCGCTGCAACAACTTCCAGAGCTTTTGAAACGCGTGACTGAGTTGGAAAAGATTGTCGCGGAAAAGAAGGCATGAAATTAATCGCAGCCTTCATTTTGCTTCTCGCGGGCCTGGCGACGTCAGTGTCGGCCGAAGAAACGCAGAAGGCATGTTTCGCATGCAGCGGTAAAGGCACTTTGAAGTGCGAGGCTTTGAAATGTGTCAAGGGCGAGCGCGATTGTCCGGCACCTTGTTTAAAGCTTTCAGTAGGCCATTGGGAGAAAATGGATGTCCCAGGGCACAGCCCGAGCGAAATTTGGCAGAAGTTCTATTATGGGACAGGCCCAAAAAAGGGTTACAAAGCGTGGCCGAATACTCACGTCGGATATGTCATTGTCCCCACTGCTGCAGGACCGGTGGACACAGGGCTATGTAAGACTTGCAATGGCACCACTAAGGTTAAATGCGAAAAATGCAAGGGGACTGCCGCAATCGCCTGCACAATGTGCGAAGGCAAGAAAACCGTGCCGGAATCATGGACGGAGACAAATAATCCGAAGATTGACACCGATCCCAACTACATCCGACTGACCGATGGAAGGGTCATCAAGGGAAAAATTGTCCTGACCACCGATACGAAGTTGAAAATCAAAACGGACTCTGGTACTTATATAGACATCGCGAAGGATCAGGTGGTCGTAAAACCGAGTAAACCGGCTATTTCCAAATAGTCGCAATTTCTTGGAAATGGGCTATTGACTAGATTATCTTCTTTGTTACCTTCTCGCCTCCTTAAATTGGATTTTGATGAAAACGTATTTGCCGAAAATCGACTTGGAACAGCGCAAATGGCATGTAATTGACGCTGATGGCGCAGTTTTGGGCCGTCTCGCAGTGCAGGTTGCCGATATTCTCCGTGGAAAAGACAAACCCACCTTCACCCCTCACCTCGACGCTGGCGATTTTGTCGTCGTGATCAATGCCGAAAAAGTTCGTCTTACCGGCAAAAAAGAACAGCAGAAAGAATACATGAGCTACTCCGGTTGGAAGGGTGGCGAAAAGTATCGTTCTGTGGGTCAGGTTCGTTCTGCCAAGCCAGAAGACCTCATTCACCACGCCGTTAAAGGGATGATTCCTAAGAATCGCCTCGGCCGTGTGCTGCTGACGAAGCTCAAAGTTTACAAAGGTAGCGAACATCCCCACGCTGCACAGCAACCTGCGACTTTGGCCGCAGCGAAATAATAATTTTAGATTATGGCACAAAAACTTCAGGAATTTCTTGGAACCGGTCGCCGCAAGACTTCAGTGGCCCGCGTTCGTCTGGCAGTTGGTTCTGGTAAGATCATGGTGAACGGTCGTGCGTTCGAGACTTACTTCCCGACCGACACCCTGCGTTCCATCGTTACGCTCCCTTTGACCGTCACCGACAACATCAGCAAGTTTGATGTTCGCGTGAATGTCGCCGGTGGTGGACCAAGCGGCCAGGCTGGCGCAGTCCGTCACGGTATTGCCCGCGCTTTGCTCGAAGCGGATATCAACACCCGCCCGACTTTGAAGACCAATGGCTTACTCACACGCGATTCGCGTATGAAAGAACGTAAGAAATACGGTCAACCCGGCGCTCGTAAACGTTTCCAATTCAGCAAACGTTAATCCGATTCGGCTTTTCAAAAACCTCGCTGGCTCTGCTGGCGAGGTTTTTTCATTTAGATCATTGCAAATTACCGCCAGGCTGGAGAAATGGAGTGCTGGTGAGTTGAACGATTACCCTTTCACTCCATAGTGTGAGCAGCCTTATTCGACATGATGAAATCTGCACCCGTTAAAGTCGCAATCGTCGGAGCATCTGGTTATTCCGGCGAAGAACTCGTCCGCCTGCTCCTGAACCATCCCCACGTGGAACTGACCGCGGTTACTTCACGCACAAGCGCTGGTCAAACGATTGCACAGGTGTTTCCGAAGTTTGCCAGTCATCCGAAATCGAAGACTCTTCGATTCAGCGAACCGAATGCGGAAGCCCTCGCCAAGCAGGCCCAGATTGTTTTTCTGGCACTGCCCCACGGTGTGGCTGCCGAGTTCGCTATTCCCCTGCTCCAACTTGGCTGTCAGGTGATTGATCTCAGTGCGGATTTCCGTTTGCGAAGCGCGGAGGTTTACAAAGAGTTTTACGCCCACGATCATCCAGCTCCTGAACTCTTGGCAAAGGCGGTCTATGGTCTCCCCGAAGTTTACCGAGAACGCATTAAAAACGCCTCGCTGATCGCATCTCCAGGCTGTTATCCGACGAGCATCCTTCTGCCGTTGCTTCCACTGCTCAAGAAAAAATTAATCAACGCGAGCGGCATTATCGCCGATTCGATGAGCGGCGTGAGCGGGGCCGGAAAGAAAGCAGATGTAGACTACCTGTTCGTCGAGTGCAACGAAAGCGTGCGGCCTTACGGCGTGCCCAAGCACCGGCATCTTTCTGAGATTGAACAGGAGTTATCCATTGCAGCAGGGGAAACAGTGACTATCCAATTCACGCCTCATTTAATTCCAGTGAACCGTGGAATCTTAACTACGATCTATGCAGCACCGGCCGCTCATTTTGGCACTGCAGGTGAAATGGCCGTTCTTGGTGAGAAGATTGCGGACGCCTATCAGAACGCATACACCAATGAACCTTTCGTGCGGATGCTCGAGGGGAAAGCATTTCCGGATACGAAGAATGTGGTCGGCACAAACGTCGTCGAAATCGCGTGGCGGCTGGATCCTCGAACTGGACGTCTCATTATCATGAGCGCCGAAGATAACATTGTAAAAGGGGCGTCAGGACAGGCCGTTCAAAGCATGAACATTGTTTGCGGCTTTCCCGAAACAGCTGGACTGCTCTGACAAGGGCGGCTGATCTTTTTCTTCCATGGCCATTCGGAAAAAGAGAATCACGCACAGGCGGCTTGAAGGTCAGGCCCTTCTCACTTCAGCTAAAGCGCTGAGATGGGTCAGGCCAAAACGATGATCGTTCGGCTATTTCGCTCGAATCAGCTTATCATTCACCTCTTTAAGTTTTTCCGCAGATATTTTGATTTGCTTGCGATCATAAGTCATGAAGCCGTTGACCTCCCCTTCCACATCAGTAGTTTGAGTGTAGACAGCGGCAGATAAACCGAGATCTCGCACCATTGGGAGTAATCCTTCTACCTTCTTGCGCAAGGCATTTTCGAATTCCGGTTGTGACTGGTAGGTTTGATAACCCCAGTTTCGTTTTTCTGCATCCCAGAGATGATTGGTCACGGGCCACCCAACTCCGCCGTATTCGCCAATAACGATCGCGCGATCCGCCTGGTTGGCAGGTGCGAGTGGGACTTCCTGGTAGGTATGGATGTCGTAAATATCGCCATTGTTTTGATCGAGCCAACCGCTCACGGCATTTACCCATCGGCTTGAGTCGATTCCTTTTACCCAACGTGCGAGTGCCGAGCTTTCATATTGGCCCCAGCCTTCGTTGTGGATCACCCACATAACGATACTTGGATGGTTGGATAGACAATTGATCATACGTCGCAATTCCAGCTCATGCTGTTCACGGCTGGTGGAAAGGCGAACTGGCTCGCCCTGGTCTTCGCGGTAATTGCGGAGTGCCAGGTTGAAACCACTTGGCATGTCCTGCCATACAAGCATACCCAGGCGATCGCAATGATAGTAATAACGCGCAGGTTCCACCTTGATGTGTTTTCGCAACATGTTGAAACCGGCGCTTTTGAGCCAATTGATTTCCCAGATCATTGCTTCATCGGAAGGCGGCGTGAGCAAGCCGTCAGGCCACCAGCCTTGATCGAGAGGTCCATGTTGAAAAATGGGAGTTTCGTTTAAACGCAAATGTGGCTGTTGAGATTTTGGACCCGGCCCGAGCGTCAGACTGCGCATTCCAAAATAAGAAGTGACCTTATCCAACGGTTCGCCGATCGGTTCAAGTTTCACATAGGCGGTACGTTCCAGTTCTCCATAAGACGGAAGGATGCCGCGATTTTTAGACACGCTTCGATTCTCAACGGGTGCTTTTACCCTCACCAGTTCCGCTTTGAGATCGTAGAGGAAAGGAGACTCAGGCGACCACAATTGCACATCGGTCAGATTCAAGATGCCTTCGCGGTTCACCCGAACAATCGTTGTGCCCGCAACTTTTCCTTTAGCTGAAGCCGTCACGCGTACGGCAAGATCGTCTCGCTCAACAGCACGGCTCAGAAGCGGAGTGACAAGCAGACGTTTGCCGGCGACATCAGGTACAAGACGTAACTCAGCCAGATGGTTTTCCTTTGGCACGGCTTCTAACCATACGGTTTGCCAGATCCCAGAAACGGGAGTGTACCAAATACCTTTAGGATTGAGTTGTTGTTTCCCGCGAGGTTGTTCCGCGGTATCCGTTGGATCGGTGACTGCGAGCACCAATTCATTTGCACCGGCTTTTATGTAATCTGTTACATCGAATGTGAATGGATCCGAACCGCCCATATGCGAGCCAACCATTCCGTTGTTGATCCAGAGCGTGCATTCGTAATCAACGGCACCGAAGTTGAGCAACACACGTTGGTCTGCCCATTCTTTAGGGGGGGTGAACTGCCGACGGTACCAAAGACGATCTGCAGGAGTGAACGATTTTCCCACTCCCGATAAAGCGCACTCGACTGCGAAAGGCACAAGTATCTCACCATCGAACTTTGCGGGTTGTCCTAGAATCTTTGGCGCGATCGCATAATCCCAGAGCCCGTTCAAGTTGAGCCAATGCTCCCGAACAAACTGTGGCCGCGGATACTCCTTCCAGGCGGAATCAGCCGACACCTTCTCGCCCCACTCCGTCATCATTTTGGGATTGGCAGGTTTCCAAGGCTCTGCGCCAACGATTGAGAAGGATGCCAGGAATACGGCTGCCCCAACGAAAACGCTTCTTTTGATCTTCATAGATGAGTAATTTTTTCCAAACACAGGAACTTAGTTCTTCTCCACTGGAGGAGGGTTAGCGGGAACAGGCCACGGTCTAACACCGACCCGGGTAGCCCAGGTATCATACTTAGTGTCTGGCCGGAAACTCGTGTTTTTCAGCGAGGGGCGGCGGAATGGGTTGATGTCTTATGGCAGGTGTGTCCGATTTTTCCAGTATTTGGGTGTATTCCGCCTCAATAACAGG
>JBKJKE010000035.1:0-21572 GCA_046597605.1 Limisphaerales bacterium | reverse complement strand
TCCAGTTGCTCTCCACCTCGCCTCGCGGCGACGCAGTTACTTTCAGTTACTGGCGTAAGCTCCACCAGAGAGGGACTTTCACCCTCCTGCATACGCTCACTCCCAAGCGCACTAGGGTCTGTCCCGCTGGGACGACCTGAAAGCATCCTCGCTCCCAGCGCAATCGCATCTTCTACGGCATAGAGAGTTCAAACCTCATTCCAGTCGCTTTACCGTCGGATGTGCTGCCAAGGAACCTACGTTTTCGCCCGAGAGGCGACAACGTAGGTTTCCTTGGCAATCAAAACGAAAGTCCCTCTTTCGTTGGGCTCTGCGGCTGGTCCGTCGGAACACAGCCGCGGTCCGTTGCTAATCAGCTAAACTGAGTCTTCCCCGGAACCGGCACCGGCCCGACTCCGATCTTCATGTTCCAGGCCAGGTCTCCCGGCCAAAGGTTCTCTTGTGAATTGAGTGCCTGTTCCCAGGTAATTTCCTGTCCGGTGTAGGCAGCCATGCGTCCCATGATTGCGGTCAGCGTGCTGTGCGCCATGCGCACGCCGCTATTGATTGGCTTGCCCGCGCGAATGGAGGCGAAAAGTTCGTTGTGCTCCACTTGATACATATCCGGGCGTTCACCTTCGTATACCCAGTTCGTCTCTCCCTTGATAAACGGCATTCCAGCAAAGCACCGAATCCGAGCGACACCTTTAGTTCCATAGATCGTATCGGAAACATCTGCGGCGCAGCCGGTCTGCTGACGGGTAAAAACAAAATTGCGAGCACCACTGGCGTATTCGTAGGTGATCGCGAAATGATCGAAGACATTTCCAAACTCCGGTCCGGTCCGAACCTGGCGACCACCGTGACCGATCGCTTTGACCGGGGGAACATCGTTCATCGCCCAGCACATTTTATCCACAGTATGCACTGCCTGCTCGACGAGGTGATCGCCGCTCAACCATGGGTGATAGAGCCAGTTCCGCATTTGGGTTTCGAGATCAGTCCACCCGTCCTGCCGTGGCTTCGACCAAAGTTCTCCCACGTTGTAAACGCCATAAACCGTGCGGACATCGCCAATGGCGCCTTCATGAATTTTCTGGAAAGCAGCACGTTCCGCCCAGTTATAGCGCCAGCAAAAACCGTCCACTAAAGACAAGTTGCGCTTCTTCGCCTCCTCGACCGAAGCCAGAACAGATCGCACCCCAGGCCCGTCGACTGCCATCGGCTTCTCTGTGAAAATGTGTTTATTGGCTTCCACGGCCGCCTTCAGGTGAATGGGACGAAAGCCTGGAGGTGACGTGAGCAGGACAACGTCAACATCGCTCGCCATCACCTTCTTATAAGCATCCAAACCAACGAAGCAGTTCGCTGGATCGACTTTTACCTGATCGGGCTTTTCCTTTTTTAATGTCTCAAGGCTGGAGTCCAATCGATCCTGAAATGCATCTGCCATCACCGTGATCACAACGTTCTTGTCGGCGGACAGCGCCTGGTTGGCGGCTCCGGTCCCGCGACCTCCGCAACCGACCAGCGCGATGCGTATCGTTTTGGTGTTTTCGGCGGCGTTCCCCTTTGAAGTCAGAATTGCCGGAGCCATCAAAGCGCCGCCAAGGACAGCGGAAGTCTTCAGAAATTCACGACGAGAAGTTTCCCTGCCGTCGTTCGTGTTGGTGATCATGTGATGTTTTTATCCAGAGATACCTTGAAGCGCAAGCTATCGCAGCGCGAGAGGCCCTACCTTCAGACTGATTCGTCGGCTTGATTGCCAGCAGAAATCTCCATTGCGCGAAGACCTTGCGAACGACATCATTCCCTGCATGTCCCCAGCTTACAGAATTCTCAGAATTTTCCTCCTGGCGACAGTGTATCTGCCCCTTGCCGTAACCGCTGCAACGAGCAAACCCGGTGAGATCGATTTCAACGCCCAGATTCGGCCGATCATTGCCAGTAAATGCTATCATTGCCATGGGCCGGATGAAGGATCCCGCGAAGCCGGGCTGCGGCTCGATCTCCGCGAGGAAGCTATCAAAGATCGCAAGGGCAGGTTTGCCATCAAACCAGGTGATGTAAAGAAGAGCGAATTGGTCGCCCGCGTGTTTCATACCGATCCCGATGAAGTGATGCCGCCCGTAAAAACGGGGCACCCGCTCAACATCCAGGAGAAAGAGCTTCTGAAGAAGTGGATCGAACAAGGGGCTCCCTACGCGACACATTGGGCGTTTGTAAAGCCAACGCGCTCCGCGCTTCCGAAAGTAAAAGCCAAATCCTGGACGCAAAATCCAGTCGATCACTTCATACTCGCCAAACTCGAGACGAATAAATTGAAACCCTCTACCCCGGCGGATCGGCATAGTTTGATCCGTCGCCTTTCCATCGATCTCACCGGCCTGCCCCCTACCCCGTCCGAAGTGGACGAGTTCGTGAAAGATAAGTCGCCCGCAGCTTATGAAAAAACCGTGGACCGTTTGATGAACTCCCCGGCTTTCGGCGAAAAATGGGCGCGCAATTGGCTGGATCTTGCGCGGTATGCCGATTCGGCTGGCTACGGCTCAGATCCTTTGCGCCTCACCATCTGGCCGTATCGAGATTGGTTAATTAAAGCACTCAATGACAACATGCCTTACGATCAGTTCACGATTGAGCAAATCGCGGGAGATCTGTTGGAAAACCCAACCGAAGATCAGCGGGTGGCGACGGCGTTCCATCGCAACACGATGACGAATACCGAGGGGGGAACGGATGATGAAGAATGGCGGGTGGCTGCAGTGAAAGATCGCGCGAACGTCACGGTGCAGGCCTGGATGGGATTGACCCTCGGCTGTGCCCAATGTCACACGCACAAATTCGATCCGATCACTCAGAAGGAATATTACCAGTTTTACTCGTTCTTCAATCAAACCGAGGACAACGATCAGCCTAACGAAAGTCCCACGCTGGCACTGCCAAGTGCCGAGGAACGAAAGAAGACGGCCGAAATGACGGGTAAGATTGCGCGGCTGGAGCAGAAGCTCAAATCCGGATCAGAAGAGTTGCAATCGGAATTGGCTGAGTGGGAGAAGACTCATAACCAGCCCGACCTCTGGACGGCGCTGGAAGTGGTCGAAACCAAATCTGCCAAAGGCACGGAATTCGAAAAACTTCCCGATCACTCCATTGTCACCGGAACCGCTGCTCCGGAGCAGGATACCTATTCTATTTCCACGCGGCTCACGGTTTCGAACATCACAGCGATCCGACTGGATGCCTTGACCGACGCCAGACTGCCAGCAAGTGGCCCGGGGCGATCCACCAGTGGCAATTTTATCCTGAGCGATTTGCGTGTCACCTTTCAGCCTGATGCGAAGGACGTTCCTAAAGCCCGCTTCGTTCGGGTGGAGATTCCCGGCAACGAGAAGATTCTTTCCCTGGCCGAAGTGCAGGTTTTCGACGGAACCAACAATATCGCTCCTGGCAAAAAGGCGTCGCAATCCAGCCTGGGATTTGAGGGCGTCCCGGAGCGCGCTGTTGATGGGAATACGGACGGCGATTACACAAAGAATTCCACAACCCATACTGACACTGAAACGAATCCATGGTGGGAGCTAGATCTTGGGGCCGAGGGTTCCATTGATGCGATCGTCATTTGGAACAGGGCAGAAGTTCCAGAGCGTTTGAGTGATTTCAAGGTCACCGTTCTCAACGCCGACAGAAAGCCAGTGTGGGAAGACGAGGTGAAAACGTTTCCCAGCCCGAGTGTTCGTTTGAGTTTGATGGAAGAGCGGGCCGTTACCTTGCGCAATGCCACGGCGAGTATTGATCAAAAGAAGAATCCGGTCAGCGACGCAATCGATGGTAAAGCCGGGAAGAAAAAGGGCTGGGGCATTGGACCGGGAGTCGGCAAACCCCAGAACGCTGTCTTCGAAGTGGCTACGCCATTGCGACCGGGAATCTTGAAATTTGAATTAACCCAGATGGCGGGTGCGAAACAAACGCTCGGTCATTTTCGGTTGTCGGTTACCACGGTGCCGACGCCTGTTTTTACTTCGCCCGAAGACATCGCGACGGTGCTCACCATCGCTCCGACAAAGCGGTCCGCCGAACAAACGAAAGAACTGGTTCAATGGTTCCAGGAATACGCACCTTCCACCGGAAAACTCCGGAAGGAGATCGATACTATTAAAATGCAGCTCGATAAGATCAAACCGTTGGCAGTCCCGGTGATGGTGGAATATGGACCTGACAAACAGCGGAAGACTTATCTGTTCAACAAAGGCAATTACCTCGAACCAACCGACATGGTCACTCCGGGCACTCCTAACGCATTACACCCCTGGCCCGCGAACGCGCCAACCAATCGGCTCGGGGTCGCGAAGTGGTTGGTGGATCGTGAGAACCCATTAACAGCTCGCGTTGCGGCCAACCGCATGTGGGCTCAATTGTTCGGCACGGGCCTCGTGGAAACCGAAGAAGATTTTGGCACGCAAGGCACACCCCCGAGTCATCCGGAATTGTTGGATTGGTTGGCGATGGAGTTTATGGAACCGACTGACGCACTGAAGAGTTCTACGTCTGCGAAAGGCTCGGTGGTGACCGGTAATGATCGGTATGACGCTCCCACGCCGTGGAACGTGAAACGCCTTCTGAAGATTCTCGTGACGAGCGCTACCTATCAGCAAAGGTCGAAGGTCACGCCGGAGTTGCTGCAAAAGGATCCGCGCAATCGTCTCATCTCCCGCGCGCCGCGAAGTCGTCTCGATGCCGAAATGGTTCGCGATCAGGCTCTTTTCGTGGGTGGGTTGCTAAGCAAAAAAATCGGGGGACCCAGTGTTTACCCGCCTCAGCCGGATGGGTTATGGCGCGCCGCATTCAATGGACAACGCACCTACGGCACCAGCACCGGAGAAGAACGGTATCGTCGTGGCCTTTACACGACCTGGCGTCGCACTGTCCCCTACCCCAGCATGGCAACGTTTGATGCGCCCAGCCGGGAGAGTTGCACGTTCCGTCGGCTGCCGACCAATACTCCTCTGCAAGCTTACGTGACGCTGAACGATCCGGTTTACGTGGAAGCTGCGCAATCGCTGGGACGCCGCCTCGTTCGTGACGGCGGATCGACCCCGGAGCAGAGAATTCGCTACGGATTGCGGCTGGTCCTCGCCCGTCCTGAAAGGGATGCGGATGTGCAGGAGCTGATGAAATTGTATCACGCGGAGCTGAAACATTATCAAGGCGCCGAAGCGGAAGCAGTTAAGATGGCGACGAATCCATTGGGTGCTTTACCTGAAGGATTGCAGTCGGCAGAAGCAGCCGCCTGGACGGTTATCGGCAATGTCTTACTTAACATGGATGGCGTTCTAACGAAGAGCTGAAAGAGAATATTCGAAACCTAACCTGCTGCTACAATGAATGACATGAACTCTTTCCGCCTGGCCAACGCGCGCGCCCTCACCCGGCGGCAGTTCTTCAAAAATGCGGGGATCAGCCTGGGTGGCATTGCGCTGGGTTCGATGTTCGCCAACAACGGGATTGGTTCACCAAAAGGTCTGGATGCCGCGAAACCACTCGCGGTTAAACCGCCTTTCTTTCCCGCTCGTGCAAAGTCGGTGATCTACCTGCACATGTCCGGTGCCCCGCCATCGCTGGATCTGTTCGATTACAAGCCGAAGCTGAACGAAATGCACATGAAGCCCTGCCCTGACTCGTTGCTCGCCGGGCAGAAATTTGCATTTATCAAAGGTGTTCCCAATCTTCTCGGTACTCCCCACAAATTCAAGCAGCACGGTTCCAACGGCGCCTGGTTCAGCGATATCATCCCAAAGATGGCAGGCATTGCGGATGACATCTGCGTCGTGAAATCGATGTGGACCGACCAGTTCAACCATTCCCCCGCCGAGCTGTTTCTATTTACCGGCGCGCAACGAGCCGGTGCTGCCTCCATGGGTTCGTGGGCAACTTATGGTTTGGGAAGCGAAAACCAGAATCTGCCCGGTTTCGTCGTGCTGCTGAGCGGCGGAACCGATCCGACAGGCGGGAAGAGTCTTTGGGGCAGCGGCTTCCTCCCAAGCGTTTATCAGGGAGTTCAATGTCGCACTGCGGGTGAACCGATTCTTTACGCCAACGATCCTCCGGGCATGACCCGCGAAACGCGTCGCCGCAGTTTGGATGCCTTGCGCCGTTTGAATCTTGCGGAAGCGGAATTATACGGGGATCCGGAAACCCTCACGCGCATCGAACAATATGAACTGGCCTACCGCATGCAGGTGACGGTGCCGGAGGTTTTCGACATCTCGCGGGAGCCGGAATACATCCGCGATCTCTACGGAGCGAAGCCCGGTGAAGGTTCTTTCGCCAACAACTGCCTTCTGGCCCGGCGGCTCGTGGAAAAAGGAGTGCGTTTTGTCCAACTCTTTGATTGGGGCTGGGACATGCATGGAACCGCGGCAAGCAATGATCTGGTTACCGGCCTGCCAATGAAGTGTAAAGATGTGGATCAAGCCAGCGCGGCATTGATCCAGGATCTGAAACAACGCGGTTTGCTGGATGAAACTTTGGTGATCTGGGGTGGCGAGTTCGGCCGCACGCCAATGAACGAAGCAAGGAACGGCTCAGTGTTCCTGGGTCGCGATCATCACCCGAACTGTTTCACTATCTGGATGGCCGGTACGGGCATCAAACCGGGAATGGTGTATGGCTCAACCGATGACTTTGGTTATCACATCGCACAGAACAAAATGACCGTGCGCGATCTGCAAACCACGATTCTGCATCAAATGGGAATCAACGCCCACAAGTTCAGCTATCCTTTCATGGGACTGAACCAGCGTTTGATCGGCCCTGCCGATGAAGGACAGGTCGTGCGCGATATTCTGGCTTAAAAAGAAAGGGCCGTTCCAAAGGAAACTTTGGAACGGCCATGGTGCTATCCACTCTGATTACGGAAAGAATACGCGACGGATGGCGTATGGCAGCGGCAATGCAATGTCGCCGTTCAACCCCCACGTGATAGAAGTCTGCGCTTCGAAGTTATACCAATAACCATTCGATCGACGCCAGACTGCCCGATCCATCTTCCCATCGCCGTTGTAGTCGCCCGGCACAGGAATGTCGCCATTCGCTCCCCAGGAATTCCAGGGATAGCCGACTACATCCACATACCACACAGCATTGGATGGTCTCCAAAAGGCACGATCGGTTTTCCCATCACCGTTGTAATCTCCTGGAACCGGGATATCTCCAGCGCCTCCGCCGAACCCTACCGAAGTTTGACTCTCGTAATTATACCAATAGCCGTTGGAAGGCCGATACAGTGCGCGATCCGCTTTGCCGTCGCCGTTGTAATCCCCCACCACCGGGATGTCTCCGCTCATTCCCCAGTTCACCACCGCGAAACCTGGAAGATCGACCCACCATCCCCCGGTTGAAGGCCGCCAGACGGCGCGATCAGTTCGGCCGTCCCCGTTGTAATCTCCCGGAACCGGGATGTCGCCAGCCAATCCCCATTGAATGGAAGTCTGTGAATCGTGGTTGTACCAGAACTGATTTGAGGGACGCCACACGGCACGATCAGCTCTCCCGTCACCGTTGAAATCGCCGTTCACCGGGATATCGCCGCTGCCACCCCAGGAGATAAATGGCGAAACGCCATCGATGTAAAAGCCACCGTTCGAAAGACGCCAAACCGAGCGATCTGTTTTGCCATCGCCATTGAAGTCGCACACTTTTGCGCCACCTGTGCTGCCATTCTTTCTCGCGTTCACTTCGTTGCGCGCCTCGCCTCCACTGAAATTCGAAGTGATGTAGGGATTGTAAAATCCATCCCCCGGGCAAGCTGTCGCGACAATGGCGCGATGTCCGTCAAGGCTGCCAACATTGAAAGTGCCTTCACATCCGGAGTAGGAACTGCTGCCGTAGGGCGACCAGGCCGACGGCATTCGCCATGCAATCACAGCGTAAAGCGCACTTCGACCGGCTGCTGTGGGAACTTGGTTATAGGGTGTGTGAAAATAACCCATCAGGTTGAACCCGAAGCTATTGTTATTGGCACAGTCGTGAGTTCCGCGCGGCCAACTTGACATAGAGCCTGCCCGGCCTTCGAAGATATTACCGGCTGCATCCACCAAAAAATGGTAGCCAACATCGCACCATCCCTGCGAATCCATGTGGAGATTCTGGATGCCACGCACCCGTGCTTTGGAGGTTTCGTAGTCCGTGGAATAATCACTGGGTCCTGCGGTATGATGGATGATCGCTCGGTTCAGGTCGGCCAATTGGCTTATGGCACATTGTGGAGCACGAGCGCCCCAGCAGGCTCTTGTGCAGATGGAGGGCTGCGGTCCTTGTGCAGCTTCCACGCTGGCGGAAAAGCTTAACGCAACCAAGGAAGCGCCTCCAAGCAGGAGGCGCGGAAGCCTGACGGAAGATTCACGGAACGATTTACGGTTTTTAGGTGTTTGCATAACGTCTTTCGGTTCAATTCGGGCTGGCACCACAAAGCAACAGCTCAGGCCTGGGAGAATTGGGTTCCCGGCGATAATGACAAAACTACAGAGCACGACAACCCCACGATTGGATTAGACACGAAGGCAAGGTGCCCTGCTGATACCTCAATTGGAGTATATCGATGGTTTACCAGGCTTTAGCCTGGCGAAGCTTTCATAAAAAACCCAAGAAGGATGGCCCCTAAAACCGGAAGGTCTGATTTTGGGTCGTACAAGGCACCGGAAAACGTGGAAAGTCCCATTTTCGTGGCGTACGAGGCACCAGAAAAACTGCGCGGGCACATTTTCGGGGCGTACGAGGCATCAGAAAACTGCGCGGGTCCATTTTCGTGGCGTACGGGGCACCTTACACGCAAAAAACTACAAAAACGGATCGGTTTGGAGGGAATAAACCGCGAAATACGCGAAAAAATTACAGGAAAGACAAAGAACGAGCCCCCTTTCGCGTGTTTAGCGTATTTCGCGGTTCAAAAAGTCCATCTAGCTAGCGACCCAGGTATTTAATGACCGCTTCAGTTCGGGAGTTTACCTGCAGTTTTTCGTAGATGTTCCGGAGATGGGTTCGCACGGTTTCAACGCTGATTCCCAGATTGTCGGAAACCTGTTTGTTGTGCTGCCCCTTGGAGATCAGGTCGAGCAACTCCTGCTCCCGTTTTGACAACGCTTCGGTCGGATTGGTGGGCGTGATATGTTGAAAGTGCATCACTACCTTTCGCGCGATCGCACTGGACATCGGCGATCCGCCACGAACCACTTCATCAATCGCACTCAGGATCTCGGCGGGAGGTGTCTGCTTCAACAAATAACCAGTTGCTCCTGATTGTAAGGAACGAAAAATTTTCTCATTGTCCGCATACACTGTCAGCATGATGAAATGCAGGGTGGGACAAACCGCCTTCAATTTCGCCACACACTCGATTCCCGACATCTTCGGCAGATTGATATCCATCAAGACCACATCCGGAGCGTTGCGGGGGATTTCCTGAAGTGCGATTTCCGCGTTGGGATAGGCGCTGATGCAGCGGAACCCAACAGAACCATTGATCACGATAGACAGACTCTCTCGAATTCCGGCGTCGTCCTCGACAACGGAAACTCTGGTCATGGAATGAGATTGAGCAGGTATTCGTTTCTTCTACCAAAAACCGACCTTTGAAACAATCATCAACGAAATGGAAAGCGTAACTCCACGTGCGACCCTTTTCCCACTTCTGACCTGATTTCAAATCGGCCGCCGATCGCCTCCAGTCGCCGAGTCATATTTTGCAAGCCGTTACCAAGGGACATGGCTGAATGTAGGTCGAATCCTTTCCCGTTGTCGCGAATGTTGATTGAAAGGTTTCCCCTTTCCATGAGGATACTGAAATGAATTTCGGTGCAATCGGCATATTTCACCGCGTTGTTCAGGGCTTCTTTCACCGCCATGAAAAGATTGTGCCGGGCCTGTGACGAAATGACACATCGGGGCAGAGAACAAGGGATCTCGAACGAAGGTTGGATTCCTGCCATGGATAGATAGCGATCGACGTAATCGTGCAGATAGAGCGCGAGTTGATCGAGAGTGTCGTTCCCCGGGTCGACTGCCCATACGATTGCATCCAGGTTCTGCACCAGCTCGCGCGATGCGTTTCCAAGCTTGTTTGCGTGGGATCTGGTCTTCGGCCCTGCATCGTCAGACCTCTGGACGAGATCAGTCAAAAACATAATCTCGGTCAAGCGGGCGCCCAGGTCATCGTGCATATCCCTGGCAATTCGACTGCGTTCATTGGCCAGAGCATTTTGTTCCTGAACCTGTCGCATTTCGTTGCGAAGCTTCCGAACCGAAATGGACCGAACTCCGAAACCAATCGCGCCAACCAAACCAAAGATCATTCCCACCCTGAAAATCGTCGTTTGCCATAGATGCGGCTGCAACGTAAGCACCACTTTTGCGCCAGTTTCGTTCCAGAGGCCATCGTCATTGCATGCGCGCACCTGGAATGTGTATTGCCCCGGAGGAACGTGAGTGTAATAGGCAATGCGCTGATTTTCTGCGTTCACCCAATCGTCGTCGAATCCTTCGAGACGATAGCGAAATTTGTTCTTCTCTGGTTGAGACAGACTCAGCCCTGCATATCTGATTTCGAGATCTCCTCGACCAGGCAATATCTTCACCTCTGCAGCGTCCCACACCTGGAACAACCGTTTGTCAGCCATGACCTCCTCAATAACAATGCCTGGGACCACGTTGTTCAGTTGTGGTTCGATTTTCGGGCCGACCACTGTGAGACCTTTTGCAGTGGCAAACCAAAGCCGCCCGTCTTGCGCTTTCCAGGCCGCTGGTTTGGCAACCGAACTGCAATCGATGCTGGGCAATCCATCCCTGGCATCGAAAAGTTGACACTGGAGCATTCTGCTTTGCCCAGCATCTACTTCATCAAACCTGTCTTGATGAACCCGGAACACACCGCGTGGAGAAGTCATCCATAGAAAACCCAAACCGTCTTCAACCATTTCATGGATGTCGTTGCTGGGAAGTCCCTCACGAGTAGTGTAGGCGCGCAGAGGCAACGTTTCATTGTGTGCAAGCCCGCCCGACGTTCGAACCCTGACTATTCCACCACCGGCAATGCTCACCCAGAGGTTATCCTCGGAGCCCTGTAGTAGTGCTACAATTGAACCAACTCCCAGTGGATGGTTATTTGAAGCGCTGGTGATTATTTCATCACGGATCCAGCTCAGCCCATCCCTGGTTCCTATCCAGAGAACCCCATGTTTGTCTTCGAGGATGTCGCGAATCTCATTCCCCGCAAGCCCGTCTGCTTTAGTGAAGCGATGAAACTTTCCTTCCTTGAAGCAGACCAGTGCTGACGCGGTGCCAATCCACAACTTTCCCGCACGATCCTCATGCAATACGCGGACCGCAGGATCAATCAAACCAGCGTTCGAATCGTAGATTCTGTTTGTCCCATTCCTGAAGTAATTCAACCCGCCATCAAAATCGGTTCCCGCCCAAAGTCCACCGGCACTATCCTGGTGCAAGGCCAGCACCTGGTCTCTCGAAAGTCCGTTTCCGGCGTTGAAGATGGATATCCCGTTCGAGGAAATTCGATGGAGTCCCCCGCCCCAGGTACCCGTCCAAATAGTTCCAGCGCGATCCTGCAACACCGCCGTCGTTTTATTATGAGCAAGTCCTTGCTGGACACTGATTCGGGCAAACAATTGCGGATGAAAACGAACCAGGCCTTCCTTTGTGCCGGCCCAGACGTTTCCTTCGCGATCCTCCAACAAACAATTCGCCCCATCAAAAACCAATCCTTCTGTGGTCTTTTGCACAACCCAATTCGTGCCGGTCATACGTGAGAGACCACCCGAAGTTGCTGCCCATATCTGACTGCGCCGATCCTCAATGACGCAGTTAACCATATTATCCGGAAGCCCTGCGGACATGGATTCATCGAGCTGTTGTTTATGGATTCGGACGATGCCCCCGGCATATCCCACCCAGACATCGCTACGTTTATCCACGCGAAGGCTTCGTACGGCTGGCCCGGGTAAGCCGAGATAGGCGACGGAACTCACCCCATTCCGGATACGAAGAACGCCCGCGCCTGTGCCGGCAAGAATCGAACCATCGGCATCCTCACACAAAGCCCGAACGACGTTGGCGGCGCCTTCCCCTCGAATTGTTTGGAACGTTTTTCCATTGAAGACGCTGATTCCATTGGTGGTCCCGATCCAGACCGAGCCATCTCTCCCCACCAGCATCGAGCGAACGGCATTGCAGGCCAATCCCTCTGCCGCAGTGAACGTGGTGAACTTTCCGGTTGAGAGCCGAACCACTCCGTCTTCCATGGTTCCGATCCATAGTCCGTCCGGAGCTTCAGCCATCGCGTAGATATGCGGGTTACGCAAAGCCGGAGCATTCAGGGAATTGTAAGTCACAAACCGAACCCCATCGAAGCGCGCGAGGCCGTTCTGCGTTCCAACCCAAAGATAGCCCGCGCGATCCTGCACCAGGGCGTGAATCACGTTATGAGGCAGCCCTTCGTCCGTCTGCCAAACCCGGGATCCATAAGGCACAGAGGGAACCTCACCGTATGCTTTCAACGAAAAGATGGCGGAGATGAGCCACCACATTATCGCACGTTGCAGCATGAAGGTTGCAACGTGTGACATGGGTTTCCGGGAGGCGATGGGATGAGCCTACCAACTCAGATGAAAGCTGCCAAGAACAGCAACCCGGGGAAAGTCAACGCATCCAAACGAGTTCACAGGCCACTCATTTACTCTCGGCTTCGAAAGCGCGCCAGGTAGGGAGCTGTTCGACTCGCTTTAGCTGCAGAGACTTCGGTCGGCGTGCCGGCAATGACGATACGGCCGCCTTCTTCTCCTGCTCCCGGGCCAACATCGACCACCCAATCGCTCCCCGCGACCACCCGCATGTCGTGTTCCACGACGATGACTGTATTCCCCGCTTCCACCAGGCCTTCCAGCTGCGTCATCAACTTTTCCACGTCAGACGGATGCAGCCCGGTGGTTGGTTCGTCGAGAACATAAAGTGTATTGCCGCGACCCATCCGCTGTAATTCCGTCGCGAGTTTTATCCGCTGTGCTTCGCCTCCCGAAAGTTCCGTAGCGGGCTGGCCGAGACGCAGATAGCCCAACCCAACCTCACGAAGCACAGTGAGAGCGCGATGTAACAATGGATCTTCGAGGAAGAAATTCCACGCCGTATCCACCGTCATACCGAGCACGTCGGCGATGGATTTCTCGCGATATTTTACTTCCAGAGTCTTCGCATTGTAACGGGTCCCCTTACAGGTGGGGCACGGTGCGTAGACGCTTGGGAGAAAGAGCAACTCAACCATCACGAAACCTTCGCCCAGGCAATGTTCACACCGACCTTTCGCCACGTTGAAAGAAAACCGACCTGCGTCGTAGCGTCTGGATCGAGCTGCCGGGGTGTCGGCAAACAGTTTGCGGACGTGATCGAACAACCCGGTATAGGTGGCCATGTTCGAGCGAGGAGTGCGACCGATCGGCTTCTGGTCGACTCGCACCAGTCGTTTGATTGTTTCCATGCCGCCAGCGATCTGCCCGCTGGTTTTTGGTAGCGCCACTTGCTCAAGTTCCTCCACCTCCTCTTCTTCGATTGGAAGCTCATGCCCAAGGTGGGTTGCCACCAATTCAACCAGTGCCTGGCTCACGAGACTGGATTTCCCGGAACCAGACACACCGGTGACCGCGGTGAACACGCCCAGTGGAAATTTTGCATCCAACTGATTCAGGTTATTGCGCGTGACGCCCTTCAACTCCAACCAGCCAACCGGCTTGCGGGGTGAACGGTTTGGCAACGTGGAGCGACCAAATAGATAGTGTCGAGTTTGAGAGGCCTCTATCTTTTCGAGGCCTGCTGGTGGTCCGCTATAGAGGACCTGCCCGCCCTTTTCTCCTGCTGCTGGGCCCACGTCCACCAGCCAATCCGCCGTTTGGATAACATCAAGATCATGCTCAACAACAAAGAGCGAGTTGCCGGCGGCTTTAAGTTTTCTTAATGCAGTCAGCAACGCTTCAGTGTCCGCCGGATGAAGTCCGGCAGAAGGCTCGTCAAGAACGTAAACGACGCCGAAGAGATTTGAATGGAGCTGAGTGGCTAACCTCAACCGCTGCAGTTCTCCCGGAGACAATGTGGGAGTGCTGCGTTCGAGGGATAAGTAACCAAGCCCGAGGTCGAGCAGCACCGCGACACGAGAAACAAGATCCTCGGCAATCCTTTGAGCCACAATAGCTTGCTCCGGATGTTCGACGTCGTGCTTTTGCTGGTGGGCAGTTCCCTCGGCGAAAGGGCGGAGCATAGCGGCAACCCGTTTCAGCGGAAGCCGGGAAATGTCGGCGATATCCACGCCCGCGAACTTCACAGAGAGCGATTCAGGGCGAAGCCGTTTACCGTGGCAAAGTGGGCATTCGCTGCTGAGCATGAATTGCAACGCCCGCTTTTTCATCAGAGGACTGTTGGAATTAGCAAAGCTGTGCAACACGTGCCGCTTCGCGCTCGTAAATGTACCCATGTAATCGGGCGGATCTTTCCGCTTCAGCGCCCGCTGAGTTTCCGCAGGCGTGTGTCCCGGATAGACCGGCACAACCGGCTGCTCTTCGGTAAAAAGAATCCACTCGCGGTCTTTCTTCGAAAGCTCACGCCACGGCCGATCCACATCAATTCCCATCGAGACAAGAATATCGCGCTGGTTCTGCCCACCCCACGCAGTCGGCCACGCCGCAATAGCGCGTTCACGAATGGTGAGTGAGTCGTCGGGCACCATCGACTTCTCTGTCACTTCATAGAGATAACCGAGCCCGTGACAACTCGGGCATGCGCCCTGAGCGGTGTTGGGAGAAAAGGCTTCAGCATAAATGATCCCCTGCCCGGGAGGATAATCGCCCGCCCGCGAATAAAGCATTCGCAGAAGGTTGGAGAGCGTCGTGACACTCCCGACTGAAGATCGGGTGGTGGGCGAGCCGCGTTGTTGTTGGAGCGCTACCGCAGGAGGCAACCCCTCAATGGAATCCACTTCCGGGACGGACATCTGATGAAAGAGACGTCGTGCGTAGGGTGAGACCGATTCCAGGTAACGACGTTGCGCTTCCGCATAGAGCGTTCCAAATGCGAGGGAGGATTTCCCAGACCCAGACACACCGGTGAAAACGACCAGCGCATCCCGGGGAATGTCGACGCTAACGTTCTTCAGGTTATGTTCGCGAGCACCGCGAACGCGAACGTATCCGAAAAAATCGGATGAAACCGGAGCCGCCGTTTTTTTCTCCATACATCGATTGAGAGATTGCAAGGTCGAGATCCATCTGGATCCCGGCTCTCCCAAAGTTACTCCGCATTTAGGCTTTGTCTTCAGCCTGCAAAGCAAGTTCGTATGCTTTGTTTATCAGGTAATCTTTTCCGAGTTCCTGTAACGGATCTGCTTCAGCCCCGCAGAAGCCGTAGTGCAAATGCCGGCGCCAACCTTCGGCATGCTTGAATCTCTTCGCGAGTTTTCCAACGCGAAGAGAAATGTCCTCGCAGGTTTGCAGGTAGGAATTTAACTTTTGGCTGGCGTCCAGCCAACTCTGCTGGCTCTGGTGAGCTTTCAGTGCTTCCACCTTGGTATCGAATACACTGGTCGTGTTCACGTATGCGCCCGCCACAATCCGGCGACGAAGGTTGTCGGTAAGGCTGTGCGGCAGTCCGTGATAAACGGTGCAATCGTAGGGTTCGGTGGGACGATTCGGGATCGATTTAAAATTCGGCATGCTGCGCGAGAACGCAGCCGTCACAGCGAGGCGGCAGGTGTTCGTGTGATCTTCCATGTAATCCGCTGGAGAATGGGTCAACAGCACCGTCGGTTTAACATCGCGAACCACTGCAGAAAGCTGCCGTAACGTTTTTAAATCGTAGAAGATTTCGAGGTCGTTGCAGATCGGTTTATGAAAATGGGCGCCCAGAATCCTGGCCGCATTCTGCCCTTCTTTGAGTCGGACCTTCGCCGTCTTTTCAGAGTTGAACTCAATACTGCCGCAATTCCCACGCGACAGATTCATGTAATGAATCTCGTACCCTGCCCGTTTCAACAGCAACAACGTGCCGGCCATCATGAACTCAATGTCATCGGGATGAGCGGCAACGGCGAAGGCTACTTTCTTTTTTGAACTCATATTCGGGAAAGGGTTACAAGGGTGGCATGAAAAAGCGGCGGTCTCCAAGACCGCCGCCGTGGAATTTCCATCAATTTACAGGCGAACGGATTTACCGGTCGCAGCTGACTTATCAGCAGCAAAGATAACAGCGTGAGTCTTCATCGCGTCATCGAGACTGGTCAGCGGCATTTCCACACCTTTTTCAATCGATGCGAAGAACGTATCGAACTGCGTTTGATACGGATGATCGGAGACATCGCCCGAATCGAGCATCTTCATGGAAAGGTTGCTCCAGGCATGTTTGTCCGACTTGAGTTTCATCGAGTGAAACTTGTTGTCCAGCAAGCTGCCTTCACTGCCGCAGAGATGGGTGTGGAAGTAATACGGCTGCAAGCAATCGACGATCGCTGCGCATTTGCCGATCTTACCACTCTTGAACTTCAGGATAGTGACACTGCTGGTGGTGAATTCGTAAGGTTTGAAGATCTTGCTCTTTGTCTTCGTGTCATAACTGGTGACTTCTTCGACGTCGGTGCCCATTACCATCAAGAGCGCATCAAGCGCATGACAACCAGCCGTCAGCAATGAACTACCGCCTGCTTCTTTTTTAATGTTCCATCGGAACTGTCCATACCACGGCCCGATGCCGTGATAATAATCCACTTCCCCGTAGTGCAGTTCGCCCAGCAAACCTTCATCGATGACCGATTTGGTAACGGTGAACTGGCTGGAGAAGCGGCATTCAAAGCAGACGCAGGTCTTCACCTTGTTCTTCTTCACGGCAGCTTCGATCGCCTGGCAATCTTTCCAGGAAAGCGCGAGCGGCTTCTCGATGATCAAATGCTTGCCGGCGTTGGCCGCAGCAACAGCATGATCTTTGTGCTGATAAGGATAGCTGCAAACAGAAATGATCGTGAGAGTCTTGTCTGCCAGCATCGCGTTCAAGTCTGTGTACGTCTTGATGGGTGTTCCCCACTTGGCACTTAATTCTGCATCGTCGAGCTTGCGTGACGAATAAATTGCGGTGACCTGAGCGTAAGGTGTGGCGTTAATGGCGGCGATATGGGCGGTTGCGACCCAGCCGTATCCGATGATTCCGACGTTATATTTTTTCACAGATAAATTCTCCGAGAGATACGTTCAAAACGTTTCGGAATGGCACAGAATTCAAAATGTCTTGTCAAAACCTTTCCTCATCTTGTTTGCGTGTGGGAAAGCCACATTGACAATCCCGCCAAGCTTCGGTAATTTCTGTTCAGACAGAAAGCGCAGTATGCAACTAACAAACGTCCAACAAAAATTCATCCTTCACTGGGGCGAGATGGGAACCCGCTGGGGGATCAATCGGACGGTTGCCCAGATCCATGCCCTGCTCTTCATCTCGCCCGTTCCCGTCAACGCTGAGACGATCGCTGAGACCCTTTCGGTCGCTCGCTCGAATGTCAGTAACAGTATCAAAGAACTTCAGGGTTGGGGCATCGTAAAGATGGTTCACGTCCTGGGAGACAAACGGGATCATTTCGAATCGATGAAGGATCCATGGGAAATGTTTCGCATCGTGCTTGATGAACGGAAGAAACGGGAACTGGACCCTACCCTTGCCATGCTGAAGGAATGCATCGCAGAAGCAGAGCGCGATCGCACCACCGAAAACTACACCAAAGAACGTCTCGTAGAACTCCATGATTTCTTTGCAGTCACCACCAGTTGGTATGAACAACTGCGCCAATGGCCTACTGCCAGCCTGGCGAAGTTCATCAAGATGGGTGACAAAGCTCGCAAGTTGTTAGGTCTGGCCGGCGGTTAAAAAAATTTACAGAAATATTTCTGTTATGACAGAAATTCCAGAACGTTTTAAAGACTGTTTGTTCTACGACGGAAATTGTCCTTTCTGCCTCAACACCCTCACGCGGTTCAAACCTTTGCTCGAACGTCGCGGCATCAAGCAACTCCCTCTTCAGGCTGAACAAGTTCAGCAAGGGCTCAACCTCACGGATGAAAAACTTCTAGAGGAAATGAAGTTTGTGGATGGAAAAGGCGAATTGCACGGAGGGGCGGACGCCCTGCTCTGTTTAGCGAGAATGTATTGGTGGAGCTGGCCGTTGTTCGCGATGGCAAAGTTTCCGGGGGTTACTCCTATATTTCACGCCGCCTATAAGCAGTTCGCGAAAGGACGCTATTGTCTCAGCGGCACCTGCGCTCTTCCGGCGCATCGACCAACCGGCATTCCAAAATTCGCGTGGATCCCGGCACTTCTGCTCGTGTTGCTGGCATTTCCATTCATTAATACGCTTCCGCCGTGGGTATTCATGTGGCTACTCGCGGGCATGATATTTGCGGCCTGCAAATGGTTGACGTGGTTCGCTGCGAAAACAATCACTGCGCGGAAAACATTCAAGGCAATGCTCTGCTACTTGTTTCTTTGGCCTGGCATGGATCCTCGACCTTTCCTACAACCCGCGAGGACGGTGAAGGATAACAAGGCAGAATGGGCGTTCGCGTTGGGCAAGATCGCGCTAGGTATAATCCTGCTCGCAACTATTACGCGCAGAGTTGAACACCCAGTCGCTGCTGGATGGGTTGGGATGATCGGTTTCGCCTTCATGGTGCATTTCGGGCTCTTCCATTGTTTGGCGTTGGCGTGGAGACGCCGTGGGGTGCCTGTCCATCCTTTGATGAACAAGCCAGCCCTGGCCACATCGTTGACCGACCTCTGGGGCAGACGCTGGAACCGCGGTTTCAATGAGCTCGTGCATCGGTTCGTATTCGTTCCGAGCTTTCGCCGCCTGACCATTCCCGGCGCCACATTGCTGACGTTCGCTGTTTCGGGATTGATTCATGACCTGGTCATTGCAGTTCCAGCACGCGCCGGTTACGGAATGCCGACTCTTTACTTCGTACTGCAAGGGTTCGGCATTCTCATTGAGCGTTCGAATTTCGGTCGCAAGATCGGAATCGATCATGGATTCCGAGGCTGGTTGTTCATGGCCGTATTTACGCTGGGACCGGTTTACTGGCTGTTCAGCCCGGCGTTTGTCCTTAACGTTTTCAACCCATTTCTTAAAGCGATTGGAGCATTATGAAACAACATACCTTCCTACTTCTCGCTGGGTGGTTGCATTTCGCCATACTCCTGGCCAGCGCCATGGTTCCTCGGGGACTGAACTGGAAAGAGGACCTCGCCGGGCTGCATCCCTTCCTGCGTAGCTTGTTCTGGGTCTACGGCGTATTCATCGTGTTCATCATCATTAGCTTTGGAGCAGTTACGCTTCTCCATTTGGAAGCACTGATCCAAGGCACTCCGCTGGCTCGCACGGTCTGTGGGGTGATTGCTCTCTTCTGGCTCATGCGGTTGACCGTGCAGCTTTTTGTTTTTGATGCCCGTTCATTCCTGACCAACTGGTTTTACAAGACGGGCTACCACGCTTTGACGTTCGTGTTCCTTTATTTCGTAATCGTTTACGGATGGACGGCTCTGGCGAGCTGAACAGGAACACGGCGTCCAGGGTGATTATGAAAACCATGCACTGCACTGCGGAAACAAAACTGAGCACGGAAGCGAAGTTGCGAATTTCGACGCAGGATCGCGGGGCACTCTTTTACGCTGATTGGCTCGATACCGTTTTCATACACTACGAAGTCGATCCAGAGGAGTTGCAGAAGATCGTCCCATTCCCATTGGATCTACATGATGGCAAAGCTTACATCAGCCTTGTCGCGTTCACCTTGAACAAACTCCGTCCGCGCCATCTTGGCCCCTTGGGGCGAATGCTGTTCCGCCCCTTCTCGGATCATGGATTTCTCAACGTCCGCACTTACGTTCGGCAAGGCAGCGAAACTGGAATCTATTTCCTGGCAGAATGGCTGAATAGCCGTCTCGCTGTTCCACTTGGCCCAAAAACGTTTGGGCTCCCTTACCGTTTCGGCCATCTGAATTACCAACACGCAATTGCCAGAGAGAACGACATCCAGGGACAAGTAGAGAGCGAACACAAACTCAGCTATCGGGCAAAACTTCCTCCCGACCGCACCTTCAATCCGGTTGAGGGCGGAACGCTCGATGAATTCTTGATCGAGCGATACACCGCCTTCACTCACGACGGAACCCGTGCCCGTTTTTTTCGCATCTGGCATGAACCATGGCCACAATGTCCCGTCGATCTCACGGTAGAGGATGATGGCCTGCTGACAGAAAACTGGCCCCTGTTCCGCAATGCAACTCTCGTGGGTGCAAACTATTCGCCCGGAGTGCGAGATGTCTGGATGGGCTTTCCGCATCGTATTCCTCGCGCAGAGAACCATCATCGGCTGAACACCTTCCTGGAAATGCCATGAAGCCAAAACCACGCATAGTTATCGCTGGAGGCACTGGCTTCCTGGGCAAAGTGCTCGCTGCGTACTTCATCGAAAAGAACTTTGAAGTAATCGTGCTCACCCGGAATCCGGAGTTAGCTATTCCACATTGCACGATGTTGAGGTGGGATGGCCGCACCCTGGGAGAATGGACTACCGCACTCGAACACGCCGACGCTCTGATCAACCTCGCCGGCCGCACCGTGAACTGCCGCTACCACGCCCGCAATCGCCAGCAGATGATGGATTCGAGGGTGGAGTCGACCCGCGTGCTCGGGGAAGCGATTGCCCGTTGCAAGAACCCGCCAGCGGTTTGGCTCAATTCCAGCACCGCAACGATCTATAAACATTCTCTCGATAAGCCAATGGATGAAGCCACCGGGGTAATCGGATCCACACCTACCGCAAAAGATGCCTTCTCAGTGGAGATCGCGACTGCATGGGAACGAACTTTCAATGAGGCGAATACTCTTCGCACTCGCAAGGTAGCCTTGCGAACGGCGATGGTGTTCGACGCGCTTCCGGAAACTGTGTTTCGTGTTCTACGAAACCTCGCACGACGTGGGTTAGGAGGACGAATGGGCAGCGGCAAACAATATGTGTCGTGGATACATCGAAACGATTTCTGTCGCGCCATCGAATTCATAATTAACCAGAAAACAATTTCCGGGATCGTAAATATCGCCGCGCCCAATCCAATTCCGAACCATGAGATGATGCGACACTTTCGCGAGATTGTTGGAGTGCCGATTGGATTACCGGCACCTGAATGGATGCTGGAACTCGGCGCATTCTTTCTACGCACTGAAACTGAACTCATCATCAAAAGCCGACGAGTGGTTCCGGGAAGACTCCTGGATGCGGGATTCAAATTTGAATTCAAACAGATGCGAGGCGCACTGGAAGAAATCGAGGGGCGATCAGCCGCAACGAATAGCAGTTAAAATGCCAAGCGGTGGGACCGCGGCTATGGCGCAGCCTAGCCCGCATTTCTCACCAATAGAGATAAAGAATGACTTTTAGGTGTTTGAGACCAGATGAGGTCTGGGAAAGTTGACGGAACAGAGCAAAGTGAGGCGTGATGGTCGAAAAATT
>JBKJKE010000172.1:0-6665 GCA_046597605.1 Limisphaerales bacterium | reverse complement strand
ATCCGATTTGTTGTAGCCGGTCTGATCCGAGCCCACATTCTTGTAACTCAAACCTTCCCCGGCCGGAGCTGCTGTCCGGTCGGCGATCACAAGCTCACGAGCCATCTCGCAAGTCGCCTGCACAACCCCCTTCGGAATTGCGTCACTCGCCACAACACGACCGCTCCAGCGTCCTGCATCCAGATCGCGACAATTCTCACGAGGCCACTGCAATGCCTGGGTAACACCCGTCTTGGTTCCACCAAACTGATACTGCGAATCAATCAAGCGCGTCGCCATCACCAGTGCCGCCTCTTTGTTTGCCGCGCTGGCAGCAGTCCACGCCGTGGCGTAGAGATGTCCTTCGAAGTAGGATGCCGCATCCACAGCGTTCGCGTAGGAGTTCGCATCCACTTTCCCAGTCCCATCTTCTTTGATCAGCACAAGCGCCATAAATCAGATGCTCCCCACCAGGTTCACCAAAGCAGAAGCGAAGCGCTCCCGCACAAAAGGAAAAGTTTCCGACCACCAACACGTCACGTTGCCGGTGTTCAACTCAATGGCTACGAGTTGTCCATCTGGACGCCGCATCAGATCCACGCTGACGTATCCGAAACCCTGGGCAGTCAGTTTCGCGCTCAAGGCCTCAAGCGCAGCAGTCTCCAAGTCAGTGAAAGTCCAAATTTCCCGGTGGCGCTCATCTGGATGCGCCTTCGCGTCGCGGTAGGTAGCCAATTGACGAGTTCCATTCTTGTTCTGATCCATCGGGAGCAATCGGGATTGCAGCGGCTCTTTCTTCAACACAAAGCCAAGCATCAGTTTTCCGGCAAATAGCTCGGCTTTAAATACGTTGCCGGAATCCGGATTCACTTCCTTGCAGATCACATCGCGCGAGTAATCCCACTCCCGATACTGAGGCTGCCCCGGAGTAAGAACGTGGAAACCATGGCCGCCCCCGGTAAACGAACGTTTCAGGATCAACCGATCCACACCCCAGGAGGAACAAAGCTTCATTGCCTCTTCGCAGTCCGGGACTGTTGTCCATTCCATCGTGGGGAAGCCAAGAGACGCCAGAAGAGTAAGGTGTTCCGGCCGCGTTAATCCTTTTCCTCCAAAACAACGCCCAGGTGCCTCCGCTCGCGTATCTTCAGAAATCCAGTTGTGACTGATCAAAACCTCATCAGACCCGGACGGGCGCGTCACGTCCCTACCCGTGCAGATCTCCACATCAAAGCCAGCTTCACGCAACGCCTGCTCAGCAAAGCGATAACGACCAATCAGCGACGGTGAAGCTACAGATGAATGCAGAATGACTTTCATGATCCGATTAGTATTTCATTGCTCATCTGGTTGGATGGCGCTGATTGGCCGTAAGCGTTGTAAGCAACGATGTAGTAGGTGTAGACGACACCCATCTCCACGTTTCCGTCGTAGAATTCAGTCTGATCCGGGATCACCTCTGCGATGATTTCGAATGGTCCATCGAACATTTGACGGTAAATTCGAAAACCTTCTTCCGTGTCACCCGTGTGTTCCCAAGTAAGGTGCATGTACGTAGCGGTGGAGGACACATACAGGTTCGAAGGCCCTAAAGGAGGAACGTTTTCCTCTTCTCGCTTCCGTCTCCGGATGATCAACACCAGGCGCTTACGCGGCTTCTGTTTTCGCTTTGCGGCCATTGTTCGTTCGTTTTGGTTTATCGGTGACGTTGACTTCTGAAGGCGTGGTCTCTGGGATGAGTGACGCCTGTTCAATCACAGGTTCTGCAGGAACCTCCGCGACCGTGGGGACCGTCGTCACAACTGCAGATACGTCTGGAGCGACGTTGGCAATCGGTTCCGGCACTTCAGCCGATGCCAGAATCCCTTCCGTTGGTAGTTCCTGTTTTGGCGTTAGCGATTCCACCGTTGCTGGCACCGGCCCTACCGGAGCCCGCACTGGATCAAGCGGCAACAAAGGCCGACGCACTCTTCGAATAATTGGGTAAAGCATAGGATTTTAGCGTAAACGCACCCATTGGATGCGGGTTCGAAGCCCAATCACACCGCCGCGATTGGCAGTGTTGTTGGTGGCATACAGGTAGATTGTCCTGGGGGCAGAGGTGATAGTGTGAACGCGGGTAAACTCCTGTTCCCACTCCCAGTCAGCGAAAGGAACCTTGATGCCCGCTGTATCACCCAGCTCTAACTCCTGCTCCGCGTCCATCAGGCCGAAATACACCATATCCCCCGCCTGGAAGTTTCCACCGAAATGAATCCTTCCATGCATCAGATACGTTCCCGCCTCCGCCAGTTGGACCGCGCAAGGCGCGCCACCAACCCCAAGGTTGATGGCTTGCCATGGCGTATTGTTGAGAGCCTGTGGACCGTAGTTCAGTCCAGCGCTTAGGCCATCAGAGGCAACAAAACTGCACGCGCTTCGTGGAATGATTTTGCCCATGCGCTTAGTTATTGTGGGTGATTGCCACGAGACGAACGTTCTTGTTCTCGAACACACGGCTCCAGTTGGCCCCGTTTTCCAACTCGGTGTTGGTCGGAGAATCACCAGCGACGGCAGCCGAGGTGAACTTCACTCCACGGGGATGCAGGATGTAACGACGGCGATTGATCAATACAGTGTCGCTCTCCAAAGCGACGCGCGCGATTTCAACACCTTCAGTGCCGAATCCACCCTGCAAAGCAGTTCCATCCAGCGGGGCAACCCCTTTGCCGAATGCGCCAGAACCAAACAGATAGGTCGTATAAACCTGACCATCCGTTGTGCCCGCGCGGAGAGGAAGGGAATCATCCACAATCACGTTGCGACCCTGAAAGGTTCGCAGCATCGCTTTGCCTTCTGAATCAGGAATGAAGTCGATCAGATCTAACTTGCGGAGTGCTGCCTCGGTGGCTGAGTGCATTGCCACAGAAGTCAGACGGTCTGCTGCGTCACCCAGCTTGGTGCAGGCGTCAACGAACGTTGCGCCGTTCAAGCGAGTAGCTGCGCTCTGCCCGGCAATCAGCTCAGAGTGAATCGCCAACAGATTTCCCGCCATGGAACCCGACGCGAATACACCCTTCAACGAAGAGATGATGATGCCTTCATCGGTCCGGGCCCAATACTTGGCGACAAGATCCACGATCGCCTGCATCGGATCATCACCAGAGATTTGCTTGGCGAGATGATTTACACCCCACACCTGGGCATCGTTTTGAATACGCGCTATGTCGGAACCAGAGGTGATCTTGTTGACCGTTAATGCACCGGCGTCGCTCAGAATCTGGCGCGCGGCAACCAGGTCTTTCCAGAAGGGCATCTGCACTTCGCGTCCGCCGCCTGCTGCCAACTCGTCGAACTCCGGCGCATTCTCGATGATGCCGGATTGCGCGAATCGAGATATTTCCGCAGTCCGCTCAATGGCGTATCGCTCGAACTCCGTTGGGATGATGATGTCTGCTACTGCTGTCTTTGCCATAATTGTTCTTTTCCTTTTGGTGGGGTTTAGCTGTGACTAAACCCAAATTTCGGCCTTTGTGTTTTCTTCGTTTCTTCGCAGCGAACTCCTACGCCGCAGCTTTCAACCGAGCCGCCAACCCGGGATCACTCTTCTGCAGCTTCATTTGTTCAGTGAGGTTCCAGGTCTCACGCTTGAAAGGATTTTTCCCCGAGCCATTCGGGCGCGGTCCGCCGCCCTGCGGGAGAGCACCAGCACCACTGCCTGAGTTGGATTCAAACAAATGAGGAGCTTCAGAAACTTGCGTATCGATCCACTCATCCAGCGTCATCGGCGTGATTCCATCCTTCCCATACCTCACAGTCTTCCCATCGCTTTCAAATGCAGTGGGGAGACCATTAACCAAACGAAAGACACCACGAGCACGAGAGGTGATGTCGGGAATAGCTGTCGGACGCAGACCCCGTTTCGTTGCTACCGTCGTAACCCCCTGATCAATCTGAATCGCAGTAAGGCGAGAATTCAGCGCATCACGTTCAGTGGTCACCGCCGCCAACTGTTTGTCCCATTCCGACTTGGCGTTCTTGAGACGGCCTTCAACAACCTTCTCGATCTCTTCCGGTTTGTGACCTTTAGCCTGAAGTTCAAGTTTCTCCTTCTCTTCAGCCAGGCGGCGGACCTCATCGGGATCAATTCCTTCGAAGCGTTTCTTCAAGTCATCACGCTCTTTGGTTAACGTGGCGTTCGAGTTCCGGAACTCATCCAGCTTGGATTTATCCACGACACCTTCAGCATCCAGAATCCAAGCGCCTTCACGTTCCACATAAAGGCTCACATGCTCAGCCGGGATCTCTTCCTTCGTTTTGAATTTAAATTTCAGTGCCATTTGTGATCTTTCGTTTGTTAAATTCTGTTTTTACCTCGGGCTATTTCTCCCATTCTGCTCATCAGTCCCATTTTTCCCATTTCCGCTGTTCACCAACCGCATTTCCTCCTCGTTGGTGCGCCCCGCCGGAAGCACCTCACCCCGCCGGAACAGTTCAAACATGCTTTCCCGGCTGATCGCTCCGGCTTGCCATGCCGACACAATCGCCGTCAGCTCAGTGCTGCTCATTCCGCGAGTGGTGAAATCCAGGTTGAGCTGGGCCATCACACGCTCATCACCCAGCGCCGCCGTGAGTTCTTCTGTGGAGTTCCACCAATAAACCCAACGAAGGATCTGCGTGATGGAGTCGCTGACACTGAGCGATACAGCCGAGAGAACGCTGTTCTCACCGCTCTGGCGAAGTTCGATTGCATCGGCTGTTTCCACCGCACGCTTCTGCGGTTCCAACATGCGCGACCCAAGAACAGCCATGAGCCGCTCATCACGATCCATCGCGCGTTCAAAGGTCGTTAGCCCTTGCCCAGTAAATTCCAGAAAGCCAGCAGTAGCCCCCGGAGTTTCAGCCACCCATGCAGTGCTGGATCCAATGCGCAGTTCAGAAGCCTTATCAAACCCACTCACCCAGGCGGTTGGTAGAGCCGTGAAGTGCAGGCCATGCTTGTAATCCGCATTAAGGCGATAGTGATCGAGGTTAACCGCGATGATGTCAGCGAGAGGTAGCTTATCGATGCACTCCTGGCAGTTTCGCGGACCATGGAAAACAAACGGGATTAGTGACAAGGGTTTGCCCAGTCGCAAGGGAACCCGAGTCTCAGTTTTTACCCACTGTTTTTTGGACCGCTTGTTCGCGCCATCCTGCTGCGCCCAAATTTCCACCTGGTAAAACCATCCTTCGGACTTTTCTCCCGAATCTTTTACCAAACGCAAAACGCGGAGTTGTTCTTTGTGGTCGGCCGAGAATTCATCAGCAGGAGCGGCAACCATTTCACTGAGCACAACCAACGTGAGGACGTTGCGCCCGTTTACCCGTTCAGTGCGCCAGTTAATGATCTGCTCAGTCTGGTAGAGTACGGCGTAGGCACGCTGTTCCGCTTCATCCTCCCAATCCACCAATGAACCAGCACGGCCGACTGACATCACTTCCCGGACCACATCCTTTGCGTAAGAAGGAAGCGAGTTGCCGAGCATGTTTGCATCCTCCAGGAACGCAGCCAACGCACGTCCTACCCCGGAAGCTTTCTCAGGAATCTTGAACGTAGGTTCCCGCCGAAAGATCAGACCAACGAAACCATCGGCCGTGCGGGAAGTAGCGTTGAAGAAAGAAGCACGCGCTTTATACGCGGTATACTCCTCATCCGTTTGAGAATCCAGCCGAGGTAGATATCGAACGCCACCGCTTTTAACGGCATCTTCACCATCCAGAACGTCCCGTGCCCGCAACCACGCAGGCAGATGTTCTTCATAGCTAGGATGTCTCGATTCGACTGGCACGTGCGCACGCTAGCACGTGTTTTTTGCAGCAGGCGGTGCCGTCAAAAGCTCCTACCGCATCGGCCTACAGTGGGGGATCCGTTGAACCCCCGTTACGCCGCAGAAATTTTGATTACAAAATAATTGACGTGTTTTTTGAGCACATTGGCAAACACATGGGAGCCAGAGCCTAAGGCAGAGGAAACATTTGTTTTCCGACAAAGTTCATCTCGGGTAATATGACCGCAATGTGCGGTCGGTACACTCAAACCCAAGGCGGACGCAAGTTGCAGGAGCATTTCAATGCTGCGGTGCAGGAAGTTTTGCCACGTTTCAACGTCGCCCCCACACAAAACGCATTGGTGATCCACACCGAATCACCCCGCACGATAGGCGAAATGCGATGGGGCTTTGTTCCTTCGTGGTCTCCTGATTCGGGATCTGCCCAGCTGCTAATAAACGCCAAATCGGAAACCATTGCTGAGAAGCGCACTTTTAAACCCGAACTCCGAAGTAGGACGATAATTTTAGGGGGGCGAGGCCGGTTTTAGTCAGATCATACCGCCTCCGATGGCGAGGCGATCCATAGGTGGAACCAACTTCGGCGAAGGGTATTTGAAGCAGTCTAAAGTGGCATCCACCAGCGGCTTATGCTTGCGCAAACCACCCCAGGCTGAGGAGAGTTTAATTACCATTTGGCGTCCCATTACGCCCAGTATCGCCCCGCAGAGAAACACGGTGGTTCGCAAAGTTCCGGGTTGCCGATAAGGTCGGGTGGGTGTCGTCTGATGCTGGTAAAGGCTCAGCAGGTTGAAGGTAAAGAGCACCGCCAGGAAAGCTGACTCGGTTGCGAAGAATGGTTGCAGACAGAAGCCATCGGCCGCCAGGTCGTTCTTC
>JBKJKE010000155.1:0-39649 GCA_046597605.1 Limisphaerales bacterium | reverse complement strand
CGCGCGCGCCATGCACGTGGGCAAACCAGCCCGGGTGGATTGGAATGGGAACATACGAACTGGTGCGACGTCCACCGCGCGCGCGAGTGTAGCCCAAGCAGCGGGCGACCGCGACATCCGAACAGCAATAGCCCGCTGCGTTGCGAGCGTCAGCGATGCATGGGCGACAGCATCCGCGCGTGCGCCTGGGACATTCGGACTGGAATCCTGGTAATTCGATCTGCGCGCCTGAATTGGTCTGCAGTTGCAGACATAGCGACTCTCCGCGTAAGCGCTGATCGTTTTGTTATGTCCTCAACCTACGCTTGCATGGACCGGTTGTATAAACTGCAATGCCAAACGCACGTGGTAGTAAATGTTCACTGAACGACGAGAGTTTTGAAGCTAACACCCGCGCGCGATGGAAACCGGAATCAGCAAGGATGTTGGAATGAAAAGTTCCTAACTGGTTCGAGTCCAACGCCCAACGCGCGCGTGTGTAGCTAAAGTTTAGTTTGAAACGATTGCCGTGACTGCGTCACTGTTTTAGTACCCTGGCCGACGAGTGGTGTTCGACTTGATAATTCCGTTTTGTCGCCCAAGCTGCTCGTAGTCTGGTGGCACCCTTGGGGGTCATCGTTGTTTTGGTGTGAAGCCGCTCCCTGCAGCACAAGCGTCGTCACAATCGCAGTAAAAACGAGTGATACCAGTGCAACTTTCATGTCTCAACACTGAACCGACAAGCAGTCGTTCACAATCCGCCGGCGCCCCGAAGTAAGCATCCGGAGAAGGCCGCCTAGCAAGGCAGAGCAATTGGAACGGTCATGCACTTGTCCGAAAAGGCCGCACGGAGGTAAAGGGTCCAGAGGTCGAACTTTTCGAGCTATTGAACCGTTAAACGGTAGAAACGTTGTGACGTGATTTGATTCGTGTGTGTAAACGACTGGGAGCCTCCATTGCCCGACACTGTGCCCACACTGACCCAATTCGTTGGCGTTAGTGAATCGGTGTATTGCACTCCATAGGAACGGTTCGTGATAGTCGGGAAGAAGAGCTTCAGACCGACGGGTTCAAGCATCCAACTATCGATCCGTAATGGTGAGACGGTAATTGTGTTGGTTACGGCAGCGACGCCGCCGTGAGTGTCTCGGACCAGTAGGGTCGCTGCGTGGAGCCCCGCGGTAGTGAAAGATTTGGTTACGTTTCGGCCAATTTCGACCGCTCCATCGTCGAAATACCATTCCCACCGGACAATTTTACCATCGCTATCTGAAGAGGCTGAACCAGAAAAATTTAGATTCATGCCGACGAGGTCATTGGTCCGGTTTGCAGAAATCCTTGCGGTGGGAAGTTGGGAGGCTGCCGTGGTGACGAAGAATTGAACTTGTTGGGTCACCGAATTCCCGTCGTTGTCAGCGATGCTTGCGGTGAGAGTGGCGAGTGTGTTGGTAGAGAGTGAAAGGGGCGGTTGCAGGGCGGCGATATAGGCGTTGCCGTCTTTTCGAAAGAAGATGTCGGAGAGATCGTCTCCCGCTGCCCGCCCACTTGGCGGGACACCGGTGCCGAGAGCGCGATTCATCGAAACGCGGAGGCTGGCTGGGTTGATTCCCGTCCCCGCATCGGCATAGTTGAGAACAATCCGCGCATAAGCAGACCAGTGCTGCATGGTGGGGCTAAGAATTTCCAACGTTGGTGGAAGTGTATCAGAACCATTTGACGCGGGAATGGTCACAGCGATTTCGGCTGTGGGCTGACTTTCGATGTTTTCGGTGCCGACGTGGGAGATGGAATAATAGTAGGTGATTCCAGGAACGGTATTCGTATCGAGGAATTGAACCTCACTATTGGTTCCGACCAGTGTGACCGCCGGATCCGAGAGATACGCAGTGGTGGTAAAACGACTTAGGGGAGCAGCAAATCCTTCGTCTTGATGCCGGCTGTTGCCAACCTGCTTTATCACCTTCCGATCACTAAACGGAAGATTGGGTGCGGTGGATCGGTAGACTTTGTAACGGCGGGCCACATCTGCATAGGTGGGATGTTGCCAGGATAAGACGATGCCGCTGGTTGCGCTGGAAAGTACCTTGAAGCTGCGGGGGATATTGGGGGCGAATCCGTCTAAAGATTGATGGCTGTTCAAAAGAGTGCGTGGGTCCTGCCCTGCTCCACCGATCCAAATATCGTAAGAACCATCACGATCCAAATCGGTAACATCGGTATCAGCGCCGGTACCGGTGGATGATCCGCCCGGAAAGAAGCGAGAGTGGTTCGTGCTATAGGTAAACTGTCCGGCCCCGCTGTTGAGATAGATCTGCAGATGTTTGTTCGCTTTGAACTCAAAGGCGAAGAAGTCGAGATCCCCATCATGATCCACGTCCATCAATTTGCCGTTGCTTCCGGCGTAGAAGTTCGTTCCGGTGACGGTGAAGCGGGAGGCTGTTTCCTCCACGAAATTCCCGGAGCCATCATTGACAAACAGAGCATGAGCGATGCGGGGGTGAGCAGCGCCGGCGGTATCGCGATCGAGAGCGCAGACCAGATCAAGATCACCATCAGAATCGATGTCACCGAGGTTCATTCCCTGGCTGAAGCCTGAGCCGATAGGGCGAATGGCTGCCATTGGGACTGCAAAAGGAATGAGGTTGGTGGTGAAGAAGCCGGACCCGTTGTTGCGAGCCAAGGTGACGCCCCGCCCTATTCCGTTGATCAGCATCAGGTCAAAATCGCGATCACCGTCCACGTCGCCGGAAACCACTCCGACGATCAGGTTGGTACCAAAGTTGGTGAATCCCCGGGCAGTTGTGACATTGCTGAAGTTGCCGTTCCCGTCATTGAGCAAAATATTGAATTGTTTAGGCCAATTCCCCACGCCCTGACAACCTTCTTCGGGGCAACCATGCCCACACAGGAGGTCCGAACAGAAAGCGTGAGCAATGACCAAGTCAACATCGCCATCTTTTTCCAGATCGGTATTTACAATCTGTAGAGCGCTAACAGATGGGATCGGCTTAGTAGTAAATCTTCCGTTGGCATTGATCTGGAGCACCAAGGTTTCGCCATTGCCGCCCTGCAGAATGTCGAAATCCCCGTCGTTATCGACATCTGCCCACTGGGTGGCATCGTTGCCGACCCCGTCTTTATCGCCGAAACGGTAGGTTCCGCCGACAATGGTATTGGCCATGGGGGTCATCAAGCCGTCGCCTGTGTTCAGGAGTAGACCGTACCTGGAAATCAGCGCGCGATCCATCCACCCATCCCCGTCAACATCTGCCATGTCGCCATCATAATAATTTTCATTACTGTCACCGGCGACGGGATTGCTACCGGTGAAACTGAAAGTGCTGGTTTGCAGATTTGTGCTGACGTTCTCGAACCCGTTCCAGGTCTGGGCAGGCAGAATGTTCGCACCCAGCGAAACGAGAAGGAAAAATGGGGAGAGAAACCAGAGAGAGAGATGTTTGCCGTTCATGAGCATTTAATTTGAGTTTGAGAGCACGCGGATCCGGTGGAATCGCGCAGATCCGAGAGAATTTGTGTGTCGCACGCTTTGTTCCGCGCCATCTCCAAAAATGGTGGAATATTGGAGCCAGTTCGTCGTCGAGAGTAAATTGTTATATTCTGCTGCATAGGACGTTCCGATCGTGGTTTGAAAGAAAAAGGTGGTTTCGTTGTCGGCACGACGAAAGGTGTGAATTTTCAGCAGGGAACTGGGTTCAGTGGGATCTGTGCCAGATAAGAACTCGGCGAGATTGTTTTGGCCGTCTCCATCGAAATCTAAAAGAGCGTCGCTGCTGCTGAAGGGGTTCAAGCTAAATTTGCGTTCCCACGAATCAGAGATTCCATCGGCGTCTTCGTCCGTGGAATCGTCGGAAGTGGTGTTGTCGATGGACCGGAGATAGGAAATCAAGTCAGCTCTTTGATTGGTAGTGAGAGACGAAGTGACACCATGCAGGTCATTAGTGTTCCTAGTGGATAGAACTTCGAGCAATGTTGAGGCGCTGCCATCGTGGAAATAGGGGGCTGAATCCCAGAGGCCGATCAGACTGGGAGTGTCAATCCCCTGCAAGGTGCCCCCCGCTCGCCCGCCGCTCGCTGGAGTAAGTGTTCCAACATCGTGAAAGAGATAATCCGTGGGACTGGCGGTAAGGACACTATCGGTGAACCGCGGGGAGATGTGGCAGGAAGCGCATTGCAAGGTGGAACTATTAAAGAGGGATTTACCGCGCAGCGCCGCCACACTTAATGTTTCATCGGCTTTTCGATGAGGGCTTGGGGCTGCGATTGACAAGGAAGCGACATAGTCAGCCAGATCATCCAGATCGGAACTTCTTCCGGCGTTCGGCGCGCCTAAAGGAGGGTTCGGTGCCTGGCCATCCTGAGCGAGACCCGTTCCGCCGAAGTCGTTCACGATGTCATTTTCAAAATCCTGAATCTCGTCGAAGTTTGCGGTCCAATGAACAGGGCCATGATTCAAGCCGGCCCGACCACGCAAGTCGGTTGTATTGCGTAACCCTTCCCCTTTGTGTGTGAAATCCCATGTTCGACCGTCATGTCCGCCGCCATCGGCATGGCAGGAGGTGCAAGCGATATAGTTAGCGCGGGAATGCCTGGGTTCCTTGCTCCGATAGAACAGGCGTTTACCGTTAGCGATATTCGGGGATAATGGCTCGGCAGTCGTTTGGATGGTTGAAACCAGAGCCGGGGCGGATGGGTTTGACACATCCAGCACCATGAGATTTCGCGAAAGGTAGTTCGCGACGTAGGCGTGCCGGCCATCGGCAGAAATGCAGATCCCCTGGGGAGCGTGGCCGACGTCCACTCGACTTAAAAATGCGACCGTGTTCCCATCCCCGGGTTTGATTAGGGTTGCCGCTGAGATGTCGTAAACAGAAAGCGTTCCAGCGCCCTGATGCGTCACATAGGCGTAGCGACCGTTGGAAGAGAATGCGATGGCAGAAACGCTGTCGGTATCATTGGCATCGATCCGCCGATCTAATTCTTCAAAAGCGTTACTGCTGTTGATTTTGCCGAAAAAGCCACGCAACAAATTTTCGGGCGTCGGCCTTTCACCATTAGCAAATAGACCTCGGCTTGTATTGGCTTTCAGTCCGCCGAACCAAGTGGAGTCCCCGGAGGGATGAATGGCGAGGGCGGAAAGCATATTGGGGAACCCACTGCCCGAGGAAGTGGTATCCGGGCTTTGATCCTCCACCAGCGAGCTGACGGTCGACAGGGAGGATGTTTGCAGGTCAATTTTGGTGATGAGGCCGACGTCGCCGCTGGTGAGGAAATGGGAAATGAATGCGAATGTTCCATCTCCCGAAATGGCGATGGCGCGCGGCCTCCGATTTACCGGAAGCACTCTTTCAACAATGCCCTCCGACCGGATGATCATGACCGAATCACTTCCCTGGTTGGAAACCAGTATCCTGCCGTCTGCTGGCGAGACAGAGACACCGTAGGGTTGATGACCCACGGCAACTTTCTTCAATAACAGCCTAGTGGGAGCATCAAAAACCCACAATTGGTTAGCATCCTGACACGAGACGTAAGCAATTGCACCGTTTGGGCTGAAAGCGACTGTTCGCGGGTTACGACCGGTGGAGATTTCCGCAATTTTTTGATGTGGGGTACTCGCCAGATTGATCACCGAGACCGTATTTGCGTCCGGATTCGCCACCCAGAGTTCACTGGAGGCATTTCGGATCGCAACCAAACTGCTCGATGAAGGGGGCAATGGTGTCGGGCGGGCCAAAGCGTGAACCACAATGGTATCGATCGTGGCATCGACTCCATCGTTTACAGTAAGAGAAACTCGATAGGCGCGAGGTTCTGCAAAGGTGTGCGAGGGATTTGCGTTTGTGGCAACAGTGCCATCGCCAAACTCCCAGAGGAAGGTAAGCCGCTGAGGGCTTTCATCAGGATCAATCGATTCCGCGCTGGAAAAGGAGAAAGGCTGGTCGACCCAAGATTCTGGTGAGGTCACACCTGCTTTAGCAACGGGTGGGAAATTTTGTGCATAAAGTGGAAGCGCGAGGAAAGGGAGGAAAAGTAATACGAAAGAGAGCTGCCGCGCTCGTCGATGCTTATCTCTGCGAGGCGGTGAAGGGAGACTACTTATTGTTGAACGTGAGCCCCACATGAGCAGATGGAATTGCTATGGATAGCAGGAAAGGAGAGGTGGCTCCAGCCTTAACGTTCTGAGGTTCCCCCGATCCCCCGATTTAGCGGACACCAGGGGGTGAGTGCGAGAAAAAGAAAGTACGCATGGATACAACGAAAGAAAACCTCTGAAACGATATGATGAAGGGTTTAAGCGATCTACGGTAGATATGCTGTTGCATAGCGGGAAGCCGCTGAAGCAGATAGCCCGGGAGTTGGACGTAACCCCATGGACATTGCGCGATTGGAAGAAACGATTAGCGCCCAGGATGGTCAACTGTTGCACGGACACCTACAGAGTTGGAGGCCGAAAACCGGGCTTTACGTCAGGAGTTGCTGCGCGTGAAAACGCAGCGGGACATTTTAAAAAAAACGTTGGGTATTCTCTCAACACCGAACGACAGCGATTTGAGCGTGTGAAAGACCTATCGCCCGAGTTCAGCATTATAGACCTGTGCAGTGCCCTGCAGGTGTCTCGCAGCGGCTATTACCAGTGGAAAACCGGTGCGGTTGGTCCACGGGGGACAGCTAACCTTGATCTGGTTGCCAGGATCGAAAGTCTCTTCGAGAAACACGACGAAAACTACGGCAGTCCGCGTATTACCATGGAACTACGCAGGCAGGGCATCCAATGCAATCGCAAACGAATTGAGCGATTAATGCGTTCCGAAGGCATGCAGGCACTGCAGAAGAAGCGATTCAAGGTGATGACCACCGACAGCAATCATAACTATCCGATTGCGCCCAATAGTTTGCCCGGCAAGGAGATCACCGGTCCCAATCAAGGCTGGTGCACGGACATCACCTATATTGAAACCGAAGAAGGCTGGCTTTACCTTGGCTGGGGTGCTGGATCTGCACAGCCGCAAGATCGTGGGTTGGGCCATGGAAGATCATTTGGAGACCAGCCTGCCTTTGGCGGCACTGAACATGGCCTTTACGCAAAGGCGACCAGGGGCCGGCCTGCTCCATCACTCAGACCGCGGAGTGCAATATGCCAGCAGCGATTATCGCCAGGCTTTGCAGTCCTTTGGTATGGAAGCCAGCATGAGCCGGAAAGGTAACTGCTATGACAATGCGACCATGGAATCGTTCTGGGGGACCCTCAAGAACGAACTGGTTTACCGCAGGAAATACCAAACTCGAAACGACGCCAGACGCAGCATTTTTATCTGGATCGAAACCTATTACAACCGCGAGAGGCTCCACAGCTCCCTCGGTTACAAGTCACCTGTGGACTTTGAAAACCAACTAAACTAAACATTAACCAAGTCACTCACCCCCGGTGTCCGCTAAATCGGGGGAACCTCATTCGGCGAAAGTGCGGGATGACGGGATGACGGGGCATGGATTCCCAGACTTGTCTAAATCTCTGCTTCCTGCATAACTCTCCGTATATGAAATTCTTATTGTGCCTTTCCACCATTGCCATTCTTGCCTTGAGCGGCTGCGTCTCAGGGGACTCCTCCCGAACGGAAAAGAGTGCCTCCAAAATTGTGGATGCCGGATGCGGCCAATGCCTCCTTGGCCTTAAAGGAAAGAAAGGCTGTGACCTAGCAGTTCGCCTGGATGGAAAGAGCTATTTTGTGGACGGCTTCACAATGAAGCAACTCGGCAATGCGCACGCCGACGATGGAATGTGCAACACCCTCCGCAAAGCCAAAGTTTCCGGTGAAGTGGTGGACAATCGCTTTCAGGCTCGCTCCTTCGATTTGCTGCCAATGGCCAAGCACTAAGGTTTGCGCGAAGATCTCGGCGACGCCCTGCCGAAAGATCGACAGATTCATAAAGGCTGGGTTCCTTGAGCACAGAATCCTTCAGGCATGGTGTATTGGTCCATCCAATGGAGGGAGCCTACTCAACGGTGTCTTTACGTGTGAACAGAAGCGGCGTCGAGTGATGGCAAGTTTCAGCCTTGGGGGAAGGCGGTTGCTCCGTTAAATTTGCGAGCAACCAAGCGGATTGCTTTTAAGGCGCCTTGCGGCAGGTGCATTCCAACTTGATCCCCGGGCCCAAAGTTAATAACGATGGCTCGGGTTCGACTTCAATTTCTGCGAATCTTGTTTTGCTCAACATTTTCCAAAGATCCTTCTGGGTTGTAACGAAAAAGGGCATCCACCCACTTCTTCTGTCCCACGCCTCCTGCAACCGGTTCGGCGAAGCATTGTGGAGACTTGCTCTCAGTTTTTTGCGCCAGCGTTCCACGAGTGACATCTCCGAGGTGTCGATCGCATCAAAGAAGAATTTGCCATTCGGTTTAAGCCAGCTATGGACCCTGTCGCATAATTCAGGGGTTAATGCGCATCCATTGCCGAAGACGCCGACCGAGTAGACCAGATCGAATGATTCCGGAGCAAAGGCGGCTGTGTAAAGATTACCCTGCCTTAATTCTATCTGTTGCACGGAGACATCCTCTTCACGAAGGGGATGCTCGGCTGCCTTCAGCATTTTCTCCGAGACATCGATCCCGACGAGCCGATTAACTTGTTTCAAAGAATAGAAGTATCGTCCTGTTCCGCATCCGAGATCCAGCACGTTGATGGGATGATTGAACTGAAGGCAGAGGCGTTGAAGTTTTCGCGCGACCCTTTGGTGGTCGGAGCCCTGCGCATCTTGTTCATCATTCCTCCTGTAGATATCTGCAATGGGATCGTATTCCTGCCTTAGTTTCTCCTCCAGGTGCAATGCATTCATTGATCAATTAGAACCCAGCGTTTCACGGCAGCCAATGCGGGTGCAGGAGAAACAGGCCGTAAGGGAGCTGTCTAGTGATGCATAGGCCGCCGGGCTGCTTGGCGCAAGGATCGTAGCGACTCTGATCTGCCTGGGAGCCGCCCAAGTTCGGATCGGGAATTTTAACCACATTGGAAGCGAGTAGGAACAGTGCGCTCCGAAGAGTTCCTCAGAAGCAGATCGAGCAGCTGCAAACTTTTGCGCGAGCATTGAAGATCAACCTAGAACTTTGGCAGAGAGAACCAGCAGCCGGGGGAGCAGATTTCTGCGCTTTAATCGAATCAGCCGTCTTCAGCGGGGAGGATGAGAAGGACGGAAAGCAGCGTTAAAACTAGTGGTTGGTGTCCTCGGGGAGGAGAATCGATAGAGCGATGGGCCAACATCGATTATCACTGGGACCTTTGAGCGTTGTGGGCGGAATCTTTGCCTAGAGGGACCCGGTCCGACCTGCCGCAGGAACCAAGATAGAACGCTGCCAGGTGGCCCCTAATTCGTTGACAGGAGATTGACGCCTGCCCGCCCCGGTCTATCCGGGGCGGGATTGGTCTAGTTGGCGAGAAATTAGGGTTCCCTGACACTGTTGTGTTTTTTCAATTCCCGTTGTCTGAGCCAGAGAAAGATCACAGGGGTGACAATGAGAATGTGAACCAAGCTGCTGATCATGCCGCCAATTACGGGCGTGGCCAACGGCTTCATTACTTCGGCGCCCTGGCGGTGACTCCACATAATTGGTAATAGTGAGGCGACAATAGTTGCGACAGTCATGACCTTGGGACGCAAGCGCAAACGGGCACCGTCTTTGACTGCCTGAACCAGGTCTTCGTAGTTGAAGGCGTCGCCGCGTTCTTCCTGACGCTTTTTCACCATTTCCTCGAGGTAGACGACCATCACAACACCGGTTTGAACGGCCGTGCCAAACAAAGCGATATAGCCGACCCAAACCGCGCCGTTGAAATTGTAGCCAAGAAGGTATTGAAGGAACACACCGCCACTCAGTGCAAAAGGAACTGCAAGCATGACGTGAGCTGCTTCTAAAGCACTGTGGTAGACCATAAAGAGCAACACGAAGATGATCAGGAGTACGATTGGGAAAACGACCTGCATGGTATGAGTGAAGCGGCGTTGATTCTCGTATTCACCGGTCATTTTGTAGGTCATGCCCTCCCAGTTGATCGTTTGCAATTTTTGTTCTATCTCGTTCACAAACCCACCGAGATCGCGGTCTTGGACATTGGCCTGGACATAGGAGCGGAGGCGTCCGTTTTCGGAGGCAATTTCGTTGGCTCCGACCTCGCGGGTGATGCGTGCGACCATTCCGAGCGGGATGTAGGGGATCGGTGTGTCGTTGCTGGCCATCGCGGGAGCGGAGTTGGCGGGAGAAGCGGTTCCGCCCGCCATGCCGCCAGCCATGCCACCTCCAGCAGAAGAAGCGGGCGAGCTCGGGGCCATGCCGGGCCGGGCGGCAATGAGAATGCGCCCGAGTTCTTCAATGTCATCACGCTCGCTGCGCTGAACCCGGATTTGAATGGGAAAACGCTCGCGGCCTTCGATGGTGACACTGACGTTTTTACCGCCGATGGCTACTTCGACTGCGTCGAGAACGTCTTTCGCGCTAAGGCCATAGCGAGCCATGGCTTTCCGATCCACTTTGACGTTGAGGTAGGGCTTACCTTGCACTCGTGAGGCGGAAACGCCGGCAGCGCCTTCCACTCCATTAATCAATTTCTCAACCTCAAACGCTTTCTGTTGTATTTTGTCGAGTTTATCGCCGTAGATTTTTACACCTACCTGAGCACGGATGCCTGTGTAGAGCATCAGAATGCGGTTCTCAATGGGTTGGAGGAAAGCCGGGACGTAGCCTGGGACGAGCTTCATTGTTTCCGTCAACTCGGCTTTTAACTTTTCAATTGTCATGCCTTCGCGCCAGGCGGGGTTTCGTTTCACCCTGAAACGACCATTGGGAATGTATTCGGGTTTGAGCGCGATGGTTGTTTCCAGCATTTCGGTAGGTGCTGGATCGGTGGCAGTTTCGAAGCGACCGAGTTTTCCAGCGACACTTTCCACTTCGGGCACCTGGCTCATGACTTTGTCCTGCCAGGCCATGACTCTTTGGATCTCGGTGAGGCCCGTTTTTGGCATCATTACGGGCATATAGAGGAGACCTCCTTCATTGAGCGGAGGCATGAACTCCTTGCCAAAGCCCGCGGTCAGGTTGGCCACCCGAGGCCAACCGGCATCCCGGATGTTTTTCACGGTAGCGCGAGGTAAACCGAAAGCAACGAGCAGTGCCACGGCGAGGAGCGTCATTGCACTTAAAATGACGACCGCCCGATGTTTCAGCGCCCAGTTCAGGACCGGATCGTAAATGCGAAGGAGCAGACGCATGACGATGTTTCGATCTTCAGAATGGAATGGTCCACGGACAAAGGTCGCGCAGAGGACAGGGACCAGGGTGACCGCCAAGAGAGTGGAGCCGATCATGGCAAACGTTTTGGTAAACGCCAGCGGGTGAAAGAGTTTTCCTTCCTGACCGGTCAATGCGAAGACAGGAACGAAGGCGAGGATAATAATAGCCATGGCAAAGAAGATAGGTCGCCCCACTTGTTTGCACGCGGTGAGCGTGACTTGCCACGTTTCTGCGGAGGTCAAACGACTCTTCTTTTCCTCTTCTGCGCTTTCACAATGTCGAATCACATTTTCTGTGACGACGATAGCGGCGTCGACCAAAACGCCGATGGCGATGGCGATGCCAGTGAGGGACATGATGTTGCTGGTGATATTGAACTCTTTCATCAGGAGGAAAGAGATCAGGATCGAGATCGGGAGCGGCAACGTGACAATGAGAATGCTGCGGAAGTGCCAAAGGAAAAGAATATGGGCCAACGTGACGAGGATGATTTCCTCGGCGAGCGCGTGCTTTAAAGTGCCGATGGTATTGCCAATGAGTTCACTGCGATCGTAGAAAGATTTGATCGTCACTCCAGGGGGGAGACTTGGCGCAATCTGGGCGATCTTCTCTTTGATCCGTTCGATGACGGCTTTGGCGTTTTCCCCTGTACGCATGACAACTGTGCCGCCCACGACTTCGCGCCCGTTCACATCCAGAGCGCCTCGACGGAAGTCACCGCCGATTTGCACAGTGGCAATGTCCTTGATGTAAATGGGGGTTCCTTCCTTTGCCTTTACGGTCACCAGCTCCAGATCTTCGGTATTTTCGATGAGGCCAATGCCGCGCAGGACAAACTCGGCTCCATTTTCCTCAACGACTTTGCCGCCGACGTTGAGGTTGGAATCCTGCACGGCGGTCATGACCTCCATCATGGTAACGTTGGCAGCCCGCATTTTGGTTGATGAGAGCTCGATCTGGTATTGCTTCACGAACCCGCCAATGCTGGCCACTTCAGATACCCCCTGAACGCTGGCGAGTTGGTAACGGATGTACCAGTCCTGCAAGGAACGAAGCTGCGCCAAATCGTAACCCCCTTCCTTTACCCTCGATGGATCGACATCGAGATAGTATTGGTAAACCCAGCCGAGACCTGTGGCGTCAGGACCGAGTTGTGGCGTGACGCCGGAGGGCATCGATCGTTGCAGGTAGTTCAGGCGCTCTAAAACGCGGGCACGGGCGAAATAAGTGTCAACGTTGTCTTCGAAGATGATGGTGATCAGGGAAAAACCAAACATGGAGGTAGCGCGGACTTCCTTGACCCCGGCAAGCCCTTGCAGGCCGGTTGAGAGTGGATAGGTCACTTGATCTTCGACTTCCTGCGGACTGCGTCCCATCCATTCTCCATAGACAAGCACCTGATTTTCTGTGAGATCCGGAATAGCGTCGACAGGGGTCGTATAAACAGCGCGGACGCCGAAGGCGATCAGCAGGAGAACTCCGCAGAGGACCAGAAAACGATTGCGCAGACTCCATTCAATGATTCGATTGATCATAAGGGTTGGGTCAGGGATTCACTTTCAGTCCACAATCCAGCATTTCACTTCCGAAATAAGGATTGGCGAGATCACGTCCGGCAGACTGGACCCAACGACCTTTCTTCGGTACTCCCGGGATAGCCTGGTCGACCATTGGGCACTCGAAAATTTCGAGGGGGGGAGCGTCGGGCGCTTTGCGGAGGTTGGCCATGATCCCGGCCGCGGCATTAGAAAAGGGATGAAAGGCTTTTCGAGCGGCAGCGAGGTCGGCGGCTCCGTGGAGATGCCGTGCCTGGTTGAGATGTTCGAGAAGATCGGCGAGTTCCGGACGATCCTTGAGCGCCTGAACGACTGTTTCTGTGGCTTTCATGGCATCGGGACCTACCTTGTTGAATTGGACGAGGTCGTCTTTGGCGAGAGCATCGGAGATGCTGTCGGCGACCTTCACGAATGCCATCACCGCTTCTTTTTGCTGCTTACTGAGGGCGACAACGTTCGTCATCATGCCGGGTTCGGGCTGTTCGGCGGGAGCGGCAAAAGAACGGTTCATTTCGGCCTGTCCATCCAGCAGAAGGTTGCCGTTGGTGACGACTTTATCGCCTGGCGCAAGACCGGACAGCACCTCGACAACCTTATCGCCCCTCCGTCCGAGTTTTACGACAGTGCGGGCATAGGCGCCTTCACCCTGATCCACATAGACGACGGCTTCGGGGCCTGTCTCGATGACAGCGGAACGCGGAATGGAAAGAACCTGTGGAGCATCCAAATGAACCGATCCTTCCGCATAAAGGCGATGCAACAAGAGGCGTCTGCCATCTACAATCGGATTAGGCAGTTCGACGCGAATTTTTGTGGCACGAGTTGTTTCATCAAAATTGGGATCAATGAAGGTGATTTTCCCTTTGAACACTTGTCCCGGAACGGATGGGGTGGTGACGTCCACCTCCTGTCCGAGTTTGAGCCAGGGCATATCCTGTTCGTAAGCGCGAAACATAAACCACATGGTGGAGAAGTCGGCGATCTCGAAGAGTTTTTCGCCTGCGCTGACGTATTGGCCTTCGTAAACATTCTGGCCAACGACAGTGCCCCCGATGGGAGAAAATATCTCCGTGTGGAGATCGTCGTCCGGTTGGTTGGGGAGATCGCGGATCTGGGCGTCGCTCAAGCCGAGTTGCCGAAGGCGCTGAGTTGCACCTGAGAGCATTTGTTTTTGAGCTTTCTGCAGCTCGGGATCGGATGACGCTTTTGAATTCTGCAAGAGAGAGGTGTATTCGCGTTGGGTCTGTAAAAGAGTCGGGCTGTAGAACTTTACCAATGGCTCGCCTTCTTTTACTTCTGCTCCGATGTAGTTCACATAAAGGCGATCGATTCGACCGTCTATATAAGCGGAGAGCACGCGATGCCTGGTGGCGTTGTCATCAATCATCCCCGCGACGGGAAGGGTCTTTTCCAACGGTTGCTGTTTGGCTTCGACGGTTTGAACGTGCAGGACCTGCACCATCTTCTGGTTTAAAGAGACAATGTCACCTCCGGCTTGAAAGCCCTGTTCCCCTTCGTAAACAGCGGTCAATTCCATGCCGCAAATCGTGCACCGGCCGGGTTTATCCGATTTGATCCAGGGATGCATGGCGCTCTGGTAGTAAAGCACCTTCCTGGCAATGCTTTTACCCTGGGATGTGGAGGAAGATCCACCTTCGTGTGAGCGGCGAGCGAGGAACCATCCGGCGGCGATGCCGCAACCGGCGATAACTAAAATAAATAAAATACGTTTCATATGCTTCAAGGTTTAGAGGGGGTGGAAGAGGGAGCGGCAGATTGGGCGACCGCTTTCTGAAGGTGTTCCGGGCTGTTGACGCCGAGCAGCAGGACTAATTCGGATAAAGCCTCGTGCTGTTCGGCAACGGCGCGGGCGGCGGAGAATTGGGCTTCGAGCAGAGTGCGGCGTGTGTCCAGGAGATCGATGAAGGAACCGCGATTGGCTTCCCAGTTCGCGAGGGCGCTGCGCAGGCTTTGTTCGGCCCGGGGAATGATTTGTTGCTGATAGACCAAAGCGCTTCTTCGGCTGTTATCAATCGCAGTGGTTTGCCGAAGAATTTGGTCTCTCAGTTCCAATGCATAATCGTCCAGATCCAGTTCCGCAGCGCGAACCCGGGCTTCCTCCCGTTTGATATCGCTCCCATATCTTCTCGAATTGAACCACGGGAGATTCAAGCCGACCTTCACCATTCCCTCGGTAAAGCGGCCATCTCCGCTGTAACGAGTCGCCTCGGCACCAACAAAAACATCGGGCAAGCGCTGGCGTCGGGTGAGCTTTGTGGTCGCCTCGGCTTCGCGGATTTGCTGGCGCATCACCTTTGTTTGTGGATCGGCCTGCGAGGCAAAATTGATTAGGGCAGGCGTGGCAGGAAGTGGCGGGGCTGGTTCGGGAAGATCCAGTCGGGGAAAGGATTCTTCGAGGGGAAGGTTGAGAATGCGGTTCAGGACAAAGCGTTCGCGCGCCAGATTGTTCGTGGTGCTGCGTAATTCGTCTGAGCGCCGGGCGAGTTCGGTTTGAAGGCGGAGTACATCGGTTTGGGCGCTTGTCCCCAAGGCGTAGCGTTGTTGGGCGGTGGTGGCGATCAGATCAATCCATTGGAGTTCAGCAGCGCCAATCTCGCTCTCACGTTGTGCGAGAGCGGAGCGAACCAAGGCCAAGGTGAGATCACGGCGGAGAACATGGTCCTGATAAAAGGCGCGGGCCGTTTCAACCTGAGTACCAGCCCGGGCAACCTCCCGTTGGAGTTTTTCTTTGCCAAAGAGAGGGAGGGTTTGTTCGATTTCCAAGACGACATCCCCTTCTTCGCGCATCATGTCACGGGGCGCGGCCATTTTACCGAGGGAGACGGTGGGATCGGCCCATGCGCGCACGGCATCGGCGTTGTGGGTGGCAGCATCCACCCGGGCGGCGGCTGCTGAAAGCCCCGGATTATTCGAGCGAGCCGTGCGCATCAAGCTTTCGATCAACTCGGGAGTAACAGGAACAGCATTGGTGTTTGGTTGTGCGTTTAGACCAACAACGAACCCAACCATTAAGATGGAAACGGACAGACTTGCTTTGTACATAGCGACTCAAGAACGGACTTTGGTGACACAATGGAGAACTCGCCCAAAAGAAATTTGGGCACACTTCAACTGTGGAGCGCTATCAAATGACGAAGGAGCAGTTCCGCTCGTAGATCGGAACCTTTGGGGAGAAAAAAGCCGGTTGAACGGCAGTTACCGGACGGAGTGATGGGGCCGGTGCGAGTGAAAGGATCGCTTCCAGTAGAGGGCGGATGATTTGCCAATCGTGGGAAGAAATTGAACGAGCTGGAACAGCCGGGAGCGGCTCTGCGTCCGTCTCGTTTTTAGCCATGCAGCATCCCTTGCCGCCGCAATCGCAGTGGGAACAGAGGGATACGGAGTTTTGCAAGACTGCCGCAGTGGAGAAGATCGGGCTTCCCAGCCAAATGACACTGAATAAAATGGCGATCAAAACTCTCACAGCAGCGTAAAACTAGCGTTTAAATGCATTGAGACAAATACTTTTTCTTGGAATCCAGCGGTTCGCCGTGTCCGCTCCCAGCAAAGTCCACAAGGTTGAAAAGTGTTGTCAAACAACACCATGATATGGTGGAATTAATGCGTATGTGAACGCAAGTGCGTTTAGTTCGATCGTTGGCTGTAATGGTTTTAGTTCCATTACAGCCTTTTTTTTGCCCAAAAACGGTGCAGCGCGCTAAAGATTGATTATTCCTCCAGGACTATTGTTTCGCACTTTTTTCCGCAGCTTCGATTTTCTTGATGTACTTGGATGGCTCCTTCTTGAAGTCTTTCAAGCAGGATTTGCAGCAGAACTGAACTTCGCGACCCTCATGCTGGTGAACGAATGTTTTTCCCATGCTGCCAAGCTTTTCATCAGAAACGACGCAGGTTGTAAGTGGGTATTTTTTCTTCTCGGCTTTCTTGTCTTCGGCGAAAGCAACGCCCGAGACGAGCGCCGCTACGGTCAGGGCCAAAATGCTTGATTTGATGTGTTTCATAATTTTTTTTCGTTCGTCCGATATCTGGACGGAGGTAATACGCTGTACAAGATTAGAACCCTCAAAAAAAGTGCAAATATCTGAATCAGAGGGTTTGCAGCAGTTTTCCGAGAACGTTTCGCAGATGATTCCTCGCCCGGTAGAGTCGGGTTTCCACTGCTTTTGGCGAACAGTTTAGAATAGCTGCGATTTCGGCATGCGACTGGTCTTCGTATTCGGAAAGAATCAGAGGAGTGCGCAATTCCTCCGGTAGGGACTGAACCGCCTGACGCACCTGTTTGGCCCGTTCCTCCGCCATCAAAGCATCGCCGGGGGTAGGCTGGCCTTCCGAAAATTTTTCACGAAAGCCGCCGCCGGTTTCGTCTTCTATCTCGTCCAGGGAGACTTGGGGATGACGTTGTCGCCAGCGGAAACGGTCTCGGATCAAATTTGTGGCAATGGCGTAGAGCCAGGTGGAAAATTTTTCCGATGGCCGGAACTTCTGTCGATTTTGATAGGCGCGGACAAAGGTTTCCTGTGCAAGGTCCGCTGCGTCCTCTTCGTTACCGAGCGAGCGAAGCAAATAATGGTACAGCCGTTGGCCATGTCGTTCCATCAGGTCGTTCAGCGAAGCATCGTGGCCAGCGGCCAGTCGCTGCATGTCCAAACTGTCCTGCTCATCGGGAGGTGGAAGGTTCATTGGTCGCCGCTGGTTAGTGCGATTCCTTCATCTTCCATTCCGGCAACAAGGTCTGCTCCTGGACCCATGCAAGGTAGCGTTTTCCCTGTTCAGGCGGCATGGCTCGACTCACTTCCATGAAATGGGCGAGCATCATTTTCTGACACTCGAGGCGTAACTGCGAGGCTTCGGAAAGTTTCTGTTCAATTTCAGCGGTGAGAACGTTGGTGTGGGTCAGCAACGCTTTTAACTCGGAATTCTTGGACCCGATCCGTTTGCACATTTCAGCGCAGTGAGGCATGTAGCCATCATGCAGTTGAGAAATACGTGTGAACTCTGTATCGCTGAGATTGAATTCATGTTTCAGCCACGCTAATTCCGGTGTTTCGGTTTGCAACAGCGCCCGGTGGGAAGCTGTTTTTCCAAAGTACAGTCCGCAGAAGGCCGCTACTGACAGGATGAGCCCAAGGGTGAAAATGATTGTGGCTCGTTTCATCGGCTGCTTGCAATTTTCTGGTAGGGGTCAACAGCTTGCACGTACTGGGCACTCAAGGTTTTGTCGAAGTGGGATTGTGCTTGTCGAGCCTGAAAATATCCGGTGGCCATTCCGGCGACCAATAGGATTGCAATATAACCACCGGCCTGTGCGGGACGGGAGAAGGCACTTGCAAACCACTGCGCAATGAAAACCGGCAACGATATTTTCCAGGCCGGGTCCGTCGTTTCGATGCGTTTCCACACAGCTTCCTGGAAACGTGGCGGCAGTTGCGAAGTTTGTTTCCACTCACGCAGTGTTGTCCGGAGCGGATCGTCATTGTTCTGGTTTGTCTTCATTGTGAGAGTGCGGGCGGCGGTTGTCCCGCCACCCGCGCTAACTTACGCAGTTTGTCGCAATCTGCACACTTAGTTCATCGCGGTTTTCGCGCAGCAAGCCCGGCAAGCCGGGGTATCGCCGATCTGCTTCGGTGAGAGGTGGCAGTTTTTGACCATGTGCAGTGTGTCAGTGTCGCCTTTCGAGCTGCCCGCCACGACGGCGTGTCCCATTGCTTTTGATTTGGCGGCGTTGCCGAGTTCAGTCTGCTTATGGACCTTATCGACGTCTCGGGTACCCGTTGAAATGGAACTGTGTCGGGCGTCGGCTGCACGAGGAGACGCAAAGGTGTCGGCTGATGCAGCGTTAATGAATGTTAGGGCGGCCACGGCGATGGCTGCTAGCGTGAAGGATTTTGATTGTTTCATATTTTGTTTTTTAGCGATTGCTCGCTGTTTCTTTCCAGTGGTAATACGCCGCAGAAGCCGCAAACCCTCAAAGAATCTGGATTGATTTAACCTCCACTGCCAATTTCGCCGAGAATAGTGCGATCAGAACGGACACATCAGCCGCAGGTCATGCACTTGTGGTTGAGACATTTTATTTTCCATAAACATTTTCTATTTATTTCGGCAAGGGTGGAATCGCCGCGATAGGAGGAATGGGATTTAGGGGAGGTAATGGGCGAGTGGAAGGATAGATGGATTGAGCCTCGTGAGCTCGGCTGCTACGAGGATATTGATACTTCCATCTAAGCCCTGTTGGTTTTTTGATATCATCTGGGTGAACAGCGGAGAGTGTTAGAAGCACTCTCCGCACAACTAAAACCGGTGTCTTGCGACACCAGAACCAAGAACAAGATGAAGTATTACACCTCGACTACAGAGTTCAATTGCGGAATCGACCTTCATGCCCGGCAGATGTACGTCTGCGTCATGGATCGGCAGGGCAAGAAACTGGTCCACACCAATGTCAAAAACAACGACTTCGAGTTCTTCCTCAAACTCGTCCAACCTTATCGCCACAACCTCACCGTTTGTTGCGAATGCATGTTTGGCTGGTATTGGCTGGCAGATAAGTGCCAGGCGGCCGGCCTGACCTTCGTGCTGGCACATGCCCTTTATCTGCGCTGCATTCATGGCGGCAAAAATAAGAACGACCGCATCGATTCGGAGAAGATCACCCACCTGCTCCGCTCCAACCTCATTCCTCCCGCCTACGTTTACCCTGCGGATAAACGTCCCGCGCGTGCGCTCCTGCGTCAGCGCATTTTCTACGTCTGGCGCCGGACTGAACTGCTCGCCCGCATTCATTCCCATCAACTCGCCCAAAACCGAACACCAGTCCGGCAAACCACTCGCCAAAATCGCGATCCCTGGGAGGAACAACTCCTGGCGGCCGAAGATGATCCCTTGCGGCAACTCGCCCTGCAAACCGACATCGCCATGATTCGTCACTACGACGAACAAATCACCGCCCTGGAAGTCAAACTCGTCAACCTGGCCAAAGCATCTTCCGGCCGTGACTACGCTCTCCTGCAAACCGTTCCTGGGATTGGCGATAATCTCGGTCTCACCATCCTGCATGAGATCGGTGACATCACCCGTTTTCCCACTGTGAAAGACTTCTTAAGCTACTGTCGCCTGGTCAAAGGGACCGTGGCCAGCGCTGGCAAAATCAAAGGGTTACGCGGCGCCAAACTCGGCAACCCTTACCTGCGCTGGGCTCTTGGCGAAGCCGCTGTCATTGCCAAACGCGATCACGCCATCATTGGTCCCTTATCCAAAAGTCTGGAAACGCGGATGGGAGGCAACAAGTTCAAGGCCAACACCGTCGTAGCGATCAAGATCGCCCGCGCGGTTTACTTCATGCTCAAAAACAAAACTGTCTTCGATCCCGATCGACTCGTCATGGCACTGAGCAGGAAATGATTTTGGCCCTGGCGACAGTGAACCCGGAGGCCTAACTGGATCCGCTACAACCGTGATGCCCCTACCCGCCGCAGACTTCATTATTGGCGCTACCAGCGCCGCCTGTTCTGCGTTGGGCACACCAGGAATCCGGCGTTTTGAATGGGACCTGTCGCCAGTGGCTATTAACACTGCGAGACTGCGACCGCCGGGGGCGCGAGCTGCATGGCTCGCAACGCCCCCGGCTCGTTTTAACTCGCAGTCAACATCACTCAGAACTTTGGAGCATCCGCCCCAATGGCATGTCCGCAAAAAACTGGAGCCCCGATCTAAAGGGGCACCCGCCTTCAACTTGAATGGATAGCCAATGGGCTTACTGACGTATGTTTCTGGACCGTGTCGCGGCGTTTGATCGTGACACTGGAAAGTCAGGCGAGGTCACGGTAAAAAGGGAATCGGCTCTGCCTGGCTCGATTGAGTCCGAATAGGTGTTTAGCAGGACTCCTTCACTTCAAGTGAAGACGTCCGACGCTACCAAGAGAAATCAAGACGGAGTTCTCTCTTTCTGAGGAGCTAAACGGAAAATATCCTTTTCCGTTCCAGATCTCTTTTGCCTATTGACCCCGCGGGCTTAATAGGGGTTTGGCTTGTTCCAGGTATTTCCCAGGATGATAGCCGAAACCCGCTCGGGCGCCATCGCAATGATCGCTTCGTTGCTCGCCTGGCATGAACAGCATGTAGCTGCACCGCTGCATGAAGGTCGTGGTTCAAACTTCTTTGATGTAGATGACTCATTTTGATCGCAGCAGTCGTAAAGCATTGGCGATGACGATGAGGGTGGCGCCGGTGTCGGCGAGGATGGCAAGCCAGAGGCTGGTGTGGCCGGCGAGGGCCAAGACCAGGAAGATGGCTTTGATGATCAGAGAAAATGCGATGTTGGTCTGGATGATCCGGACGGTGCGGCGGCCCAAGAGGATGGTTTCAGCGACCTGGGCGAGGTCGTCCTGCATGAGGGCGATATCTGCCGTTTCGATAGCAGTATCGGTTCCAGCGCCGCCCATCGCGATGCCCACCGTAGCTATGGCCATGGCGGGAGCGTCGTTGACGCCGTCGCCGATCATCCCAACGTGTTTATGGGTGGCAAGGAGTGCGCGGACTCGTTCTATTTTCTGGTCTGGGAGCAGATCGCCGATGGCTTCATCGAATCCGACTTGCTTTGAGATGGCGTCGACGGTGCGCTGATTGTCGCCGCTGAGCATGACCACTTTGCGAATGCCGGCAGCGTGGAGAGCTTTGATGGCAGCAGCAGCATTCGGACGGATGGAATCACCGACGGCCAAGATTCCGAGCACTTCACCGGGGCAATCCTCGTGTGGCTTATGCCCGACGACCACAACCGACATGGCCTGGCCTTCGATGGTAGCGAGTTCCTTTTCAAGGGCATCGGAGCAGACGGCAGATTCGTGCGCGAAACGGTGATTGCCGACGAAATAGAGATGGCCGTCGATTCGGGCTTCAGCGCCCCGTCCGGTTTTAGCCTGATAGTTTTCACTGCGCGGAAAGCGAATGCCTTTTTCTTCGGCATAGCGGACAACCGCTTTGGCGAGCGGGTGCTCTGAATGGGTATCGATGGCAGCAGCAATTCGCAGGATTTCCTCTTCTGACTTGGAGTTGAACGGGATGACCCACTGCACACGAGGCTGACCTTCGGTGATAGTGCCTGTTTTGTCCACGGCGAGAGCTTTGAGTTTACCAACCTCTTCCAGAAAGATGCCGCCTTTGATGAGAACACCACGGCGCGCCATGGCAGTTAGCCCAGAAACGATTGAAACTGGCGTGGAGATGACCAGCGCACACGGACAGGCGATGACAAGGAGCACGAGGGATCGGTAGATCCAGGTATCCCAAGCACCACCAAGCAACAGCGGAGGAACGAGCAGGACGCCGAGAGCAACGAGGAAAACTATCGGGGTGTAGAAGCGCGCAAATTTATCGACGAACTGCTGAGACGGGGCCTTCTCGGATTGCGCTTCTTCAACGAGATGAATGATTTTGGCGAGGGTGGTATCGCTGTGAATCTTGGTGACTTGAAATTCGAGAGATCCTTCGCCGTTGATGGTTCCAGCAAAGACGGGGTCTCCGGCCTTCTTCTCCACGGGCATTGATTCGCCTGTGATGGGGGCTTGGTTGATCGACGATTCGCCGGTAATGATGATTCCATCCAACGGAACTTTCATCCCTGATTTAACTGCGACGATGTCGTCAGGTTTCACCACTTCAACGGCCACTTCCTTGAATTCGGTGCCCTGTTTGAGCAGCGCTGTTACGGGTGAAAGTTCGAGCAGGGCCTGGACGGCGCGGCGGGCGCGGTTCAAGCTGAAGGCTTCGAGCAGCTCGGAGAGAGCAAAGAGAAAAGTCACGGCTGCGCCTTCCGACCATTCGCCGATGGCAGCGGCACCGATTACAGCGACGGTCATCAGGACATTCATGTCCAGCGCGAGACGTCGCAGAGCACGGGTCGCTTTTGGGAGGATGAACCAACCCCCCGCAACGATCGCTACTGCGAAAGCAGCAGTTTGTCCCCAAGGTTCGAGAGATTCGGTCCAGCGCAGTCCTAGCCCTGCTGCAGTGAACACGCCGGAAACAATGACGGAGATCAAGCGGCGTTGTTGTGCGGAGGCAGATGATTCCGGGAGGTGCTCAGCATCGTCGGCTAAACTGGATTTCAATCCCGCAGTCGCAATGGCCTTGATCAGATCCTGAGGCGGAAGCGATGGATCGTGGACGATAGTGGCTTTACCGGCCATGAGACTGACCCGTAGTTCCTTGACTCCACGCAGTGGTTTCAACACGCGTTCGAGCGCGGCAACTTCATCGGCGCAATCCATTCCCTGGACTTTGAGCACGGTGGTTTTGCCTGCCCCGGCAGTAGCGTTTAACGTGATCGATTGTTGCGGAGGAGAGCAGTCAGAGGCACTGCCACAGCATGAATCGGGTTGTTTGGGATGCTGGTGCTTATGGTCGTGCATAGTTCAGACTGGGTCGCGGAAGGGAGAAGCGAATCATGACCCGCCTTTTCGTGGGATGGCCGGCCAAGTCACTTTTGTGACAATTTTTTCCCGATCAATGGAGAACGGTAATGCACTTTGACGGTTTCGCCCGGCTTAAGGGTCGACGGTTCAACAAAGCGGTCCTGTGCAATGAACCTGGTTTGCGGTGTCAAGCGGAAGGTTTGTGAGTCGATAGATACCTCCTGAGACTGTAGATCCAGGGATGTCACTACTCCAGTGAACTCACGGGCGCGAGGACGCGCTGCAAAAGTGTCGTAGGAAAAAGTAAAGACAAGCAGTGCGACGATAATGAAGCTGCGAATAGTGTTTTTCATAGAATCCCCCTGTTGAAAAGTTTCTTCAATATCGCTGGTGGAGATGGTCGCCTCAAACGGCGTTTTGCAGGTCTGTAAACATTACCGCCTGTGGGACAAATGATTGGGGTGGTTGTTTGTTGCTTTGGAATGATGCTGGCGGTGGATGCCTGAGTGATTAATGCGTGGTAGTGCGTAGAAAAAGAAATAAGCCAAGATACAGGCTACAAACAGTGCGATGCATCCGACCATGGTGCGGTTACTTTCGCGGTCCTCCTCGCGAGCCCTGGCGGCTTTGCATTCGTTGCGTTTGCTATGTCGGGGCCTGCGCACTTTTCAAACGTTTGAAAGATATGGCCAGTGCGACAAGGAGCAGGCGGAGAGTTTCCTCCGCCCTGCTCTTGTCAGCGAGCAAGCAGAGACTTAATGGTCGTCACATGTGCAGGCGTATTCAGCGCGCTTGCAGCCGCCGCATTCATGGGCAGCGAATGGGATGCGGAAGTTTTTTGGCTTCGCGTCCGCGTTCGCTTTGGATTGAACGACGATGTTATAGCCGTCGCCTTCGGGGAGCGGAGTTTTGGACACGAGCGAATCGCCCTTTTTCTCCAACTCCAGCTTTGTCTTGCCGGACTTCGGTTCGGCAATGATGGAGACGGTTTGGTCCTTAGCTGCTACAGGCTTGAGATCCTTGTCATAGAAGGTGATCGAGACGGTGCGATCTTTTTCGACGAAGAACTCGGCGCGAGCTGGTTCTGTGTCAAGAAGACGGCCGCCTTTAGGCCCGCCAACAACTTTCTTCTCTGCTGCCTGTGCAAAGCTGAGGCTGAGCGTCAGGACAGTGAGAGCCATCAATTGGGTCAGTTTTTTCATATTAAGTATTCCTTGTTTACTGTTCAGACACCGGAAGCCGGTTGGGCCGAATTGCCCTTCGCGATTTTCCGGCGTTCTGATTTTCTCTCGACCCATTGATAGAGCGTTGGAAGCAATACCAGGGTCAAGAAAGTGGAGCTGACGATACCGCCAATGACGACGGTTGCCAGGGGGCGCTGGACTTCTGCGCCAGAGCCCGTGGCCAAAGCCATTGGGACGAAGCCAAGGCTGGCTACGAGGGCGGTCATCAGTTTGGGACGGAGACGCGTGAGGGAACCTTCCCAGACGGCATCCCGGAGAGTTTTGCCCTCTTCGCGGAGCTGGTTGATGAAACTGATGAGCATGAGCCCGTTCAAGACGGCGATACCGCTGAGTGCGATGAAGCCGACGGCGGCAGAGATACTGAAGGGCATTCCGCGGGCCCAAAGAGCGAAGATTCCACCTGTTACGGCAAGAGGCACGCAGGTGAAAATGAGAGCAGCCTGGCGAATGCTCTGGAAGGAAAAGAAGATCAACACAAAGATCAACAGGAGCGAAAGCGGAACGACAACCGTTAAGCGTTCTTTGGCTTTCTGAAGGTTTTTGAATTGTCCGCCGAACTCGGAATAGTAGCCGTCCGGGAATTTCAACTTGGCCTTTAGTTCGCGCATGGCTTCCTGCACAAAGCTTTCAGTGTCGCGGCCCCGCAAGTTAATGAGGACAGCGGCGCGGCGCTGGTTGGATTCCCGCGTGATGGTCCCGACACGTTCGACGACCTCGATTTTTGATACCTGGCCGAGGGTGACGACGCCTCCTTCATCGGTGCGCACGGGCAAACGCCTAATCACGTCTGTCTTCTCCCGCAGTTCGGGGGCCAACCGGACGAGGATTTCGGATTGACGATTCCCATCAATCATCATGCCGACTACTTGCCCGGCCAAGCCGATGGCGATGGCTTTGTTGACGTCATCGGATTGAAGATTATAGCGCTTCATGGCGGCTCGATCGGGAGTGATTTCGAGCATCGGCGTGGTGCCAATAGCGTCGAATTCCACGTCACCGCTGCCCTGAATTGGCTGTAAGATTGCGCGGGCCTCGGTGGCGAGACGTTCCAACTCCTTGAAATCTTCGCCGAAGATTTTCAGGACGAGGTTGGCGCGAGCCCCGGCCATGATTTCGTCGAAGCGCAACTGGATGGGCTGGGTGAAGAGATAAGTTTGTCCTGGGACATGGAGCGTGAGCTCCTTCTTCATTAGTTCCACAAGCTGTGCTTTGGTAGCGGTGGTTCCATCGATCTTTCGCCATTTCTCTTCTGGATGAAACAAGATGTAAGTGTCGGCCACGTTGGGCCCCATGGGATCGGTGGCTACCTCAGCGGTGCCGATACGCGAAAAGGTGTGGCTAATTTCGGGGAACTTCGCGAGCAGGAGCTTTTCGGACTTTTGTTGGAGATCAAGCGAAGCGGTCAGGCCGGCGCTGCTTCCGCGTATCATCTGGACGGAGAGAGATCCTTCGTCGAGTTGTGGAATGAATTCGGCTCCCATTTTGGAGAACACGAAAAGAGAGAGTGCAAAAAGAGAGACAGCGGTGAGAGCAACCACCCAGCCGAAGCGCAACGAAAACTTTAAAATCGGCGAGTAGATAAACTTGGCAAACCGCACGATAAAATTGTCTTCCTCCTTGATCTTGCCGCTCAGGAAATAGGAGCAAAGCACCGGCATGAGAGTGAGGGCCAGGATCAGTGCACCGATCAACGCGAAGATCACTGTAAGAGCCATCGGGCTGAACATTTTCCCTTCAATGCCGGTGAGAGCGAGAATTGGGAAATAAACAACAGTGATGATGAGCACTCCGAAGAACATCGGGCTTGCGACTTCCTTGGCGGAAACAAGGACCTCGTGCGCGCGTTCCGACGCGGTAAGAGTCCGGCCCAGCTTGTGTTGACGGTGGGCCAAGTGGCGGATGATGTTTTCGACCATCACAATCGCGCCGTCGATAATGAGCCCGAAATCAATGGCCCCCAGGCTCATGAGGTTGCCGGAGATGCGGCCTTGCACCATGCCGGTCATTGCGAAAAACAGGGACAAAGGGATGGCCATGGCAACGATGACGGCGGCGCGCCAATTACCGAGGAACGCAAACAGAACGGCGATGACGAGAATAGCACCCTCGAACAGGTTGGTCTCCACCGTGCGGATGGTTCGGTTCACCAAGTCGGATCGATCGTAGACCGTGCGGATCTCGATGTTTTCGGGCAGCTTGCCTTGAATGTCTTCGAGTTTCTCGGCGACGGCTCGAGCAACCAGTCGGCTATTCTCGCCGGCGAGCATGATGGCAGCGCCCAGTAATCCCTCTTCTCCATCGACAGTTGAAGCGCCGGTCCGGAAGCTGGAACCAATTCCGACTTGAGCGACGTCTTTGACCTGGACGGGTTGAACTCCAGCTCCGAATTTCAAAGTGAGGTTAGCAATTTCTTCCGTAGTCTGAACCCGGCTGGGAGCACGGATGACCAATTGTTCGCCACCGATTTCGACGAGGCCACCGCCGACATTTTGTGTGTTTTCGCCAATTTTATCTGCGAGCTCGTCCAGACTGAGACCGATGCTCATGAGCTTCTGTGGATCGGGCATGATCACAATCTGTTTGTCATAACCGCCCGAGGTGTTTACCTCCGCGATACCGGGAGTGGCACGAAGCAATGGTTTTACCGTATAGTCCTGGACTTGTTTGAGGGCGAGAAGCTGCGCGAAACTGGTCGGTGGTTTATTGGTGGAATCGCGTTTGTATTGCAGCGTGTAGTAATAGATTTCGCCCAAGCCGGTACTTATGGGAGCGAGCTTGGGAGAAAGTCCGGCCGGCAATTCGTCGAGCACCGTTTGCAAGCGTTCACTGATCAGTTGGCGCGCACGAAAGACGTCGGTGCCATCCTCAAAAATCATGGTGACCTGGGAGAGGCCATATTTGGAGAGAGAACGAAGATCGATCATACCGGGAAGTCCGGCCATTTCGCTTTCGATGCGGAATGTGACCAACTTTTCAATTTCCTCGGGTGCCAACGCTGGCACCTCGGTGTTGACCTGCACCTGGACATTGGTGATGTCAGGAACAGCGTCGATGGGTAGGCGCAAAGCGGACCAGACGCCGACAGCCAAAAGCAGCAGCGTGGCAAAGATGACAAAGCCCCTCTGGCGGAGGGAGAATTCCAGTATTCGTGAGATCATGGGGTTTTGGTCTTAATGGCCGTGAGTACAGCCAACACCACCCCTGACGGCGGCGAGTTCAGTCATCCAAAGGGACATGACAGGTTGCAAGACAACGACGTCACCCGCGTAGAGACCTTCCTTGATTTCGACGCGGCCATCGCTTTCTTCGCCGACCTTCACTTCCGTGCGGAAGTAGTGCTCTGCATTGACCACGTAAACGGAATGGCCAGTCGCAGTGCGGAGCAACGCTTCCCGTGGGACCGTTACGACGTCCTCTTCCTTGCGGGTGTTTAATGTTGCTTGAAGAAAGGAACCGGTCGCCAGTCCCGCTGTTGCAGGCAACTCGATAATCACCTCGACCAGGCCGGAGGATTTCTCGGAGGTCTGATCGACTCGAGTCAGTTTGCCGGTGATAAACTCTTCCTTTTCAGAAAAGCGCAAAGCCACTGAGTTGCCCGGGAGTAGCTCGCTCGCTTGATCTTTCGCGACGGCTCCACTGGCAGTGGCAACACCGTTATCGACACGGTAGACCTGAACCGGAACGATTATTTTTCCGGAAATTTTGCCTTCGGAAACTTCCACGGTTTTGACGCCGAGGGTCTTGCTGGTTTCCTCGGGCAGGATCAGTCCTTTGCCTTCCTTGAACTCGGCACCATGGACCTCATTCTCTTCACCGGAGTGTTCGCCGCCTGCCGCGGGCTTGGCTTCGTGGTCGTCATGTCCCGCATGATCGGCGTGCTCCGCTTTTTCATCATGATCCGCATGGCCATCGCCTTCAGAATGTTTTTCACCGCAACCGGTAACACCGAGGGCGAGGAGAGCAGCGAGAGTGGATGTGGTCAGGAGATTGGAAATTTTCATTGGGAACCTTCTTTCTTTGCACTAACGGGTTGGGCAGAACGGCCGGTGAGCAGGTCAATTTGCTGGAGGCTTTCAAGGGCTTCGTTCTGCGTATTTAGGATGACTTCAATGGCTTCGAGGTATTTGTCCTGAAGCTCGGTGTAGGTAGAGATTGGGAGCGAACCGAGGCGGTAATGGCGGTCGCCCAGTTCGGCGGCTTCGCGCAGTTGTTTGATGGAATCCTTACGCCAAAAAGACATCTGGCTGAGGAGTGCGTTGTAATTAGAGGTGCGTTCGCGGAGGTTGCGTTCGACCTGGCGTTGGGCGAGCAGAACGCTGGTTTCCGCCTGTTCCTGCCGGGCCTTGGCGGTTTCAACGTTACCCTGGTTGCGATTCCAGAGCGGCAATGGAACAGAGACACCGATACCGACGATGCGCTCGGTTTCATCTCCCCCTTCCTGTGAATAAAATGGGCCAGCGGAGATGGTAGGTTTCCGCTCGTTTTTGCTCAGATCAACTCGCAATCCCTGTTGGGCGAGTTCAATCTGCCGTGTGCGCACTTCGAAGTTGTTGGTGCGCGCCATGGCGAGCAGTTCTTCCACGGGAGCGGTCGGCGCGAAGTTCAAACCCGGGTCGGTGATTCGCATTCCGGAGGAAAAATTCACGCCGCGCAGTTGGTTTAGTTCATACAAGGCAACCTGGGATTCCTTGATGGCATCTGCCGCACGTTTCTTTGCCACAATCACACTGGCCTCGATGATGCGGGTTTCCAGCAAAGGAGTGACGCCGGCGGGATCGCGCTGGACCAAGACCTCGACGAGTTCCTGACCGCGATCGGCGACCTGCTGAGCGGCGGCGGCCTTCTCCTGAGCGACCAGAAGGCTGTATCCGAGAGTGCGCACACGGGCGGCGAGCGCAGCGCTGAATTGATCAAACCCGAGTTCAGCAAGTTCGATCTGGCGGTTGGCGATGGCTTTCCGCAGTGAGATGCGGCCAGGGTATTCGAACGGCTGCATGAGCGAAACCGACCATGCGGCTCCTTCGCCAGACAACCCTCCGGAGATGCGTTTGTAGCCAAGATCAGCGCTGAGTTCCGGATTCTGCCAAGTGGTGGCGGTGCGCTTCTCACCCTTTGCAGCAGCAATTTCCGCTTTATAGAAATTCGCCTCAGGATTCTTTTCCAGCGCTTCCGCCACGAGAGCGTCAAGCGACAGGCTCGGAGCCGCATTTGTAGCGCCTTCCTGTGCGAATAGAGAGGGTGCGGAAAACCCGCAGAGAGACAGACCAACAATCAAATTTTTCAGACAATGCTTCAATTTCATAACAATTCACCGAATTACAGGGACGAAATGGCCCAAAAAGCGGCATGCGAATGCCGTTGAGATGCGGGAATGGAAGCCTCAGAGAGAGGATCCAGTTATGAAACGAGCGAAGGGGCGCGGACAGGCAGAGCCGTACGATTTACAAAATGCCAGGAAGGAGGGGCCTGGGGTGAATTGTCGATGAGAGTTTTCTCAGGGAGGACTTTAGAATGGTCCTCAATCGGAGCGAATAAAATATACGGTAAGATTGCAACTACTTTGGCTGCGGTGGGCTGGGCCTGTTTGAAGAAGTAAGCCCCCTCTTCAACGTTTTTGCAGGCGTCGTCGTTGCAATGAGGTGCGGACTCAGCTTCTTCGTGGTGTTCGGCTTCTTCAACGCAGGCCAGGAACTGAAAGGCAGGAATGACTTCCAATTGACAGTGCGATGATACGACGGCCCATAAAATGGACGCCGTAACAAAAAACACTGTTTTTAGGAACTGCACAGTCATATAAATACTCCGTTAACCTGCCTCTTCAATCAAAATCGTTTAATCTGCTTTCTAGTTGGACCCCACATCCCAGCAAAAATTCATTCGGGTGAGATTTTTTGAAAACGAAAAGCCCTGCCGATCCTCTCGGCAGGGCTGTATGACTCGACTAGTGATTAATGGCTACGGCCGTGGTTCGAATGCGAATCACTGCGGCGCGTTTCACCCCGGTGCGTTTCACCGCGATGTGGATCTACCTGGTGCGATCCGCCGTGATGGGAATCGCGGCGTTCGTGACGGTCTGTGTGATGACCGTACGAGGGCCTCTGATACGCATGATGGCTGTTGTGGGAATTGTGTCCTCCATGATGGCTGTAGCTCGGGCGGACATGAACATCATGGTGCGGCGCGACAATGACCGGGGCTGGTGCGTGGTCATAATGATGACCGCGGCTGTGCGAACTTCCGCCAAAAATGTTGAACGAAATCCCGGCTTGAGCCTGGGAGGTCGCAAAGGTTGCACCAACGATTGTCAGGGCGATAAGAACTAATTTTTTCATAACTCCTTGTTGTTTGTGAACCGAAGTGGCCCACGTATAAGTAGACGGAGTATTTGAAAGTTTCTTCAAAGAATAATACGCATACATAGGATATGGAGCGCTGAGCGGTGGTGGTGGTGTAGAGCGATTGCCGAAAGTAATTTCCGGATTGGGCATAATTTCAGTTCCCTTGTGTGGCTTGTCTGATTTCCGCCGTTTGTGGGCGATACCCTGGAGCAGCCACGGGCCAACCTTAGGTCTTTGAAGGGTATTCTGCCGTTGCCCATTCCAACAGGTTGACTTTAAGTTCGTAAAGAAATGGAACGCCACAAAATGCAGAGCCCGATTAATACAACCCAAAGAATTAGCATGACAAAATATGCTGTTATTATGACCTGTCTGGCATTGGTCAGCGGCACAATGATGGCAAAAAGCGGCGGCAAAGGAGGAAAGTCGGGCAAGTCGGGCGGGGGACGAGACGGCAGCTCACAAAATTCGGCTCGCCATCCGCGCGAGGCCCAGAGTAGCGGATCGCAGCAATCGGGAAGTGCAGCCTACTACGACACTTCGAGCGAAACATCACCGCGCAGCGGTGCTGGGACATCTAGAGAGACTAAAGACAGTTTTATAAGCGAGCCGAGAGGTGCAGCAACCTCTCAAACAGTGGGAATCATCACCGTGCAAGGGGTGGTAAACAGCGCGGAAGAACGTCAACAAATCGTACAACAACTGAAGCAGATTCAGGGGGTTAAATCTGTCATCAATCGGATTCACATTTCGGATGAAAGCAGAAGTGGCCCAACGAGCGGAACAACGGGTGCGGTGTCGGGCCGCCAAGGAGCCGGTGCCGCTTCGCAAGGAACGTCCACCCAACCTTGATTCATGGCAAGGTAGGCGAAGGTTGCGGATACCGCGCCTCCGTTTTTTGTTGAAGCAAGCACATAGAAGAAACGCGAGTCACGGACTTCACAAAACAGCAAGCTGATATATCCCCGTCAAACATCCATTCCAGAACAACCAAAGAGAGCCGCCCAAGTCACCCGTTCCCTGGCTTTCTATAGGTGACTCGGTTCGGCGCGTATCAACCCGGTGCGTGTCCCCCCGCGCTGTGCATCGACATGTGATCCGCCACCGTGGCTATCGCAGCGTTCGTAACGGTTTCTTCAAAGAATAATGCGTATGCACATCATCTACTCGCATCTGTGTCTAAGCAGTGGCCCGATTGAAAGAGAGGAGCGAAGTCGCTAGAGTGCTTTCGTTGTTTGGGGGATATGAACTCGTCTGGAGCTTTGGCTTCAGACGAGTTTTTTACTGTCCGCCCTGGTTACTTTTTCTCGAGCTTGGGCAGAAACTTCGCAGGATCTGCTCCGAATTCTTTCACGCAAGGTTTGCAGCAGAACTTCACTGTTTGGCCTTCGTGAACTTTGGTGATTGGGCTGCCCATCGATCCGAGTTCGTTGTCGGTTACGATGCAGGTCTTCAGAGGATATGCTTTTGTTTTTTCCTTTCCAGCGGCGACGGATGGAAGAACGGAGCCGGCGAGAGCCACTGCAGCCATGGAAAGGAGGATGAGAGATTTCAGCTTTTTCATATTAGTTCCGTTTTTTTGTTTCAGTTTCACGTTCCGCGGCCAGAGCCGCCTTGCACTGATGAAGACGCAGCTGCTTGAAATCTCTTACACCGGATTAAACCGGAGCTCCTTTTCTGTCAGTCAGGAGATGAGAAGCCGTAGCGGCCGGGGCAACACCGGATTTCGCTCAATCGTTTGATGTCTTTGCGGGCCTGGGGATCGGTTGCGAAATGGGCGATAGTCTGTTCGAGGATGGCTTGCTCGGCTTTGGATTGTTTCTTCAGTTTGTAATGCATCCATTTGCCATCGCGGCGGGCTTCAACCACAGCAGATTTGCGCAGGTAAGCAAGGTGCCGGGAAATCTTAGGTTGGTTGGTCTGAAGCACGCCCTGGAGAAAGCAGACGCAGATCTCGCCATCTTTCATCAAATGCACCAACCGGAGCCGGGTTGGATCGGCTAGGGCAGAGAAAAAGGAGACCAATTCACGCATACACCCAATCGTATACGGCTTGACGCATAATTGGACAAGCCGTACGGTAAATATACGCATAAGCGCATATGCAAGGCTCTTATGTATGCCAAAAATTCAGAGACCGATCCGAAACTGCATTGGGCGGTTGTTTTAGGAATCATTCTCCTGGTGGCTCTGCTGGCAATGGCGATATGGGTCAGCTTTTCGATAGTGCCAAGTGATAGTTGGCCGCCGATGGTGATCGACTGAACTAACATGAAAAAACTCTTCGCTGAATTCCTCGGGACCTTTGCTTTGGTCTTTGCAGGGACGGGCGCAATCGTAATCAATGATGTGTCCGGGGGTGGAGTGACTCACGTCGGAATTGCAATGACGTTTGGACTCATCGTTCTGGCGATGATTTACACGGTTGGTGACATCTCGGGAGCCCATTTCAACCCGGCGGTTACCATCGGCTTCTGGTTGTCCGGGAGGTTCGCAGGCCGCCAGATTGCGCCTTACCTGGTGAGCCAGATTCTCGGGGCGTTCGTTGCCAGTTTGACGCTAGAATTTCTTTTTCAAGGTCATGGGACATTGGGAGCTACCCTCCCGGCCGGCTCGGCGATGCAGAGCTTTGTTCTAGAAGCGATTCTCACTTTCCTGCTGATGTTCGTTATTCTGAACGTTTCCACAGGAGCGAAGGAGAAAGGGATTACGGCGGGGATTGCGATTGGCGCAGTGATTGGATTGGAAGCGATGTTCGCTGGGAAGATTTGTGGAGCTTCCATGAACCCGGCGCGGTCGCTGGCGCCCGCGGTGGTATCGGGACATCTGGAGCACTTGTGGATTTACCTGACGGCTCCGGTGCTCGGGGCTGCCTTGGCGATCTTTGCGTGTCGCGGTTGCCAGGAAACCGGTTGCTGCCCTCTGCCAGGAAATGCGAAGTAACACTTTTACGTTATGAAATTGTCCGAATTCAAAAAACAACTGGCTCAACACTTTGATAAGAACGTCCGTTTCATCCTGCCAACGGGAACGAAGATTCCGGTGCATGCGCATGTGACGGAAGTTGCGCGGATTGATAAACGTTATATCGATTGCGGCGGGACGTTCCGGACCGATTCCGCTTGCCGGCTGCAGACGTGGTTCCAGGATGATTCTGATCATCGGCTGACGGCTGGCAAACTTCTGGCGATCCTGGTGAAATCGGAAACGTTCCTTGAGACCGAAGACATTGATGTGGATGTGGAATATGAAGCGCCGTTCATCTCGCAATTTCCTGTGACGGGTGTCGAAGTGGAAGAGAATGAATTCGTGTTTCGCCTGGGGATGAAGCACACGGCGTGTCTCGCGGAAGATAAATGCCTGCCGCCCCGCTCGATTTTCAAACCGCTCCCGACATTGCAATCGCAACCGACGAACGGCTCTAAATTTAAACTCTAGTTATGGCCACTGAAAAACCTACTGTCCTAATTCTTTGCACTGGAAATTCCTGCCGAAGCCACCTGGCTGAAGGCCTTTTGCGGGCAGCCGCCGGTGATCGTTTCAATGTACAAAGCGCGGGCTCGAAGCCGGCGGGTTATGTTCATCCCCTCTCCATCAAAGTGATGCAGGAAATTGGGATCGATATTTCAAAGCAGCATTCCAAGCACATGGATGAGTTTCTAAAGCAAGACGTAGAGACGGTAATTACCGTTTGCGGAAATGCGGATCAGGCCTGCCCTGTCTTCCCCGGACAGGTGAACCGGCATCATTGGCCGTTTGTGGATCCGGCGCACGCGAAAGGAACCGAAGAAGAGATCCTCAATGTGTTCCGCCAGGTGCGTGATCAGATCAAGATGGTGTTTGAGGCGTATGCGGATGGGCGGAGGGACGAAGCGCAGCGGAGAGGGTAGATCGTTATCCGTTGGATGGAGGTGCATCGTTGGATCGAATTGGGGCATTGCTGATGACAGCAGTGTCCTTCTTTTAAGCGCAGTGGGAAAAGCGAAAGCCCTCGCTTATCCTACCTTTCCCCAAGGAGAAGGCGCACTGAATGTTGCTAAAGACGGGCGAGTGAGAAAAAGGACGCAGGATTCAAGAAACTGCGGATGGGCTCGAAGTTTACGGGCGTTCCGAGCAGCGGCTTTGACGAGTCCTCGCCTATTCACAAATTAGAGCACTTTTGCCTGTGAGTCCGTTGGTATCTGTAGCGTCGAATCTTGTATGCGGGATTTCAACCGATCCCGGCAAATAAGTAAGGAGAAAAAAGCGTTATTCCTCGGTTTGATTGCCCTCGGGCTTGCTGATGCGAGCCAGGCGAAAGCGGAGGTCGCATTTGGAATCACTTTCGGAGGTGGCCATCATCACGCGCCGCCGGTTGTGCATCATGACTTAGTCATTTCCCCGCACCGGTTTATGAGGAGCATGTGTTCGTCGCACCGGAGCCGGTGTATCGCGAACCAGTGTATCGTCATGCCCCGGCTGGCGCATACACGGGAGCCGGGGCATAAACCGGTGCGCCGGTGATTGTGGAAAGACATTCACCTTCGATCGTCATTGACTGCCGACCATGTCCGCCGTGATGACTCCCACCTCCATGGTGGCTTCCGCCATGGATTGAGTGACCCCAGCTCGATCCATGATGACTGCTATGGCCGGAATTACCATGATGGCTGGATCCATGTCCGCCAAACACTAATAGTTAACTGGGGATTTGTGCGTGAGCGGCCATCCGAAAGGGTCGCCGCTTTTTTATACATCGGGGTGCGCCTTGGCGATAGTGAATGATCTGCATCCGGCAAAGCGATTGGGACGACTTTCGCCGGGATATGGAAGGCGGGCCTTTGTTTGAGCCGCCGGGGCCATGGCGCCTTCCCGGGGCCTGAGAACAGAAGAGCCCGCAGCTCACCTCTGCGGGCTCTGGTTTGTTCGACCCCAAAGTTATTTGCAGTTCTGCTTATGGATTTGGATATTTCCCCCGCCGTGCCCCACCCCGCCGAGCGTTCCTGGACCAGTGTCGAAGACTGCGCCCGCAAGATAAACAATGTTGCCATTGAGCAAGAGCTGTATTTCGAAAGTATCGTTGCGACCGGGTTCGCCGTTATCGGTTACTAGAACGCGAATTTCGTCATATTCCGGGTGGTCGGCATGGAAGCGGAACCCGCGGGTGTTGTCGGAAATGATGGCATAGTCGAACATATCTCCGGATTTGACATGAAGATTGAGGGAGCGATCAACGTAGTTGACGTGTCCTTTGTAAGACTCCGAGGAGAGGTCCCAAAAGGCGTTAAAGCCGAAGTTAGCCTTTTTTCCTGATGGTGCGATGAGCCAGCCTCCGCCAGTTACATGCTCGTCACAGGCGGGTGAAGCTTCAGCAGGATTGGGAAACAACATCACGGCGGCAGCCAAGCAGGACACAATGAACGAGGACTTCTTTTTACACATAGTTTTAATGGTTTTTTGTTTTTTCTTTTGAGTTCGTGGTCATGAAAAACTTATGCAAAGAAAGGGTACCACGCTATGGGGGAGCTTTATGATTCGGGAATAATGCAACCAGGGCAGGGAGAAGTCGGAGGAAATCGAAACGTTCGAATGAGGTAAGTTTCCTCTATTTTGTGGTGTGCCCCCAGGTCCACTGATTCAAAGAGAAAACACTGACTGGTCGGGGCTTAAACCGGGAGGGCGTTTGATTCCATTTATTCTTCAGAATCTCGACTAGGCAGACTCAGCAATTGGCAGGTAACCGCGTCAGAAATTTGCTAATGTTCTAAAATGAAGAGGACAAGGAGCTTCTTGCATGCTCAAGATGATTCGTTTTTGCCTGGCGTTGACGCTTATCGCAGCCACCATCTCCCCCGTTACCGCGGAGGGTCCACCTGCCCTGCTGTGGAAGAGCAAAACACATTCAGACCGGGTGAACTCGGTCGCGTTTTCGCCGAACGGCCGGCTTCTGGCGTCGGGCAGTTCGGACCGATTGATCCACTTGTACACGGCGACAAACGGAACGCTCTTAGCGACTTTAAACAGTCTGGCAGAGGAGCTTCATGAAAACGCTATTGAAAACCTTGTCTTTTCGCCTGATGGAAGCCACTTCGCGGCGGCAAGCTACAAAAAACTTCATATATGGAGGGTGTCGGACGGAGTTTTGATCCGAACTTTAACGAACCATACTGATTGGGTGCTTTCGCTGGCGTATTCTCCTGACGGTCGGTACCTGGCTTCGGGAAGTTTTGATACGACGATCCGCTTGTGGAACACAACCGATTGGACGGTGAGGCAAACATTTCGGCACGACGGACAAGTCCGGGCAGTGAGTTATTCGGCGGACGGGCTGCATCTGGCGACCGGGGCCGGGGATGCCTATGTGAAAATCTGGCATGTGCCAGATGGGCCGCTCCATCATACCTGGGAAGGGCATGCGCTCGACGTTGAATCGGTGGCCTTTGCCCCGAATGGATCCGTGGTGGCGTCTGGAAGCCAGGACTACACGATCAAATTATGGAACGTATCAAATAACCAGTTGCTGCGGACGTTAAGCGGGCATAACTGGTTTGTTTATACCCTCGCATTTTCCCCCGACAACCAGACGCTTGCTTCGGCAGCGGGAATCGACAACACGTTAAAGATCTGGAGGGTGTCTGATGGTGCCTTATTAAGAAATTTCACGGAGGAGACCACCGAGGTCAATACGGTGAAGTTCTCCAACACCGGTTTGTTAGCCTATGGAAGGACGGATGGGACGGTGGCGGTAGCGTGTGTGGATTGCCTTTCGATGGAGTTTTCGAAGAGGGAGAACGATGTTCAGTTGAGGTTGATTGGGCCCCCCGGGCAGAAGTATCTGCTGCAGGCTTCAACAAATTTACCCACGTGGACCACGATTGAGACGAATGCGTTTTCGTCGAATCCGCTCACTAAATTGGTTCCAGCAGATAGCGCTTTGAAGTTGTTTCGCCTCATTAGGAGCAATTGAGTTTAAAGAGCCGACGGGCCAGGGGGTGCAAGTTTGAAACTGGTGAAATCAATTCCAAAGAATCCCATTGGGTCACACCCCGGAAGACGAAGTGCATGGCGACAGAGTCGGCCCTTGCAGGCCTGGCAGATTCTTTCCGGCATTTGCTGTTCATTTGGGCAACCGATTAACGCTGGAGCTGGGTAGCAGAACCGGAAGCTTTTTCATGGTCTCCGATATGTTGAGTTGCTGTGCGCCAATGCAACCGGGGCAATGAATTTTTCATTCACTGCAGTCGCCTTTTGTATACTCCCTCGTTTTTAGAACAAGAGGCGGACGCCGAACACGACTGCAATGTCCTCAGAACGTCCTCCGCCAGCTTGCGAGATGTCGGCGGTTTCGCCAAACCGGTGCAACCATTGCACACCTATATAAGGCGCAAACTCACGGGTGACTTCATAACGCAAGCGCACGCCCAGCCCCAGGCTGTTCACTCCTTTTCCCACGCCGAATCTTTCGGCGGATTGCACAGCGGCATCGAAGTCCAGTCGCGGCTGGAGAGTGAGGCGTTGGGTAAGCAGGATGTCGTAGGTTGCGGTGAGGCGCGCGGAGACATCACCGTCCTGGCTGACAAACAAGGCCGGCTCCAACTCGAATCGGTATGGGCTCAACCCCTGGAGGCCGATGACCGCGAAGCCGCGCGAACGGTCGAAGTCCGCGCCGGAGAATTGGTCGAAGCGCAAGCCAGCCTGTAAGTCCCAGAAAGGGGCGACCAGGCGGCTATAGAGAGCCTGAACTTCGGCTTCGCCGCCGCGTTCGCCACCAGTGCGCCATTCGCCTTCCGTCTTCATCCAGAGACGGTTGTAGTCACCGCCATACCAGCCCTGTACGTCCCAGCGCACGGTGTCGTCGGCGCTGTCCTTCATCCGGTATTCGAGTTGGTCGAAGAGCAGGAACCCAAACCGCATACTGTCTTCGATCGGCTCGGGCCAATGTTTTCCTGAGGTTGCTGCCTGGCTTTCAGCAGCCATGCGCTCTGCTAAGGAAGGGGTATCCGTCAGGGCGACTGCTTTGTCGGGAGTTGGTTTAGCGTGGGTGCCCTGATGCGCCGGAGCAGGCTGGGCCGCTGCTTGAAGCGGAAGAGCAAAAAGACAGAGCAGGCTGACAGCGGTGGTGAGAGTGGTCGTCATGCAGGTTGGTATTTTCACAGTGCGGCTCCTTTCTTATTTTCAAGGACGGATACGACGCGGAACATTCCAGCTTCCATGTGATAGAGAATGTGGCAATGAAACGCCCAGTTGCCGAGGGCGTCCGCCGTGATGTCGAGGGAGAGACGCTCGGCGGGCTTCACGTTGATGGTGTGTTTTTTTGGCTTGTGCGGTCCGGCGCCGTTGTCCAGTTCCATGAACATTCCGTGGATGTGAATGGGGTGATTCATCATGGTGTCATTCACCAGGGTCAGGCGCACCCTTTCGCCGTAGTAAAACTTGATAGGCCCGGCCTCGGAAAATTTCCTGCCATCAAAGCCCCACATGTAACGCTCCATGTTGCCGGTGATATGAAGTTCAATTTCCCGGCCGGGCGGACGGGAATCCTCACCCGGTTCGAGACTCCGCAGATCGCTGTAAAGCAGCACGCGTGACCCGGTGTTCTCCAGGCCGGTGCCGGGTTCATCCAGCCGACTTTTAGTCTCCATGGGCACCGAGGAATTTCCGGGGCCGTGGTTGTCAGGACCGTGCTTGACGGGGGCGCTCTTCGACATGGGGTCGTTCATCGGCGGCGCTGCGTCCATTTTCATTCCTGGCATCTTCATTTACGGCATATCTGGCATGGCATTGGTGGCGGGCGGAGGGTGATACATCCCTTTCATCT
>JBKJKE010000008.1:0-88175 GCA_046597605.1 Limisphaerales bacterium | reverse complement strand
GCGGTGAACGAGCGGAGCCACTGGGAACGCTCGATTACGTTAACGATAACAGTCTGGGATTAGTTACATGGTGGAATCGTTGCATGGTTGCATAGTGGGGAGGTCGTTGGCTTGTCGGCGAGGCCGATCCTTCTCCCACGGCCTCTTCTCCATGAAAATGCAGGTCATCTCCCGTTCCCGATGTGGAATTTTATTCTGGCCCACTAGACGGCGAGGAACGGGGAAAAAGGTCTCCAAATCGCAAAATGGGTCGCAATCAGACGCGGCGATACCAAGCCATTTGGAGAATAGCCTGCAACTGCAGAGATTAGTGGGAACACGGGAAACGCAGAAATCTATCTGTTTCCATCCTTCCCGCTTCGGAACTTGCCAAGCCTAGGGGCAAAACTTAAGTTTCGCGGGCCTATGGAAAAAGTCGTAATTATCGGAACCGGTTGCGCCGGTTTAACCGCCGCCCTTTATACCGCACGCGCCAACCTGAATCCGCTGGTTCTTACCGGCATTATGCCCGGCGGACTCCTGACTACGACCAGCATCGTGGAAAACTTTCCAGGCTTTCCAGAGGGCATCGACGGTTACGAATTAATGACCCGCATGCAGAAGCAGGCGGAACGTTTCGGAGCCCGCATCAAACTTTTGCAGGCCGTTGAATCGGTCGATCTTTCGCAACGCCCTTTCACCCTCATGATCGACGGTGAAATGGTGCAGACCGAGACGATAATCATTGCGACAGGCGCCGGGCATCGCCATCTCGGACTGGAGAACGAGCATCTGCTCGAGAAAAAAGGGGTGACCTATTGCGCCACTTGCGATGGAGCCTGGCCCATGTTCCGTAATCAACCCCTTGTTGTGATCGGCGGAGGTGACTCCGCTTGCGAGGAAGCCACTTACCTGACCCGGTTCGGTTCGGTCGTTTACCTGATCCATCGTCGCGACTCGCTGCGCGCTTCCAAGGTGATGGCGGACCGCACTCTATCAAATCCCAAAATCAAGATGATCTGGGATTCGGTGGTGACAGATATCTACGACGTGGCACAGGACAAAGTCACGGGTGTGCGCATCAAGAACATCAAGACCTGCGAAGAAAGCACGTTGGATTGCGCGGGCGTGTTCGTGGCGATTGGCCACGTTCCCAATACACAGATCTTTGCTGGCAAAGTAGAGATGGATGAAAACGGCTATGTGATCCGTAAACGCGGTTCAGAAACCAGCGTTTCGGGAGTTTTTGTTGCAGGCGATTGTTCCGATCATGTCTATCGCCAGGCGATCACCGCTGCTGGAATGGGTTGCGCGGCGGCCATTGATGCCGAGCGTTTTCTCGGGGAGCACAATCAATAGTGCAGCTGCAAATTTCAGCACCAGAACTCGCGGAGAAACTCAAATCTCAAACACCACCGCACCTCCTGGATGTTCGTGAGATCGAAGAGAATCACTTCGCCGCCTTACCAAATTCTACGCTGATCCCACTCGGAGAACTAGCGACCCGTGCTGACGAAATCGAAGCCTGGAAGGACGAGGAGATTGTTGTTTATTGCCACCACGGCATTCGTAGTCTCCAGGCAATTGGGCAATTGAAGCACTTCGGCTTTACCAGGTTACAGAACCTGGCAGGAGGAATTGATCGCTGGTCGACCCAAGTCGATCCAGGCACCCCCCGGTATTGATCTGTGTTGATCCTAAACGCTTTTGCGGCGGTAGACGACGGCCTTTACCGGATCGCGCGGCTTCAAATAGACCGCCAGTAGATCTTCCATTTCCATGTAGACCCAGGGCCGATTAACTCCGCCACCGTTCTTGGTGAACACAATGTTGTCTGCAATGTAGGTCGCGGAATGAATCACTGAACCTGCGCTATCCATAAAGAAGATCACATCACCCAGGCGTGGGGCGTCGTCGATCGGAACAAACTGACTCTCCACTGTTTGCCGCACAAAGGCTTCGTCCGAATAACCGTCAATTGGAGCCGCATTCAGAAAGTTCATTGAGGTCCAATGACAATGCTGATTCGTGACATTCAAGAGATCTGGATTGGGATAACTGTAAATCCGCTGCCGCAGGAACGAGGGCAAAAGGTGAGCGACATCCACGGCGCTGCCGCCCGGCACCGCAGCCATGGATTGCAGTAACGAACGTACATCTTTGGAGCGGCCGCCGTAGCTCCAATATTCCACCAATGCACTGATGTCCGACTTATCAGTCATTTTGAGCTTCACCAGCAAGGTGGCAGTGCGCGAGATCGTCTTGAGAAGGCGGATCTTTTCCTGATCGTTCGAGAGATTGTTCACTAGGATATCAGCGTCTGCAAAGAAGAGCAGGTTGTCTTGGGGATAGAGCAACTCCTTGAAGCGACCAACCGTTGCCTCACTGAGCTCGCTGTTCTTCAGGAGTTCCGGCAATAGTTCTTCGCGAAACGTAAAAGGGCTCTGCTGTGGCGCATTCTCCGGGAACTCCGCAAGATAAAGATAGAGCTTCTGCCGCGCGGTTTTGCTCAAGGAGAGCGCCAATTCATCGGAGGGCGAAACCCAAAATCCCCCGACCGTTTCTTCCCACTTGGATTCCAGGACAGATTTTAGTTGTTCCCCGGAGAGCCCAGCTTTCTTCAGAAACTCAGCGGCGTTTCCGCGCGTACCTGGAAAGAACCACTGCGCATGGATGTCTTTTAACTCCGCCAGAGTGATAAACGCATCGGGCATTTCCACTGCAATGCGAACGCACTCAATTTCTCCCCAGGGACCCGCTTTTGTTTTAAATCGCCAGAGAGGATGATTGCGATCTGCCCAGAGCTTTCCAGCGACAGCAAGGGAGAGGGCAAAAAACAGGAGTACGCTGACAACAGCCAGTCGGCTTTGCCGCAGGGAACTTAAATTTTTCAAGTAAATGGGGGTTTACGAGAAGGAGGATACGGAATGAGGTGAGAAAATCAGCAAAATTGGTTACTTCGCCTCCTTTACTAAAAGGCATTAACGTTTATAAAAGAGCGAAGAACTCGCACCACCGCGGGTTCCTTTTGTGCAACGTTAAGAAGAAGGACCCTATGAGCTACGTTGATGGTTTTGTTTTGCCAGTTCCGACGAAGAATTTGGATGCTTACCGTGAGATGGCTAAAAAGGCGTCTAAGATTTGGCGCGAACATGGTGCCCTCGAATACCGGGAATGCGTGGGTGACGATTTGGACGTGAAGTTTGGCGTTCCTTTTACCAGGCAGATGAAAGCTAAACCGGGAGAAACGATCGTGTTCGCCTGGATTGTTTACAAATCCAAGGCACATCGAAATAGCGTGAATGCCAAGGTCATGAAAGATCCTCGCATCACGGAAATGTGCCCTGACCCAAAAAACATGCCCTTCGATTGTAAGCGCATGCTCTACGGTGGGTTCAAAACGATTGTATCTGCGTAAACTCGGGGGATTGCACAACGTGCACCAGCTCACCGCGTCACTTCTTCCGTGTGGCGCGTTCCTGCAGCCATCGTATGTCCTGGTTGTTCGGCGACTTAAAGGTGTCATCCACCAAGCCATCCCGTTTCAACGGGGGAGTAGTGCGTGGATCTTTCCAGCGTTTGATTTCCGCGTGGCCATCCGCGAATGAGAACCCATTGGCATAATGGTGATAATTGCCGGGCAAATCGAAGAATTCATACTCGCCCGGGCGATCCGGCCAACCACGCATGCTGGTGGCAAAATTTCCCATATCGATGCTGTCCTCGCGCATATCAAGAAAGACGAACAGCTTATCCGGAGCAAGGCCCGACATTTGCGATTGTTTCGTGAAAATTCTGTAATCGGTGTAAATCGATCCGTAGATCCGATCCCATCCTCCATAAGTCTCACCCCAACCGCCCATGAACACATTCATGGACATGCTCCTTACTCGAGGCTTTTTCTCCCCTTTCACCATCACGAACGACTTATCTGAGGGACACCTCCAAATGCCCAGGTTTTTGCCGCAATAGGGCCACATTGGGCTTTTCTTAATATCAACCTCCGGGTCCCAGTTCGAACGATTGTTTGTGTTGAAATCCAAAGTCCCGGTTACCCACGCCCCGGCAAGCGTTTCGGGAATCCAGGTTGCTTCGCTGGCGTAGAGCAGTTTGTCCTGGTTGTCGTCGGAATACATTTTCCAGGCAAGTGCCAGCTGACGATGGCTGGACATGCATTGAATACCTTGCGCTTTTTGTTGCCCTTTGGTGAGAGTTGGAAGAACTAACGCCGCTAGAATCGCGATAATTCCGATAACCACCAGCAACTCAACCATTGTAAACGCCATTACGTGGACGTGTCTGATTGTCGCTGGATGTAAACGGTCGGCCATACTGCATCACTGAGGAAAATAACTCCCTTTTGGATTCCATAGGAACGTTAGCAAACCTGAAGAGTAAATGGAACCGAGGAATGCGAGCGGATTAAAGCACCGAATCAGCGGCCTCTCACAATATCCTCGGCCAGAAAAGAAATATCTTTGTCTAGGCCGGGGGTTAGCCATTTAAGCGCGAATTGTCCCTGAAGCCATGTTCGCTGGCGTTTTGCGAACTGGCGCGTCTTGATTTTTATCAGTTCGATTGTCTCTCGGAGCGGTCGTTCGCCGCGCAGATGTTCGACCACCTGACGATACCCAATCGCCTGCATCGCGGTTTTGTTTCTTTCCAACCCATCGACGAGCAACCGTTCCGTTTCCCGGACCAGACCTCGTTCAAACATTTCATCAACACGACGGTTGATTCGCTCATGAAGTTCCTCGCTGGGGCGCTGAAGAGCGTAAAAATGTGGGGTAAGGACCTTTTCTGCGCCGCGAGTTTGCCAGGATGAGCGTTGCTCCGAGAAGGGCTTGCCGGTCAATCGAATGACTTCCATGGCCCTTATCACGCGCCGGGGGTTCTGTTGATCGATCCGCGCAAATGTAACCGGATCGTTCGCCTCCAATTCTCGCAAGAGAGTGTCGAGGGGTGTTCGTTCCAGTTCCGCCCGAAGCGCCACGTCAGAAGGAGGCGCTTCCCCCAGTCCCTCCAGATAGGCTTTGAAATAAAGACCGGTGCCACCACAGAAAATCGGAATGCGCTTGCGAGACTCAATCGCGCTGACCGCTTGAGCCGCCATTGCACAGAACGTCGCTGCATCGAACGTTTCATGGAGATCGACCACATCGATCAGATGGTGGGGGACCAACGCCTGTTCTGCGGCACTCGGTTTGGCGGTCCCGATGTCCAGGCCGCGATATACCTGCATGGAGTCGACCGAAATGATTTCGCCGTCCAGCCGTCGCGCCAACTCAAGTGCCAGAGCCGATTTCCCAGAGGCCGTCTGGCCCGCAATAAAGATGGGGCCAGGAGAAGTCGACCCTTCGCCTTCAGTTCTCATTTTGCTGCCAGAGGACGCCGCGACCTGATTACGAAAAGGACGATTCCGAAAGTGATGATGAAAATACTGATCAACTGTCCGGGGCTGATCAGTCCAAGGAAATATTCCGATTTATCGTAATCAGCTCGAAACAGTTCCACCACGCAGCGGAGCATCGCATAGATAATCAGGTAAAGTGCAAATACATGGCCATCGAATTTTTTTCGTCGATAGAACCATGCGAGAAATCCATAGAGCGCAAAGTTCAATAGCGACTCATAAATCTGGGTTGGATGAACGTGGGACGGGAATGTTTCGTGGCCTTCTGGGTATTTAATGGCCCACGGCAGGTCGCACACCTTTCCGAAGCAGCAGCCAGTCATCAAGCAACCGAGCCTTCCAAAGGCATGACCCAACGCCACGCTCGGGGCGAGAGCATCGGCCAGGTTCCAAAGCGGGATCTTTTTCACCCTGGCATAATAAATCGTGCCCAGGCAGGCACCGATAAAGCCGCCATAAAACACCAACCCGCCGCCTCGAATATTGACGATATGAAAAAGCGATTTCCCTGCGAAGTCGTCCCAATAGGAGATGACATGCAAAGCGCGGGCACCAATAATCGCGGGAATCAGTATCCATGGGGCGAGATCCATTATTTTCTCCCCCGTCAGACCGTAGCGAGGAGCCCGTTTGCTCGCTGTCCAAAAACCCAGGATAAATCCAATTGCCACGAGGATGCCGTACCAATGGACTGCCATACCGCCTATTTTGAATGCAATCGGATGCACCGGCGTAGACTAGGGGTGCAGCAATAAATAGCAAATATCCAGAAACCGGGGGGAATCATCGGGTTGCTCCTGTAAAGGATGTTCGAGGGGCATAAAATGTGGGGGGGGGTCCCGTGATTGTTGTAAATTCTCCCTATTTCCGTCGAAGCATGAACAAATCCCTTTCCGCACTGGGAACTCCGCGTATTAGGGGGTCGATTTGAAGTGAATCAATAGGGTACTCTGCGAGAAAGGGGGCGATTTGAAAACATCGGGAGCTGTTTCACTTAAACAGCGAGAGAACCGGGAATCTGGCAACCAAAGACAAAATCAGACGGAAAGTGTCTCGGTTCTGCAACCGGAAGGTTTTTCGGACGATATCGACCCGGTTCTCCGACATTTTGAACCTTCGCTTGATAACGTGTGCAGCTCTGCTGCTAACGCCCGAACCTGAAACGTGCATCGCTCTATTGGCATTTGTCTCGTCTTGGTCTAAGGATACCCCGGCTTATGAATTTTATCCGGCTCGTCCTGAGTAGCTTGCGGTTCCATGCCCGCTCGCATTTGGGCGCACTGGTCAGTGCCGCGATCGGAAGTGCTGTTCTCATTGGAGCACTTATCGTGGGAGACTCGATTCGGGCCAGCTTGCGAAACATGGCTTTGGCCCGCATAGGGAAGGCCGATTACGCCCTCGTCGGAAATGATCGATTCTTCCGGGCGCAACTCGCCGACGATCTCAGGACCCTGGGCGATGTAGCGCCGGTTTTGCAGGTAGCAGGAATCGTTGCCACCTCGGACAACTCGGCGCGAGCAAACCAGGTGCAGGTCCTGGGAGTAGACGATCGTTTTTGGAAACTCGCAAATAAAGTCCCCCAGAAAGCCTCGACGGAAGGAATCGTCCTCAACGAACGCCTGGCGCATCACTTAAAAGTGAAGCCGGGGCAAACGGTTGTTCTCCGAATCCATAAACCTTCTCTCCTTTCCCGCGAATCTCCCATTTCCCCACAAGAAGATTCATCGGCCGTAATCCGCATGGACGTGAGCGGCGTGGCCGACGACGACGCTTTCGGCCGATTCAGCCTGCAGGCCAATCAAATTCCGCCCTTTAATGCATTCGTTCCGATTTCAATGCTCCAAAAACGACTCGAATTGGAAGGCAAAGCAAACCTGCTTTTGGCACGGCTGTCCGACCAGGCGAAAGACCCAACAGCTTCCCTCAGTGCCGCATGGCTGCTCGCTGATGCTCAACTTGAGCTTGTGTCAGCGACCAATCAACCGGGAATAGAGCTAAGATCGGAACGCGTCTTTTTGGAAGAGGGAGTGGTGTCTGCCGCTACAAACGTGGCACCCGATCACACGGGTGTACTGACTTACTTCGTGAATGAATTACGTCTTGGAGAACGTTCCACTCCTTACTCCATCATAACTGCGGCCGAATCTCCCATTATTCCACACGGCATGCAGTCCGACGAGATCCTGCTCGGCGAATGGTTGACGGAAGACCTTGCGGCCAAGCCCGGAGATCAGATCGCATTGAGCTATTTTCTTCCCAGTGCCACGCAGCAACTGATTGAAAAAACAAACGTGTTCAAGGTGCGTGGCATCGTCCCGCTGAAAGGGATCTATTCGGATCGCAGCTTGATGCCGGAGTTTCCCGGCATTTCCAAAGCAGAAAAGACGGAAAACTGGGACGCGGGCTTCGCGATCGACATGAATCGAATTCGGCCGAAGGATGAAAAGTATTGGGAGCAATTTCGTGGCACACCCAAGGCATTTATCACCCTCGCGGCGGGGCAGCAGATGTGGAGCAATCAGTTTGGCAAAATCACGGCAATTCGCTTTCCGAATGTTTCAGACCCTTCTCAAATAGCTTCAAAACTCCAATCACGATTGACGCCGCGGTCGCTGGGACTGGCGTTTCAACCTATCAGGAAGGAAGCGCTCGCCGCGAGCGCCCCCGCTCAGGATTTTGGTCAGTTATTCATGGGCTTCAGTTTCTTCCTGATTGTTGCCGCATTGATCCTCATGGCTCTTCTGTTCCAATTTGGCATCGAACAACGCGTTCAGGAAACAGGCACGTTGCTGGCGCTGGGCTTCCGACCCAGGCAGGTTCGAAACTTACTTTTATGGGAAGGAACCGGATTGGCGTTGCTCGGAGGTATCGTCGGTGCGGGTGGCGGGATTCTCTATGCCTGGCTCTTACTGAGAGGATTGACAACGATCTGGCGTAATGCCGTAGGAACATCCGCTTTGCATTTTCATCTCACTTCGCTCGCTATATGTATTGATTTGTTCGCCAGCACTTTCATTTGCGCAATTACCATCCTGCTGGTCGTCAGAAAACAGGCCAACCTCCCCGCACGCGTGTTGTTGAATAGCGATGCGGAAACGCTCCAATCTGGAGCCGGGAAACGTAGCCGCCGGTTCGCGGGATGGATCTCGATTATATCTCTGACCGGCGCCGTCGCACTCGTCACCTCTGCTTTAGTTAAGGAACAAGCTGGCAATGCAGGAGTTTTTTTTGGTGCTGGAGTGCTTCTCCTGGTAGCGGGTCTGAGCGCGACAGCCCTGTGGCTGCGGTGGCTCGGAAATGCTGCTCGTGCTTTACGGTCGAACATGGGGGCTCTCGGGATCCGAAATGCCAGTCGTCGTCGCAAGCGTAGCCTGGCCACAGTCACTCTACTGGCCAGCGGAACGTTTCTCATTGTGGCTATCGGAGCATTTCGATTGGAAACGAGCGACGCGCTGCAACAGCGCTCTTCTGGCACGGGTGGATTCAGCCTGATCGGCGAAGCCGCTTTTCCCGTGATTAAGAGTTTGGATGCGCCAGCAGGTCGTGCCTTCTTCGGACTGGAAGAGTCAGACCTTGCCGGGGTCAATATCGTTTCATTGCGGGTCAGGGACGGCGATGATGCGAGTTGCCTGAACTTGAACCTTGCACAACGGCCCCGTCTTCTCGGGGTGGATCCACAGGCACTGGCCTCGCGTAAATCGTTCACATTCGTAAAAACTATCGGCGGGGAGACAATTTCGAATCCATGGAATCTCCTGACTAACCCCACCACGGACGAGATTCCTGCGATCGGCGACGCAGCCTCCATCAAGTATGCCATGGGCAAGAGTGTGGGAGACCTCATTGACTATACAGATCAACGCGGAAATAAATTTAAGATTCGAATTGTAGGGAGCGTGGCCAATTCCATTTTGCAAGGAAGCCTGCTTATCGATGAAAAAGCGTTCGTTGAGAAGTTCCCGTCTGAAGCCGGGTATCGAATGTTCCTCATTGATGCACCGTCTAAAACCCGAAGCGCAATTTTGCAGACATTCGCGCGCGCGTTGCGCGATGTTGGCTTGGAGCTCACGGCCGCGGACGAGCGCCTGGCTGCATTTAATGCGGTGCAAAATACTTATTTGAATACTTTCCAAATTCTTGGTGGCCTCGGATTGCTCCTTGGGAGTGCAGGATTGGGGATTGTCGTGCTGCGAAACGTGTTTGAGCGCCGCAATGAATTCGCGACCCTTCAAGCGCTTGGATTTCGCAAAAAGATGTTACGCCAATTGGTTTTGCGTGAGCACATTCTGCTACTATGGTTGGGCCTGGGGATCGGAATCACCGGCGCCTTGATTGCCGTTGTGCCGAGCTTGGTCTTCCGGGGCAGTGAGCTTCCGTTTCTGTTTCTCAGTTTCCTGCTCGGAGCAATTTTGTTCTGTGGCCTGCTTTCGACCTGGGTCGCAACCAATTTCTCACTCCGCGGTGAACTACTCAAAGCATTGCGCAACGAATAATTTATGAAGAAAACTTCCGCCACAGTGATCGCATCGCTCGTGCTGCTGACCTGCACAATCCATGCCGAGGTTCTTTACACGAATGATTTTCAAAAGGCCGAGATCGGCAAGGTCCCGGATGATTTAATGGTTCTGGATGGGCAGTTCACGGTACACGAAGAGGGTACAAACAAGCTTCTCGAGCTACCGGGGACCCCCACCGACACATACACCGTTATGTTCGGACCTTCGACGAACGCGAATGGTGTTTCGGCGAGAGTCTTCGCAACCTCAAAAGGTCGCCGTATGCCCGCCTTTTCCATAGCTCTCAACGGGGTTGGAGGTTATAAGCTCCAGGTATCGCCCGCCAAAAAAGCCATCGAGCTTTTAAATGGCGATACAGTCGTCCAAACCAGCCAGTATACATGGAAATCGGGAGAATGGACCGATCTGAATCTCACAGCGAGCACCACTGACAGCGGGATAAAACTGCTTGGAAAAGTTTCTCAATCAGGAACTAATTCGATTGAAATCTCGTTTAATGAAAACGCGAAGTTAGACGCGGGCAAGGCCTCGATTTCGGGAACCCCCTTTGCTGGAACCCCCATTCGATTCGATGATCTTTCCGTGTTTTCAGTAAAGTAAAAGGAACAGAACAAGAAAAGAACAGCGTGCGGCGGGTCAAAAATGTGCGATTTTAACGGACTCAGCAATATTCGCAAAAGCATGGAGGCCATTTCCGGTACGGCAACCATCTCCAGCCAATCCGAAAAAGGCTCGATCCTTCATATGACCTTGCCCCTCGCACAGCTCTAACACACCACTTCGGGGTGATCTCGTGACGCCTGCGTGCCTGCATTGATCCTACGGTGAGAGTTTGCGGTGGCCGACCACATTTGATATTGTCTACCTTGAATCCGGTGTCCCCTTTCAATACAATCCCCGCACCTATCCGTAATGAACGTGTTCGAAACAGCTTTTTGGGCTCTCAAGTCCCTCAAGAAAGGCGGCAATGCTCAGCCAATTGCCACTGCTGCTGACGAATCTCAGACAGAATTTATCTCCCGCACCGCTGACCTGACCCCCGGTATCCCCCACTGGAACAAAGGAATGATCCTGGAACGCAGGGGGGACAAGGCGGGTGCCATTCAGGCGTATCAGGAGGCGGTGCGTGCTGTACCGCAATACTTCGAGGCCCATGCAAATCTTACCCGGTTGTTTTGCGAGGCAGAACAATGGGACGAAGCGATCAAGCATGGAGAAATAGCTGTGAGATTGCGGCGGAATTCACCAAAAATCCTTAACAATTTGTCCGTGGCGTTCTACCACAAGGGCGAGGTCCCGAAAGCCATCCTGCACTGCGCGACGGCATTGAGATTGACGCCCGAGGATACCGACCTCATCGCCAACCTGATGGAAATTCGGAAGAGCCATCCGGAGCTGGAGAACAGCCCGAGCATGGCGGAAGCAAAACAAATTTGGATGCAGGCGGCTGAGAAACATTACGAGAACGGTTTTGCCCTGCTCAAAGAGCAGAAAACGTTCGAAGCAATTAATGCCTGGCGCATTGCTATTCGGCTTGCTCCAACCTGGGCTGATCCTCTCTGCAACCTCGCTGCTATCCTGGCAATTCACCCTGACTCAAGCGTCCGGAATCCCAAGGAAGCTTTGGATCTTGCTCTAAAAGCGATGCAACTGGGTGATCGTTCGCCGCGTTATTACGATGCTCTTGCTGCCGCTTATGCGAGTGGTGGCAGGTTCGTGGAAGCTCGCCGGACTCTGGAAGAAATCCTTCCCACTCTCAAAGCCAAAGGGCCGCTGGAATCGGCGGAAAAGCTTTCCGAGCACTTGAAGCTTTACGTCGCCTCAAAACCCTTGCGACAGGACATACCGTTATATCGCGCAGCGACATCCCGACCAGCGTCGTTCAGATAGAGCTGAGCAGCTTCTCAACTAGCAGTCGGGCAACGCCCCAGGAATGCGGAAAGGAAGAATAAGCCGGGCCTTGGCGCTTTTCTCATGTTCGGCCAAATTCCTGGGCCTCCACCCCCGCTCCCACCCAAGCTAGTTACAAAACAGGCATTGGCCCTCAAGAAGGCACCGATCCCCTTGACTAATGGCGGTGGACCTAGGGCACGGTTTTACCCGAACACTCGGGGTGATTACCGATAACAATATATGTGCAGTCGTTGCCAATGGACGCTGTGCAATGCTTTCTAGCATCCCTAAGCTGCCTATATGAGAACAAACAGGTTACTGAGATGCGCGGCGCTTGCCGGATTGCTATTCCTGCTTCCAGCCGCGGAATCCTTTGCCGCAGAAGAAGCAGTCAAGTCACGTGGGCCGGACGCGAAAGGAGTCGATCCGACGATAATCGGAGAAGAGAACGCAGTTCTCACCCAGGCACCACTGGTTCCACCGCCGATCAAAAGGACGCATCCGACCAAAGTCATCGTAAAGCTGGAAGTTCAAGAGGTGGTGAAACGGCTGGCTGATGGAGTGGAGTACTTGTTCTGGACGTTCGGAGGAGATGTGCCGGGAAGTTTCATTCGGATCCGTGAAGGTGATCTCGTGGAGTTCCACTTAAATAATCATCCGACCAGCAAGATGCCGCATAACATTGATCTCCACGCGGTGACCGGCCCTGGTGGTGGCGCCTCATCTTCGTTCACCGCTCCGGGACATAGCTCGCAGTTTTCGTTCAAAGCGTTAAATCCCGGGCTTTATGTTTATCACTGCGCGACGGCTCCAGTCGGAATGCACGTGGCGAACGGGATGTATGGCTTGATCCTGGTGGAACCGAAAGAAGGACTTCCGCCGGTGGACAAGGAGTATTATGTCATGCAGGGCGAGTTCTATACCGGTGGAAAGTTCGGGGATGAGGGACTGCAATTCTTTGATCAGAACAAGGCGGTGGATGAAAGACCCACTTACGTTGTGTTCAACGGTGCCGTTAGTTCCCTGGTCGGCGACAAAGCAATCACAGCCAAAGTAGGTGAAACAGTGCGCTTATATGTTGGGAATGGCGGTCCGAACCTAAGTTCTTCCTTCCACGTCATCGGTGAAATTTTTGATCGCGTCTACCCGGAAGGCAGCACCGTTCCTTCTTCTCGCAACGTCCAGACCACCATGATTCCAGCGGGCGGTTCCGCAATGGTGGATTTCAAAGTGGAAGTTCCTGGTACCTACATCATGGTCGACCACGCCCTGTTCCGCGCCTTCAACAAGGGCGCATTAGGAATGTTGAAAGTGACCGGTCCCGAAGATCTCATCGTCTATTCGGGCAAAGAAGTAGACTCCGTCTACCTCGGTAGCCAGGGCCCGGCAGGTTTGGAGGCAGGCAAGGAAGTCGCCGCCTTGCAGGCGCAGGTCAAGGAAGCGATCAAAACAGACACCAAGATTGCCGGTCTGACCAAGGACATCCAAATCGCCAAAGGAAAGCAGGTCTTCATGCAAACCTGCTTCGTGTGCCATCAAATGTCGGGCGAAGGCATTCCCAACACCATTCCGCCGCTCGCCAAAGCTGATTTCCTGATGGCAGACAAGGACCGCTCCATCCGCATCGTGCTGCAAGGGCTGTCTGGTGAAATTGCCGTGAATGAAAAGAAATACAACGGTGTGATGGTTCCTCTGAACAACCTTTCCGATGAGGAAGTTGCCAACGTGCTCACCTACGTGCGCAACAGTTTCGGCAACGCAGGCGACGCCGTGCTTCCTCCGGAGGTGCGCAAAGTGCGGAGCGAATCACCCGCCCCGGTTGTGAACAGTTTCGAGTAACCTCGCGCGAGCGAGCCCATGAAAATGAAACACGTGAAAACAAAGCAGTCCGCCTCCGCACTCCTGTGCGCGCTGCTGTTGTTCTCACAAGCGCCCGCGCAAGAACCCTTCAGCATCCCGCTCCCAGAGAAAATGGTCTCAGTTCCCGCGGGCGTTTACGTCCCCTTGTTTCGCGCCGAAAAGGATCCCACCAACGTCCTGGTGCAGGCGTTCTCGCTTGATGTGTACCCTGTGAGCAATGGCCAGTTCCTCGAATTCGTCCGCGCCAATCCGAAGTGGCGCCGATCCCAGGTCAAACGCCTCTTCGCAGATGATCAATATTTGAAACTGTGGGCGGGAGATCTTGCATTAGGCACCAACAATGGCACGAACGTCCCGGCCACCCACGTATCGTGGTTCGCCGCAAAAGCCTATTGCTCCTGGAAAGGAAAGCGTCTTCCCACCACCGCCGAATGGGAATACGCAGCGACCGCCAGTCCCACGCGCATCGATGGCAATAACGACCCTGCATTCACGCGGCAGATCCAACGCTGGTATTCGGTGCCATCACCGCAAGTATTGCCAGTGGCTGGGTTGGGCCGGGCCAATTACATCGGTGCGCATGATCTCCATGGCTTGATTTGGGAATGGGTGGCGGACTTCAATACGGCGATGGTCACAGGCGATGCTCGCGGCGATACCGGGTTGGACCGCCAATTGTTTTGCGGTGGCGGCTCGGAAGGGGCCAAGGATCGTGACAATTTTCCCGCGTTTATGCGCTACGGATTCCGCAGCAGCCTGCAGGCGAGCTACACCGTTCATAATCTGGGATTCCGTTGCGCCAAAGACTTATGAAACCACGACCATCATTTTATTTATTTGCCGCGGCACTGGCTCTCTCATTCGTCTCCTGCGTGCATAAACCTGCAGAGGCCAAAGCCAACTGTTGCAGTGAATCGGTTGCCGAAGTGTCCGAAGTAAAGAAGACCTTAAGTGACAAATCGCTTTATCAGGTTGAATCGACCTGGACCAACGACGGCGGCAATGCCGTTGTCCTGAACGAGTGGCGTGGTCGCCCGCAATTGATCACGATGTTTTTCGCGAGTTGTGAGTTTGCCTGTCCGATTCTTCTCCATGATGTGCAGCGCATCGAGGACGCATTGCCCCAGGCGTGGCGAGGAAAAGTGCGCGTGACCTTTGTTTCATTCGACACTGCGCGAGACACCCCCGCTGCCCTGAAAACGTTTCGCTCTGCCCAGAGCATTCGTGCTGATTGGAACTTGTTAAGCGGCAACGCGGATGACGTTCTGGAGCTGGCGGCCTTGCTGGGAGTGAAATATAAGAAAGATGCCCGGGGCCAGTTTGTGCATTCCAACATTATTACCCTGCTGAATGCCGAAGGTGAAATCGTGCATCAACAGGTTGGCTTGAATCAATCCGTTGACGAGACGGTCCGCACTGTAGGCGGTCTCGCCTTGCTCAGCAGTCCATCCGCCCAAAAGTAAAAATGAAAATTGCCCTTGCGACCATCACGTTAGTATCGGCGGCCTACATTTCCGCGAGCCACGCCCAGGAGTCGATCCAAACCAGTGCGCCATCGGCCCCTGCTCCTGCCAGCGCAGGATTGGTGAACGATCGGTTACGTGAACAATCGCCGGCTTTCGAGAAATGGGACCTGGGCGGACAAGTTCGGGCGCGTTTCGATCACCGGGAATACTTCGCCGTTCCTACCACTCCCGGTGCGGTGGATTTCAGCGCCAGCACCCCGATCGATGATAATTCCTACCTCTTACTCCGTGAGAAAATTCACATGGGCTACAAGCCGATCGATTGGTTCAACATCTTTGCAGAGGGACGCGACAGCAGATCGTTCAACGACCGTCGCGAACCGAGTCCCGAGCAGGACACCTTCGATTTACACCAGGCTTATCTCTCGGTCGGCAATTCCAAAACATTTCCGCTCACCGCCAAGGTGGGGCGGCAGGAACTAGCCTATGGCGACGAGCGCCTGATCGGCACATTCGACTGGGGCAACATGGGTCGCGTCTTCGATGCAGGAAAATTGCGGGCCGAAAATGAGTTCGGATGGGTCGATGCCTTCGTCAGCCGAGTAGTGATCCCCGATGAACACAATTTCAACGTCGCCAACGATTATGACATTTTCTCTGGCGTGTATGCCTCCACCAAGAAGCTTCTCCCCTGGCAGGAAACCCAGGTTTATTTCCTCGCCCGGAATACGGGCGCCGATTCGCCCACAACGATTGGAGCGGGACTTCCGCCATTTCTGACCGGCGCTTCTCCCCGCGACATCTATACAGTAGGCGCACGCGTAAAGTCATTGCCGGACCAGTTTAATGGCTGGGATTATTCCGCTGAAGCGGCAGCCCAGGGGGGCGGTTACAAATTTTCTCCCGCGAGCTCACGTTTGGAGCATCAAGCTTTCGCATCGCATGTTGCTGGCGGTTACACCTTCGCCGCCGCCGCCTGCAAACCACGGGTCGGCCTCGAATATGATTTTGCATCCGGCGACAATGATCCAACCGATGACAAACATGGAACGTTCGACAATTTGTTTCCGACCAACCACAAGTTCTACGGCTACATGGATTTTGTCTCCTGGCAGAACATTCACGACGTCCGTTTGACTACTTCGCTTAAACCCTTGGCGAAACTGACCTTGCAAGCGGACTACCATGCCTTCTGGCTCGCTGAGAAAAGCGACTTCTTTTACCAGGTGAACGGTGCGCCGCGGACTGCGGGCGGTTATGGCATCAATACTGGCTCAGGCAGCTACATCGGCTCCGAAGTGGACGCGATCGCCACCTATGCGATCACCTCCTACGCAAACGCGCAGCTTGGCTACGGTCATTTCTTTGTCGGTGATTACGTGGAAGGCTCACTCGCTCCGGTTGGAGGCGCCAAGGATGCAGACTTCGTATACCTGCAACTGCTGGTTAACTTTTAAAACGCTCCGCCTTGATGACAAACTGTTATTTGCTATCGAGAGAACTGCGCACCGCTTCAGCCAGTTTTTGAGGAAGATACGGCTTCTGAATCCCTTACCTGATCCCGGATGTGAATGGGAATTGTTGTGTGAAATGAATTTGCCTCTGCCGGCGGGAAATTTTGTAAAGCGATAAACAAAATTTGGTTTTATTCAACCAAGATCCGGTGAGAGGCAGACGAGATGGCTAACTAGAGTGATCTTGTTCTTAGAGCGCTGAGGACAATAAATAATCGAAATAACAATATGAAAAAAACCATCATCCAATCCATTGCAGCAGCCGTCGCAGCTATCACCCTTTTTGCAGCAGCCACAGTCGGTGCTCAAGAGAAAGGAGCAGAACGCCTTTTCAGCAAGCCGCTCCTCACTGGAGCTGACATCACCGCAGTGAAGTCCGGCGATCAAGTCGCCATGGCGTGCCCCAAGTGCAAAACGGTTGCTGTCACCCGTGTAGCTGAAGGCCGCAACCCAGCTGGCACCACTGAAAAAGGTGCCAAACATGAATGCCCCGCCTGCAAGAACAGTTTCGAGGTTTCTCAGACCGGCAAGGCGAGCACCGAACAGGTAACGCACAAGTGCAGTCACTGCGGCAGCACTGATGCTTTTTGCACCGTTCTCGGGAAAAAAGAAAAGAAGTAATTTAACTCTCTAATTCAGCGAAGTAAGGTCGAATCTGAGGTTCGACCTTTACTTTGTACCCAAAGGAATTTGGTCTTCTGAGCAGAACGAGTTGGTTAAGTGTCGAAATGGGCAAACCCGGACAGACTCTTCAGAAATCGCTGAGTCGCTTGGAGGCAAGGCAGCTCGGAGAGCATTGGCAATCGCCAACACATCGATTAGCAAACGAGGCAGAAGCGAACGACGTGGCACAGGAGACGTTTGTGAAGGTCTATTCGAACCGGACCAAGTTTCGGCACGAGGCAAAGTTCTCCACCTGGCTCTACACGATTGCAACCAACCTGGTGCGAACTCATTACCGGTGGAAGGGACGGCATCCAGAAGTTTAAGCGACCGGCCAGATGTTCAACACATTGGAGCACACGCCCACTGGCCGGGCCCAAAAAGTCAGTAAGAACACGATTCATCGCATCTGGCAGGAGCATCAGCTCGGAGCATCCAAACCCGCTTCTGCAATTGTCCTGAAACACGCGTTACAGGTGCTTGCAAGTCTCGCGACGAGCTGTAACGCGCGTTACGGGTGCCGGAAAGTCTGGCGACGACCTGTTACGGCCGTTACAGGTGCTCGCAAGTCTCGCAACGAGCCGTAACGCGCGTTACAGGTGCCGGAAAGTCTGGCGACGACCCGTTACGGCCGTTACAGGTGCTCGCAAGTCTCGCAACGGGCTGTAACGCGCGTTACAGGTGCTGTGTAACAAAAAAGCCCAACAAAAACGGGGTTTTCGGGGGAGGGAGACGGGGAAAAACGGTCTAAAAACAGGATTGCTCGCTCTCATCCTAACCCCACCACGTAAGTGGTTCAGTGAATAATATGTTCTGGTTTTCTCCCCCAAGGAGAAGGAACCAGAAGTAATCCGCGAACGGACACTAATCGACACGCATTTCGGGACCGCCAAAATGTGAGCGAAGGGCCACCTCTCCTCCATCCTCGCCCCCAAAGGCGAGGCTTTTCGAAGCGTGCAGGAACTGCCAGCAGCCATTCAGGAATTCCTGACAATGTGGAACACCGATCCAACACCCTTTGTTTGGACTGCCACCGTGGAAAAAACCCTCGAAAAGTTCACTCGTTGCCAACGTCCCCTTGAACAAGTCGAACCCGGTTGCACTCAACCAAAACGGACTTCAGGTCAAAGAGACCGACGTGGGCAATGCCGCAAGGCTTCTGCCATTGCCATTGAGCAAACAACTTCAGTTGGATGAAAGTTGTTCATCCGCCGGTTTCACTTGTTTGCGGGTGGTTTGCAAGCGTTCGATGACGATTTGTGCAACGCGTCGCATCAAATCATAACCGAACGAGGGATTTTCTTCTGCTGTGACGAGTAAATGTCCACCGTCGAGCACGGTGACGATGGTGGGTTCGACCGCACGGGCCGTGAAGTGCCAGCTGAACGGAGGGAAGAGCCATGACCAACCGATCACCTCTTTTTCACCGAGGGTCTGGATACGTACCGACTGTCCGCCACCCTGCGCGGATTCAAGGTTGACCCTGCCTGAATCGATGAGAAACAAACGGTTGGCAGGCTCGCCCTGGCGAAAAATGATTTCTCCGGGTGCGTATTCCACTCGCTTAGCATTTTTTGTGACTAATTCCTGGTTCTCCTGGGACATCGTGCAGAGAAAAGGATGATTGATAATTTGTTCTTTCAATTGTGTTGTCATGTTTCGCCTTTTTGCCGGTGTTAACGGCTTCTTAATTCAAGTTTAAGATAAGCGATGCGCGAACAGTGATCTCCACTGTACTTGGCCAGAAATGCACCGATTTTGCACAGTCTCGAACAATGGACGGTGGTCAGTAAACTTCTACTTTCAAACCGGTAGCCGCGCGGATAGTGCGCGCAATTCCGGACAACGATTGCAGAGGGAGATGCCTGCACTTGCTATCGTAATCAGACGAACTGGCCGAATGAATCTGAACGGACGAGATTTGGGCGCCCTTGTTTCGCAATTCCAGCAACTTCTGCACGAAAGCAGCAATCTCTCGCGGCGGAGGAGGTTCGCCCGACAGAAATGAAAACAGTGTTTGGATGACCACAGGCCGCCGGTTTGCTGTACGCTGAATATTATTCAATAAGGTTTCGAGAGGGAAAGTGGTGCCATTGATCTTCTGCAAGTGGCCTTGAGAGCCGGCATCGAGTTTGAGCCACACTTCATCTTCCCTCGTAAAATATTGTAACGCCTGCTGCACCTGGGGCAAATGTAGTCGGCTGGCATTTGTCAGGAGGCCTACCTTGAAGAAGGATCGACCCAGGGCGCGAACGTGCATCACTGCTTCAACAATTTCCCGGAAGTTTGGCACCAGAGTTGGTTCGCCGTCTCCGGTCAAAGCAACCTGTCGCAATTCAAAACCTCGAGAAGCAAGCTGCTTGAAGCCGGAGAGCTCATAGATCCGGCCCGAGCGTACGAAATCAAGAGCATGGGTGAGTTCATCAGCGACGATCGATGAAACAGCCCGGAGGTCTGGGAGCGATGCCGTACGGTCGACCTCGCAATAAGCGCAAGCGAAATTACAAGAGGCGCCAGGATTCACGTTCACATCGAGAACCAGACCGCCAGCTCGAGGGGACAATATCGCCCGGATCAGGCCATTGCCTAAAGAGTGGCTGGGAGGGCGAAGGCTGCTTCCGGCAGTTTTTGGGTGGGGCGCGCTTGATGCCCCATGTTTCTCTTGTATTTGCATACTTAACGGGGGTTTACCAACGCAACACCAGGACAGGGCAGCGCGCATGGCGGACGACCTCCTCCGTTGTGCTTCCAAGCAAGAGATGTTTCAGACCGGTCTGCCCACGGGTGGCAATGACGATCAAATCGAAATCATGTTCATGGGCAAACTCGACAATCTCAGTGGACGGTCTGCCGTGCCTCACAGGTGCCTTCCCGCAGCCCAATGCCTGGGCCCACTCCGCAAGCTGTTTTTCCCCGCTGTTCAATTGTTCCGCAGCCAGGAGTTGGTAGTCCACGAGGTCGTACTCGCCAGCGGCATAGTGGATCGGCACAATATTTAAGAGATCTACGTTTGCGCCGAGATTTTCCCCCCAGCCCAAGGCGTATTGTGTCGCCAGCTTCGAATGCGGGGAAAAATCGACCGGAGCCAGAATTTTCCTTGCAGAGGGCCTACTTAGATTCCTTGGAGCTTTATCGCTTTCATGCACGACCAGGACGGAACAATGGGAATCACGAACAACCCGCTCGGCAGTGCTTCCCAGCAGGAAATGTTTAATGCCGGTGTAGCCATGGGTTCCGATGACGATCAGGTCTGCGCTCGAAGCCTGGGCTGCTTCAATGATTTTCGCCGATGCTTTACCAATGCGTACTTCCGTTTTGAGGGTAATCGATGCAGGGACTTCGGCCTTCACGAGGTCGTCCAGTTGGGTGCGGACGGTGCCGAGGACGGACTTATCCCAATCGGCATAAGGTTGAACATTGGGCTCGGCAAAGACGCGGGGCGGTTCGACCACGCTGACCAGCAGCAATGGTGCTTCATGAAATTTGGCGAGGTCGCAGGCATGCCTCAAGGCAGTTTCGGAACAAGGCGAGAAATCCACAGCTACAACAATTTGCTTTAGCCTGGTATTGGCCAAAGACTTGACTGGGGCTTTGTTGCTCTCGCGGCTGGTCAGCTCCCTTGTTGGGAGCGGACTGGTTTTTGCTCGTTCCGTTTTCATAATTGTCCTTTGCAAACGACTCTAGGACTCGAAAAGGCATGGTTCTACACGCGCTTTGTTGAGAGATAGCTAAATCTTGTCCTGGCAGTGCCGGATTGAAGAAGGTACGCAATTGCCACAAGACAAAATAGGGTGGATTTGGAGCAATTCCAGAGAAGCGTCCAGAAGATGGATCCAGCATATTGCCAAGGTATGAAAACTAAATCTATCCTCCTTTGTGTTTCACTGTTGGCTTTTGCTGTTGGTTTTAGCGATTTACAGGAAAATATCGTCTTTTGGTTGGGGCGTCCGGTTGGAGCGATCGCATTTGTCGCATACTTCATCCTGATGTTATTGGAGAAGGAGTTTGCCTTGTTCGATGAAACGGACGGTGCGAATGTAAAGCGTTTCCAAGAAATCAAAACTAGGAGCAGCCTGCAGTCGGAATCCCCCGCACCCGTATTGTGTGTTTCAGGAGCGCGATAATGCCAACCAAGTTACATAAACACCAGATGGATACTGAGAATGCGCAAGCCGATCGTAAATTTCTGGAGCCGCTTCATCCTTTTCTTAAAGGGTTTAGTGAGAGCCACCTCCTTGTCATAGGAGAAACAGCAATGCAAAAGGAGTTTGAGAAGGGTGAGCAGATTTTTCGCGAAGGCGATCCGGCAAACCGGTTTTATCTCATTACTGAAGGAAAAGTGAGACTTGAGTCGCTCCATGCGGAAGGACCGGTTCTGATACAAGAGATCGGGGCCGGAGACGTTTTGGGGTGGTCCTGGCTTTTTCCGCCGCATGTCTGGCATTTTGACGCGCGCACTTCGTCTACCGAACGGACCAAGGCCATTTTCTTCTACGGCACCCGCTTGCTTGAACAATGCGAAAACGATCCGAAGCTGGGTTATGAATTGATCAAGAAAATAACTAAGGTCGTCATCGAAAGGCTGCAATCGACTCGCGGCAACTAATCAATAAGTGAGTGGAAAATTGCTTCGTCTTCTGTTTGTCACTAAGGAAATTCCTTAGTCCTTCTAATTTCTTTTCAACAGGCTGCGGTGGGATTGCTGCCAATAGGTTTAAGGGTGCCGTAGCTTTATATTGCTTTCATGGAAGCAATATTAGGCCAATCACCACTTGAACTGCAGACAACCAGCAAGCAGAACAAGGCCCTCATCGAGGCGCTGACAAACTCGCAAATTTACCAGGATTACGAGAAAGCATTCAGCCAGACGACTGGTATGCCGGTAACATTGCGTCCAGTGGAGACATGGAACCTGCCGCACCGCGGCAAAAAAACCGAAAACAGGTTCTGCGCCATGATGGCCGAGAAGAGTCGGAGTTGTGCCGCTTGCCTCCGCCTCCAGCAGGAACTTGCAGAAAAGGCGCAATTAGAAGCCGAGACCTTGACTTGTGAGCTTGGGTTATGTGACACAGCAGTACCGGTTCGTCTAGGCGACAAACTGGTAGGATTCCTGCAGACTGGCCAGGTATTTACGAAAGATCCCACAAATACACAGTTCGAACGAACAGCCAAATTGATCGCAGAATGGGGGTTAGACATTGAAAAGAGTCGTCTTCGGGAAGCCTATTTTGAAACGAAGGTAATATCGCCGAAACAGCATGAGGCGATGGTGAACCTCCTGTCGATTTTTGCCCAACACATGTCTCTTGTCAGCAATCAGATCGTGGTTCAGCAGCAGAATGCGGAACCGCCATTCCTCACCCGTGCCAAGGAGTTCATCGCAGAAAACCAGACGGAAGAGCTATCCCTCAAGCAAGTCGCGCGGGCAGTAAACATGAGCACGTTCTATTTCTGCAAAATGTTCAAGAAGACGACTGGGATTAATTTCACCGATTACGTTTCCAGACTAAGAATCGAAAAGGCAAAAAATCTTTTGCTCAATCCGAACTTGAGAATCAGCGAAATCGCTTATGAAGTCGGGTTTCAATCTTTGACCCATTTCAATCGCGTTTTCAAAAACCTGCTGGGTCAGTCCCCAAGTGAATATCGCGAAAGCCTCGCTCCTTAACACGTGCCAGCGAGCTGGGTCGGGCGAAGGAAGCGCGTTCTTTGTTTCCTTGCCCTCAGGGGTGGCCATAAAGAATAAACAATGAGTGTGACCAAAGAGGTTATAATCCTCGTAGCGGAGGACGATGAGGGCCATGCTCGCCTGATTGAAAAGAATCTGCGCCGGGCCGGGCTGCATAATAGAATCGAGCGTTTTGAGAATGGCCAGGAAATTCTTGAATTTCTCTTTCGAAGGGGGGAACGCCAATGGTCGGTGGAAGCGTCATACTTACTGTTACTGGACATACGGATGCCCCAGGTGGACGGGGTGGAGGTTCTTCGCCAAATCAAGATGGATAACGAATTGAAAAAGATCCCTGTCCTCATGTTGACGACCACAGAGGATCCGCGGGAAGTTGAACGATGCCACAGTTTTGGTTGCAATAGTTATGTGGTCAAACCTGTCGACTATGACAAGTTTTCCGACGCCATAAAGCAGCTGGGGTTTTTCTTTTCACTGGTGCAGGTACCGCAGATTCATAGCAGCGGCTTATGAAGGCAAATGGCCAATCGATACTTGTAGTTGATGACGATAAAGGATTGCTACGCCTGGTTGAGAAAGCACTCACACGGAACGGTTATCGGGTTGAAACGCAAGATTCTGGACAGGGCGCGTTAGCCTGGTTGGAAAAGAACTTTCCAGATCTTTTGCTGCTCGACCTTAAACTGCAGGATTTTGAGGCCAAGGAATTCATTACGCGCCTAAACGCGGCCAAGAGGTTGCCGCCATTCATCATCATCACAGGGCAAGGTGATGAACGCGTAGCCGTAGAGATGATGAAGACCGGGGCGCTCGATTATGTGGTGAAGGACGCGCAGTTTTATGAGGTTCTGCCGACGGTTGTGAGTCGGACGATTTCCCAAATAGATCGTGATAAACAATTAGCCAAAGCGGAAGAGGCATTGCGGGTGAGTGAAGAGCGATTTCGCGTGGCACTGAAGCATTCGCCCATCTTCGTTTTTACGCAGGATACGGATTTGCGGTATACATGGGTTCATAACGCGCCGGGAGAAGAATCCGAAAACAGCCTGCTCGGAAAGATGGATAGCGACATGTTTCCCGCACGTGAGGCGGACCGTTTGATTCAGATCAAATTACGTGCTTTAGCGACTGGCATCGGCTTGAGACAGGAGGTTGCCTGCACCATAAATGGGACGAAGCGTGTTTTCGATATGACGGTGGAGCCAATAAAAGAGGGGTTGCAGGTAGTAGGTATCACCGGCGCCGCCCTGGACATAACCGAGCATAAACGCCTTGAGAACGAAGTCCTGCAAATCAGCGAGATGCAACAGCGGCGCATCGGTCAGGACCTTCATGACGGCATCTGCCAACATTTAGCCGGGATTGAACTGATGACAGAAGCTCTTGGGCAAAAGCTTGGGGTTAAAGCGAAGGCACAGGTTGAGGGGATTACTGCCCAGATCAGAGATGTCATTAGTCAAACACGTTCGTTAGCTCGTGGTCTTTCACCGCTGGTGCTTGAATCAGAGGGCTTAATGGCCGCACTGGGCGAATTGGCGGCAAATACACAAAAACTTTTCCAGGTGAACTGCCGCTTCAAATGCTCCATTCCCGTTCGAGTAGAAGATTTGACTGCATCGACACATCTTTTCCGCATAGCCCAAGAGGCGGTGAACAATGCGGTGAAGCATGGGAAAGCCCAAGAGATCGAGATCGTATTAGAAGCTACCAGGGAGAAGACCGTTTTAGCAGTGCGCGATAATGGCACCGGTATTCAGCAAACAGCCGCTCCACAGAAAGGAATGGGAATGCGTATCATGCAGTATCGCGCCAGCATGATTGGAGCAACCATACTTGTGCAAAACCAAAAACCCACGGGGGCAGCCGTAGTATGCTTTCTCCCTCATCCCTCAAGTAATGCTTCGGGCACAATAACTACATGACGGCAAAAACAAAAAAGGCCGCAGGGAACGAGAGGCGCAAGATTCTCCTGGTGGATGATCATCCCATGATGAGGGAAGGACTGCGTCAAATTATCGGCAATGAACCGGACCTTGTAGTTTGTGGTGAAGCCGAAAGTGCGGCAGAGGCAGTGGAGCTATTCAAAAGCAGGCAACCGGAACTGGTATTGGCTGACATAACCCTCCCCGACAAGAACGGCCTGGAACTAATTAAAGATTTGTTAGCAATGGATCCGAAACTGAGTGTGCTGGTTATTTCGATGCATGACGAAAACATGTATGCAGAGCGAGTGCTCAGGGCGGGGGGGCGTGGCTACATCATGAAGCAGGCAGGCGGCAAAAAAATCATGGAAGGCATTCGCCAGGTCCTGAGCGGGCAGATTTACGTCAGTGAAAAGATGTCCGCCAAGATTCTCGAGATATTTTCGGGTATGCGCGGTGGAGCGTCTGCATCGCCCGTGGAAAATCTGACGGATAGAGAGTTCGAAGTTTTCCAACTGTTTGGGTTAGGTTTGGGGACGAAGGATATTGCCGCAAAATTGCATATCAGCGCAAAAACGGTGGAAGTCCATCGCATGAATGTGAAGGCAAAGCTAAAGCTGAAAACGGCCGCTGAATTAATCCGTTATACGGTTCAGTGGATCGAAGCACAAAAGGGGGCTTAGAGTCTTGATCCCCAATCGTCGAAATTTTAAAGGCGGTTAAGTTCTTCTGGACGCTTCATCACCGCCGTTCGTTGAGATTTAAACCAAGGTCTCTGGAGCGGAAGCATAGTCAGGCACAGGAGATACCAGTATTCACATCGCACAAAATAGGGCTAACGAGCGGCGGGACCGGACTTAGTCAAAGTATGGAAACCGTTTGCGGGCTTGGCTGAAAGTGGTGGCAGGACCCGGAATCGAACCGGGGACACAAGGATTTTCAGTTCTTCTCTTGACCGTTCTCAACTTTTCTTCACAATTCACTTCTGTTCAGTAGGAATGCGTATTTAACCAATACTGACGGCCTCGCGGTGGAATATTGAAAGAACAGTTTATGACAACTCAGGACAGCCAGAAACGGACAGAAGGCGGACAGTCGCGGACAGCGAAGGTGACTCGCTTGCCCAAAACCCATCAGGACTACTGGCAGGCTCGACTTAAGAAACGCTCTTACCAATCCCGCGATGGCGAAACGGTTGTAATTCCAACGTGGCAGGTTCGAATCACCCATTTGGGAAAAGAGGCATGGTTCAACCTGGATACAGCGAACAAGGCCGATGCGGCGGTGAAGGCCAAAGACATTTATCTGAATCTGATTACCCAAGGCTGGACGCATACCCTCGCCAAATACAAACCTGGGATGGAAGTAGCAAAGGATGGTTGCACAGTTGGCGAGTTCTTGGACCAAGTGAAGGCGGTTAGTGGCTTGAAGCCCGTTACGTATGAGATTTACGCAAAGAAATTTCGCTCGCTTGTTGCAGGAGCCTTCAAGATCGAAGGGGGAAAGGCCAAGCACGATTACGTCAATGGCGGCTACAAACAGTGGCTCGACAAAGTTTGCTCCGTTCGTTTGGACAAGCTGACTCCGGAAAAAATCAATGACTGGAAAATTTGCGAGTTGAAAGCAGCTAGCAAAAACCCGCTACAACTCAAACGAACCGGCGTTACAATCCGCAGCATACTCCTTTCGAGCAAGGCACTCTTTACTCCGGCCATCCGGAAGCACCTAACAGTGCGTCTGCCATCCCCCTTGCCGCTCGAAGGCGTGGCACTTCCAGACGCTGGCAAATCGCGCTACAAATCGGAAATTGAACCTGCCCTCATACTGATGTCCGCGAAACGAGAATTGGAGGAAGGACACTTAGGCGAGGGTAAGATTGGTGAGCCACGTCCGGAACTGTTCAAGATCGTGCTTTTGGCTCTGGGGGCAGGGTTGAGACGGAATGAAATCGACAAGTTGCAATGGAGGCAGATTCAGTGGCAGAGACATGCCATCCGAGTAGAGACCACAGAGCATGGCAGCACCAAGTCTGCTGAATCCGAAGCTGACATTGACGTTGACCCGGGGTTGTTGCAGATACTCAAAACATACATGCCGAAACCGGGGCACGGTTCTCCGTTTGTCATTCGATCTGATGTCCAACCGAAGGCCGGAAGCACCCGAAACCATCATTACCGATGCAATCGTTTGTTTAATGAAGCGGTTCAATGGTTGCGGGGAAAAGGTTTGACCGCGCGAAATGCGCTTCACGCACTCAGAAAAGAGTTTGGATCGCAGATTTGCGCCCAGGCCGGAATTTACGCCGCAAGCGTCGCGTTGCGTCATAGCTCCATCAATCTCACCCGCGAGTTCTACATAGACAAAAAGAAACCAACATTCCTAGCGATCTCCAATTTGATGCAGGAGCAACCAAAAACGGAAAACGCAGCCAATGAAGCGGCATGAGCATTTCGAAGCATGATTGGGATTTTCAGCCGTTGGCAAAAGCAACCGAGAGGGAGATTATCGCTTGTTGCATTTATGAGTATGCGCGGGAGTCGCCTTCTATCATCGCGCATTATGAAGGCGAGGCGCAGGCCCCGTTTCTTCCGAAAGGATTTCATTACGCCGCGAGGGTCAATGGCGTGTTGCTATCTTTGCCGAGCCCTCTTGTGTGGCCCGCCGTCACCGGTTCAAAGTTATTTTCGTACGCCTGGCAAGACCTAAACCCAAAATGGCGGGAACATGTCTGCAACGATTTCCAATCGCTTTCGGCGGGAGCATTTCGACTTCCGGCTTTTGTATCTGCGGATACTGGCCGAATGAAACAGGAAATAATCAGTCGGGGAGACGAACGAACGGGCATTGATTGCGAGTCAGGTCGGGAACGAGCCGCAGTTGAAATTGATTGGGCCTTTTACACGGATGCAGAAATCGTAGATTCATTCAAAAAGTGGGTCGCCGACAATCGGCCAGATAAAATCGGGTTCAGAAAGCGGACGGGACGTACAAAGGCAACCAGTTGGCTTCGCAAATTGGATAACTTGGCAATCATGCGTTTGTTACATCATTCCCTCCTAGCGGACATGAAGGAATGCTTTCCTGTTGCTTGGCATCGGTTTGGACCGAAAGAGAGGGCTAAGGGTAAAGACACCCAAGACTCGCAAGAACGTGAGCTATACGCGAGAAGAGTAGAGGCCGCGCAGGACTTTTACGAGCTATTCCCGTTTCTGCCGAAAGCAGAACAGCCACTCTCGGCTGTCACGAAGGCAAAGCGATAGGTGGGGTGATAAACTACCGCAACATTCTCCCCAGTGAGGGTAACGAACATTTCGTGTTCATTCTGTGCAATTCAGCGCACGACCGCGCTGTTTGCAAAAGTTATGAAACGAACATTACAAAACGAACCCGCTAGTCTCCCCGAATACTCCAAACTGCTTACCCGCAAACAAGTGGCTGAAAGGTGGAACGTTTGCATTCACACAATCGCACGGCGAACGGACCTAAAGCCAATCCGATTCAACGGTCGGCTACTGCGTTATCGGTTGGAAGACGTTCTCGCGCTAGAAAGTTAATCGGCTGATGCACGAATCCGCTGCGCTCATTGTAGCCCTTTTCCCGACAGGAACCCCTTGTGATCGAAGATTGCTCAAATCCATCAGGACGCCCATTCCAGCAGCATCGAGAACTCAAGAAGGGAAATGGTGTTGCTTGGTGTTGGATGGACAAGCGCGCACTTCGCAAAATTCGTGAGGCGTTCGACCGTGATAACGCAATTTCTTCGGCGCTGGCAGTTTACCTCGCACTTTGCGAAATAGCTTCCAACAAGGAATCAGAGGTCTTTCAAACCACGCACAGCTACATCGCGCAAAACAGCGGAGTATCGATCAAGACAGTTCAGCGACGCCTGAAAATTTTAGAGGAAATTGAACTGATTCGAGTGTCGACGCCCAATCTGAGAGCGCCGAGTAACTATACCCTTCTCGCGGTTACGTCACCAAGTCCGAACGCTAAGCCAATGAGTCCAATCGTTCCGTCACCAGCGAATACAGGGGACGTGACCGACATAAGAAGAAATTCAGAACAAATAAATGAATTAGCTCCTAAGAAGCAGGCTGTTCCTGCTTACAAAAAATTTTAATATGAGTGCAACGGAACCAATCAATCGAACGATAGAAGGCATTGAGGAAAGATTTCGCCTCATGCGTGAACGACAACTACAATTTGAGACGGACTTGCAAAAGTGGCTAGCTGAGCAACCGCAATCGGCGAAGTGCCCCACGCATCAAACACAATCGGGCATAGATTTTGAAAAGACCACTCGCGAAAACTGGCAGGCGAAGGTGTTTCAATCGTATTACTTGCCGTGCCAGATCTGCGAAGGTGAAAGAAAGCGGCATGCATTAGTCATTTATTGGAGAGATCGTGGGATCCAGGCCAAGTATGTGGGCGCCACTCTGGATCAGCTCCGGTATTGTAACCCTACTTGTAACCTCAACCTCCACCACTGCCGCGCATACGCAGCTAAACCTAAAGGATTTTTGCTCCTGCTCGGAGACAAAGGGACCGGCAAGACTCACATTGCATCGGCAATACTGCAACTGCACGGCAAAGGGCTGTTCTTAACTCAAAGCCAGTTACTTGCTAAACACCGCGCAACGTACCGGGACCAGCGGGCAGAAGATATGCGCGAACGCTGCATGAGAACTTCGCTGCTGGCCGTAGATGAAGTCGGGGTCAGTGTGGGGGGGCGGGATGAAGAACCTTTGATCTACGATATTCTTAACGAACGATACGCGAACAGGCTGCCGACAATTTTGACCAGCAACCTACCAGAAGAAAAACTTAAAGAGGCCCTTGGAGATCGTATTGTTGATCGAATTCAGGAGTGTAATTTCGCAGTGCTACGGTTCTGTGAACCCAGTAAACGTGCAGAAAAGAACGAAGCCTATCTTACTGACTGACTCGCTCTCTACAGTGGCGGAGCCTTTGCATTCATGAAGGCCAAGGCTCTCCTCTTGCCCTCGTTTTGCTCGCTTTGATTCAAAGTTTGAGACACATCGTTGCGCAATCCTTCGGCCAAAGCGTTTCCGCCTGTCGCGGCAATGGTAAGCCATTTGTATGCTTCAATCGAGTCTTGTAGCGCGCCGTTTCCTGTGAGATGCAGAACTGCCAAGCGAAATTGTGCATCACTGTTCCCGGTCGTTGCATTTGCAATTAGTTCATCCGGATTTTCTGGTGGCAAGACGGCCAAATTATTGTTGTTGAGCAGGATGTCTCCGCTGCCGGCCCGAACAGGAACAAGCCATCCAAAAGATTCTTTACCGTCTGTTGTCAGACGAGACGTGTGTGCCGTGATGGTAAATTCTCCCTCGCTCGGTAGTTCGAGCATAAACTTGCCGTCAGCGTCTGTAGTTGTCTCCGCAATCACGTTGGGCCAGGCTGTGTCAAAGTAGATTGCAGGGCTGCTCCAGTAGCTGATTCTCGCTTCCACATCTTTTAATTCAGATTCCAACCGCTCCAATTCTGAATCTGTTTTGTCTGATTGGGCTACCGCCGCCTGATACTCGGATTTGGCGCGACTATAAGAAGCCTGCGCCCCTGTAAGCTTCGTTCTATAATCCTTACGGTAGAACTCAGGAATCTCCGTGCTGGTCGCGCCGTTTTGGTAGATTCGGATCAGTTCTATTGCTTGCTGCGCGAGTCGCTCTTTTTGGCTCGCGCTTGTTCGAAGCAGGGGCTGAAGCTTCTGCAGGTAAGGCAGCTTCAAATTGATTTTCGCTTGTTGCGCTTCCAATTTAGTCAAATTGTCTCGCGCCTGTATCCGCCTCTCTGCCAGTCGTGCGTTTGCAGTTCTGGTATTGACCACTTGCACCGCTACCATGCTCATTTTCACCGTTTCACGATTCTGTTGGACAATAAAGACCTGTCCCGAAACTCGCGCAGCTTGGTAAACAGCAGCGGAACTTTTGGCTCCCCCGTTTTTTGCATCCTTTCGAAGCAATGGCATTCCAAGAAAACCAACAATTATCGCGACAAGCATGCATAAGGAGATGACTTTCCAGAGCATAGGCTTTTCGGACTTTTCAACGGGCGGATTTTTAAGTGACGTTTCTTGCTGGCAATGTGGACACTCGACACATGCTCCAACATCGCTCGCGTTAAATTCAATTCCGCCGCCACAGTGGAAGCAGTGACATTTTAGATATGGGGCATTCATAAGTCTGGCCGTTCTGAATTCCGAACCATAGCACGGCCAATCGCATGTACGGTCAAGTTCTGAATTCGGAACTATGACCCGGCCGCGAAACATAGTTGGGCCTCGGATAAAACAACTGAGAGAGCAACACGGTTTAACCCAACCGATGCTCGCAGCGAGGTGCCATTTGCTGGGCTGGGATCTGAGCCGTGAAACACTAGCCAAAATCGAAACTCAAATTCGATGGGTTGCCGACTGCGAGCTTCTCTGCCTGGCCCACTCTCTCCGAGTGCCTGTAGAAACGTTATTGCCGCAAGGAGAGCAGGCGAAAGAGACTATGAAAGCCTTCTTCAAGGGCAATTCAGCGGTTTAGGAAATTCGCCCATCGTGTCGATCCAGTAGCCATTTTAGTCCAACGACGGCCGCATTCAGCAAAATCTTCTTCCAAGTTGCCTGTCGCTTGCGTCGCGATTTCTTCCGCTTCCGATTTTTGACATTTTGAGGCTTCGCTTTTTTCTTTTTCATCCGATCCGAATATCGGATTCGCTCCGGTAGGAGAATCTGTCAGCTATGCCGTAGGTTAACCCAGCCCATGCTTAGGCTACTCTGACCGCGCTAGCGATTTAAGAGCCTGAATCACTGCTTTTCGGGCAGGTGCGTAGCGGCGACCGTTTGGTCCGGTGTTAATTCCCGTGAAGGCGGGGACATCCAGCAAACTCGGGAACTTCAATCTAATGTAAGGCATCAGGGCTGTATCAGCCCAGCTCAGGGAATTGGACTTGGTGAGAGGAGGCAATTGGAAGCTCTTCCTGTAAATTTCGATTTCTTCCTGTGAACATCCATAATTTGCCAATGCGCCATCCAACGATTCTTGATGACGTTGCGCCCAGTAGATTCTTTGGTGAAAATCTTGAAACTCCCTCAGGCACTGCCAAACAAATGCATTTATGGGCGTTTGCAGGCTGTAATTTGCGGTTTCGGATACATTAATATAACAACTGCTTCCAAGGCGTAATCGCTCTGCTACTCGGGGAAAATGATTGTTTCCGGCTGTGTGCTTGAAGTGGAGCATCGGCCAATAAGGAAGTTGTGCTGCTGAGTAACTCATCTTCTCTGCGTTTCCCTCAGCATTCTTGGAATCCTTGCAGATTAGCTCGTCCAACGTTTCACACACTGCAACGGCAATTTGGCCGATTTCTCGGATGGCGTGCTCGTTCCCCAGGGTGGCCAATTTGCGCAAGTATCTACATGAAACACTAGCGAGGCTCAGAATAGGAGAGTGATAGTTTTTGGCAAAAGGATAGGGTGTGTTCGCAGCAAACCATTCCGCGTGTTTCATGGTTTGGTGGATGGTCTGCATCGCAGCAAAGAAAGCCTTCTCATCATAAAGCTCGCGGGATTTCGAATAGTATTCGTTCCATTTTCGAGCGTCATCCTGAGCAAGGAACTCTCGTTCCTCCGCATTTTTAGTTTTTCGCGTCTTCAGGACGTGCAACTTACGGCGAACCTCTTTTCGCTGCTCGGGTTCTAAGTGTTCGAAAACATCTTTTTCTGTGATCGTCACCCATTTTTTTGGAGCTGCTTTGGTTTTTCCGATTTTATCTTTCATTGTAAGAAGACGCGCGGATGCGCGGGTGCCAGCCATTAGTAGAGACCTATAGGGTAAAAACGAGCTATTTGGGACGTTTCACCGATTGATCTGTTTTTGAGGCGAAACTCATTCTTTGCCAGATAGTCGTAATCGTTGGAATTGGCTGCTGCTAACGAGGTTTAGCCGTTTGGTGTCAACTGGAATTTGGCCATGGACTGCAAAGAAACATTCTTTGAGACGCTTATTTAATGTGAATCGGCTGGTCCACCCCCGGTTTCCATTAGCTGAGAAAGAGAATTTGAAAACCCACCCCCCCCGCCTCCCAAAAGCCTAAAAACCGGACAAAACTCGGACAGACAGATCTTTTTGCAGATTTATTTCAATGCTTTTTGAGCTGATCAAACAGCAGTAAAGCCCCTGATTCTATTGAAGATTCTGAAAGTGGTGGCAGGACCCGGAATCGAACCGGGGACACAAGGATTTTCAGTCCTCTGCTCTACCGACTGAGCTATCCTGCCTCCAGAAGCGCCGAGAATATCCACCGCTCCCCCCCCGTTTGGCAAGGGTTTATTTCGCTCGCGGATGCGCGCCTTCATAAGCCTGCTTCAGTCTATCGATCGTGACATGTGTATAAATCTGCGTCGTGACCAGATGGGCGTGGCCCAATAACTCCTGCACACTGCGCAAGTCCGCTCCAGCATTGAGAAGGTGGGTAGCATAACTGTGACGCAACTTGTGCGGGGTCAGCCCCGGGTCCAGGCCCGCCTGTTCGAGGTAGGTCTTCAAATTTTGTTGAATCGATCGAGGGTAAACGGGTGCGGCCTTTTCGAAATCAGCATAAAACGCAGGCGCTTCTCCCTTGGGAAATGCAGGCAATTTTTGCCAGTAAACTTGAATGGATTTCATGGCAGGTTCTCCAATGGGAACGACCCGCTCTTTCTTTCCCTTTCCGCGCACGCGCACAGAGTATTCGCTCCAGTCGATATCCTCTGCCAGCAGGCCGCAGAGTTCACTGATACGCAATCCGCAGGAGTAAATGGTTTCCAGGATAGCCACATCACGATAGTAGGGAGCAGAGTCGATTTTTCTGCCGCTCTTTTCCTGGGCGACTTTGCTAAGTTCTTCATACTTCTTCAAAGGAGCATGCAGAAGCGCCAGCATTTGATCTGCGGTCAGGAATTTCGGCAACCGCCTCTCCGGTTTCGGAAGCAGGATGTTTTTAATCGGCGTTGAAACCACATGTCCGCGCCGGATCATGAACTTGTAAAATGTACGGAACGCGCTAAATCGAAGTTGGATGGAAGCGCGACTCCGCCCGCCGCGACCCAGAAAACGAAGATAGGCCCGGAAATCGTCGCGTTGTAAGGTTTTCCAATCAGGAGAGGTCTTCCGCTCCTCTCGGTAAAAACAGAAAAACTCAGTGAGAGCCTCGCGGTAATTGCGCTGGGTAAAAATCGAGGCGCCGCGATCTGTGGCAAGGTGCTGTAGGAAACTGGCAATCCACTCGTCTTGAACTTCACCGTCGCGCACATCATCACTCACAGACGGAGACTACCGGGTGTTTACCCTTCCGAAAAGCCGGATTCGTTTTGAGCTAACCGGAGCCAGCCATTTGCGTTGCTTCATTGCCAAGAGAGATAGCCGTGAATCCTTCAATCCAAAAAAATGAAACGTCCCAATAGTTCGAACGGCTCCAACGGGCGAGGTTACAGCCACTTCGTAAGCACGAGGGATTGGAAAAGGAAAACATCTATGGAAACACAACAAACCAAAAGAAACGATGTCACTGCTGCGCATGCATATCCTGAGGGAAAGATCACCACCGCAATCGAGCGCACCACTGCCAGGTTGCCGTCCGACCTGTTCCTCGTGGCGGCAGGGGCTTCCATCGCAGCCTCCCTCACATTAAAAATGGCGGGGCGAAGCAAAAATGCTCTCTTTGTCGGTCAGTGGGCACCCACCTTTCTTTTGCTCGGCATCTATAACAAGATGGTGAAAATGTTCGGGACCGATCCACGCCATTCGTGAACGTTGTTCCCACCTAGAATTTAAAAACTGCATCAAGGATGAGTTTGGATCCGTCGCTTTCCCTACCACTGGGCACTTCATTAATTAACTCCGTCAGCGCATACATTGCTGAGAGAGTAAGGAAATCGTAAGGAGAGTAACTGAACCGGAACACTGGGCCGCGCAAGTTCGTACCAGCGCCATATGAAGGGTAGAAGGCACCGTAGTCTGAGTCAACCGTCTCCTCATACATCGCATCGGCCTGCATTTCTTTGTACTTGGCGGAAAATTCCCAGGTGCCCCGCTTACCCGCTTTGCCGAACGTGGGACCGAAACCGAAGGCCATATTGTTGTCTGGAGCCCCAAAATTATAAATGTATTCACCCGCCAGGCGGATCGGAAACGTTCCGGAATAAAACGGAGCACTGTCAAAGGTGTAGGTTACACCGACATCTGCCACGACGAGGTTATAGTCATGCATGAGGACACCGTCGCGGCGTGTGTTACCCTTGTTTACATCCGGCACAGCGTCACTCGTCAAAGCAGCGGGATTCACGATGCCCAATGCTCCGACTCCTAACGTGGTCTGCCAGTCCTCATTCCAATTTGAATTCAGGCGCGCTTGTGCGCCGACCATAAAAGAGTCGCGACGGCTGCTGGAGCTTTCGTCGAGAAAAAATTGGCCGAGAGCCAGCTTGGAGCTATGAGTTTCGCTGAGACGATACGTCAGTTGTTCTCCCAGCCCTTCCGGCGTGTAATCGTTGTCGAACAACATCTCAGAGAAGGAATACGGATTCTCGAATTTCCCTAATGTGAGAGAGGCAGTCCAATCGGCAGAGTCAATGGGTGCCCATTTGACGTAGGCAAGATCGATCCCAATTGCCTTGCGGTTGCCATTATTTTGAAAGGTTTCGTTGGTAGAAATGGGATCTCCGCCATCGTTGCCACCTGCGGAAGTTGTCGAGGCTAGGCGAAAGCCCACTTCAAAGTTCTCCAGCAGGGAAGCGGTCACACCGTAGCGGAGGCGAAAGCGTCCACGATGACGATCTACAAATCCAGGGACCTCAGAATAAATGCCGTCATAACGAAGTCGGAGGTCTCCGCTGAACTTCAGAGACGTTACCCATTCAGGCATTCCGGTCCTGGTGGAATAGGCGGTGGAGAAATTCTTGTCGGATTCTTCCCGAAGTTCGTTTGCTTCTTTGACGCTGAGGATCCCCTTGTCCACCAGCTTGTCAATTAGCGCATCAGCAGATTGGGCGTGAATTGTTGCCCCGGACCCCAGAATAATTGTCGCACCGGTTAGAAGAATCTTGTGTGTAAACTTTGCCATACGTCCCGCTTGTTGACCGAGTTTGACTTTTTGGTCAATAAACAAACAGCAGTTCACACAAACGTAACGATGGCGTCGCTGGATTGGGACAGATAAGCCGTTGAATCAGGCATCATCGCCGTCCTTAGGGTTCTGGTTAAAGACCCTGGCCAATTGCATGCTTCAACTGGTACTGCGCTTTATTGTAATCAGCAATCGCGCTAAGATAATCGAGGCGGGCACGGGTCAAGTCTTGTTCCGCCTGGATATTTTCCAGCACTACACCAACCGCGAATTCGCGTCGCATTTGGGCGAGCTTCAGGCCGTCGTCTGCCGATTGGAGAGCGCCATGGGCAATGTCGATCTGACGCCGTAACGATTGCGCTTTGACGGCTGCTTCGATCACCTGACGAGCAATGTCAGCCTGCAGCTTCTCAGTTAAAAGCTCCGACGACTTCGCTCGAGACTCTGTTGCCTTCGTGCGACCGGTATCGAACATACCACCGGGACCGATCCGCCAGCTCAAGCCCACAACATAATCCTGTTGATCCCCGAAATTGCCAAGGTCGCCGCCCGTGCCTCCGCCCAGGCCTCCCGCGAAAACCTGTGCGCCGATGGTCGGAACCATGGGACCGTAGATTGCGCCCTTCGCTGCAAGGCGAGCGGCGTTTGCTGAGGCTCCACTTTGTTTTAATTCTGCTCTGTTCGCCAGCGCCTGCTGAACCAACGATTTAAGTGCAGCGTTTGTATCAACCAGGGCGAGCGGGACAATTTCATCGTTCTCGGGAACGAGCTCCATTCCGGGTTCGAGGTGCAAGACTTCCACCAGACGAGCGGATGCCAGCTTGCGCTGTTGTTCCGCTTGCTCGATGGCCAGACGATTGCGTTGTGCCTGTACTTTGACCCTCAACGCGTCTCCACGGAAAGCAACGCCGGCATCCACCGCTTGTTCCGCCTGATCCTGGTAGTTCGTTGAGATCCGCAATGCATCGCGTGCGACATCGGCCGCAGCCTGGGCAAATAACAGATCGAAATAACTCTGTGCTGCAACGAGAGCACTCGTGCTTTGTTGAGCGGCAATTCCTTGGTCAGCCCCTTCCACCTGCTGCCTGGCAGCGAGCTCACGATAGTAGGCTTCACCGAGATCGACCTGCATGCCCAGCGTTACGCCGGGAGTGTAGGACCCTTTGCTCGCGTCAAACACGTCGCCCTCGACCGACTGCACGCGACCTTCGTGTTTACGATAGGAGATGCCGGGAGAAATGTAGGGAAAGAATTGCCAGGTGGCACTGGTGCGATTCGCTTTTGCCTCGGCGAGTCTTTCTCGGGCTATCTGCACATCCAGATTTTGTGCATGGGCCAGCCGGAGCACCGTGGGAAGATCCACAATGCAGGCGTCTCCGCGTTTTGGCAGTTCCGTTTTCTGAGCGGGAGGTGCCGAATCTTGCGCCGACACTGCAACACCGGCTAAAACGGCGCATCCCAGCAACCCAATTAATCCTAAACGAGTTCTCATTTCGCGTCAGCAATCACGACCGCCTGCCCATTAGCCAATGGTAATTTTCCAACGGCAACAATGGGGTCACCCGCCTGCACTCCTTCTACGATCTCAATATTCGCTCCATCGTTGAAGCCGATTTTAACTGCCGTCTTTTTAGCTTTCTTATCGGCCACGGTAAAAATTGAAGGGCCCGATTTCTCGATCATGACCGCTTCGACCGGGAGCAGCACGCGATCGGTTCGCTTTTCCACCCCAATGCGGGCGGTCACAAACATCCCCGGACGCAGTTCCCGTTTCGGATTCGGCAGGTCCACTTCGACAACCATCGTCTTGGTCGCATCATCCAGGGTGTGGGCATAGCGGGTGACGCTTCCTTCAAAAACCTGACCGGGCAAACCTTCGACACTGACTTTGACTGGAAGACCTTTCTTGATGAGAGGTGCCTCCAATTCAGGCACGGAGATCATCACGCGGACTGTGCTGAAATCCGAGATAGTCACGATCGCCGCGTTCTGCGCGGCGCTCCCGGAAGTAGCGGCTGGGACGAAAGCGCCAATATCCACCATGCGCCGGGTCACCACTCCTGAGAAAGGCGCCGTTATTTTGCAGAAGCTGAGTAAAGTTTCGATCCGGTCGAGGTTCGCCCGTGCCATTTCGACCTTCGCGGTCGCGGTGTCGATGCTTTGCAACACAATCAGGTCAGGGGCTTTCTTCTGTGCGTCGGCAATTCGCTTTTGGTCCAACTCCGCAATTTTTAGCTCCGCTTTGTTGCGCGCGAGTTCCGCGAGCATCTCGGGCACTTCGATCTCCGCAATCAAATCTCCTTTGTTCACCTCATCACCGCGATCCACACCGATCTGTTTGAGGTAGCCACCCACTTTGGAATAAAGGGTCACTTGTTGGTTGGCTGTCATGTTTGCCGGCAGGGATACCGATCGGATGATATCGCCGCGTTTAGCATGAACCAGTTTCACCGACACAGGCACTTCAGGTTTCTTCTCAACCACAACTTCTGCCGCGGGTTTACAGCTGGAGAGATGGGTTGCGGCGATAGCCACACCCACACTGACCAGGAATGATTTCATTTGGAGTGAACGAAATTTATTTATCATGAAACTTTCTCAAGAGGTTCGGCACGGAGTTGGGAAGTGTAATGCCCGCTCAAGGGATCATTGGGATCGAGCGATCGTGAACTCGTGCTGGATTTACGGCGTAAAATAGAGAACACCGCAGGCAATACGAAAAGTGTCGCCAGCGTTGCGCCCACCAGGCCACCAACCACTGCCCGGCCAAGCGGCGCAGTTTGATCGCTGCCTTCGCCCATTCCGAAAGCGAGCGGCATCATTCCCGCGATCATCGCACAACTGGTCATCAGAATCGGCCGCAGTCGGCTGCGCGCACCTTCCACCGCGGCATCGCTCGCAATCATCCCATCAATGCGACTCCGCTCTGCAAACGTGACAAGGAGAATCGCATTCGCCACTGCTACACCGATGGCCATGATCGCGCCCATTGCCGATTGAATGTTCAGGCTCGTATCTGTGAACCACAACGCGAGCACAACTCCCCCGATCACCGCAGGAACAGCGGAAACCACCACGAATGACAATCGCAACGATTGAAAATTGGCACTGAGCAAAAGAAAAATGACAATGACTGACATGATCAGCCCGCTTTGAAAACTGCTCAGGAGTTCTTTCAATGGAACCGTTTGGCCACGCACAGCGACATTCGTTTTGGCAGGAGGAGCTCCCACTTCGGCGATCACTTTGCTGATTTCTTTCGCAACACTGCCAAGATCCGAGCCGTGAATGTTAGCGGTGATGCTAACCACCCGCGCCATGTTATAGCGTTCGTACTGGCCCACTGCGGTCCCCTGGGTAACGTTCGCCACACTGCGCAACAATACCGACTGCCCGTCACGACTCGCCACAGGCACATTCTGCAAGTCTTCGAGGGAGGATGTTTTTGTCTGGGGAATTTGAACCTGCAAATTGTAGCTCACTCCGGAGTTCGGGTCGGCCCAGTAATTCGCGACGGTAAAACGGCTCGACGTCGTAGCAGCGACCAGTGACCGGGTGATGTCACCAACTTTGACTCCCAGCAGACCAGCTCGCTCGCGATTAATGTTCACCTCGACGGTTGGGAAATCCAGCGATTGCCCGAACTGCACATCTCTCAGTGATGGAATCGCTTTCAACTTCTCGTAAAGTTTGTCGGCGTGTTCTTTGTTCACGACAAGGTTAGGCCCGCTCACTGCCACTTCGATCGGAGTGCTCGCCCCAAAGCTCATGACGCGGTTTACGATGTCGCTCGGCTCAAACGAAAAGCGGACCTCGGGCAATTCGCGAACAAACACCTCGCGAAGCTTTTCTTTAAAACTTTCGATTTTAATATCAGAACCGGCGACGAGCTGCACCGCCAGCCAGGCTTCCTCTGGGCCACCATTCCACAGATGAATCAAGTTCACTGGATAATTGGGCGCGTGAACACCTACCAATCCCATCGTCAGCGCTACCTTTTCCGGTCCAGCTTCGCGCTTGATGATGTCCAGCACTTGAAGCGCAAGCTTCTCCGTAAGTTCCACTTTCGTTCCGACCGGTGCTTTGAGTCGCAATGCGAGTTGGCCTGAGTCCGTTTTTGGAAAAATATCGAGGCCGAGCTTCGTACCCACCATCCAGACGATCAGTCCTGCTATAAGGAGATAAATACCGAATACCAACCAATTCACCGAAACAAGGCTTCGGACAAAACGACCGTAACTTTCCTGGAATTTTTCAAATGCGGAACGGCTCTTCTTCGCGTGCGCCAATTCCTTCTGCGCATGCTTGCGCACGACCCACACCGCGAGCACTGGAACCAGTGTGCTCGATAGGAAATAGGAAGCGATCATCGCGAATCCGACCGCCAACGCCAGTGGAACGAATAGCGCCTTGGCAGCACCAGTCATGAAAAAAGCCGGAATGAATACCGCGAGAATACACAACATAGCCAGCAACCGTGGGCCAGCCGTTTCATTTGTTGCATCAAAGGCGGCGCGAGAAACGCCGGTGCCGCGCGCAAGATGCGTATGGATGTTCTCGATCGTGACAGTCGCTTCATCGACTAAAATTCCAATTGCCAGCGCAAGCCCGCCCAGCGTCATGAGGTGAATGTTTTGCCCAGTTATCCAGAGAGCGAAGACCGCCGCTGCCACCGAAATCGGGATGTTCAGCACGACAATTAATGCACTACGCCAATCGCGCAAAAACAGGAGCACCATGATGCCGGTCAAAATCGCTCCCAGCAGACCTTCCTTTGCCAGATCTTTGATCGCTCGAATCACCACTGGCGATTGATCGAATTCATAGCTCACCTTCACATCGTCCGGCACTACGCTTTGGAACTTCGGGAGGTTTTCCTTAACGAGGTTTACGACGGACAAGGTGGAAGCGTCGGAACGTTTAGTGACCGGGATATAAACCGTGCGCCGTCCATTCACGAGACCGTAGCTGCTGACGATATCTGCGCCATCGTCAATCGTGGCGACGTCACGCAAAAACACGGCACCATTAGCGCTCGTTCTCAACGCCACCGATTCCAGGTCCTTGATATTCTTCACGATGCCGTTCACCGGCACGATCGGATATTTATCACCCAGATTCATGTTCCCCGAGGGACTGATCATGTTGGCTTGCGAGACGGCTGCAACGATTTCGTCAGGGGACATGTTATAAGCACGCATCCGATCTGGCTTAACGTTGATAAGAATCGTTCGAGCGCTGCCACCGAATGGAGGTGGCGCTGAAACCCCGGGTAGGGTCGCGAACAATGGACGAACCAAATTCAAAGCCGCATCCTGCATCTGACCGACCGTGCGATTTTCGTTCGTCGTGGAGAAGGTGAGGTAACCCACGGGCACACTTCCTGCATCAAATCTTGTCACGAAAGGCGATACCGTTCCAGGCGGCATCATGGCGCGGGAGCGGTTTACATAGCCGATTACTTCGGAAAGCGCCTGCGACATGTCCGTGCCCGGATGAAACTGCAGCTTCATAATCGAAGCGCCTTGGATGGACTTGGATTCGACATGCTCGATTCCTGTGATGTAAAGAAAGTGATACTCGTAGAAATAGGTGAGATAGCCTTCCATCTGGGCCGGGTCCATACCGCCGTAGGGCTGTGCCACATAGATTGTCGGAATACCAAGTGGCGGAAAAATGTCCTGCGACATCTTCTTGAGACCCATCCAGGCCCCAAGGCAGAGGGCGATGATCAGGACCACGATCGTCAACGGACGACGCATGGCGAGTTGGAGCAAATTCATTTCAGCAATTAATCGACTGATTCCCGGGTTGGTTCGAAACCAACCGCATTCTCTCAAGACGGGAAAAGCAAGGGAACAGGTTACAATTCCCCCATCGGTTTGCACCGTAAAAAATGTTCAGATGCCTTCTCAAGGAGCACCTGTGACGCGTGTTACAGTTCATTTCCCCGCGCGCAACGACCTGAAACGCAGGTTTTCACGTGCTCGCGGGATCCGCAACGGCCTGAAACGCAGGTTTCACGTGCTCGCGGGATCCGCAGCGGCCTGAAACGCAGGTTTCACGTGCTCGCGGGATCCGCAGCGGCCTGAAACGCAGGTTTCATGTGCTCGCGGGACCCGCAACGGCCTGAAACGCAGGTTTCATGTGCTCGCGGGATCCGCAGCGGCCTGTAACGCAGGTTTCACGTGCTCGCGGGATCCGCAGCGACCTGTAACGCAGGTTTCACGTGCTCGCGGGATCCGCAGCGACCTGTAACGCAGGTTTCATGTGCTCGCGGGATCCGCAGCGACCGGAAACGCAGGTTTCATGTGCTCGCGGGATCCGCAGCGGCCTGTAACGCAGGTTTCATGTGCTCCTCGGGACCTGCAACGACTTGTAGCGCGCTCTGGTGTCGCGGTCGTCATCTCCCAGCTCAGCGGTGAGGGATATCTTCTCGAAAAATGTTTGCCAGCTTGCCGGGATCGTTTAGCAATACGCGTCGACCGCTATGCAGACGCAACCCCCCAACTATTCTTTGCTGACGGATCTCTACCAACTCACCATGGCCTACGGCTACTGGCGTTCGGGGGCGGCGACAACCGAAGCGGTGTTTCACCTGCATTTTCGGAAAAATCCATTTCAAGGCGGTTTCAGCATCGCTGCAGGCCTGGAAGCCGCCATCGGTTACCTCGAGAACCTCCGATTCGACGATCGGGATGCGGCCTATTTATCCGGACTAAATGGGAATGATGGTGAGCCATTGTTCGAGCCCGCTTTTATAAAGTATCTGCAAGAGCTTAAGTTCAGTTGTGATGTAGATGCTATTCCAGAAGGCACGGCAGTTTTTCCCGGCGAACCATTGCTCCGGGTGCGAGGTCCTATTATAGAGGCACAAATCGTGGAGACCGCCTTATTGAACCTGATCAATTTTCAAACATTGATCGCCACGAAAGCAGCTCGCGTTTGTTCAGCAGCTGATGGTGACCCGGTCATAGAGTTCGGCCTTCGCCGCGCTCAAGGTGTTGACGGTTCGCTCAGCGCCAGTCGCGCTGCGTTCATCGGCGGCTGCACTGCGACATCCAATGTCCTCGCTGGCAAACTCTTCGGTATTCCCGTTAAAGGCACTCATGCCCACAGCTGGGTGATGTCTTTTGATAGCGAACTGGAGGCATTCGAGAAGTATGCGGATGCGATGCCGAACAACTGCGTGTTCCTCGTCGATACTTACGACACTTTGCAAGGAGTTCGCAACGCAGTGACGGCGGGTAAGCGCCTGCGCGAACGCGGCTTCGAGATGAACGGCATCCGTCTCGATTCCGGCGATCTCGCCAAACTAAGCGTCGAATCACGCAAGATCCTGGATGAAGGTGGTTTTCCCCAAGCGTTCATCATCGCGAGCAACGACCTGGATGAATACGGCATTCAGGAACTGAAGCAACGCGGTGCGACGATTGGGGTGTGGGGAGTTGGGACGAATATGGTTACGGCTTTTGATCAACCTGCGTTGGGCGGTGTCTACAAGCTCGCAGCGATTCGCCAACCGGGAGGCAATTGGCAATACAAAATCAAGCTCTCCGAACAACCGATCAAGATGTCGACTCCAGGAATTCAGCAGGTACGGCGTTTTTACAGGAACGGCGAGTTTTGCGGCGATGCCATCTATGATTCGGCGAGCACCCCGCCGTCGCAGTGGACTATTGTTCCAACCTCTGGTGCATTCCCTTCGAGAACGATGCCAAACTCTTTGGAGCATGAAGATCTACTGGTCCCAATTTTTCGATCCGGAAAGTTGGTCTATCAGTCCTCCGCACTCCCGGTCCTTCGGGAGCATGCCCAACAGCAGATCCAGAAACTACCCTCAGCGGTGAAGCGGTTGAAGGTTCCTGAAGAATACGTGGTTGGCCTGGAAGACGGATTGCATCAGTTCAAGATGTCTCTGATCCAACAACTCCGCTCGAAACAAAAAAGCAGTTGAGAACCATGGGTTCATCAACTGCTTGTAAGTCGAACTGCGACGGGTGGGTGAATCGGCTTACGAAAGCTCGATGACTTTCTTGCTCTTATGTGATTCAAGAGCGGCAGCAAACAACTCGTGGCTCTTCACCGCTTCATCGGGCGTTACGCAGCCCATGCGACCTTCCAGAGCACCCGCGCGTTCCGCAGCATACGCGGCCCACATCTGAAGGAAGCAATCCGGAAAGCCAGCTTCGAATATCCCACCGGTGATTGTTTGAAACGGCACTTGATAACCGAGATCGGTCCGTTGCCAGATTTGTTCTTTGCCGCGGGTAAACGTCCAAAGGGTTTTGGGTTCCTTGGTGCTATAGCGAACGCCGCCATCAGTCCCAAGGATTTCGATCTGCCAGGTATTCGTTTCTCCTGGAGCCAATCGTTTCATTTCAAAACGAACCGGCACATCGCTTTGCCCGTTGATATCCACATCCGTGTGGAGCAATGCATTGTCCCACGTGTCGCAGGGGGCCATCCCACCCTTGCCGTCCGGACGCTCGGTGTAGATCTTTTGCAATTGAGCGTAGACGCGCTTTGGAAACCATCCGAGACGAAACGGGAAATGCACCACATGCATACCGAGGTCGCCCATCACCCCAATTTCGCCACAGAATTTGTTTTGGCGTTTCCAATTGATTGCCTTCGTTGGATCAAGATCGCTGGCGTGCCAAAAGCAGGAACGGACTTCGAGCACCTTGCCGAACTGTCCACCCTGGGCGATTTGCAGAGCGCGCTGCGCACCCGGCATGAAAGGAAACTCGGAGCTGCAACGAACGAAACGACCGGATTTCTTTGCCGCATCACGGATGGTTCGCGCTGCCTGCAAATCGATACCGAAAGGCTTCTCTGCGAGAAGATCTTTCCCGGCATTCAACACGTCGAGATAGAGTTTCTCGTGCAGGTTGTGAGGCACCGCAACGTAAACGACATCGACGTCCGGAGATTTCAGTAGCTCGTTGTGATCCTTGGTGAGCAGTTTCACCGTTGGAACCTTCTTGAACCACTCGAGGAGACTCTCCTGGAGATCGCACACCGCGACCAATTCCACCTGGACTGGAAACTTTTCCAGAACAAACCAGCGACCAAACGCACTGGCAGCCTCACGGCCCATTAAACCACCACCGATAATACCCAATCGCAATTTTTGACTCATAATAAACGTTCTATGGTTACCAAATTAGGAACCCTTGATGAACTTGGCGGCTTCCAACGCGGTCGCTCCATCATGCACCACCGCCATCAATGCGCGCGTCATTCCGGCAGGATCATGGTGTTGAATGATGTTACGACCGTAAACAATTCCGGCAGCCCCCTGCTTCATCAACTCTTCCGTTCTCGCGAGGATCTCAGCATCCGGAGCTTTGCCGCCGCCGCGAACGAGCACTGGAATACGGCCAGCAATTTCGACTACTTTGCTGTAAAGTTTAACGTCATCCGTAGGATCGGCCTTGATGATGTCGGCACCTAGTTCAACAGCCTGACGTACGAGCGGAAGAATTTTCTCCAAGTCCCCGTCCACCATGTAGCCCCCTGCTTTCTGATTTGATTGGAACACAAGCGGTTCGATCATCAATGGTATGCCATAGCGATCGCACTCGGGCTTAATCTTCAAGATGTTCTGAATGCATTGATCGGCGACTTCCGGTTGCTCGGGAATGCGGAACAGGTTTACCACCACGCAAGTTGCGTCGAGGTTAATCGCCTGCTCCACAGGACGCTCAATCATGCGACTGAACAAAGTGCGAGGCAGCACGTTGCCATAGACGTTCGCAACGTCGGTTCGGAGCACGAGAGAGGGTTTATGACGACCCGGCAGGGATTGAAGGTAATGAGCTTGCCCCACCGTCAACTGCACTGCATCCGGGGCCGCGGCCACAATGGTGCGGACTGACTTGTCGAGATTCTCAATCCCCTGCAAAAAGGCGCGTTCGTTGAAAAACCCGTGGTCGATTGCTACGTCGAAGCAGCGATTCGACTTGGCGTTAAAGAGACGATTCAGACGATAAAGTTTCATGGTTCCTAGTCGGTTTATATTTTCAGAAAGTCCTACGGATGCTACAGTCGAGGGCAAAGTTGAAAATGAAATTTTTCGTGCATAGTTTTCCCCATTTTGCCCATCAGGCACTCCTTCTCACCCTCGTGATGCTGCAACACAGTGTTTTTGCAGCGAAAGATGTCGAGCCATTCAGCCATTTTATTGGCGTGGAACGCTTTTCAAATTACCAGAAAGAGCAGCATACAAACGACAGCGAGGTCGTCCTTACCTCGCCGGTCTACACGGTTCCGATCAATTGGAATGAGCTCGTTGTCTCTTGGAACGTCCACGCGCCGACCGGCAGCATGCTCAAAATAGAAGCGCGCGGCATTTATCCCGATAAGGCCACCAGGTTTTATAACCTTGGGATCTGGTCTCCGGACAGCAGTCGAACGGAGCGACAGAGTATCAAGGGCCAAAAAGATGAGGACGGCAACGTCCTGGCAGATACCCTCGTCCTGAACCGCTCGGGAGCCAAAGCCGAGATTCGCATCACCCTCACTTCCGGCGAGCAGGGAAAGGTGCCCGAGCTAAAGTTTGTGGGTATTTCTTTTTGCGATTCCTCCGCGGTTCCTCAGCCCCCCTCGTCCGCTCGAACCTCCTGGGGCAAGGAACTCGACGTCATCGGGCGCTCACAAAATGCCTACCCGGATGAAAAAGGGTGGTGCAGTCCCACCTCCATATCCATGGTTCTCAATCATTGGTCGAAGAAGCTTAATCGTCCCGAGTTGGATCTGGATGTGCCGCAGTTGGTGCCAGCGATTTTCGACAAAGGATGGGAAGGTACCGGTAACTGGCCATTCAACACGGCCGTCGTTGGAAGCTTCGAAGGCATGCGGGCTTACGTCACACGCTTTGCCGGAGTCAGTGAATTGGAACAGTGGATTGGTGCCGGATACCCGGTCATCATCTCATCGCCATGGGATTTGCTGGAAGAAGGCCGCAAGAAAACAGGCAATGGTCACATCGTGGTGGTGCGCGGATTTACCAAAGAAGGCGACGTGGTCATCAACGATCCTGGAACGGACCCAACGAAAGATTCACGTCGGGTCTATAAACGTCAGAACGTGATCAACGCGTGGAGCAAGTCGAACAACACCGTTTATTTGATCTATCCCGAAAAAGCAAAAATTCCCAAAGACCTTTTGAGTCATTGGGAAAAATGATCAGAGTAGTCTCTGTGTTATCTACATCCGGCAGCGAGTGATCGCTGCCGGATTTTTTGTGAAACTAAAACTTGCCGGCGACTGCAATGCCGAAGGTCATTGGGTCACCCGGTTGACGCACGAGCAGATCGGGTTGGAAGGCATTACGCAGGTCCAGTGCGTTGTTGTCGTATTCTTTGTCCAATAGATTTCGGCCAAAGATGTAGACTTCGAAGTTCTTGTGTTCGTAGCCAATGCGCGCATTCAACAAACCGAATGCCTTTTGCCTGGTGCTATTTGCTTCGTCCAACCAGTAGTCCCCCAGACCTTGCAATTCGATCCGTGCGTATACGTTGAACGGGAAACGATACTGAGCAGCAACACTTGCGGTGAATTCCGGAACGAAATTGATGTCGTTCCCATCGAAATTAGCACCAGTGTTTGGATCCTGATATTCGTTGAACTCCGCCTGCACCACGCCGATGGCAGCGCTCAGATCCAATCCTGTCACTGGACGGAGAATAGCATCCACTTCGACGCCGTAAGTATTCACATCTTCAGCATTCACCAAATAAGCATCAGCCGGATTCAGCGGATTGATTCGATACGTCTGATAGTGATCGTAGTCGGCGTAGAAGGCCGCTGCGTTGAGCACAAACCGATCTTCCATCATCCTGGACTTCGCCCCGACTTCGTAATGCCATGAATGGGAAGAGCCATAGCGCGATTGCGCTGGGTTATCGTTTGCAGCATTAAATCCACCGCTCTGGAATCCACGGCGAACACTGGCATAAACTTCAACCGGGTCCGCTACTCTGTAGCTCACACCAACCTTGGGGGAGATATCCGTAAACTCATCCGAGGCGGAATAGGCGCTCAGTGGGCTTGTCGGTATGAATGGACTTTCGAACTGACGGACGCGATCGATCGATCGATCTTCGTAGCTCAGACGCAATCCGGCCGTTAGATCGAGCTTCTCTCCAACCGTGTAGGTCGCCTGGCCAAAAATGGCGTATGTTTCGTTCTCGTTCTCCGACAACGTGCGGAAAGTACTTGGCGGTGGCAAAGGAGATCCGGGAAGCGGGGTGAGCTCCACACTGCCACTGTCGTTCTGAGAATCAGCATGTGAGAAATAGAGACCGCCCAGCCATTGCAACGGCTGATCGAGGTCACTCGATTGAAAGCGCAATTCCTGGCTCCATTGTTCGAGCTCAGGATTGTTGAAACCAATACGTGCGGGAAACGGGGAGAAATCAAAGTCCTGCAACAAGTCTTGTTTCCAGGTTCGGTACGAAGTCACGGACGTGACCTTCAGCATATCGTTCTCGAAGCTGCCTTTGAAAGCGACACCATAGGTTTCGGTATCCACCGACCCATCATAGTCGCGATAGACATGGAATCGGTCAGGATCAACCGTGGGATAATAAGTCGGGACGAAACCATCTTCGAACTGCTGGCCATGCAGGATCAGCGAAAAATCCAGGGTCTCGGTTGGGGTCCAGCGCAATTGCGCACGTCCGCCGAGAGTTTCTTTATCGTCGATGCGGTTCCCGTTAACCAGGTTGCGCACGAATCCATCCCGTTCTGAGTAGATCCCCGAAACACCGAGCGAGAGGGTATCCGCCACGATTGGTCCACGAATGGAAGCGTCGTAGGTTTGGCTGTTGTAATTTCCGTAGGTAAATCCACCTCTGCCTTCCCAGACGTTTCCGGGCTGGCGGGTCACAACATTAACAACTCCGCCGGGTCCGCTCGCACCAAAGAGGGTATGCTGCGGTCCGCGCAGGAACTCAACCTGCTCGACATCAAACAAAGCGAGCCCGCGGGAATTCAGATCGGTGTAGGGAATATCGTCGACATAAAAACCAACGGCTGGTTCACCTGCTGCAAAATTGTTTTCTCGCAGTCCGCGCACAGAAAACTTGGGGGTACGATCATTATTGGCATCGAAGACCGTAAGATTCGGGATATAAGTGCCCAGATCGCGGGTCGTGGTAATGCTTCCGGGCCGAATCTGTTCGCCCGCAAGAACCGTCACAGCGTTGGCCGATTGAACCACAGGTTGGGTCGCATTGGTCGAGCTCCCATAGACAGTCACTGTCGGCATCCGATAGGTGGAGGAGTTAGCCAGAGCAGTATCCGTTTGTCCGGAGACGGTAGTGGCACAGAGAAAGGCAGCTGCTAACGCAGGCGCGGCAAATACGAATGTTTTCTTCATGAGTTAAACGAAAAACTCGCCCTACGGCGAATCGGTAAGCGCCCGTTCTAGTTTAGCTGCGTTTGAGGAGGCAAGCGTTTTCGACGTTCCGATCTCAAAAAAAGGTTTCGTGAAGATTAAAACTGCCGGCTGACCTGCAATCTTAGAAATCGTTGGGGTGCCTGCTCTCTCGGGACGAAATCGCGTAAAGTGAGAATCTCAGTTCCGTCTCCATTGTCCGCTGGCGAGCCTTGTTGGAAGGCCACCTCCCATATCGCCAAATCTGCCGAGGCCTGTCCGGCATAAGTTATGCCTAGCCGTCCGGTTGGTCGCTTCACTTTGAGGGAAAGGAAATTAGTCCCCCCAAAGTTTTCAATACTCGCCTTACCGACACCCGCAGAACTGGGGGAAAACGCAAAGGCATCGTCTTGCGTGGGATTCATCCCGAATGCGAATTCGAAGATGTTGGCAACTCCATCCACATCAGGATCCGCCATCTCGGAACGCATGCCTTCGGTTAAATAGAATGCCGCCCAATCTTCGAAGACGTTGGTGTTAGCTCCGACTGAAACCACGAGATCGCGTGCAACCGTTGCCAGTGGATCTTCCGCTTGCAACCGCAGAACATAAGTTCCGCCGCGCGAAAATCTTACCGTCGAAGCGGGGGAGTTGGAATTTCCGAAAAGGGCATTGCCGGGTCCACCGGATTGAGACCAGCTTGAAACAGCTGCCGAGGTCGTTCCATTTAAGACACTACCGCTCAACGTTCCTATGACACCGCTGTATACAGCAGGGGCACTTCCGGCAAATACAGTCGGCGTACGATGACGCACGGCGAGCAATTTGATTTCCGCACCGCTCAAAGGGCGTCGAAGAAACTGCACGTCATCAAACGAGCCACTGAACCAATTGGTCGCTCCCGGATGCGTGTTGCCAATGCGAACGCTTGAGGTGTAGTCGGGAATGGTGACACTGCTCTCGCTTGCCGTCACATCAAGATCACCATTGATCCAAAGCTGTGCGCGTTGCGCCACCGGCAGCGATCCATTGAACACCAACGCCACATGGTACCAGAGCCCGGTGCTGATCGAGGTGCTGCTGGAGAACCGGTTGTCTCCTCCCACAATGTCGACATAAATTCGGCGATCCGTGCTTTTCAAATACGTGGTGTAGGCATTGTTGTCCGCGACATTGAGTCGCTTCGAAACGAGGCCGGCGGAATCGACCAGATAGTTATTAGCCTTGAACCAATACGCCAAAGTGAAAGCGGCTGTGCTGTCCAGCGCAGGCGCATCAGGAACAACAACCTGAGCGGTCGCGCCATCGAGTTCAATAGCTCCTGCTCGCATCCCATTGGTTGCGTTCCACACGACCGGTCCTGATATCGCCCCTGCATTGCCACTGCCGGAACTATCCTGGGCAACGCCTCCAGAAGTCTCGTCGAACTTCAAACACATCACTCGCGATGCATCTGCCTGCTCAAGAGCCTCATTGCCCACAACAACAGTCGTTTCGGCGAAACTGCTCGCGAGGGTATCATCGGCGATGATCCGCAACGTATACGTCCCAGGCATGGAAAACTCAGCGAAACTGCTCGTGCTATTCGGCGTTAGAAAAACGGCATTGGTTGGTCCCGCCGCAGTCGACCAAAGCAGGCTGGGAGCTTGAGGTAACTCGTCATCGACCACCACGGCGCTGAGTTTCAATTTGTTTCCCGAATTAGTCATCCAAACCAGGGAGTTGGTTGGGCTGCTGATGCTGACTTGCGGAGTGCGGGGAATGCTGGTGGAGAAAAGTCCCACGATCTCACAATTGTAGCTGGTGAATGTGGTGTATGTGCCGCGAAACCAGATCACCGCCGTAGCGCCATTGTGTCGCCTCGGCATGTAAGGGCGCAAATTATCTTTGGTGGAATTCGTAGTGATCACCTCCCAGCTAAACGTAAGGCCACCGTCGCTGGTGATTCCGCGATAGAGTTCATAGCGAGAGTTCGCGCGCAAAGGGACATTCGTCGTGGTGGTGAGATCGAATGGATTCTGCGCATTGCTGGAAATGTAAATGATGTTGGAGTTCTCTGGATCCGTGCAAATGCCGCCGGGATAATCATCTTCAGATTCGTAGAGAGGACGTCCCGCATGAGCGATGAAACGTTTCTGCCAATTGCTCCCGGTCCAGCGCGCGTAATAATAATAAATACGATCACCAGTCCAATTCGACACCGTGACGTTGTCGCGTTGGACCGTGAAAAGCGCAACCGGCGCACCGTTGGTTTGATAGGTTATTTCTGTGCACCAGGCGCGCCCCGTGGGGATATGCGCATTGGGATCATTGGTCGGGACATCGCTGTATTGATAAATCACTGAGCCGCGTTCCCCTGAGTCGTGCAGGATTGGTAGATCGGCATAATTCTTCACCAACGTTCCTTCTGTCGTGTAGTAAGCGCCCTGGCGATAGAAGATGTGATAGAGCGAGTTGTTTTCATTACGGGGATGGCCGTCGGTATAGAGAAAATCAATCCGCTCCGCATAGTCGGAACAATATTTCACATAGGGACGGGTCCCGCCGGTTCCGGTCTTGATGAAATGCAGGGCACTGGACCAGGTCTGCCCGCCGTTTGTGGAACTAACGACTGTCGGATTGAAGTTCTGGTTGCGCATGTAGTTGTAGATGCGACCGCTCTCGCCCGAAAGTTGAAATGGATTCGCGTATGTCACCCCGCCGCTATTCGTACTGGTGAATTCCTGACTCCAATTAATGGGCGCGATCGGATTGGTGGTGGACGAGAGTCGATAGCTGAAAAACGGGTCTGAGCCATGCCGGGCGTGAATGGCCAGTAAATGGCCATCCTGCTTCACTAACAACGCAGGATTGTTGTGATCATCTTTTTGAGCCAACGCGCTGCTCCAAAGTTCGGTGCGCTTGCCGGTTTGGAGTTGAAGTGAACTTAGAGCTGATTTTCCGTCGCTGTTGCGGACGTAGCCAAAGTAGAGAGCGCCATTGTGGAACACCGCACGAGGATCGTTATACCAGGTCCAGGCACCGTCCGTCGCCAGCACCGCGAAGTTTGTCTGCGCAACACAGGGCCACGCAACGAGAGAGACCAGCAGCAGAAAAAGATAACGCGACAACTTGTTCATGGGACGCTGCCATATTCCGGCAAAGCCGTCCTCCAAACAAGCGCACGTGATTACCGCGACCCGTTAATCGCGAACAATCAGTTCCCAAATATTAAGCAGCCTGAATTTCCTGAACGATGAATGGAGCAAATTCAGAATGACAATGCGGCGGAATCCGTACTTTGAATTTCGCTTTCTTGCCCGTGTAGTTTCGCTCCACTACCTGTCCGACCTCATGCACTCGCGCAATCACCGCGGATTGCTCGTGCGGCACGTGCAATTCCACAAACTCACGAATGGGACGGAGCTGAGTTCCGATCTCTGCCACCAGCGCCTCTATCCCCACGCCTGTCTTTGCCGAAACTCCGATGCCATTGGGAAACTGAACCTGAAAACGATTACGCCACTCTCCATTTTCGAAACGATCGATCTTGTTGAAGACCGTTATCGTGGGCTTGCCCGCGGCGCCCAATTCTTCGAGGACGTTGTTGACGGCAATGATTTGCTCTTCCGCTTGTTCGTGGCTGGAGTCCACGACATGAATCAACAAGTCAGCTTGGACCACTTCTTCCAGCGTAGCTTTGAAAGATTCAACCAGATCATGAGGCAGCTTGCGGATGAAACCTACCGTGTCGGTCAGCAAAACATTTTGATTCGTCGGCAAATGCAAACGACGCGTTGTTGGATCCAGCGTTGCGAACATCTTCTGTTCTGCATATACGGCCGCCCCGGTCAGCTTGTTGAGCAATGTCGATTTGCCGGCATTCGTGTATCCAACGATGGATGCGATCGGCCAGAGGTTACGCTGCCGTCCATTGCGCTGAGTGGCTCGCTGACGACGCACGGTCTCGAGCTCCGACTCGATCTTATCGATACGTTCAGAAACTTTGCGCCGATCGGATTCGAGTTGTGATTCACCTTCACCACCGCGCATACCGATACCACCTTTTTGGCGAGACAAATGGCCCCAGAAACGGGTGAGTCGCGGCAACAGATGTTGCAGTTGGGCGAGTTCGATCTGCAGCTTGCCTTCGCGGGTTCGCGCACGTTGCGCGAAGATGTCGAGGATCAGCGCCGTACGATCCAGGATCTTGCATTCGAAAATTTTTTCAAGGGAACGCGTCTGAGCAGGCGAAAGCTCATCATCGAAGATCACGGTATCGATATTCTTCTCCCGACAGATGCCCGCAAATTCCTCAGCCTTTCCTTTGCCAATATAAGTGCTCGCGTTGGGCACTTCCAGTTTCTGGGTGCCTTCGTCCACAACGACCGCGCCTGCACTGGTGGCGAGTTCTTTCAGTTCGTCCAAGTAGTCGCGAGTATCGAAGGCGGAGCCGGTCTTGAGTTCGACGCCGACGAGGAAAACTCGCTCAGTACGCCGGTTCGTGGAAATGAGTGCTTTCAATGTTGATTTAGGCTGTCAGTGGTCGCCAGAAATGTATCACGAAACGAGCCACTGGAAAGGGCCTTTTTACCGGCCTCCGCAACAGGGAAAAGATGCTACTGAGCGATGTGAAAAGCCTTTGCCAGTTGTCGCAGTCCCGATTCAGCCGATTGCTCGTCAGACGCGTGGATTCGTGCGAGTATCTCTCCTGCCACAACCTTATCTCCCGGTTTGGCAATCTCGTCCATTCCCACGTTGAAATCGATAACGCTTTCCCGGGTGACCCGACCGCCCCCGAGATCTCGGACAATTTCGCCGAAGATGCGTGCATCACACTTCTGGATGACTCCGCTACAGCTTGCCTTCAGTTCCTTTACGAATCGCGCGCTGACCGGAAGCGCAAGCTTGCGCGAAAAAGCGTCCAGGTCAGAACCCTGGGCCGCGAGCATCTCGTTCCATTTGCGACGGGGCGCGCCTGAAGCCAGCATCTGGCTTGCGATGTTCTCCCCTTCGGTAAAAGAGGTGCTTCGCCCCGTTTGCTCCAGGAGATGGGCGGCACATTCCACGACCAACCGCCGCAAATCGGCGGGGCCACGTTCCTCGAGGCATTCCACCGATTCTTTGATCTCCAGCCAGTTTCCCGCAGTGCGCCCCAACGGAGTGTTCATGTCATTCAAGAATGCCCGGGTATTGACCCCACAGGCATTTCCGAGCGAAACCATCGCATCTGCCAACTGCTGCGCCTGTTCCCGGGTTTGCATAAATGCAGCGGACCCAAATTTCACATCCAGGATCAGTGCGTCCAATCCTTCCGCTAACTTTTTTGATAATATGGAAGCTGTGATCAAAGGAATCGACGGCACCGTCCCGGTCACATCTCTCAATGCATAAAGCGCTTTGTCAGCAGGAACCATTTTCTCTGTCTGAGCACAGATCACACATCCGATTTTTTGAACCTGCTCAGTAATATGTTCGAACGTAAGCGCCGTTCGAAATCCTGGGATTGACTCCAGCTTATCGAGTGTCCCTCCCGTAATTCCCAGACCTCGCCCCGAAATCATCGGTACGCGAAAACCAAGACACGCTAAAAGGGGTGCGAGCGGTAGGGAAACTTTGTCTCCAACTCCACCGGTGGAATGTTTATCCACAACGGGCCGTGATTCTTTGGGGAAGGACAGAACGTCCCCCGAATCGCGCATAGCGGTGGTGAGCGCAGCGGTCTCGTTCGTGACCATCCCTTTAAAATAGATGGCCATGAGCATTGCCGCCATCTGGTAGTCGGGAATGCGCCTGGCGGTGTATTCGGAAACGAACCAACGAATCTGCTCGGGCGAGAGCGCTTGCCCTTCGCGCTTCGCCTCGATGAAGGATAGAAAGTTCATACTCCTGTCGCAGGCTCGACCGGGTCGCAGTCCACGGACACGACGGGAGCGAGTGGGGACGTTAACCAACAAATTTTCGGGCGACGATCGTGGCATTGTGGCCACCGAATCCGAACGAGTTATTCACCACGGCATCGATCTTCATTTCACGTGCCGTGTGTGGCACATAGTCGAGATCGCAGAGCGGATCTGGATTATCGAGGTTGATCGTAGGCGGGGCGATCTGCTGCTGAATTGCTTTAACACAGAGCACCATCTCGGCCGCGCCAGCCGCGCCCAGCATGTGACCCGTGGCACCTTTGGTCGAGCTGACCGCAAGCTTGCGAGCGTGATCGCCGAAAACCGTTTTGATCGCCTGGGTTTCCGCAATGTCACCCTGGGGCGTAGATGTTCCGTGCGCGTTGATGTAGGAAACATCAGTAGGATTCAACCCAGCATTGCGCAGTGCCATCTTCATACAACGCGCGGCGCCTTCTCCTTCGGGAGAGGGTGCGGTCATGTGGTTTGCGTCTGCGGTATTTCCGTATCCGAGCAATTCGCAATAAATTCTAGCACCACGCGCTTTGGCGTGTTCCAGCTCTTCGAGAACCAGGACTCCGGCTCCTTCTCCCATCACGAAACCGTCACGACCGACATCGAAAGGACGCGAGGCCTTTTTGGGTTCGTCATTGCGGGTGCTCATCGCGCGCATCGCGCAGAAACCACCGATGCCGAGGGGAACAATCGTCGCTTCACTGCCTCCGGCGAACATGACCGAGGCATCGCCCATCTTGATGGTCCGCCAGGCTTCACCGATTGCATGAGTGGAAGTTGCGCAAGCGGAGCAGGTTGAAACGTTCGGACCGCGCAGTTTGTAATACATTGAGAACAGGCCGGAAGCCATGTTCAGAATGAGCATCGGAATCATGAAGGGCGAAATGCGTCCCGGACCCTTTTGCAGGTAAACTTTGTGTTGTTCTTCGGTGGTTTGCAGCCCGCCGATCCCGGAGCCAATAAAGCAACCAATCTCGTCCCGGTTCACTTTTTCCAGGTCCAGACCGGAATCGAGCAAAGCCTGCCAACCAGCATGGACTCCCAGCTGGGCAAAACGGTCTGTGCGTCGGATCTCTTTTGGCGAAGGGAAAGCAGGGGTCGGATCGAAACCGCGGACTTCCGCGGCGATTTGGCAGTCGAACTGCGAAGCATCAAAGTGTGAGATCCTGTCGATACCGCATTGGCCACAAACAACGTTCTTCCAAAAAGTTTCCACGTCGGACCCAAGCGGGCCGACCAATCCCAAGCCAGTGATAACGACGCGACGTTCTGTCCAGTTACTTGCCATAAAAACTAAAGGGGCAGCATGCACGAAAGCTTGCTGCCCCGCAAATTATCTCTTCCGTTACTTAGACTGCTGGTCTTCGATGAATTTGATGACATCGCCGACGCTCTGCAGTTTCTCGGCCTGTTCGTCAGGAATTTCGTTGCCGAATTCTTCTTCCAGAGCCATGACCAATTCCACGGTGTCGAGGGAGTCAGCACCGAGGTCTTCAATAAATTTTGCGTCAGGGGTGACCTGATCAGGATTCACGCCGAGTTGCTCGACGATGATATCTTTTACTCTCTGTTCAATTGTTTTTTCTGCCATGGGTTTCTCCGTTTTGTTGGTTGTCTCTATGCCACGTAAGAACGAGGCGTCAAGTTCTGTTTCTGTAATTTTTTTCTACTGAAAATTTATTTTGGAGCGCAACTCACTTCGCTCCGCCCATCCATCCCTAACGACAACCCTCTGGCGTGTCGAGAGGGAATTTCCACAGCCTTGCCGACTTATCTGGATCCGTGTGTCGAAATGCGAGGTCACATTACCATTCCACCATCCACTGTCAGCACCTGTCCAGTGATATAGCGTGCCCCTGAAGTAGCGAGAAAGAGCGTCGCATTAGCGATGTCCTCAGCGTTACCGAAAGAGTTCAAAGGGATCTGTTTCAGTAAACCATTACGCATCTCTTCATTCAAGACACTGGTCATGTCGGTCTCAATAAACCCGGGAGCAATGGCATTGCAAGTCACGCCACGGGAAGCCAGTTCACGGGCAATCGATTTGGTGAATCCAATCAAACCAGCCTTACTCGCCGCATAATTGCATTGACCCGCATTGCCCATCAAACCAATGACTGAACTGATATTGATGATACGTCCCGAACGCTGTTTGGCAAAAGCGCGGGTAAAGGCCTTGGTGAAGGAAAAGGCTCCCTTGAGGTTGGTGTTCAAGACCACATCCCAGTCAGCCTCACTCATTCGCATGAGCAATCCATCTTTGGTCACGCCGGCGTTGTTCACCAGGATATCCACCCGGCCCGCCTCAGTCAGAATCTTTTCGCCCGCGGCGGCCACTGCGGCTGCATCCGAGACATCCACCGCAAAAGCCCATGCTTTGCGACCAAGGGCGCGGATTTCGGCAGCCACTTTTTCGGAATTCTCAACGGTGCGGGAAACGCATACGACGTCCGCACCTTCCTGCGCGAACTTTAACGCGATAGCCCGGCCGATTCCACGTCCGGCACCTGTCACAACAGCAACTTGATTGGCGAGTTGACTCATAAACCGGCGTTACTTGTCACGGTTGAAACCGCATTGTCAATGCTGGAACAAGGCCGTTCATGGGTGAATCAACCCCGGTACTCTGCGTATTGTGGGGTCACATCGAAACGATTCAATACCGCAATACCCATATTGTGGGGTCCCTTCGAAACGATTCGATACCACAATACTCGTATTGTGGGGTCACTTTGAAACGATTCGATACCGCAATACCCGTATTGTGGGATCACTTTGAAATGAATCGATACCGCAATACCCGTATTGTGGGGTCACTTCGAAACGATTCGACACCGTAATACCCGTATTGTGGGGTCACTTCGAAACGAATCGATAGCGTAATACGCGCATTGTGGGGTTTACTTCACAAAGAATCGACCCCGTTACTTTGGGCTAGTTTTGCCGAAAAGCTGTTTCAACCAACTTTCATTCTCAGAAGCAGCCGGGGGAACAGGAACTGTCGGTGCACTGGGTGCGACTGGAACAGGGGCAGGTGGAGTTGGCGGCTTCCGATTATAAATATGTCCCTGGGTGAAGGAATCTGCCGGGTAATTGATGACAACGTTTTGGGGATGTCGGAGCGGGAATTCCATCGGATAGGTTGGAAGCTCAGACATCAAACTGCCGACTCTTTTAGTATTCGTTCCCGCCTCACCGAACCCAACATTCGTGACGAGGTTTGCTTTGGGGATGATCGAAAGCATGTTTTGCGACCAAAAAGAAAAGGTCCAGGGGAATGCCCATGAATTGATTTCCCGACGATACACGCGGTCCAGTTTCGTCTCCCAGAAGAGCGCATGGTGCTCATCGAATAGATTTCGGAGGAAACCACTCTCCTTCAAGGCAGGCCAACGTTCCATATCCCGATCAAAATGTTTCCAGGCCCGTCGCCAGGTCGCCCAACCCCAGCAGTGCGGATATTTAGAGAAGTAATAGCTTTCCTCGCAGGTAAATGAAGGTAGCTGATAGTTGTCACCAGTGACCGCGCCGATCCGGGTATCGTCAGCGTAACGTTCGAGCAATTCCGCACAAAAAGGAAAGAAAGAGGGCTCGGGCACACAATCGTCCTCGAGGATGATCGCTCGCTCCACATTTTCGAAGACCCAGGTCAATCCGCTGGAAACCCTCTGTCGCAGACCCATGTTAGCCTCAGCATAATTGGTCAACAATCTCACATCCCAATCCAGTCGACTTGAAATGAGCTGTCGAACCTTTGCGCACTTTTGAATGTCGTCCGGATGATCGGGGCGTGGTCCGTCTGCAACTACCAGAAGAGTGGTCGGTCGAGCGTCGCGAACCCGTTCCAAAACGCGCTCCGTTAATTCCGGTCGATTAAAGACCAGAAGGACGACATTCAGTTCAGTAAGAGCAGGCATCTTCCTGGGAACATGAGCTGATGTTCCGATTCCTCTGGTATAACTGCCACGCGCTGGCCAATCAACGGAGAACTCTTTCACCCTGTGGGATCAGATTTACGCCTGCCACAAATTTTATTGTAACCTCCATCTGCTTTTCCCGATGTAGTAGATAGAACGGTGGGCGACAATGCCTTTTCGATTTGGTTTCACTCGGACAAAACGTAAGACTAAGACATGGCCACCCGCGTCATTTCCTCAGGGCAACCTGCGGGCACTCAATGCTATTTTGCGACGACGCACTGGAGCGTTGTCCTGGCGGCGGGGCGAACCGACACCATCCGTGCGGGGATGGCCCTGGAGAAATTGTGCCAAACCTATTGGTATCCGCTGTATGCCTACGTTCGCCGACGTGGCTATTCCCCGCATGATGCGCAGGATCTGACGCAATCGTTCTTTGCGTGCCTCCTGGAGCGACAATCACTTGCCAATGTGGATCGGGACCGTGGACGCTTTCGTTCCTACATGCTTGGTGCCATGAACCATTTCCTCGCTGACGAATGGGCAAAATTGCAGACGCAAAAACGCGGCGGTGGCCGACAAATTCTTTCGCTGGATCTGGCAATGGCCGAAGAACGTTTTGATCTCGAACCTGCTGATCCGACGAATGTGGATAGAGCCTTCGACCGTGAATGGGCGACTGCGTTGTTGGATAAAGTATTAAATCGACTGGAGGGTGAATTCCGCGGCGAAGAAAAGAGGCGCCAATTCGTCGTCTTGAAGCAAACGCTTACTGGTTCAAGAGAATCTCAGCCTTATGCGGCGTTGGCCTCCGAACTCGGTTTAAGCGAAGGCGCTGTAAAAACTGCGGTCCACCGTTTGCGGAAACGTTATCGCGAGCTGCTTGAATCCGAGATAGCCAATACCGTTGCGACCCCGGAAGAAGTGAAGGAAGAATTGCGCTATCTGATGGGAGTAGTCGCGGGGAAATGACAATTTCGAAACGCGTATGTAACCTTTGCCCGGCTTTCCCGAAGAAGTGGGTAAGAGAATGAATACAACGCCTCAATGCCCCAGCTGCGGAAAAGCTTTAACGCCTACTGCGCCCAAAGGCCTTTGCCAGGAATGCTTGCTCAAAGCGGGATTTCCTACCGATTCACAAGAATGTGCTGCCCAGGCAGAAGCCGGCGCATTCGTTCCACCGGCTCCCGAGGAACTCGCCGCTCGTTTTCCGCAGTTGGAAATTATTGAACTCATCGGCCGCGGAGGAATGGGTGCAGTTTACAAAGCCCGACAGAAGAAACTCGGACGTCTCGTGGCGTTAAAAATCCTTCCGCCTGGAATAGGTGACCACATAACTTTTGCAGCACGCTTTACCCGCGAGGCTCAAGCACTCGCGAACTTGAACCATCCGGGGATCGTCACCCTTTACGAGTTTGGTGAAACCGAGGAACTCTTCTTCTTCCTGATGGAGTTTGTTGATGGGGTGAATCTCCGCCAGTTACTTAACGGGGGGCGGATCAGTGCACGCGAAGCCCTCGCCATTGTTCCCCAGATTTGCGACGCGTTGCAATACGCTCACGACCACGGAGTTGTCCATCGCGACATTAAGCCGGAGAACATCCTGCTCGACCGTCAAGGCCGCGTGAAGGTGGCCGATTTCGGTGTGGCAAAGATTGTGGGACAAATGGGGGCTGAGTCCGCTTCAGGTGCCGCATCAGAGCAAAGCGTCACTGGGGTCCTGGGCACGCCCCACTACATGGCACCCGAACAACGGGATCGTCCGACCGAAGTAGATCACCGCGCCGACATTTATGCACTTGGTGTCGTGTTCTACCAAATGCTCACGGGCGAACTGCCGGGCAAGCAGATACAGGCTCCTTCCAAAAAGGTGCATATCGATGTTCGATTGGATGAGATCGTTCTGCGGGCATTGGAGAAAACTCCGGAACGCCGTTATGCCCAGGCAAGCGGCCTGAAGGCCGATGTCGAAACTGTCTCTTCTACCCCAAGTCAAACTTTCCAGAAGAGAGTTGTGGCTCACCCGGAACTCCTCTGGGGCAATATCAGTTTCGCAATGGCCGCCATCGGAGTCGTGGCGGCGCTGGTCCATTGGCGAGACGATAATCGGAATGCGGGTCTGGGGATGTTGATTGCCTGCGGTATTCTCGCCTGGCTGATGAGCCTGATGGCATGGCATATGGCCAAAAAAAATCCAAATGGTGGCTGGCCGTTGCAGGCCCCGCTTTCACCAGAGAGCAGCATCGCTGCAAGGATCGGGCGCAGGATGCGCAATGGATGGATCAACCACATTAGATCGTTGATCTGGGAACTGCCACTTGCAGCCTTGATCGCGGTTGCGCTCCTGATGGTGATTGCTCCCCTTCGTCTCAAAACGGACGCAGTCGATCCAGAAATTCCAAAGGGTAGTTACGTCATTGCAAACCGGCTCAGTAAACAATTCGAAGAACGAGATATCGTGGCGTTTCGGCGTAACGGACAGGTGTGGCTGGGGCGCGCGATCAGTGCTGGTCCGACCCAAGGAGTCCTGGAGGTGGCGCGGAGCGGTGAGGCCAATCAGGCTGTTCAGGCGACTGATATCATTGGAAAAGTTATTTTCCATACCCGCACTAAAACCGATGCTTCAAGCAAAAGCACTCACCCAGCTCCGTTCACGGCTTCAATTAAACACGTGCTGTATTCGTTTTCCACCCAACGCCCGATCAAGGGGTACGACATGGATGAAGGCAAAGAAGTTGAAGTGCCCACCGATTTGGAAAAACAAGGTGAGGATGTCCTGATCCAATGGTCTGCGGAGCACGGAATTGATCTATTGGCATTCAGTCATAAGAAGCAATGGGACCTATGGACTCCGCTGAAGCTTGCTTCGATTACCGGCGTAGAATGGGAAAAGGTCACAGTCGAGGACATTGATTCGGCCCTTAACGACGGGACTAATCACCTCACCCTGGCGGATCCAAGTGTAAAGCACGGGTTTCGATCCTATAAAATTACCGGGCTGAGTTCTCCTGAACTTTTTGCTTTTCGGACAGTGTCGGGGAATCGCGGACTTCTGCAGATCGGTGGATTTTCCGAAAGCCCTGCTGGTGTAAAGGTGCAGTACAAGTTGGTGAATCAGGCGGCGAACAAAAATATTGCGGAGCGCAGGTCACTGTATCCCACTGTTACCTTGACCCTAGCCTGGGATGGGAGCCAAGTCTCTTATCCCGATCCGAAATCCTTTCTGGCCGACGTGCGGCGCATGCCTGAATACCAGACCTGGTTAAAAACCAAAGATGAACACACCTTCATTCAGACCAATGCGGTAGGCTACCGCTTCCATGCCCGGTTCCTCGGTATGGGGATTAATTCAGAGAGCGGCCCGCAGGAACTCGTTCTTGGTGTGGATCTTTTTCGCCCGGATGGCTCGCTTCTCGCCAGCACACCTCTGGGCACAGGTAACCCGCAGCGTTGGGACACACGTGTATACGACGCCACCGGAACCACCGTCATCGTCCGACTGCAATGGAAGAAAGGTTCAGACCCCACGGAAGATTTTGTCGAACAAGTCGTTCATAATCCAGGCACTGCGGAGGAAGCCATGTGGTTTGCGAATCGTTTTGGTGTTGTTTACAGCGATGCTCGCGAACGTCGCTATCCGGAATACAAGGACGCGCCCTATAAACCCGCGTCTGATCGGGAACAGATCTCGCGAGATAAAGTCCCACCGGGCAAAACGGAAATACCGAACCGTCAACGACTGCAATTTCGGCTGGTCGCTGAACAGTCTGACAAGGGCATACTCGAAGAATTCAGCGATCCCCGAACTGCCACGCACAAACTGCGGCTACGCCCACAGATGTTGATGGATGAAACATCTGTTGCGGCGGCTTTTCTCACCAAGAATCAGGTCACCGAAAGGCCGGAGATTGAGTTGATCCTCACGGAAACAGGAAAAGATCTGTTCGCTCAAATAACCCGAGAGCACATAAACCAGCAGATTGCGATTTTGTTTGATAATGCCGTGTTGACGGCACCGGTCGTCAACTCCGAGATCCCAATGGGAAGGCTGCAGATCACGGGGGATCTCGCTCAGCAGCTTTCGGATCAAATCCTCTTCCATCTCAACCGAGTAATTGTAGAGGACGAAGATAGCGATTCCACTCTGCCAGGCTTCGGTCCGATTCGAACGGCGACCGTGAACGCGGAGTCGGCCCGAGACGATGGATACGATCTGGACACCGGTCGCATGGCATCGCCCCCGGATTTTACTGTCACTAACCAAACCAAAACCTTGGAGAGAATTCGCCACGAACAATCGCAATGGCTCAAGAGCGGGATCGATCTATTGCCCGACCTTAGCATGGAGGCTCCTAGACTGGTGGCCCTCTGTCGTTCTGTTATTGCAACCCCCACTGCCTCCTGGACCAATCTCCCTTCCTACCTTGTTCGGCAACAACTCACCCTCGAGAAGGCCGACACTATGTCCTTGATCGGCACGGGGCAATTTCCGGCCACCTACCTCTTCAAGACCGCTCAAACCAACTATGGAATTCTGCAGATCCTTGGCCTCAGTGCACAACCTCGGGGAATTGTCTTCCGCTACAAACTGGCGGAACTGGAGGCCAACAAGGCAGCGATAAACTCCGATGGGATCCGTCCAAACCAGCCAACCGCGACCGAAGCGCCCACTGTTTCTAACAGGCCGAAGCCAAATTCTATTGTCGCCGCCCTTGCAACATTTCTCGGCCTGATGATGGGTGCAATTTGGATATGCCGAAGTGACTCCCGGTTTGCATGCAGTTCAGATCAGAGAGCGCATCCTCGTCTTTCTCGTAGCGCAATTCTTGGTGCCGCGTGGGCTTTCTGTTTCTTGCTCACGGTAGTTCTCTGGTCGCCCTTTGGACTGTCTGCTGCGATTGATCTCCGGAGGTCTTTGGGGCACGACCTGGTGAATGGCATACTGCTGTCGCTCACCATCGTGGGCGTAAGCGCCGTCTTAGGAACGACTCTCTTAGGCTTCATTGCCCTCTCCCAGATCCGGCACTCTCGGGGACATTTGTCCGGATTGCCTCTGGCTCTGTTCGGTTCGCTGCTTTTTCCCTTGTTAACTTTGGATGCGCTTCTCGTTGCCATAGCGACTGCGTTCAAGGTGGGCCCTATAGAGGCAATGCTCGTCATGTTGCCCCTGAATGTATTCCTGATCCGGAAAATTTGCTCCAGCCTGACTCGAGCTCAGGACCCGGTAGCTGATAACACTGCGCCCCTTAGGCGTCACCACTGGGCGGGCATTGCGATCATTGTGTCCGGTTTTGTCGTGGTGCTCGGCAGCGTGTATGTCGCCACGATGATCGACCGGGCAGAGAAAACACGCGCCCGCTTTGAGCATGAGTTTGCCGGGGAACTAAGCCGGTTGCTCGCGGATTCCAGGATTTCCTACGCGAGTATGAGTATACAATACTCGCCGGTTTTGCCTCGAGCCCTGGCAACTTTCCGCAGCCTTCGAGACTTGAGCAGTGGGGAGCCTCGTCCAATCGATGGGCAGCTGCATATTAACTTCGACAATGCGCCTGCGTGCGTGGTGTCGGGAAGAGAAGGTTTGAAACACATCAATCACACATTGTCCAACCCAGCCTCCGCCCAAGTCTCCTGGCCAAGGAGGGTGGGAAACACAGAAGGCGAACAATTCGTCACAACCAGTCCCGCAGTGGAAAAGTGAGGCAGAAAGCGGCAAAGTAGAAACTTCTGGTGAGCCAAGCGCACGCCCAGCTGGATCCTGAGCCTGTTCTGGCACGTCCGACATGGTCATCAATTGCTTCTAAATCGAGCCGGTCGGGCCTGACAGAGCAGATTTCAGTTTCTAAAACGACCATTGTCAGGGCCGACATAGTAGATTTCGGATTCTGAAATGGCTCCATCGGAGCCGACATACGACATTTCAGGTTCTAAAACGGGCCTGTCGGGGCTGACATATTACGTTTCAGGTCCTTGAAACGACCCTGTCAGGTCCGACATAGTACTTTTCCGGTCTTAAAAAGACGTTGTTGGAGCCGACAGGGTATATTTCGGATCCTGAAAAGAGTCCGTCGGATTGGTTTGCCGACCGAAGCAAAGGGACTCAGGCTGGATAAGATCCTCTGTGACAGACCTCTCGTTTTCGGTAACCTGCTGAAGACTGAACAGGTTAAGAATTACTTTATTGTTCTCCCGTACGAAGGCAGTTCCGTCGACGGATGGTTCGAAGCCGGTCGGCGGATCGGTGCCCGGTAGCTATCTCTGTAACAAAAGGCGATGCACCGGTAATTGAATGGTATGAGCTCAACTCGCCCGATTTGTCCCCAGTGCGGTACCCCTCTTCCGCCAAACGCCCCGGCCGGGTTGTGTCCTCGGTGCGTGATGGCGATGAATATGGCGAGTCAGACTGATTTCAGTGGAGAGCCTGGTTCAACGAAAGCAAAGGCGCCCAATCTACCACCACCGACGCCAGCCGAGCTGGCTTCGAAATTTCCGCACCTTGAAATTATCGAGTTACTGGGACGCGGTGGGATGGGTGCCGTTTATAAGGCGAGGCAAAAAGATCTCGATAGGATCGTTGCACTGAAAATCCTCCCACCGGGTATCAGTGACGCCCCCGCATTTGCAGAAAGGTTCGCCCGAGAGGCAAAGGCACTCGCCAAACTGAATCATCCTGGAATCGTTACCATCCATGAATTTGGCCGGGCCGATGGCCTCTTCTTCTTCCTGATGGAATTCGTTGATGGTTTGAACCTGCGCGAATTGCTGGATGCGGGGCGCGTCTCCCCTCGGGAAGCATTGGCAATCGTTCCCCAGATTTGCGATGCACTGCAGTTTGCGCACGACCACGGCATTGTTCATCGCGACATCAAACCCGAGAACATTTTATTGGATAGAAGAGGCCGCGTAAAGGTGGCCGATTTCGGATTGGCGAAGTTGGTCGGCGTTCCTGACGGGGCCACCGACGGAACTCACCACCCAGCCGGCACCCCTTTGACTGATGGCGGCACGGTCATGGGGACACCCAGCTACATGTCTCCGGAACAGAGAGACAGACCATTGGAAGTGGATCATCGATCCGATATCTATGCCCTCGGCGTGGTTTTCTATCAGATGCTCACCGGTGAGTTGCCCGGCAAACAAGTGGAACCTCCTTCTCGAAAAGTACAAATCGATGTTCGTCTGGATGAAGTGGTGCTGCGCGCTTTGGAGAAAAATCCGGACCGGCGATACTCGCAAGCGAGTGTGTTCAAAACCGAGGTGGAAACGATCGCCTCCACCCCTGGGGAGAATACACAGGGAACAACACCCTGTCCCCCTCCCCCGTTGTCGCGGCAGTCGAGCACCGCTTCCGGAGCAGCGCCTAAAGGAAGACCGAAAATTCTATGGGTTTCGGCATTTGCTCTGATGGTGAGTGCTTTGTGCGAGTTGGTAATGGTAGGAATGAACGGTAAAGATTGGCCAGGTCTTTTGGTGGATGTGTCACTGAAGATGTTATTGGCCCTGGGACTTGTTAAACGATTTCGCGCTGCCTATGCCGTTACGCTCATTACTGCCTTCTTCAGCGTCGGTCTGGGATTTCAAATGGAATTCCCGCTTGCGCTGCTTCTACTGAGTTTCGTTGCGCTGATAGCGACCCCGATTTTACTCAGCACGCCTTGGTTTTTCCCGCTGGATCTGAGCCCACTTCGACGCCGGATCTGGCTGGGAACAACGGCGATTTTCGTAATCGTGGGTTTACTCGTGGGACTCGCCGCGCCGCTGCCATTTAAGATGAAGGCTTCGACCGAAGGAGAAGTTTACCTCACCACAGCAGGCCCTCCCCTCGCCGTTAGCGGCACCGTGATCGACGACAAAACGGGAAAACCGATTCCTGGAGCGCAAGTCAAAGGCACCCTTCGAATCGATCCACCCGGTGAAATTCACGAGGCTTCAAGTGACACGGCAGGTCGCTACGTATTCCAAACTCAATGGACCTGGTACAAAAGTTCGAGGCCTACTCGCTTTGATCCGCCGGATCTAACGGCCTGGGCACCCGGTTATAAAACAAACACTCCGTTGGAGTTTATCGTTGATGGCAAAAAGGCCACGGCAGATTTCCGGTTGCAACGGCAAACCAAAGCACGTGATCGAGAATTGGGAAAGCGGTCCGAAAATCGGCCAGCACCGGTGCGGGTTGAACCCGAAAGCGGCATTCCAGCTTTTACCAATTCCATTCGCCTCAAGGTTTTTAGTAAAGAAGGACCGATGCCGGTTTTTCGTGTGCTTGCAGGCAGTCTTAAAAGACGCCCCGAGAGTCCGGACGGGATCATAAATTGGCAACCCCACACGCTGCGTTTCGGCACCAACGGTTTATTCGACTGGCCCCTGGACCGAGGCTACGAGGAAATGTCCATTAGAGTCGAAGCAGATGGCTATCGTCCTGCCTCTACAGTCGTGTTCAAGAAAAGTGACGGGGCGAAGGCCTTCTCAATTGTGCTTGTCGAGGACCCTGGTATCCGAGGTCGTGTTTTGACACCGGACGGAATGCCGGCTTCTGGAGCGACTCTGGCGCTGGCCATGAGTCATCGCGATGCCGTGCTTGATCATGGCAAACTGAGGGGATTCAAAGATCCACCGGAGGACAAACCACAGGACCAATGGCGCCGGCCCCTCTTTGTTCAGACCGATGCGGAAGGGGGTTTCTCTGCACCAGACTTAAACGATCCCACCGCAGTGGCGCTGATCGTGCATGACAGCGGGGTGCGAGAAATGCTTTTTTCTGAATTTCAACAGATGCGGGAGATTCATCTGCAGGCGTGGGGGAGAATCGAAGGCGAAGTTGTCTGGAAAGATAAAGCGGGCGCTAACGAAGAAGTTTCCCTTTTGACCTATCGGGATTATGCCGAATCCGGGGTTGTTCACCAATACGCGAAAGCGGGCACGGATTTAAAGGGTCGATTCGTAATTGAGAAACTTCTACCCGGGCGGACCCAGGTCTCATTGCCTTTCACTTTGAGTATGCCTGGCAAGGGAAGCACCGGAGTTGTTCTCCCTGGGATGTTCGCCCATGTCGACGTTACAAGCGGGGTGCCTACCAAAATCATTTTAGGCGGACGCGGAAGGACCGTCAAAGGACGTCTCGATGGACGTAGCTCCTGGGAAGGCGTGATGATGAATTTTCACCCGACAGCTCCACACGTCGGAGGACGCGGAGACGAAAATGATTGGAAGGCATGGATCGAATTTCAGAATAGCGATTTGGGAGAGCTTTACTTCCGAGGCAATTTGAAACCACATCCAGACGGCACCTTTGAGATTCCAGATGTCTTGCCCGGAGAATATCAACTTTTCGTGCAAGGCGGATCGAGTTCTAAATTCACGGTGGAAACGGAGAAGACAAATGTCCCAAATGCTCCGCTCGATATCGGGGTCTTCTTTGTTCCCAAGTCTGATTGACTACGAGTCGGAGCAGGCGGTAAGCGCCAAAAAGCCTCTATCGAAAGATAGAGGCTTTTCAAAGAAGAGAAATTACCGGGTTGTTAATGAGCCGCTTTGCCCGAGATATCGGCAGCGTGCTGTGAAAACGATTTGCCGCGACCGGTGGGTGCGATGACCGAATCCAGAATGCCGCGTTCGAACTCATCCCACATCGGCGACATACCACGAAGCTTGTTCACGATCTTGACGAACGTTTCGATGGTGTAGTCGACCTCTTCCTCCGTGTTGTCTTTGCCAAGCGACATAATGATGTTCCCCTGGGCGAGCGCGTGATCAAGGCCAATCGCAGAAAGAACGTGCGAGATTTTTAACGATTTGCTGACGCAACTGGAACCACTGGCCACCGCGATGCCAAAATTATCGCACAACAATAGCTGACCTTCGCCTTCGATAAACTCGGTGCTCAGATTCAGATTGGTCGAGATGCGCTTTGGACCGGGTTCCGGACCATTCAGTTTGATGAACTTGATGTTCGCCTTGAGGCCGTCCCACAAACGTTTCTGGAGCTTCCCAGTGTGGTCGATGCGTCCAGGCATCTCGCGCAGTGCGATTTCCGCAGCAAGACCGCCACCAACGATTGCCGGGACATTCTCCATTCCCGAACGACGACCGCCCTCCTGCACGCCGCCATGCAAAATACTGATCAGACGAGCCCGGCGGTTTCGGTAAAGCACCCCCACCCCTTTTGGCCCGTAAAAACGATGCGCTGAGAATGAGACGAGGTTCGCGCCCCAGGACTGAACGTCGATCGGAAGCCATCCAGCGCTAGCTTCACAATCCACGTAAAACGGAATCCCCTTCTCGTTGGCAATCTTGCCAATTTCTTTCACCGGCTGGATTGTGCCAATGTCATGGTTCGCATGATGCACTGCGATCATGATGGTTTTGTCGGTGATGGCTGCACGAACGTCTTCCGGATTGATGACCCCTTCTGGATCCACTTTGACGCGGGTAAAGGTAAAACCCTGCTTTTCCAGAAATTCGAGTGAGTTGATCACTGACGGATGCTCCGTCTCCGCGACTACAAAATGATTCCCTTTTCGTTGATTGGCATAAGCGACGCCCTTGATCGCCAGGTTCGTAGATTCCGTGCCATCACTGGTGAAGATGATGTCCTCGGGGGAGTCGGCGTTAATCAGTGCGGCACATTGCTGACGTGCTTTAATCATTGCGTCCCGAACGCGCAAACCATGGTGGTGCAGGGAGGAAGGATTCCCGAAAGCTTCCAGGAAATATGGCTTCATTTCCTCAAACACCTCGGGCAACAGCGGTGTGGTGGACTGATGATCTAAATAAACGCGTCGCATCAGCAGGGAATCTCAAAGTAAAAGGTAAAAAATGCAAATGGCAAATCCCGGCCGAGGACCAAGTGCTGCATCACTCCATCGCTTTGGGCGGATTCAGAATGGTCGAGGCAATGATTGCCTGCCGGGCCGTTCGAGGATTGCCCAACAGAGAGACCACCTGCTGTATCTCAGCAGATTTTTTACGCTCGCCCGGGTCACTTGGAACAGCGGGTTTACTGATCGGGGAGAAAGCAGAAGGGCGTCCTCGCTGTGATTCCTTTAACTTTTCAAGCCATGGGACTGCCTTTGTCGCCGCGATCTGAACCTTGTGGTTGCGGCGTTCCATCACCGTTTCGGTGTGAGGATAAAGCCGTGTCACTTTGTTACAATGAGGGCACCGGATATCAGTAGCCATCATGTCGGACGGGAACTCAATGTGTCCTTCACATTGTTCGCAATGCCCCCGATAGATTTTCTTCGAATGGACCTCAGGGGGCCGAAGGGCTGTCGCCTTCGGCACGGGATTGGGGGGACTAAACGGATGCGGTGGCGGAACAGGCCGGGCTTGTTCGCGAATGACCGGCCGGGGTTGTTCACGAATTACAGGGGGAGTGGGCGCTGAAGGCGTGGGAGCATCTCCTTCCAGCATCCGGCGCAGTTCTTCCTCCCAGGCTGAAGCAGGCTTGCCCGGCTTGGGAGTCGTAGTCGGCTTTTCCACATTGCTCCAATCGTCCTGCCCGTTCTTCCTTTTCTGAAACCAGTTGAAAATGGCAGAAGCAGCCATGATCAGCAGCACTACGAGGAATTCAATTCCTGAAGCTGCAAGGATTGGCTCAAAGTGTAGACTTCCGCTCATCTGGAAAGGTCAACGTGATAGCTTAGGTCTGACCCGGTGTTTTGCCGGGTTGATTGCTGGGGCCAGCAATGCTTTCGCGCATGCCGGTGTCAGCCTGGATGTTCTTCATCTTATAATAATCCATGATGCCAAGATTGCCGGAACGGAAAGCTTCAGCCATGGCGAGCGGGATCTGAGCTTCAGCTTCCACAACACGCGCCCGCATTTCCTGGGTACGGGCCAACATTTCCTGATCCAACGCAACTGCCGCTGCCCGGCGAACTTCGGCGTGAGCCTGAGCGATCAATTTGTTGGCTTCTGCCTGCTCGGATTCCAGCTTGGCACCGACGTTCTCACCGACATCGACGTCCGCGATGTCGATTGAAAGGATTTCGAACGCGGTCCCTGAATCCAGGCCTTTATCCAGCACGTTTTTACTGATGCGATCCGGATTCTCCAGAACATCTTTGTAGCTCTGGGCGGAGCCAATCGTAGTAACAATACCTTCGCCGACTCGCGCGATGATGGTTTCCTCGGTGGCACCGCCCACAAACCGATCAAGATTGGTTCGGACAGTCACGCGGGCGCGAGCCTTGATGACAATGCCGTCTTTTGCGACAGCATCAATCGTGGTCTTCCCTGTGTTTGGAGCGGGGCAGTCAATGACTTTCGGATTCACGGAGGTGCGCACGGCTTCAATCACCGTTTTCCCCGTACCTTTAGTCGCGAGGTCGATTGCACACGCTTTGTCGAAGTCCAAATGAATGCCGGCCTTTTGAGCATTGATCAAAGCCTGCACGACCATTTCAACATTACCTCCCGCCAGGAAGTGAGTGGAAAGATCGTCGACCGAAACGAATTGTGGATTGCCGAAGGCATCTTTCACCTGGATGCCCGATTTCACAGCGGTGATTCGGGAATCAACGATATGCCCTACTGGAATTCGGCGGAGGCGCAAGGCAATCAGGTCACTGAACTTTACCTTGGCGCCGGATGTCAGTGCCCGCACCCAGATCATCCCAAAGCTGGCAAAAAGGATGAAAAAGACGAACGCGACCAGCGCAACGATGGCATAGATGATCAGTCGTATATTATCTCCGAGAACCAGCCCGATTATTGGTGTGATGGTATCCATATTTTAAAGTTTTAAACGGCTCTAACGACAACTCGCATTCCTTCTACTTGAACGACTCTGATGGCTGCACCTTTTACAATCATCTGGCTTTCGGCAACAACATCTACGCGATTGCCCTCAATGACTGCGGTGCCCGCAGGCCGCAAATCGGTATACGCAGTGCCTTCTTTGTTCAGCAGGGCTGGCTTCTCTACCCCGAGGCCCCCGATGACTCTGTCCGAGATGAACGGTTTTGCCACCCGGCTGTTCGGAAAGTATTTTAACCACATCATACAAACGATGACCAATCCAGCCAAAACTCCGAACAGAACGGCGTTGCCCGTTTGGAAGCCAAAATTCAGGTAAGACATTACAATCGCCGCAATCAAGCAGCAAAGGCCAGCGATCCCTGCGATTGCGCCGGGGAGAAAAAACTCTGCCACGATAAGCGATACGCCGATGATCAACAGCACGGCGATAGTTTCCATGCGGCGAATATAGGTTTGGCAAACCGCCCGGCAAGTGGAATTGGCCGCGAAGATTGTAATCAATCCACGTTATCGCCCAAGGGCTGTAACGGCTGGCTCTTCATTCTTCGCAAGTGCATCTGCATCTTTTGTATTTCGATTGAGGCCTCATGACTGATCGCAGGATTCGCTAGCTTTCGAGTGAGTTCCGATAATTCGCGTACAATAAATTTATCACGGAATTGTTGGACCAGTCCGGGGGCATGCGCGGTTCCTTTCAAATCTTTTTCCCCGTTCGGGCCGCCCTCCTCGGCAGCGGCTTCGGTAATCATTTGTTTCGCCACGGGGTTTTCCACCGCATTCAACCATCCCGCCAACCCGCGCCACGAATCGGCTGCAGCAAAGCGCGATGCTAAAATGTCGCACACGATGGGATGAGAAACCCAATTCAGGTCGAGATGATGGGAGACCCATTCCACATGCTCGTCAAATTGCAAAACCAAGCGCAACAAACTCCATTCGTGCAACGATGGCTCAGGGATATCCCGGTCCGAGCTTTCATGCTCCGGCTCGGACGCGTCCAGATCGGGAACGACACGATTCTTTTTCTTAAATTCAGTCCTCACCGAGTCAGCACTCACGCCCAGTCGCATTGCGGTTTTCTGACTGTAAGTATCAAGGAGAACGGTATTATTGGCCCGAGCCACTGCTTCACCCATCCCCTGCACCACTGTGATGCGTCCCTTATCGCTTTGGACATCATTGCTTGCACAAAGATGGTTCAGGTAAAAATCAAAGAAACCTTCTGCCCCCTGAACCAACTTCTGAAAAGCTTCGCCCCCATGCTCTTTGATAAAACTGTCAGGGTCGTGCGGTGAAGGAAGAGCAACCACCCGAACGGCAAGACCCACTTGCACCAGGTGATCCATCGAACGAATAGTCGCGGTGCGGCCCGCATTATCGGAATCAAAGCAAAGCACGACCTCATCCACATGCCTTTTCAGGATGCGAGCATGATCGCCGGTCAATGCAGTGCCTTGGGGGGCTACAACATTCCTGACACCTCCCATGTAACAGGCGATTAGATCCAGCTGACCTTCACAAACAATGGCCGTGTGGGCATCAAGCATCGCGCGCTTCGATTTATCGATTCCAAAGAACACCTTTCCTTTCGTGAAGATCGGCGTCTCAGGAGAATTAACATATTTGCGGATTTTCTCATCGCCCACTAAAATGCGACCACTAAAGCCGATCACCCGAGCTTGTTCGTCGCAGATCGGAAAGATCAGGCGCCCTCGAAATCGGTCGTAGTATCGGTCAGTCCCTTCTTTGCGCCCGATCAGGCCCGACTGTTCCATCACCGTCATGTCGAAGCCTTTACTAGTCGCCCAATTTACCGTGTCATCCCAGGCTTCTGGTGCATAACCCAACCGAAAGAGTTTCACGGCATCCTCCGAGAGGCCCCGTTGTTGCAGATAGTTTCTCGCGATCTCCGCGCCCGCCTCGTTTCCGAGCGCATTTTGCCATCGCTGGGTAATTTGCTCGTGGATTTGGAGGAGGGTGTCTTTCAGGTGACGGGCGTGCTGCTGTCCTGGCTTATCGTCTAATTCAAGTGCGATGTGCGCCCGTTCCGCCAGCCGTCGAACCGCGTCTACGAAGGTAATGTTTTCGTATTCTTTGACGAAGGTGAAGACGTCTCCGCCTTTGTGACAGCCGAAGCAATGAAAGATTTGTTTGTGCGGCTGAACGTTGAAGCTTGCCGTCTTTTCTTTGTGAAACGGGCACAAGGCGCTGAAATTGGCGCCCGCCCGCTTCAAGGGCAGATAAGAACCGATGATTTCGACTATATCACTGGCACCGCGAACCTGCTCAAGTTTGTCGGGAGAGATGAAGCCTGACATTGAGCAGAGCCGTTATTGCGCCTTGGGCGGTGCTGGTTTGGAATTTGTATTGGACATCAGCTCTTCGATGGCCTGCTCACGTCGGCGAGCAATAGGTTCCGTTTTCTTCGATGGTTCCCCGTTCGGCTTAATCAAAAGATGATTTACGTGCAACTTGGAAACTTTACCTACTTGAGACCGTTCGAAAACATCGATCTGCACAGAAGTATAGGTCGGAAATGTAATGTTGCCGAGATTGTCTTTCTCTGTCTTGCGATAAGATTTCTCTTTGTCATAATTAATTGGCTTGGCGTTGAGAATCGCCATCCCTATCAGGATGTAGCAAGCGAAACGCAGCATTCCGGCCAACATGCCAAAGTAGTATTCCATCCCCCCAAAAAGATCGCTGCCCACTAGCTTTTCACCAACCGCCGTTTTGATTCGGGTGAAAACCATATGCACCAGCAAAGCAAATAGAACGTAGGAGCAGACCGCCGACAGGGCTCCACTCATGGTACCGTTAGTCCATTCAGTAATTTTTCCGGAAATCGGAAGGTAAATCTGGGAGCCCAGAACGATGATAACAAGGAGCTTGAGAAGGGGCAACAATTCCAGTGACATGCCGCGTTTACGCCCGTGGAAAATCCCCACGACGAGCAGCACCAGAACAAAAATGTCGAACCAATTGATTATCTTCATAGACGGTTACCCTGTTGGCAACCAGCGCCGCACCTTACCAGACAGGACCTCTCAGACGAGCCATTTTCTTGCCAACTCACTTTTGAGCAACCAAAAACTCTGAATTGACGTCCCCCAAAACGAAACAGCCGCCCGGAAACCCGGGCGGCCTGCTTCAAAATTAACCAAAAACAATTACTTTGCGCCTTGATCGATCCAGGCACGAAGCACCCCAATTTGCTCTTTCGTCAATGCTGGATACTTCTCCCGTTTTTCCAGGGGAGGCATTTCCATATCAACGATCAAATCGCCAGCCATGTGAACCACAGGAGATTCCGCGCTTTTTCCGGGTACCACTGCTGCTGCTTCACTTTCCCCGCCCTTGATGAACGCTTCCCGGCTATCGACGCGATACTTGCTCTTAGGCTTTTCCGCTCCATGACATTTGAGGCAAGAAACCTCCAGCAAGGGCTTGATGTCCTTGTCAAACGTCAGGTCTTTTTTCTCTGAAGCAGGAGGTAGTTTTGTGATGTCAACCTTCTCAGCAGCGGAGGCGGTGAGCAAAGCCAAACCCGCGAGGCCTGGAATAATGAGCGTTTTCAGATTCATAAGATGGTTCCAGATAACAGTTTTTCTTGGACGATTCAAAGGGCAAAAAAATTCAGACGCAAAACTTTCAGGCCCAAAACTAAAAAGTGGCCGGGCATCGAAACAATCGGTAACCCGGACCATTTACCGCTCGGGAATCCGGCTGGATAGTCCCATTCAAAGTTACCACGTGATCGAAGAGCCAAACCGCCCCCACAGTGCAGGAGCCGGCAGCCGCCCTCACGATTCAAATCTTCGTAATCAGGTGCTTTGTATCGATCCTCGGTTTTCGTGCCAGCACCTTTGCTATGCAGGAGATGTTTTTGTCCCGAAAATCTTGGAGACTTTGAGGGAAGGGCTGCAAGTCTCACGAACCGGCGGTTTAAAATGGCCTGTCTGAGCAACTCACGCGAAGACCGTTGTTTTAACATTACGCTGAAATCGCTTCGAAAGTGCGGCCTTCGAAAACCCGCAGGCCTCGGAGCGAGTCAGGACGCTCGAAGCGCATAATAAATTGCTTCCCAGGTTGTTCCCGTTCCATCTGCTGACAAAAATTCAGGGCGGCTATGCTGCTCGGAAAAGCATAGGCATTATCGGTTCGGGCGCTCCAACCTTTGACGCCCGAGAAGAATTTCCCTGATCGGACTTCCTGTATGAAAATCTTCACTGCATTCAAATTAAGCTCACTTTGGAAAAAGTTCCTGAGAAAAGTTTGGCAGGATTGCGCGAGGGCGGAATGGGGCAAACTCCGCATTGAAACGTAAGTTTGCGCGGACGAGGTTCCTGATGAAATGAAGTATCGCGTTCAGTGCCACAACAGTTGGGTGCCTACCTTTGCTCAACAGTTTATGAAAAAGTCTGCTCTCCGGCACTTCTATGGACTCGCTTTTGTCGTCTGTACATTACTCTCGCCGCTTTTGGCTCCCGCTGAAACGGTCGGGCCCTCTGCCGAGGTGAAATCATCAACTGTCGTTGAGCCAACTATCGACCCTGATGCAAAAGTCCTGCTGCGGAAGGTCCAGCAGGCCTATGATCAGTTAAAGTCCGCTGAGTTTGCAGGACAGGTATCGGTGCATATCGACATTCCGACCGAAGCGCATAAAACAAACCAGCAATTTACAAGTTCGTTCGCAGCTCCAAACAAGTTCAAGCACCAGATCGAGGACGGACTTCTCATGGGCTCCAGTGGCGGCGAGGTCTATATCTTCAACGATGAGGCGAATTCATATCTCAGCATCGATTTACCCGAAACCAAGGTGGAGATGAGAAGCCTCCCGGTCGTGGTTCCACAGGTTCTTCAGTCTCAAAATCCTTCTCTACTGTTCGCCATCAGCAAGAACGGCCTGGGTGAAGTCGTACGAAGTTTCGCTGAAATAAAAACCGGTTCGGCTCTGACGCTGGAAGGGCGAACGTATCCTGTTCTCATGTTTTGTTCCGACGAACAGGAAAGCGAATTGCACATTGCCATTGATACAGAAACGCACCTCATTCGACGCTTCACGATCGATTTTAAACCCGCCCTGGCCGAGAGCGGCGTCGGTCACGTGCAGAATGCTGAAGTGATAGTTGATTACGAAGAAGTCAGCGTGAACCCAAGCCAGCCGAAAGATGAGTTCGCATGGGTTCCGCCGGAGGGATCATTCAATGTGCGTGAGCCCGCCGGAGCTGCCCGGCCTGAAAAACAAGCCAGTGATATGCAGGGGGTCCTGGCGCCTAACTTTCGCCTAACCACACTGGAAGGGCGTTTGGTGGCCTTATCCCACTTGCGGGGTAATGTGGTCGTTCTGGATTTTTGGGCGACATGGTCACCTCCCTCCGCCAAGTCTCTCCCGAAAATCGCGAATCTCGCATTAAGAGAAAGCGAAAATGATGTCCACGTTTTTGCCGTGAACCTGGAAGAAGATAAAGACAAGGTGATGACGTACATTGATCTAAAAGATGTGCATTTGCAGGTCCTGATGGACAACAAGGGGGAGGTAGCAAGGGCTTACTACGTCAAAACGATTCCGCAAACAATCATCATTGGCAGAGATGGTGTTGTGCAGAAGGTCGTCATTGGGGATTCACCGGACCGCGAGAAGCAAATTGAGCAGGCCGTGATGGCGGCCAAGGCAAAAAGTTCCGGGCGCTAGACACTTGCGAAAATTGTTCAAAAGTTAAAGATAACCCCCATGAGATATAATTGGCTGCCCGCGGTTTGTTTTCTGTCCGCCTTTTTGCTTATTCCTTCGCCGGCGACAGCGAATCTCAACACAGACATAGAAATCTCCTACAAAAAATTTGTCCTCAAGAATGGTCTTACCCTGGTGATTCACGAAGACCACAAGACCCCGATCGTAGCTGTGAATATCTGGTACCACGTCGGTTCCAAAAATGAGAAGCCCGGTAAGACAGGTTTCGCCCATCTCTTCGAACATCTCATGTTCAATGGGAGCGAGCATTTCAACGACGATTACTTCAAAGCCGTTGAAAAAGTGGGCGCTACCGACCTCAATGGAACCACCAGCGAAGATCGCACGAACTATTTTCAGAATGCTCCGAAGGAAGCACTCGATTTTCTGCTCTGGCTGGAATCCGACCGGATGGGCCACCTGCTCGGCGCCATCGATCAGGCCAAACTAGACGAACAACGGGGAGTGGTGCAAAACGAGAAACGGCAGCGGGAGAACCAGCCTTACGGTTTGGCCGACGAACTAATCACCAAGGGAACCTATCCTCCGGGACATCCTTATTCCTGGACCGTAATCGGTTCGATGGAAGATCTGAATGCCGCCTCCCTTGTAGACGTTAAAGAATGGTTCAACACCTATTACGGAGCAGCTAATGCAACGCTCGTTGTAGCCGGGGATGTAAAGGCGGAGGAGGTCCTTGAAAAAGTTGAAAAGCACTTTGGCTCAATTCCTTCCGGCCCAACAATTACCAAACACGAGAATTGGGCAGTGAAGCGGAGCGGCTCTCGCCGGGAGATTGCACAGGATCGCGTGCCGCAATCCCGCATCTACAAGGTTTGGACAGTGCCTGCCTTTGGCGAGAAAGAGCTGGATCACCTAAATCTTGTCAGCGACGTACTTGCTTCCGGCAAAAATTCGCGTTTCTACAAGCGCCTGGTTTACGAAGATCAAATTGCCTCAACTGTGAGCGCTTTCATCGACGTTAGTGAGATTGGCAGCCGCTTCTACGTCGAGGCGACCGCCCGGCCAGGTGAATCGCTTGCTAGAATCGAAAAGGCACTTGACGAAGAACTGGCTCGGTTCCTTGCCAAAGGACCTACTTCCGAAGAACTCGAACGCGTAAAGACACAGCAACTTTCCAGCTTCATCCGGGGAATCGAGCGGATTGGCGGATTTGGGGGCAAATCAGATATCCTGGCCATGAACCAGACCTACGCCGGTTCCCCGGATTTTTATAAGACAACCCTGGCAAACGTTCGCAACGCCACCATGCACGATCTGCAAAGTGCTGGGAAAAATTGGCTGAGCGATGGTTCTTATATTCTCGAGATCCATCCCTTTCCGAGATACGAGACTAGCAAAACCGATGTGGACCGCAGCAAATTGCCTATTCCGGCCATCACTCCTGATGTAAAGTTTCCTAAACTGCAGCGCACCAATCTTTCCAGCGGCTTGAAAGTAGTCCTCGCGGAGCGCCGCGGAGCACCCCTGGTGAATCTCACACTGCAAGTGGACGCGGGATATGCCGCTGATCAATTCGCCTCGCCCGGCACCGCCCGCCTCGCCATGAACATGCTCGACGAGGGCACAAAGAAGCGTACATCGCTCCAGATCAGCGATGAACTCGATCGGCTCGGTGCCTCTCTTACAACTGGTTCCGATCTCGACACTTCCGTCGTTTCTCTTTCGGCGTTGAAGCCGAATCTAGATCCTTCATTGGACATCTTCGCTGACGTCATTTTAAATCCAGCCTTTCCTGCAGCCGACTTCGAGCGCTTGAAGAAGGAGCAACTGGATTCCATTCAGCGGGAAAAGAGCGAACCCTCCAACATGGCGCTTCGCATTCTTCCCGAGTTACTCTACGGAGAGAAACACGCCTACAACACTCCGTTTACCGGCTCTGGAAAAACGGAGGCGGTCATGAAACTAACCCGCGAAGATGCAGAGGCATTTTATCGCACCTGGTTTAAACCAGGGAACGCCACCTTGATTGTCGCAGGCGATACAAGCTTGTCCGAAATCGTTCCCAAACTTGAAAAGCTGTTCGCGACATGGCCAGGTGGTTCCGTTCCGAAAAAGAATTTTGCGGATGTAGAACGCCCGGCTAAACAGGTGCTTTATCTTCTGGATAGACCGGGTTCAATTCAGTCCATCATCTTCGCTGGTCACCTCGCTCCGCCGAAATCGAATCCGGACGAAATCGCGATTGAGACCATGAACAACATTTTGGGCGGGACGTTTACTTCCCGCATCAACATGAATCTCCGCGAGGACAAGCATTGGTCCTACGGTGCCCGCTGCTCCCTTGTGCCCGCCCGGGCACAAAGACCGTTCCTGGTCATGGCACCCGTGCAAACGGATAAGACCAAAGAATCCATAGTGGAGATCAACAAAGAACTGGCCGGGCTGATTGGCAAACAACCAGTCACCCCCGACGAACTCACAAAAGCGCAAAAGAACCAGACCCTAAAACTCCCGGGAACCTGGGAAACAGTGGCTCGAATTGAAAGTTCCGTGTCCGAAATCACCCGTTTCGGCTTGCCCGACGATTATTTCGAAACGTATCCACAGAAAGTGCTCACCTTGAACACCACCGTCCTACAGAGCACCGCCGCAAAAGTGCTCCACCCGAGTCAGCTGACATGGGTGATCGTCGGGGACCGTTCAAAAGTAGAAAGTGGCTTGCGTGAACTCGGCTTCGGAGAGATTCGATTGATTGATGCCGATGGAAAAACAGTTCAGTAATCCCCCACCGTCTGGCATTATCACGGTTGTACACTCAAGCGACTCGCGGCGTTCCCGTCGGTCGCGACAGATTATCTGCAATCCTGGGACAGATGACGGCCTCGCTGACCACACCTCATTACGACACTGTCATCCCGTATAAACCCGGATTCAACACCTTGTGTCGAGGCAACGAGGCCGCCCTCCATCGTGAACGGGCTTGAATAGCCCGACTTTCCCGCTAGTCCTATTACTTGTGCAAAACGTACACCCCCCGGGTCAGCTAACCCGTCGCGATGCCATCAAGAAAACGGTCTTGTTCAGTACGGCTTTACTCACCTCCGGTTGGTGGCTGAATGCCGCGGACGCCAAGAAACCCGACACTAAGTTTTCGAAGAAAGGACTCCACTTCCTTGCCATGGGAGACTTTGGAACGGGCAACGAACACCAACGCGCCGTTTCTCAGCAGATGGCAAGTTTCGCTAAAAAGCTGGACGCTCCTTTGACCAGCGTTCTCGCGCTCGGAGATAATTTTTACAAGCAGCTCACTCCTGACCGCTTTAACAGTCATTTCGAAGAAATGTATCCCCGGGCAGACTTCGACTGCCCCTTTTACGCCTGCCTCGGAAATCACGATTACGGCCCGAAATACGATTCCGGCCAGGGACGACCAAAGGCAGACATGCAACTCGGCTATAGTAAGGATAATCCTGCTTCACGCTGGAAGCTCCCCGCAAAATGGTATGCCTTGGAAATACCATTCGCCGGCAAGCCGCTCGTCAAAATAATTTTTCTGGATGGCAGTTATTTCGAAGGCGCCATGACTCCGCAGGAAAAGCTCGATCAAAAACGTTTTCTGGAGGCGGAGTTCAAAAAGGGAACCACCGCTCCCTGGCAATGGATTGTTAGCCATTACCCGATGTTCACGCAGACGAGCAAACGAAATGATAATGCCAAGTTGATCGAAGAATGGGGCGGGCATTTGAAATCGAATCCCATTTCAATGTATCTCGCCGGGCACGATCACAATCTCCAGCACTTGAAGGTGGACGGTTACAAGACCAGCTTCGTTGTTTCGGGAGCAGGCGGTGCTTCGCTCTATGAGGTGCAGCCGTCAGAACGCGGCTTTTCGCAGGCGGTCCTTGGATTCAACCACATTCACATCACTAAAGATAAGATGACCGTTCAGTTTATCGACAGTGAAGGACGCTGCTTGCACGCATTTCAAAGAAATGTCGGCGGCAAGGTAAGAATCGTTTGAGATTGAAACTCTGAGCTTTGCAGATTTTAAAAAAGAAAAGGCGGGATCCTAAGATCCCGCCTTTTTCGTGAAATATTCAATGCCGATCTTAGCGATCGGTCTTTTCCAAAGCTGGACGAACCCCAAACTTCTTCGCCAGCGACAAACAGGCCGACATCGAACGTACACCGTTGGTGCAGGTAGGATCGGACAATGAAGCGGCCGCCACGCAAACACCAGTTGAAAGGCAGCGTTGCAGGTCCCACCCTTCGTGGAGCCCGAACAATACACCAGCGCAGAACGCATCTCCAGCGCCAGCAGTTCCAGCGATGAACTTCGTCGGCAACTTGAGGGAGGGCTGCCAATAATCGTCACCCTGGCGGGTGCGGGCAAAACCACCTTCCGGGAAATGAATCACAACCACTTCGCGAACGCCCTGTTGCAGGATTGTTCCAGCAGCATGACGGAGAGATACAGTGTCGAGCTTGCCATCCGGCTTCCGAATTTTGAACCCCGTCGTCTTGCCAGCTTCGATTTCGTTCAAGATGCAATAATCAACATGCTTCAATGCCGGAGTAACGATCTTGGCGAATCGATCGCTGTCTTCGCTCACCACGTCGATGCTCGTCTTCATCCCTGCTGATTGCGCTGCTGCGAGCAACTTGGCCGCTTTCGTCCCGTATTTGGCGTCCGGAGCATCCATGGCATCGAGCAGGAGCAGATAGCCCAGGTGGAAAATGCGGGCTTTGATCTTTTCAAAATTGAGGTCGCTACCATCCCAAAAGGCGTTGGCGCCGCGGTTATGGAAAAAAGTGCGCCGACCATTCTCTTTCTCTGTCATGACATCCGTGTAGGAGGTCGAGGCCTTGGGGGAAGCAGAAAGGAACTTGGTGTCGATATTATTGCGTTTGCAATCTTCGAGGATCTCAGTTCCCAGGCCGTCTTTACCAACGAGACCGGCTCCGAGGAGCGGGAAAGTGGCACCGAGTTTGGCCAAATCCACCAAGACATTGTAAGGAGAACCGCCTGTTCCCTGGGACTGGGAAAGGATATTGGCCAACTGTTCCCGCTGTGGATAAACGTCGACCATTTTGACCTGATCAATGATCCAATTACCGCCAGCCAGCAATCCGTTGCGATTCTTCGCAGTTGCATTTTGCTTCACTATCATATTTGGGGAACGAATTGCCATAAGACGGCGAGTCTAGCAATAGGACACGAAAATGCAACGAGAGAAGCAATGAGGCAGTCTGGATCCTCCAAAACGAGAAGGATTATTCAAAAAACAATAGATTCACTCAGAGTCAGGAATTACGAGCAAGTTACTGCTCCTGCATCGGGATCAAGGAGGATCCGAGACACAAATTAACACGAATTGGAGAACTGTGTCAGACTCTCCCATTGGTTCCATTCCCCATTTCGTGAAAATTTGCAATTTGTGTCTATCCCCATAAAGCCCATCTGTGTCCATCAGAGCGAATCTGTGGTTTCTCTTTCAACGTCTTGAACAGAAAAACCGCCCGGAAACCCGGGCGGCTCTGCTTTATCTTCATTTTGAAGGATGGCGCTTCTCTTCTAAGTCGTTTGGACAGGAACCAACTCGCTCAACTGGCTTTCACCACCGTTATTCACGGCGGAGATCACGATTTCGATCTGCGAATTAGCCGGAAGCCCCTCCAGCGTGAAGTCCAGGTCTCCAGGGCTGCCCACGGCCACGTAGTCTTCATCCACTCCGACCACCTTCTTCCAGACACGGTAATACTCAGCACGCGCCACCTTGCTCCATTTCAATGCCACCGCATTCGAGCCGATCAAGGTTGCCGCCACCTTACCCGGACGGCTAGGTGCCTGTAGCTGGCCCGGTTTCAAGAACCCAAACGCCAACCAGCGCGAATCCATTGGGTCCAATACCTCGTGCAATTCACCCAACAAGGTCCGCAATCCTTGCTCCAGCGCGGTCGCCCGGTCATTTCGCAGATTGAATGCCTGATCCGCTATGTCTTTTTGTTCGGTGACCGCCGTGATCGCGGCGGAGAGGTTGTCATATAAGACCCCGGCACGAGCCGCCGTGAGGTTCGGGCCGCCATCCACGATCGGATGCGCCGTGAGATACCCCTTCATCGATTGCACTGCACGTAACAATAGATCGGCCGAGGTCGACACCTGCAGACTTCCCATGAACCCGGTGGCGTCCCACGCCTGGGAATACCGCGTCCCGATGCGCGGCTTCAGGTGCTCCCGCGCCAGCGTCATGAACACACGAGTGTCCGACACCGCATTCGCCTGGAGCCCCCGACGGGTGGTCAGCTCCGTGTTCGCCTCCTTATGAACGGCATCGGCCACGTTTAACGCAGCCAGTTTCCCCGGCAGATCTGCCGCAATTGAATGGGGCAGGGTGAGCTCAGGGGTGTATTGAGCGACTCCGCTAATTGCCTTGGTGCCCAGCGCGATCAGGAACGCGATGGATTTGAGTATTTTGTTCAACATATGTTTTCTCCTTCTATCTATTAGCTTTCCAGCTACTGACTTTCTGACCCGGCTCAGAAGTTTCGAAAGCGCAACTGACTCAGTCAGCCCGCCCCGTCGTTTCCGACCCGTTTTTGTCCGTGTTTTTTGTTTTTTACCGGACGTTTTTGATTCGATTCCTCGAACCAAGTAATTTGTGCCCAAAAAAGAACGGCCTGCATCGGACAAAGTTTGCTGCAAATCGTGTCCACCCCCTGGACCCCTGATTTCATTGATCGGAACGCACTAAAAATAATTTAATTTTGACGGCAGGAAAAAGAGGGTCCGGGAATGCTTTTTCGGGAGAATCGTTCTAATCCACTGGTAATGTGGCACTTACAAAGGCAAAAAATTGAACAGCAAAATGGAGGTGTCGGCCGAAAGACCCGCTTGGCACCCAAAACCCCACTCCCACAACGATTTCGACCTGTTCAGGAGAGCCGGAATATGCCGTTTTTGGCAAAAAATGGGGGGCTGGACAGCCCGAATTGCCCGAATTTGGGCAGTAGGTAGCGGCTGAGCGGGCCTGCCCTTCCCTTTTCCTCTCCCCAAATTCGTGTTCATACCTGAAATTCGTGTCTACTCCCCCTTTTGGACCGAAAACATGTGCTCTTTCCCTCCGAATCGCTAAAACCCTCCCATGACACGCAACACAGCGAGCACTGTTACCTGCAAAAAGAAAGCGCCGCGTCCAGAAATGGAGTACGACACCTTCTTGAAACGGCTCCTCGGACGCGCATTCGGGATGCACGACAAAGTCGTCGAGCCCTTCAAAAAACTTTACGGTCACTGGGCTCACATTCCCGACGGCGAAGAAAACAAGCCACTGGTTCGCACCACCTTCTCCTGGCTGATCGCGCCCTTTAGTTCGTGGCCCGTGGATTTCCTGGGACTTTCCAAGATCGTCCAGAGCCGGGTGAAACGCGACCTGCCGCTCGACGATGAAATCAAATTTCTCCTCCGGCTCGTCAAAGACCTTCCCAGCGATCGTGCCCAGGAAGTCATTGGAGAATACGAACACAAAGTGCAACATGGCGCTTACGACCACCTGCTCCAGGACGATTCCAAATACCGCATCCGCCTCAAAGAATTGCTGGAAGATCCAGAGTTCCACGCCGACCTGGCCATGATCCGCAAACTTTACGACCTCACCAAATTCCAGAGTAAAAACAGCAAAAAAATCCTGCGCCGCACCCTCGTCTGCGAGCGCAACATCCGCCTGAATTTCCTCTTTCGCTGGAGAACGGAGAAACAGCGGTTTGAACGTGTCTTCGATTGTTTTTGTTGGAAATGGTCCCTCTATGGCCTGGAAGACATGACTCCCCTGTTGATGAAAGTGACCATGAACCCTACCGCGAACGGCACCATGATCTTTGTGCCCGACTGGATGAGCCTCGATTTCTGGCGCGACCTCGCTCACTCCCACATTACCGAAATCCATATGTGCCGCGACATCCTCCGTCAGGGGGTTAAATTCAACGAATCCCGCGAGCAGAACCGGATATTCGGCCCGCTCGTTTTCGCCGCCGATGAAGAATGCAAAACCCTTGGCATCACCGGCCGGGCTCGGCTCGATCACATCATCGAAAAAGCCGGGCTCTCGCCCCAGATCAGCGACCGCCAGATCCGCCGACTCCGCGCCATCGGCGAAGCAATGTCCAAACAGGAAGACCAGAGTCAAACCATCGCCGCCAACAAAGCTCTCATGCAGAGCAACTCCGGAAAGACCGCCAAAGTCGCCGAAGCTAAAGCCACCTATGCTTCGTTCAACCAGGAAGAGAAAGCGGAGTTCATGAAGTGGCTCGCCGAATAGGCGGAATGGTGGAGACGTTTAGTTAAGGACAACGAAAGAAACGGAAAGCACTGCATGCGATGTGAGCTACCGGTTTAAAGGCTGTAAGCCTCCGTGGGTGGACCGAAAACGATGCACTTCATCATTCGCCGGATACACAAAGCCGTAAAGAACTCGTTGTTTTCCAAGTGGAAAAAGGGGGCACTGCCCCCTGTTTAGCACTTCAAACGGCTTTCTGATCTTCCCGGAGCTCTCGCTCAAGCTTCGCTATCTCTAATTCTTTCTTTCGATTCTCAAGCTTATTAGCTCCGCCCGCGCGGTATGCCCCCAAGCCACCGAAGATTGTAGAAACGATTAATGCAAAAAACGAGCCGGCAAAGATTTTTTCACGAAATTCAAGGCGTTCGTTCGCCTTTTCGATAACCACTTTCTGTTCCAAAAGCTTTTGGTTGTCTCCATTTAAAGCAGCCCGGTCAAGCTTAAGTTGCTGCTCCAACTCGCCAGCCGCGGCCAAATCCTTAGCCGCGTTTTCAGCGTATTCTGCCGCTTCTTTTTTCAGGTCCTTCAGCTCTGTTGCCGACGTGATATTAGCCTTTTGTTTTTCAAGCTGTTTTTTGAGTGCTGCTTCCTTTGCTGTGGCGTCCTTTTTGATTTTTGTTATTTTCGCTTCATACTGGGCTTTAGATTCAAAAAAGAATGGGTGTGTCGCGGCGTGTGACTGAACGATTGAGGCGATCAAAACCATTAGGCCTAAATATAATTTAATCCAGTATCATCCCATAGAGGGCATGGAACGAGTGAATTCCTGTGTAAATTGGAGGAATTTGGCGGATTAATTTGGAGATGGGATTAAGAATTTTTCAAGTCATGGCGATGAGGCTTATATAAATGTCAGGTGTGCTGTCCCATGGGATTTTAGAATCCTGCGAAATAGGCCTGTTCTGGCTGGCCAAGGAATCGAAAGCTGCCACCGGCTGTCCCATAGTCTTTGAGGAGTTGAGCGATGTTGATTTTGCGCCATAGAACGGCGCGGGAGAGGGTGAAGACACGCACGAAGCTATGACCCCATTGCGATTGCCAGGCCAGAAAGCGCAAGAGCAGATGGGTCAACAAGGCCATCCACACTTGCCATTGCACCGCATTGGCGTTGTGCCCCAGGAAATCGGCTAACTGCAAGGTTTGCTTGATCTCTTTGAAGAACACTTCGATCTCCCATCGGCTCTGGTACAAATCAACGACGGTCTGGGCGCTCCACTCAAAGTTGTTGGTCAGGAAGGTCATCTCGCGTTCCTTGCCGTCCACTTCCACCAGGGCCACGATCCGGCGGGCGTGTAATCCATCCCGTGTCATGATGTCTTGATCGGCCAGGATTTTGCCCTGTACCGGGCGCTCATCCAACAGATCGTAGACCATGTTGTCTTTGGCGCGGGTGACCCAAAAGATCAAACGCTCTGCCAAATCTTTGAGGTGTGTGAAATCCAGGTAGCCCTTGTCGAATATGACGATTTCCCCTGATTTTAAGGCCGCGCACAACTCGCGGGCGCGGGTATTGTCGTGCTCGCCGGCTGGGCCGATAATCACACAACTGGGGAGCAGACTTTGCAGGTTGAGGCGCAGATGACATTTGGCGGCGGCTTTGCGTCTGCGATGCTTTGCCCAGTCCAGGCAATTGGCCACCAGTTCGATGACGGTCGAATCCATCGCGTAGATGGCGCACTTGAAGCGATGCAGGCGACCTTGGTGTTTTCCTTTCACAAAGGTGGGATTCATTTGCCCCAGGTGCTCAAACACTTTCCAGAAGAGTGCTTCAGCCATGGCTGAAGGCCGGGTTTTGTTGGCGTGCGACAAGCCGTTGCGACTGGGTGGAGTGGCTCCCCCAATCGCCGACAATGGACCGGAATGCAGACGCAATGCGTCGCATACATCATTGAGTCCAAGACTGTGACTCAACTGCGCAAAGAGCAGTGCCACAACATGGCTCCGGTGACTGAAGGTCCGGGCATCACCCTCCGAATTATGTTCCCGCGCCAATTTCGGAATCAGATGCGGGGGAATCAGATTGCAAATTTGACGAAGGACAGAGAATTTTGACGCGGTTGGACTGATCTTGTTTTTATTTTTCACCCCTGCCGTGTGGCAGGTCTTAAACACTCAGTTCAACCTTTTTTTCTCAAAACTATGGGATGGCTGTG
>JBKJKE010000200.1:0-19431 GCA_046597605.1 Limisphaerales bacterium | reverse complement strand
CGGTCAGTCCGCTCACCTTGCAAACTTGCGCCATCCACCCCAGTTAATCATACCCTCCCAAAAGTACAATAGGGGATTCCCTCATATGGCGCGCATTTCCCGTGCCGAACACAACTGAAAAAAATGTTGAGATTTCTTAGGAAGATTGGAATTTTTGGCGTCTAATAGGATGAATATGAAATTGAAAATGATTCTGCTGGCTGCTGTTTTGGCGCTCTTCACGGCGTCATTTGTCGAAGCTGAGACGAAGAAAGAAACCGCCAAGCCTTACACCCTAAAGACCTGCATCGTGACTGATGAGGCTTTAAACGGAGATCACGGTGAGCCGTACGTGTTTGTTCACGAAGGCCAGGAAATCAAGATGTGCTGCAAAAGTTGCTTGAAGAAGTTCAACAAAGACTCAGCAAAATATTTAAAGAAGTTGGAAAAATCGGCCAAGAGCGAGAAGTAATTCCAAAGGTTTAGTGCAAGGCCGAACTGGAAACAGTTCGGCCTCTTTTTTTGGATCCAGCGGTTGAGGGGGGTGTAAACTTTTGCTTTGACGAAAATTGTTTCTGGAGTCTATCCCAATCATGAAGCTCAGGACCCGGAAGTTATCGTCACGGCTTGCAACCTGGTTGCCGCAATGAGCCTGCTTTAACGACTGGCCAGTGGGAGAAGTTCGAAGCTGGTAGCGGCGAATCGGTCATTCACTATCTTTCCAGAAACCTGAGCGGAATGGATTTTCTTGCACATACCGCCACTTAGATCCGGATTCCCGAATTGCGACATGGTGAAGCCGTCCACGAAATAGCTTTTGCCGTCCACCCGAATAGCCAGATTGCACTTTTTGTCTTCTTTGTGGCCGAAGAGGCATCGGCCACAGGCGGCTTCAACCATGGTTGGCGAAGTGAGTTCCTTTGCGATGATGTGGACCTCTTTGCTGGCATGGCTGTTCTTTTTTGCGGCGCACCCGGACAACAGAGCTCCAGCCATCGCGATAGTAACAAAAAATAACCGTCTCATAAGCCATTAAAGTTACTTCGATGATAGTTCCCCCAGCATAATGGGAAGAGGTCGGAATACCTTAAATCCTGCACGAGCTTTTCCTTAGCGCGCGGGTTCACGGCTGGAGAAATGCGCGGCCCTTGTTCCAGTGGACTTGTTGAAGCTTCGGAAGAAGCTTCGCGGGGTTTTCTTCAAACTCGCGTAGGCAAGGTTTGCGTCGTTTGTACCCATTCCGGAGCAAATTAGAACATATTAAGGTATGTCACTTCGTGACTCGCGATGCGAACAGAGCGAGTGTAACCCGATTCGGAAGGATGCTCACTTCGTTCGCGCCGATTGCATCGGCAGTCACGGCTTTGACACAACAAAACCGCACCGGATTTTTAGATCACCGCAGTTGGGAGGGGCGGATCTCTCCACTCCAGGACGGAAGATGCTGTTAGGGAGCACATTCCTCTCGGAAATAATTCCAAGACACCTGTTAAGTCGTTCGGAAGCCCCCGAGAAATGTCGGAACCACCTGTGTTTCACCCATTTCCCCGCGGTAAACGGTCGTGAATGGCACCATTTTCGGACGTTGTCCCGCGGGAAACGACCTTGCAGAAGGTGAAGCGGTCAATGTTCGCGGAGAAACGTGCTAAAATGGTACCATTTCAGGTCCGGAACTACTGGATTTGCAGGGGTGAGCGTGGCCGGAACGTGGAGTTAAACACCGATTTGCGGTAGTTACGAAAGGCCCATATCTTCGACGAATCAGGCGTCCTCCCGGTAATTCGTGCAGCCGAGCACTTCAATGACGATTTCCCGAACTTTGGAAGAAACCTGTTCTCGGCTCCAGGGGCCGGGTGGCCGCGCTTTCGCCATCACCAGTTCGATCAAGTCCCTCGGCGTGATAATTTTTTCCGCTTCGCTATCGGCAACGGCTACGTCAAAGGCTTCTTCGATCTCCAACACGATCTCGACTCTATCCATTCCCATAGGAACTTACTTATAGCTGAGAAACGTCCCTGCGATATGGCGGGTGCCGTCGGCTTTATTGAAGTAGTAAACGACTAACACCTTATCTTTGGAAATCATAGTCGCCCAAGGATACCCAAGGTCGTGGCTGCCACCGTCGTCCCGGAGGACGATTTCTTCGGCGGTGCGGAAGTTGGTGCATTCCGCATCCAGGATGCGTGCGCGGATACCCATTGGATTGTGGCGATAGCCGTAGACGAGGAGCACGCGATTATCCGGCAGGCGCAACGCATAATGCGGATGACCTTTGAAACCGGAGTCTTCCCATTTTTCAAAACTCTTGCCGCCGTCGCGGGAGCGAGCGATGACGGTGTGGTCATCGAAATTTGCTGTGCGTAAAAAACCAACCAGGTCACCTTTCGGTGTTTCGTAGATGGAAGCTTCGTTGAAAGTCACTTTATTGTCGCGAGCCACGGAGCAGGAGTATTCCCATGATTTTCCGTTATCGGACGAGATCATGAGAGAGTTCTCGCTCTGTTTCGTCTCGGGGTTATGGGTGGCGACAATCCAGAACACGCGACCATCTTTGCCCTGGCACATCGCTCCCCGGTTGTAGGCTGGAAGAAGGTTGCCGAAAATATCGAGTCGCTTTTCGAACGGAGGGGCCGGGGGCATAATCGGGCTGCTCCAGGTCTCGGCTCCATCTTCCGAGCGAATAATATAACCGCCCAGGAAAACGTAATCTCCCGCTTTAGAAATCGGCTGCTTCATCTTTGCGACGATGTTGGTCCTTGGAAGAGCCCATCCGTAGCTGGCACAAAGGATCGATTTGTCCCGGAGTTGCAACATGCAGGGATCCTGCGACCCACCAAAGGGATGCGCAAAAAACGTCTCTGGTTCGCGCGACCAGCTCTTGCCGTCATCTTCGGAGCGGACCATTACCAGGTAACTATTTGGATCGGTATGGGTGTAGCCCTTTGCTCCCAGTGGACGCCAATCGGGCGCGCGCCGGAAAGCAACGAGTAGATCTCCGTTGGGTCGTCGCACAATCGAAGGAAATGCGCTGTGAAAATTGGCATCGTTATAGATCACGATGTCTTCGGTCTTGCGAAGCTCGCGGGACTTCGTGACCTCGCCTTGCGCGGGAACATAGGCGAGAAGGAGCAACACGGCAGAAAGAATGAAAAGGCGCATAGAGTGCAAATGACATGCTGACCGACGATGGCAAGGAAAACTTTATTCGCCCGTTCCTGATTTCCGGGGCAGAAAATGGTTTGCCTCGCAACTCCCGGTGGTAGATTGCGCCCGATGAAACTTTCGGAGATGAAGCACGTTTTGGAATCCGGCGCGATTCAGTTGACCAAATCGCTCGGCCAAAACTTTCTTCATGACCAGAATCAGTTGCGTCGCATTGCCGATGCCGGGAAAATCAAATCGACGGATCGCATTTTGGAAGTCGGACCGGGACTGGGGCCTTTGACGGAACTGCTGCTGCAGGAAGCAGGGGAGGTGTTGGCGATTGAGAAGGATAAACGGCTCTACGATTTTCTTGCGAAACATCATACCGGTAATCCAAAGCTTACGCTGTTGCACGAGGATGCCCTGGAATACCTGCGCCAAAAGAATATCGATAATCCGCTGAAGAAGCGTGCCGATTGGTCTACTTGGAAGCTTGTTGCCAATCTGCCTTACTCAGTGGCTTCGCCCATCCTGGTGGAACTTGCGGAAGCTCAGGGTTGTCCAGAACGCCTGGTTGCCACGTTGCAGATAGAGGTCGCGCAACGGATCATGGCGAAGAATGGGGAGGATGATTTCGGCTTGCTGAGTTTGCTCCTGCAGTTGCGCTATGAACCGCTGGAATGGTTCAAAATTCCTTCGGCCTGTTTCTTTCCCGCCCCGGATGTCGACTCCGCTTGCATCACGTTGATTCGTCGTCCTGCGCCACTGTTGAACTTTGAGGAATCGAAGGTATTTACGAAGATTGTAAAACGCGCTTTATCGCAGCGGCGTAAAATGATGTTGAAACTGCTGAAGCAGGATTGGGCAGCAGAGGTGTTAGTGGCGGGGTTTGAGAAAACTGGAATCTCGGCGCTGGAACGGGCGGAAAATGTGGGAGTGGAACAGTTTGTTGAGCTGACGAAGTTTTTGATTGGGAATGGAGAACTGAAGGGTGAGTAAAAATCTGAAAACCTAAAGAACTTAGGCAATTGACCCTCTCCTCGTTTGAGCGAGGAAAGGGAGTTTCGCGTCGGTTTTACATAAGTTCTTCGGTCTTTTTATCCCAATTAATTGTGAAGTAACCTGAACAATTTATGTCCGAAGAAATTTTTGATATTGTTAATGAGCGCGATGAGGTGATTGGGCAGAAGCCGCGTCGCCTCGTTCATCGCGATGGCGATAAACATCGCGCTGTTCACGTGCTGGTCTTCAACTCGAGTGGAAAGATTTTCCTGCAGAAACGTTCCATGTCAAAAGACACGTTTCCCGGCGTCTGGGATTCCTCTGCGTCCGGACACCTCGATTGCGGCGAACATTACGATGTCTGCGCCCTCCGGGAATTGCGGGAGGAGATTGGGTTGGTTGATGCGATCCCCCTGACTCCCTTGTTCAAGATCTCTGCCTGTTTTGAAACCGGGCAGGAATTCGTTTGGGTCTATCGCGGGGAACACGAAGGGCCGTTTACATTGCACCCGGAAGAGATTGAGCGCGGCGAGTGGTTCACGCCCGAGTATGTGAGTAAATGGGTTTCCGAAAAGCCGCAGGATTTTGCGAATGCGTTTGTTTACATTTGGAAAAAGTTAGGCTGAACGACCCGATAATTCAGTAGAGAAACCACAAGATGGACTCAGGTGAACATATTGGATCATTAGAAAAAGGTCAAAATTCAGCAAATCCTAAATTTTGGTTAACTCGCCAGCTTTCAGTCGCTCTCTTAAGAAGTCCGCGAGGAGAGCCGGGGTAAAAGTCTGGCATTGAGGTAAGCCTTCGGTCTCCTTCTCCGATGCTCGGCGAGTCATCCCTTGTTCCTCAATCCTGTAGCAATTGATAATATCATTGAAGGGATGGTAACAGGGTGGTGGCCACTCAGATTCTGTATCCAGAAACGGCATAGTTCCCAAAAAAACGGCAACCGTGTTGTCAGCCGTAGGAGCAAAGGAAAAAAAGAACCAACCGATCGGACTATTGCGCCAATCCACATTTACTGAAGGCGAATCAGCGACGTTTGCCATGACAGCCATAGCTCGGCCGCGGCAGAATCGAAGAAATCCCCATTTGCTTTCAGTAATCTGAATGGAAAAAACAGCACCCGCAGGGGCCTGCCACATGGGATGCTTTTTTATGGGCATGGTATTGCCCCCATCTCGCGAGCAGCTCGAACCGGCGAATTTTGATGCGACGGCCTCATTTGGATTAATTTTCCCTCGGTTTTATCTGTGTGGACTGTCTCATCTGCAGCCAGGCGCTGTGATCAAGGCTACCGGAAAATAGAATCCGCGGGTCTTTCCACCAGGTGCAAAAGATTCCCATCCAGATCTTGAAAGAACAAAACACGGCCACCGCCACCTGCCGGTTTCACATCTTCCGCGAACCGAACGCCCCGTTCTTCCAATTCCTTCTTTGCCGTTTCAATGGAGTCGACCCGCAGGGCGAGATGGCGAAAACCGCTTAGTTTGTTGTCGCTCGTTTCTTTAATCCCGAAGTCCCCTTCGTAAATCTCCAACATCGCACCGGAGAGCTGGACGAAAAATGCCGGCGGCGTTGCGCCATTGTCGAAGAAGACCTTTCCTCCGAGGACGTTCACATACCAATCTTTGAGGGCGGTGGAGTTACGCGCAGGGAGACCGATATGTTCTACAGAAATTTTCACCAGCGCAGAATAAGCGAAGCACCGATTGCAAGGGCAGCAAAAATCCAGGAGTTTCTGGGCGTGAAACTTGACGCTGCTGGAGCCAAACAGTAGGTTCGGGCGACTAGTTCACAGGCTTAATTATGCAAAATTTTTTGATTCCACACGTGGTTGAACAAACCGGGCGCGGCGAGCGCGGTTACGACATTTACTCCCGGCTGTTGGTTGATCGTATTGTTTTCCTGGGCACACCTGTGGATGACATGGTGGCAAATGTTATCATCGCGCAATTGCTCTTCCTCCAAATGAGCGATCCCAAGAAGGACATCCATCTCTATATCAACTCTCCCGGCGGCAGTGTGACGGCTGGATTGGCGATCTATGACACCATGCAGTTTCTCACGTGCGACGTGAACACCTATTGCATCGGCCAGGCCGCCTCGATGGGCGCTGTGTTGCTCTGCGGTGGAACCAAAGGCAAGCGTTTCTCTCTGCCGAATTCCAACATCATGATTCACCAGGTGCTCGGCGGGGCGGAAGGCCAAGCCAGCGACGTGGAAATTCGCGTGAAGTACATGCTGAAATTGAAACAGCGTTTGAACGAGATTATCGCGAAGCACACGGGCCAACCCTACGACATCGTGGAACGCGCCTGTGACCGTGACAACTTCATGAGCGCAGAGGAGGCGAAGAAGTTTGGTTTGGTCGATGAAGTCGTTCAATCCCGCAAGGAAATGACTAATTTACCCGAACGAACCTCAGTGATACCATAATAGTTGAATGGCCCGCCCCACCAACATCACTCTCTGTAGTTTCTGCGGGAAATCCCACGCCGAGGTCAAGAAATTGATCGCCGGCCCGGGGGTTTATATCTGCGACAACTGCATCACGCTCTGCAAGAGCGTGCTCGACAAGGAACTTTCAACGGAGACCAAGAAATCTCCGATCAAACTGAATGTTCCAAAGCCCGCTGAGATCAAGCGGATGTTGGATCAACATTGCATTGGCCAGCTTCAGGCAAAAAAGACTTTGGCGGTTGCAGTGCATAATCATTACAAACGGATCCTTCAGGATCCGGTCGATGAGAATGCTTCCGGCGAGACTACGATCAATGCGCACTCCGGTGTGGAGATCGAGAAGAGTAATATTCTGCTGGTTGGACCCACTGGTTCGGGCAAGACGCTGATGGCACGGACTTTGGCGAAGATTTTAGACGTGCCCTTCGCCATTGCCGATGCCACGACTCTCACCGAGGCGGGCTATGTAGGTGAAGATGTGGAAAACATTATTCTCCGGCTGCTGCAGAACGCCGATTACGATGTGAAGCGGGCGCAGATGGGAATCGTTTACATCGACGAAATCGACAAGATCGCGCGCAAGACGGAGAACGTCTCTATCACGCGGGATGTTTCCGGAGAAGGGGTGCAACAGGCGCTTTTGAAGATTCTGGAAGGCACGATCTGCAATGTTCCGCCGCAGGGTGGTCGGAAACATCCGCAGCAGGAGTACATCCGGGTGGATACGAGTGGCATTTTGTTTATTTGTGGTGGTGCCTTCGTGGGATTGGAAAAGATTGTGCATCGCCGGATGGGACACCGGGTGATGGGATTCAGCGCTATTGACCAGGGTCGTTCCACGGCGTTGATCGAACGCGATAAGATGCTTCAATTTGTGGAGCCGGAAGATCTGATTGGGTTCGGCTTTATCCCGGAGTTCATTGGCCGTTTGCCCATGACTACGGCGCTGGAGGAGCTTACCGAGGATCAACTGGTTCAGATTCTTACCGACACGAAGAACGCACTGACAAAGCAGTATGCAAAGCTGATGGCGATGGACGGCGTGCAGCTTGAATTTACGACCGATGCCTTGCGAGAGTTGGCGAAGCAGGCTCTTAAAAAAGGGACAGGTGCCCGCGCCCTTCGAACTCTCCTTGAGAAGTTGATGTTAGACGTGATGTTCGAAATTCCGACCAGCGAGGATATCGCGGGCATTAAGATCACTCGTGCAGTGGTTGCGGGCGAGATCCAGCCTATTATTCGTCGCAAAGCGGATCAGGCAGCTGCTTGATCTGCCTGAGTCCCGAAGAGAACAATCACATCATTCCATTTGCTTGTCGTCGCTTTCGGGATGTGCTCAAGTCTTCCTGCAACGTTTTTCAACGTAGCCTGTTCACCCAGATTTTTAAATAGCTGGATATAGCATAAAACATTTCGTGGCTTCATCCCCTAAGCAACCATCTGAGTCGCCCCTTGTCCGTCTGCTCAACGTTGTTGCTGATGTCGTTCTCCGGTTTCCGAAGTTCTTCATCTACTCGCAAATCCTCCTCTTCGGATTGTGCGTCTTTTACACCGTAACGAATCTCGAGTTCCATACCGATCGCAACAGCCTGGTGGGATCGGATAAGAAGTACCACCTGAATTTCCTCAAGTTCCAGAAAGAGTTCCCGGCGCAGGATGATCTGGTCGTGGTGGTGGAGAGCGAGACGCCGGAAAAGAACCGGCAATTTGTTGAACGCCTGGGAGCGAAGCTGGAACGCGAAACTAATATCTTCACCGATATTTTCTACAAAGGTGACCTTCCGATGATGGGTCCGAAAGCGCTGCTGTTCGTTCCTGAGCCCGACCTCAAAGAGCTTCAGAAAACTCTGGAGGACTACCATCCCTTTCTGCAGCAGTTCAGCCGGGCCACCAATCTGAATTCTCTCTTCACGCTGATCAATCGTCAGTTCCGCACCTCGAAGAAAGAAGAGACTGCCGAAACACGGGCGCTGGTAAATGCTCTCCCCGCCCTGGAAAGAATCGTTGTTCAAGCGACCGATGCTCTGGAGCGTCCGGGGACGCCACCCTCCCCGGGGGTGACCGCTTTGTTTGGAGCTGGCGACGAGGCTGAACGGGCGATGTACATCACCTTTGCAGGTGGTAAGATCTATTTGGTTACCGCCCGGGCGCGGAATGCAAAGCTCAATGGACCCGCCGTGGATCGATTGCGAGAACTGGTGAGTGAAACTGAAAGAGAAGTCGTGGGGCTGAATGTGGGGATCACGGGTGAGCCTGTGCTGGAGGTGGACGAAATGGCCCAGTCGCAAACCGACTCCACTCTTGCGACCATTATCTCCCTGGTGGGATGCGCTGCTATATTCATCTACGGCTATCGACAGGTAGTAAGACCTCTGAAAGCGAACCTGGCACTGGTCATCGGATTGGGCTATACCATGGCTTTCACCACGGCCGCTGTGGGCCATCTCAATATTCTCACAATCACTTTTGCACCCATTTTGATCGGCCTGGCGATCGATTTCGGCGTTCATCTCATCACCCGTTTTGAAGAAGAATTAAGGTATGGAAAAGACCCGGTCGTGGCCATGCGCATTGCCATGGTCAACACGGGCCTGGGTATCTTCACTGGTGCTCTCACCACTTCTGGAGCTTTTCTGGCGATGAGCATCACGGATTTCAAGGGCATCCAGGAAATGGGGATAATTTGTGGGGGTGGAATGCTGCTGAGCCTCATTCCGATGATGACGATGCTGCCAGCACTCCTCATGCGTGGACGGAACAATGACAAAGAGAAGAGCGTTTCCGATCGAATTGCCCGGCGTGCTCGTCTGGAGAACCTTTGGTTGAAACGACCTGCGATGGTCTTGACGGTAACCACGGTAGCTGTTGGTTTGGCAGTCTTCTACGCCAGAACCGTCTATTTCGACTATAACCTTCTGAATATGCAAAGCCGGGATTTGCCGGCGGTTATGTTCGAGAAGAAGCTGCTCGAATCTGCTGATAAATCGGTGCTTTTTGCCGCTGTCATTGCGGACACCCTCGATGAAGCGGTCGCCCTGGAGCAGAAGATAAAGACGTTATCCACGGTCACAAATGTTGAGTCGATGAGCCGCTTCCTCGCACAGGATGAAACGCCAAAAATAGCGCTGGTCCAAAAAATTAAACAAACCATCAGCACTTTGAACTTCGCGGAGATCGATTCTGCCCGGGTGGACGCCGCGGAATTGAGTCGGACACTCTGGTCCTTGCAGGGCTATCTTGGTTTGGCCGTTAATGCGACGCTCCAAGCAGAACCTAAGTTGGCAATCCAACTATCCTCATTGCGGGATGCCATTGGGAACTTACGACGCGTTATGTTGGCCGACGAAGGTTTTGCCGCGAAACGGTTGATGCAGTTTCAACAAGCTTTGTTCGAGGATATCCACAAAACGTTCTCCGTTCTTCGCCACCAGGATACCGAGAGTGGATTGCGCATTGAGGACCTCCCGGAACCCTTACGCAACCGATTCATCGGTGTTAACGGAAAATTCCTACTGCAGGTCTACCCCAAAAATGACGTTTGGCAGCGAAATCATCAGGAAAAATTTATTTTCGAACTGCGAAAGGCACTTGATCCCAACGACACCGGACACCCTGTCATAACGGGGACTCCGGTGCAGTTATATGAGTACACGACGCTCCTCAAGGAAAGCTACGAAAAGGCTGCGTGGTACGCTCTCGCCGCCATTGCGATTTTGGTGTTCATACATTTTCGTTCTGTCAGTTGTGTCCTGCTTGCGTTGCTTCCGGTCGCGTTAGGCACTCTGCTGATGGTCGGCTTAATGGGCGTTTTTGGGATCCCGTTTAATCCTGCCAACATCATGACCTTGCCCTTGGTAATCGGGATCGGCGTGACCAATGGAATCCATATCTTGAATCGGTTTGCGGAGGAACAGGATCCGGCAATTCTCGCGAAGAGCACTGGAAAAGCAGTGTTGGTCTCGGGTTTAACCACGATTATTAGCTTCGGAAGTCTTTGCTTTGCGAAGCATCAAGGCATCGCGAGTCTTGGCTTCGTGATGGCTGTGGGTGTATGCACCTGTATGGTGGTGGCATTAACTTTTCTCCCCGCGGTTTTAACTCTTTTAATTGCGCGCGGCTGGAAAATCGGGAAATAAAAAACCCAGTGAAGACATGCACACGTCCGCACTGGGTTCGGAGGAACCGAGGTAAAAAACCTCAATTATGGGTAGAGCTTAAATTATTCCAAACACCCCCGTCAACGATTTTGTGCATATAGGTGCAAAAAAGCGTCTTTACAGTGCTTCGCTAACGTTAACTATTCGTCCTTCTTTGTTTCCTGAAATTTGAATTTTCGAGAATTCAAAATTGGGGGTCCGCCGCTGCTACCCCGTTGATTCAATCTGAAGTGGCGTCATAATACGCGCATTGCCCTCTCGAATCACTCTGATGTGAGCCCACAATACGCATATTGCGCTATCGATTCACTCTGAAGTGACCCCACAATACGGGTATTACGGTATCGATTCATTCTGAAGTGACCACCCAATACGGGTATTGCGGTATCGAATCACTCTGAAGTGACTCCACAATACGGGTATTGCGGTACCGGTTCACTCTGGAGTGACCCTATAATACGCGTATTACGGTATCGATTCATTCTGAGGCGCCTCCACAATATGCGTATTGCACTGTCGATTTATTCCAAAGCGTCGGCCTGAATTCGCTGAGTCCGCTATCCTCGCTCAGACCTCCCCCCACTTCCGTTTCGTGTCTACGCGGGCTTGACGCCCCGCGCCCGGTCTTTAACTATCGCGAGCGTCAAAAAGCGAAAACTGGCAATGTCCAAGACCCTTCTCCTCACAACTTTTACAGCTGTCGTTTGCTTTTCTGCGACCGCCGCTGATGAGGATCAGAAGTATTGGCCTACCTACCAAAAATTTGATCTAACTTCGAAGGACGGATTTCGGGAAGAGGCGATTGGCCCTTTTTACTACCATGAGGAGCGTGAGAGCCAGCAGCTTTGGGCCGTGCCCCCTTTGTTTTCATACGCACGTGATCCAGACGTAGAGTCAGCCGAATTCGACATACTGTATCCAATCCTGAGCTACGATCGGTATGGAAAAGAGTCGCGGTTCCATATCCTGCAAGTGTTTTCGTTTGCTGGGGGCCAGACTCAGGATGAAACCTTGCGAAAGCGGTTCACTCTGTTTCCTTTTTACTTTCAACAGCGGTCGCCGAATCCGGAAGACAATTATACGGCGCTCCTTCCAATCTACGGACGTTTGAAAAACCGTCTTTTCCGGGACGAAATTCGTTTCATCCTCTTGCCTCTCTATGTGCAGAGCAAGAGAAGGGACATTGTCACGGACAACTATCTCTACCCGATTTTTCATCTCCGAAAAGGAAATGAATTGAGTGGATGGCAGGTCTGGCCTCTGGTTGGACATGAGCACAAGAATCTCACCTCCCGAACGAACAGTGCGGATGAAGTTGAGCTGATCGGAGGGCACGACCGTTTTTTTGCTCTCTGGCCGTTCTTTCTGAAGAATCACAACGGGATCGGAACGGACAATCCAGAACGACAGATTTCTGTTTTGCCGCTTTTCACGAAAACCCGTTCTCCAAAGCGCGACTCTTTCACCGCACCCTGGCCGCTGGGTTTGACACTCACCGATGACAGAGAAAAGAAATATAAGGAAGTTGGAGTGCCGTGGCCATTGATCGTGTTTGCGCGGGGAGAAGGAAAGCGTGTTTCCAGGGTTTGGCCGCTTTACAGCCGAGCCAGCAGTAAAACAATGCGGAGTGATTTCTACCTCTGGCCCGTCTACAAGTACAACCAGTATCACGCTGCACCGCTCTTTCGAGAACGCACACGGATTCTCTTCTTCCTCTATTCCGATATTAATCTTAAACAAACCGAAACCGGGGCTCATTCGAAGCGTCGCGATCTTTGGCCGCTGTTCACCTACACTCGCAGTCTGGAAGGAAACGAACGCCTCCAGGTTCTATCCATCCTCGAACCGCTGCTCCCCAATAGTAAGAGCATCGAGCGAAATTACTCCCAGCTTTGGTCAATCTGGCGCTCGGAAAAAAACGTCAAAACGAGTTCCCGCAGTCAATCGCTGCTTTGGAATGTTTACAGGCGCGAGGTAAGTCCGGAGAAAACGAAAAATTCATTCCTTCATGGCCTTGTGCAGCGGTCGAAAGGTGCAAACGGAACAACATGGAAAGTTTTTGGGTTTCCTCTCGGGGGCAAGCCGGAAAAAGCGATCGTCTCCTCAGAAGTTCACTCTAGCATTGCAAAAAATCGGGGAACTTCGAATCTCTCAGGGCTTAAATAGCAGGTATGTTTCAGAATATTGGTGAAATGATTTTATTGTTTTGGCGCACTCTCCAGGGGTTATCCGGAGCGATGCGTCAACGCGCCAAAATCCTGGAGCAGTTATTTGAGATCGGGAATGCGAGTTTGTTGATGGCTTGCATCTTATCCTTGTTCATCGGAGGCGTTCTCGCCTTGCAGGCCGGTTCAGTTCTGGTCGACCGCGGGATGGCGAGTTTTATTGGCGGGATGGTCGGAGTTTCCATGGCCAAGGAGTTGGCGCCCGTCATGATGTCGATTCTCATTGCGGGCCGCATCGGTTCAGCGATGGCTGCAGAGATCGGTTCCATGAGGGTCTATCAGGAGATTGATGCGCTCAAAACAATGAACATCAATCCCATTCAATATCTAGTGTTGCCCCGCGTTGTTGCCATTGCCATCGCGCTGCCCCTTCTGGTCATTTTTTCGATTATGGTAGGTTGGTTTGGAGGCGCGCTCGTTTCTCATTTCAATGCTCAAATTCATCTCAGTCTTGAAAGCTATTTCGCCAACCTGAAAGAAGTGGTGAAGGTGTCTCATATCGTGAATGGGGTTCTCAAGAGCTTTGCTTTCGCCCTCGTGATTGGTGTGGTCGGTTGCCATCAAGGTCTGGTCACGATCGGTGGCCCGCGCGGCATCGGACGGTCTGTAACGAAAGCAGTGGTTAACGCGATTGTGCTGATCCTGCTCCTCGATTACGTATTAACTCGGTTTTTCATGTATTTCGAGGTGTTCCAATGAGCACGACTAACACCCATAGCGTTCGTGTGGAAGTGCGGGAGTTGCGCAAGAAGTTCGGTGGACAAGAGGTCCTGAAAGGAATCTCCTTCACAGTCGAACGGGGTGAAATTTTTGTCATCATGGGGCCGAGCGGGAGCGGTAAAAGTGTTCTGTTAAAACACATCATTGGATTGGATCGACCCAGGATCGGCGAAATTTTCATTGAGGGCGAATCCATCACACAACCCGGGGTGCTGGATAAGTACCGCATGGCAATGGTTTTTCAGTCCGGTGCTTTGTTGAACTCTCTCACCGTGGGCGAGAATGTTGGATTATACCTGAGTGAACATCGGCTCAAGCCCCCGGCAGAAATTCGGAAAGTCGTAGCAGATGCTTTGGAAATTGTCGGCCTGCAGGGTTTGGAAAATAAGATGCCGAGCGAGCTCTCCGGCGGTATGAAGAAACGGGTGGCAATCGCCCGTGCCCTCGTTGTTCAACCACAGCTCATCCTGTATGATGAACCAACGAGTGAGTTGGATCCGCTTATGACAGTGACGATCGGGGAAGAGATTTTGCGCCTGCGCGAGGAAACGCACGCCACTTCCATTGTAGTGACGCATGATCGCGACCTGGCGTTTGGGGTGGCTGATCGAATGGCAATCTTGAATGATGGCCAGATTCTTTTCAGCGGCACGCCTCAGGAAGTGAAGGCCCACCCGCATCCGCTCATTCAGAAATTTTTGCACGCAGAAGTTGAATTCCAAAAATCCGCACGTCCATGAGAAACACACTGGAAACCCGACTCGGTATCTTTTTTGCACTGGCCCTCGTCTCTGCCTTCATCATCCTTGAGATGGCTGGAGGGATAAATTTTTTCCGCAAAGGGGAACAATTGCATGCACGGTTCAAGGATGTGGGGGAATTGAAGGTGGGCGATCCCGTGAAAATGGCGGGCGTGCAGATCGGTCGAATCGATAAAGTCGGATTGGACAAGGATCGGGTGCGCGTCACGTTCCGAGTCGAACCCGGAGCAGTCGTCAAGACCGACAGTGTTGCGGCAATTAAATTTACCGGTCTGATGGGGCAGAACTATTTGGCGGTCGAGTTCGGAAGCGCAGATGCCCCGGTGGCGGCTCCCAACAGCACCCTGGAAACCAAAGAACAGGCGGACATGAGCGACCTGATCGCCCGGCTCGACAACGTGGCCGTGGGAATTGAGAACGTCACGAAGACCTTCACCGGTGACAAACTCAATAACCTCCTCGGCCCGATTACTGATTTCGTTCAACAAAACACTCCTGCTTTAACGGCGACGATCGGTAACTTGAAAGTCGTTTCAGACCGAATCGCTGCCGGCGAGGGGACTGTGGGAAAACTGATCAAAGACGATGCCTTGTATTTCTCGGCGTTATCGGCGGTAACTAACCTCGAAAGCACCGCCGCGGAAGTGAAGCTAACGATCGACGACGCCCGGAACGTCCTGAAGTCGGCCCAATCCACTGTCGATGGTATCAATGCCGGCCAGGGCACGTTGGGTAAACTCGCCAAAGACGAAAAACTCTATACCGAAACTGCCGACGCCATGACGAACCTGAAGCAGATCCTGGAGAAAATTAATCGAGGCGATGGTTCCGTGGGCAAGCTGGTAAATGACGATAGCCTGCTCAAGAACGTGAAGCTTTCACTTCAGAAGCTCGACAAAGCCACCGAAAGCCTTGAAGACACCGGTCCTCTGAGTGTGCTCGGCACCGCGGTGAACAGTTTGTTCTAATCGAAGCGCAGTTCTTCCTGAATTTCTCATGGCGTTCAGCGTCCTCTAACTATGCAAAATCTGTCTCGCCGCCAATTCCTGGCTCGCACTTCTCTCGCTGGAGCGGCTTTGACAGTCGCCCCTTCTTTGTTCGCGGCCAATGCCAACAACAAGATTATCGCCGCCGTGATGGGCACAAATGCCCGCGGGCTCGCGCATGTTGGGGCTCTTCTCGCGATGCGGAATGTTGAGATCGCCTACATTTGCGATGTCGATGATCGCGCGATTGCAAAGGCAGTGAAGGCCATCGGTCAAAAACAGGAGCGGGCGCCGAAAGGGATCAAAGATTTCCGGCGTGCTCTGGACGATAAGTCAGTTGATATTTTAACGATCGCCACCCCCAACCATTGGCATGCTCCCGCGACGATCCTGGGCTGTTCTGCCGGCAAACATGTTTATGTGGAAAAGCCCGGAAGCCACAATCCGCGCGAAGGCCAATTGATGGTGCAAGCCGCGCGCAAGTACAAGCGGCACGTGCAGATGGGGAATCAACGGCGCAGTTTGCCTTGGATGATAGAAGTGATGGAGAAGTTGAAAGCAGGAGAAATCGGCGAAGTTAATTTTGCTCGTTCCTGGTATAACAACGCCCGTAAAAGCATCGGGCATGGGAAGCCCTCTCCCGTTCCCGGAGAGCTCGATTACTCCCTCTGGCAAGGTCCTGCTCCGGAACATCCTTATCTCGACAATCTCGTTCATTATAACTGGCACTGGCGCTGGCATTGGGGCGGCGGTGAACTGGCCAACAACGGCGTGCATTCGTTGGACCTGATCCGCTGGGGGCTCGGAGTCGACCTGCCGACGAAAGTAACCTGCGGCGGCGGCAAATATGTGATGCCTTCGGATGACGACCAGGAAACGCCCGATACTTATGTCGTTTCTTTCGATTTCGACGGGAAGAAAGGAGCCACATGGGAAGGGCACAGCTGTCATCCTCGGGGCTTCGAAAACGTCGGATTCGGCGTGAATTTCTACGGCAGCAAAGGTCACCTAATTCTGGCTGGTGATGACTTTCAGTTTTTGGATCTGAATGGAAAAGTAATTAGTGAACAAAAGAACAAGCGGACCGACAATGATCACTTCACTAATTTCTGCGACGCCATCCGGGACGGCAAAAAGCTGAATGCCGAAATCGAAGATGGCCAGAAGAGCACCCTGCTGTGTCATCTCGGCAACATGGCCTATCGCACCGGCAGCACGATCCACTTCGATCCGAAGAAACAGAAGGTCATCGACAACAACGTCGCCGAGAAACTCTGGTCGCGAAAGTATCGCAAAGGTTGGGAGCCGAAGGTTTAACAGCAATCCTTGCGAGCGGCAGATTTAGCTGATAGAAGTTATCCGTCGGCGTTAAAAGCGGGTGTGGTTCAATGGTAGAATGTGGCCTTCCCAAGGCTGAGACGAGGGTTCGATTCCCTTCACCCGCTCCAAGTCCTTCTATTGCAGGCACTTGCAGCATTTTTGCCCCTCTTAAAACGCTGTAAAATCCTTTTTTTACAACAAAACTTACAACAAATGTAAGTCTTTCTAAGCTCTGCCAAGGTTGTCAGAAATGAAGCCTCTACCGGGAAGGTTTTCGAAGTGTGCCCTAATTTACGACATTGTTCTGTTTTGTCGAGATATATACTTGGCGCAAAGTCAATTAAATTGATTGGCGAATCTGCAACAATCTCAGAAGATGAAATCATGCAGAAATTACTCTTGCACCGGGAAACTCCCGGCAATCAAACACCAATCGGGCGCAATGCTGGTTCGTTGCGCATTTTGACACATCAACAGATACAGGCTTCAGACTTCAACGGTCTAACGCCAGAGTTTGGTAGAACAAAGGACGTTGAGCGTTACTTTGGGATTAAAAGAGGGACGCTCTACACGCTTAACTCAGAACGCAAAGTGCGCTCTGTGCTGCTGCGAATTAAAGGCCAAAAGTCAGGAGTTCGTCTTTGGGATATGTCCAGCATCAGTGGATTCATCAGGACGCAAATGGAAGCGAATAACGAAGGCTTGGCGGCATAATCACTTTGCAAATTGTTGAAAGACTCTTTTGCGCGATTTTGGCGCAATTTTCACTTACTAAGTGAACTATCTACTTTTCGGGTTTTTCAACAGTTTGTTGGGTTCAAAAGCACTCAACAACTATGGATTGTATTAATAAAGAAACGCCACCCTCTGGCATTTCAAGAGAACGCTTCATTCAAATTCCTTGCGGACTTCTGCTCGATGTAATCAGCGGAAAGCTTGAGCCAAGAGACTTTGTTGTTTATGCGGCAATGCGCAATCGTTTGGGCGCAAATTCCTATGTGTGGCCGTCTGAAAAGACAATTGCTCAGGAATCGGGTTGTGGTGATAGAACAGTGCGTCGCAGCTTGCAAAGGTTAGAGGCGGCTAACCACATTTCTCGCAATGGCAGAACCAAATATGGAACTAATAAGATTTTCTTTAAAACGAAAATCGGAAAAGGCGGAATTGTTGTTGAGGAAGAACCATCTTCACTACCTGACGGGTTACAATCTGAATCAGAAACAGAAAACCCGTTAGTCGGTGACGACATACCCTTTTAGCACCGGTCAAGCTTGTCACTGCAACCGGTCAAAAATTGCCGTTTAACTCCGGTCAAGCTTGTCCGCCAAACTATACTCATTGAATTAAATTCAATAACGATAGTTACGCGCTAAGTAAGTTAAATCCTTCGGATTGGCGGCTTCGCCGCCAAATCCATTAACGCTTACTTAACATTTTTTGAACTACATTCAGAAGATGGAAGAACTTGGAGCCTGCCCATGGCCCGGCCAAACTAGCCACTAAGTCGGTGAGTTTGCTTCATAAAATGGTCGCGCAAGGCGTCCCACGCTTTGGCTCTCGGAAAGAATGAGGCAGCGGAGTGTTTTAGTGCGTCAGCCAACAGCAAAATCTCAAAATCTGTAACGCATCTAGTCTTTGCTTCTATTTTAGCAATGACATTACGACTTATGTCCCATCCCTGCCTTTGACAAATCGCCGCGAGTTCAGTCTGCGAAAGTCCTTTTTCCAGTCGAACCTTTTGGAGTTCTGCTCCTATGACATTGCGCGGTTCTTTCATGTGCCGTATTCGGCACTTGACAGTAGGCGGTTTTAAATTTTGAGTTGTGCGGAATTCGGCACAACTTTATGAAATATTTCTTCTTCCTATTGGTGCTTCTATTTCTTGTTTCAGGATGCATGACCCCCACTTCCCGCGTCACTGTTGAGCAACTCGCCACCGCCAATTACGGAGTTTATCCAGAAGACCACAAATCCATTATCGAGCGTTATTGGCGCGATAGTTTGAAGGACCCGGATAGTGCAATGTTTGAATATGAGACAACGCCGATGAAATCGCACATCTTCGATAGAGGACAGCCTGTTTTTGGATACGTTGTTGACTACAAACTGAACGCCAAAAATGGCTTTGGAGCCTATACCGGTTATGAAGAACGAAGGGCATTTATCCACGATGGCAGTATGCAGGATGCCACCCGGCAACGACTCTATGAAATGTATCATGGACGGTAAACAAACCTAGTATGAGCAATGTCACTGGCGGCGAAGATAGCGCCCAAGTTATTTCTGACTTTCAGAACGCATACAAAGCGGCGACCGGGTCGTTTTTCAAACCTCACGTTGAATACAGAAATGGATGGTTCATCGTTGAGAGTTCCGATGGAGCAGAGACGCGATACCGGCGGCGGCAACTCATTTTCAAAACGGAGCAACTACGCGAAGACCCGTCGAGTGCTTTTCAAAGCCAACCAGTTGGGCAACCGGTCGAAGCGGCGAGTGATACGCCAAAAACAGAGCTGAACTGGCCGGTGATTTTTGGACTTTGCTTAGCGTTCGTTGTGCTGTCATCGGGCAGATCAAAACCAGCCACTTGTGGGCACTTCAAAACCAGCCAGTCTGAGGCGGGAGATTCATAACAGTTTTGTTGTTGGTTTCAAGGAATGGTTGGCAGCGAGTT
>JBKJKE010000099.1:0-3583 GCA_046597605.1 Limisphaerales bacterium | reverse complement strand
TCGTTTTGATTGCCAAGGAAACCTACGTTGTCGCCTCTCGGGCGAAAACGTAGGTTCCTTGGCAGCACGTTGCATCGGTAGCCAGCCTCAATCACTCCTATCTCCCACCCCGTTTCCCTGCGCTGCGGCTGGTGCTTCGCACACAACCGCGGTCCGTCCTTGCGGCTTAGCCGCGCTGGGTTTATTGGTCTCCATCCGTGGTTAAATTCCGCTCCAAAAACTCTTCGCTTTCGCCAAAAAAATCTCCATAGGTGCTCGCAGAAACTAAACGTGGTCACATCTGTAAAATGCCTTCTATCAACGAGTTACAGCGTCCGGAATACATTTGTTCACCCCTCGCAAGGATTTAGCGGGTAGGTAGATAATTATTTCACTACTCGCGAGATCCTTGCAGGTGGCCAATGGGAAACTCGCCACCCGTTAGATCCTTGCGACACCTCCAATAATTATTTGAGTACTTTTTAAAACGTCGCGAGTAGTGAAAAAACCTATTCGGTAGTCGCGAGATCTCTCGGAGTAGTGAGAAAATTCTCTCGGCACCTCAGAATTCCTTCCGGAAGGAGTCAGAAAATTTTGCCCAGGATCGACAAAGAGCGAACATGCGAATTTTCTTTCTGCCCTTCTTGAGGGATCTGGAGAGTTAGTAGCTATCAACTTGGAGAGTTAGTCTGGGCTAATCCAGTGGAAATTGTCAGCGAGGCTCTGGATCTAAGTGAGTGATCGCCAGCGCCGGAGTTCCTCGGCAAGGACGCCGAAACCATAGGGGAAGCGTTCCTCTAGCAGTGGAATTTTTGTCCTCAACTCCAGAGCCGCGGCCACCATCCTTTGGGTTTGGGTGGTGAGAGTGAGCTTGTCCGATCCGCTGAGGCGTTGTTTGAGCTCCAACTTGGAATAGGGATCCCTTTTGGTCTCTAAACCTTTCTCCCATTTAGCTTCGGAGATGTCGTTGCTTTCAGAGCACAGGAGCCAAGCTTCAATCGCGGGAGATGCAATCCCAACGGCGATGCGCAAGGGAGGTCTTCCAGAACGAGGCCCCAACTGCCTTCGCAGGTTAAGTGCGATGCTGTTTAGTTGGTGTAACCGGTTTTGTGGACTTCCGTGAACGACGGTTTGATGATTGGAGTCTCCCACAATGATAAACGCGTCGGCATCAGTATTATAATGCAGGGCCTTGGCGATCGATTCGCAATTGCGGAGGGTTCCCGACCAACCTCGGGTTCGTGGTTCAGCTACATGCGGTGCGATGGTGTTAATGCCTAAAACAGCGTCTGCAAGCACACGCAACGCCGCTTCGTCAGCAGACGATTCACTTAAGATAGCCAGGCGCATTACTTCTCGATTGGAACCCCGCCTAATATCCCGCTATACCAGACTTCTCCCAGAGGAGCATCCCCTATGATTTCTTTCAAATGCGGATCATCTGAGAGGCTTTTGAACTTGGCGGTGCCATCCTGCTGCTTCTCGGCAATAATGATTTGTTCGGGATGATCGCGGAAGAGATCCAGGAAATACGGTGAATGGGTCGTAGCGATGATTTGGACTGGTTTTCGGTCCAACCCAAATTCTTTCGGGAACGCTAAGCGGTAAAGAGCATCTTTGACGTCTCGTAATAGTCGAGGATGTAGGGCACGGTCGGGTTCTTCCAGAGCGATAATGGAAGGGGATCCTGGTTCGTGCGCGATCGCCAGCAAAGCTAAAGCTAGTAAAGTGCCTTCGCTGAGTTCAGCTGCTGCAATCACTTTTTTTGTAGTAGCCTGCCGCAAGCAGAGTTGGCGATGACCGTTTTGATCCGTCTGGAAACTTATCCCGTCGAATTCAGGCAGCCATCTCTGAAGTTCTTCACGAAGGCTGTCATATGCATCTTCATCCTGGTCGCGGATGTATGTTAGCGCGCCGCTCAGATTTGTCCCATTCTCAGTGAGTCGTTTGACTTCGCGTGCGTCGGTCGCTCGCGCCAGTAGAGATGGTTCGAGAGAATAAAGACGTGCAGCTCGAAGTTCGGCTACAGATTGATCATAGACACTTTGTCCCAGGACAAACGAAGGGCCTTTCGGGACCATTGTTTCGACCCTTTCGTATTGCACGCTAGAGCTAATCCACTGGTCTGACTCCATGCCACTGATGCCAACATCGATCAACCACCCCGCATCTTCGTTTCCGACCGTGGTTAAACGCCGATGCCAAACCTGTCTTGGGTCCACTATTGCTTGAAGACTTTGGAGGACACTAGTCTTTCCGCTCCCATTAGGCCCAACGATTAAGTTAAATGCTCCTAACTTAATCTCCGCATCTTTCAATGCCTTGAAATTTTTGAATCGAATCCGTTCGATCATGTTTTTACCTTAGTTGTTTGTTTTAAATTTGCACTACGCATTGCTCAGGCCAGGTAGGTTCCTTTTTCTTGCCCTTTGCGGGCCTGGCCCATGATGCAGAGGGTTTCGAGGATTTCGGTGATGTCTTCGGGGTTGGCGCGGGAAAAGGTTTTGCCGAGGTCGACGGCGGTGCTCGGGACTTCGCAGGCACGGAGGGCGTCGGAAACGGCTTTGACCTGTTCCGGCATGGTTTTGGGCCACGGGAGCTTTTTGCCTTTGACCTTCGCGGTTTTAATCGCGACTTCCTTTTTCTTGCGTTTCACCAGGCCGGGCTTGGTTTCGAGATCGAGTTCCTTGGTTTGGGCCGGTTTCTCTTTGGCACATTGATACTCGGGACGGAGCCAGCGGATTTGGCCATTGGCTTCTTCACGGGCGCGCTCGGCATTTAAGGCGACCACGCGTTCGAGGATTTGTTCGTCGACGGCTTTTTCCAAGTCAGCAATCGCGGCCGCGAAGCCCTCGGGTGTCGCCTCGATTTGGGCAAAGGTCTTTGTTTTGAAATCGTAAATGCTCCCTCTGTCAGCTTCCTCTAAAGCCTTGCCCAAGTCGGACCAGCCATAAGCGGAGAAGACGGCGCTATCGAGATCGTCGTGGAGTTGTTTGAGGACGGAGACAAGGCCTTGTTCGTGGATTTGTTTTTCTTTGTCCGTGAGCGGTTTTCCGGAGCGCAAATTCTCCAGCACGTTATACATGCCGGTGAGAGTGATGTTGGGATGTTTCGCCTGGACCCGTTTGCGATGCGCATCCAATTCCTCGCCTATGCCGCGAATCTTTTCTTTTTGCGCGGAGGTGCAATCAGGGAAGGGAAAAGGGTCGAAGCAACGGGATTTGTTGTAGCGGGGGTCGTTGCCGACGCCGAGGCGTCCGCCAGCAGCCAATGCATACGCAACGTGACAGCGGCTGCTCAAGATACCGAGGTGGAAGGCATCATTGAGTGCGATAGAAACTAAACAATCGTCTGGCTGGATCTTCCCTTCGAGGAACACAAAGAACCGATGCTTTGATGTGGCAAGTGTCACGATGTAACGTGACAAGCCAACCAACATTTTTCGAAGTTCTTTGTTGGGCTCTCCGAAAACCCACCAGTTTACACGTCGCCGTGTGCCAAAAGTAACTGTTACCCGTGAGAGGGATTCGTTGTGCCAAAAGGGGTGTTACCCGATGGCTTCTGTATTTTTGGTTAATTGTACTTTGCCTTTAGCAGCCTACTG